>JBMOQB010000029.1:0-74630 GCA_049320585.1 Pseudomonadota bacterium | reverse complement strand
AGGAACCCGTGCGCGAATGTCATCAGGGCCAGAGCTGACAAGCTCAACAGTAGGCCGGATATATTGCTGCAATCAGATTCTCAAACCAGAAAACCATCTTTCTTGCAAAACGGGGGAGTCCATATATATTGCGTTACGTCGCAGAAAAATGGGGCGAGGGAGCCGTGGAGCGGCTGCAAGCCTGGCGCAGCACGGAACTGGAAGGACTGGCCAACCGACCCAGCGCGCAAGCGGTGTTGAGCAGGGACGATTTGCAACTTTTCAATCGCTTCTGGAACAAACTCCCTTATTACAGTGATCAAAAGCACTGGGGAATAACCGACTATTGGGCGACACCGATCGAGACGCTTGCTTCGAATGGCGCCGACTGCGAGGATTACGCGATCGCCAAGTATTTCAGCCTTAAAGAGCTGGGAGTGCCGCCGGAAAGTCTGCGTATCACATATGTGCGTTCATTGAAGATCAATGAGGCGCATATGGTGCTGGCCTATTACCCCGCTCCGGATGCCGATCCATACATTCTCGACAACCTGACTGAAAAGCTCGTTCCCGCATCCGAGCGGGACGATCTGGTGCCAGTGTATAGTTTCAACGATGACGATTTGTGGACGACCACAGCGTCTTTCAAGGGGAAATCCGGCCAGATACGTCTATGGAGCGAACTGCTGGCCAGAATGGAAAAGGAGCGGCGAATGTAGCCGCAGGAATAGCCCGCCATGACTTTATTCAAACAATTATTCTGGGGTACGACGTTCGCGTTTACGGTGATACTTGGCGCGACTGAGGCCATCTATATCCGCAATGCTCACAAATACCTGCAGGAGCAACTAGCTTCGCATGCACAGGATGCCGCAACTTCGTTGGGTTTGGTGCTGCCGGCAGCGATGGCCGAGAACGATATGGTGCGTGCGGAGGTAACGGTCAACGCGCTCTTCGACCGCGGTTATTACCAGTCGATACGAGTGCTGGACACCCAAGGCCAAACTGTGGTGCTGAAAACTTTGCCGCCCGTGCCCGGTGAGGTGCCGCAGTGGCTTGCAAAAGTGCTGCCGCTGGAAATGCCCTCGGCGGAATCGCTAATCAGCAAAGGCTGGAGCCAATTGGGGCGAGTAGTGGTGTCCAGCCATCCGAACTTTGCCTACAAACAGTTATGGCAGACATTTCTGGAAGTCACGCTGGGGCTGACACTTTTGTATTGGCTGGCCTTGCTGGCCCTGTACAGTTTTCTTACACGAATACTCAAACCGTTGCGCGCCATCGAAAACGTGGCAAATGCTATCAGTGCACGCGACTTCAAGCAGATCAGCTCAATCCCACGCACGCGTGAATTGCAAAACGTGGTGAACGCTATCAACTCAATGTCCAACAAGTTGCACAATATCATCGAGCATGAAGTGCATCAGGCGATGCGTTTTCGCGATGAGTCCACCAGGGATGCATTGACCGGGCTCAAGAATAGGCGGAGTTTAGAGGGGTATGTCGAGTCACTGCTCAAAGACAGCAAGAATCTAGGTTCGGGGGCGATGTTCATGCTGCAGATCGACGATTTTCATGGTTTCAACAT
Organism: Pseudomonadota bacterium; assembly: GCA_049320585.1. Taxonomy (GTDB): domain Bacteria; phylum Pseudomonadota; class Gammaproteobacteria; order Burkholderiales; family Gallionellaceae; genus Gallionella. The sequence continues at coordinate 73,066 of JBMOQB010000029.1, read as the reverse complement.
GCGACATGGTTTCGAGCAAGGCGATGAATTGCTGAAGGACATATCGGTTGCCTTGCAGTCCGTATGGCAAGAAAGGGACATGATGCGATCCCGGGTCAATGGAGCGACTTTTGTCGTGGTGGCGGCCAATCTCTCGCATGATGAATTTATGCAACTAGGGGAGGCTCTGACGAAATCCGTCGGCTCTGTTGTTGATGCGCTACAGAACGATATCCCAATGAATTATGGTTGTGGTGCAGTCTATTTTTCCGGACAGGCGGCCACGTTGCATTCCTTGCTGGCGCAGTGTGACATGGCGATGCTGCTATCCATTTCGAATGGGGACCGGCTCTGCATATTGCAGGATCTGACAGAGGATGATCAAAGCAAAGGTTCGCAATATTGGAAGCATCTGATCCTGGAGGCAATCGCGTCACAGCGTATCACGCTATTGGCACAACCGGTGATGAATATCCGCAAGCGGGATCAAATTCAGATCGAGATTGTCGGGCGGTTGAAGCAGGAGAGCGGCGAACTGGTTCCGGCTGAACAGTTCATCCCGATGGCGAACCGGCATCGCCTCACGCCGCAAGTAGATTTGGCCATCCTGAAAAAACTGTTCGGAAGAATGGCGAGTGGGGTGATCACCGAGGAACGAGTAGCCATCAATCTTTCTGTTTATTCCATACACGATGAGAAATTGCTGCACTGGCTCTACGGCGCGATGCGGGCTGATCCAAATTTGCCGCGGCGGCTGGTGTTTGAATTCACCGAGTTCGGGTTAGTGCAGGACATGGCTGCGGTGGAGGGTTTCGTGACCAAAATCCGCGAGTTGGGTGCAAAATTCGCGGTTGATAATTTCGGCCTGCATCACAGCGCTTTTGAGTACTTGCAGCATCTGAAACCAACCTACTTGAAGTTGAGCCCGACATACGTTCGTGACCTTCGCAGACAACAAGCGCATCAATTTTTCATTTCATCTGTGGTGAACATTGCCCGATCTTTGGATATCCGTGTGATTGCGCTCGGTGTCGAGGATGTCGAGACGCTTGAAATGCTGAGCGACCTGGGGGTAATCGGCTACCAGGGTTATGCGGCCGGAGGAATGGAAGAGTTGGTCTGATCGGACATCTGCTGCGGAACATGCCCAGGCACCCTGGATAAATTCAGGCGCCATTCGCCTGGTGGTATATGAGGTTTTTATTGAAACTCATTATCGCCTTATGACTTCTTCCATAAAAATGCGACAATCGTCACAAAGAAGAACGGGGGCAAAGGCCCCCGTTCTACATATTCCAAATCAAGATGCTATAACAATTAGCGTCCGGCAGCCGTCGGTACTGTGGCATTAAGCGCGTTGATTGCCTCGACCACGGTTACGCTGTCAGACGATTTTAACAAGATGCTCTTCTGCAGCTCAACAAATTCCTTGTTGGCTTGAGCATGTTTCTCGCCTGCTTCAATCGCCTTGGCTATCGCGGTGTCGGAATTGGAAGCTTCCGCAGCGGATTTTAACTCACGCCAATCATTATAAGTTTTGACAGTTGCGTCCTTCTTTGCGGCGAGTTCATCACTTTTATCGCCGGCAAGAGCTGCCAATTGGTTGTATTTGTTTGCATCTATTGCATTCTTTTGCTCGATATTTTGTTGTATCGCCTTTTCGAAATCGCGTTCAGAGGACGATGCGTCAGCGAATGCAACCAGTGAAAATAGTGACAGAAGTCCTGCAATTGCAACTACGGCGCCTTGTTTTTTCATTTAAATATCTCCTCGATAAAATTGTTAATAATAATTGCTAACGGAATTGCCAATTGCTCAAGTTTGTCAATCCCCGCAAAAACGTACCCCAAATGCAAAGACCAAACCCACCTCAGAAATCAAGTTTATCCATAAGTTCCCCCGACCTGCCATATTTTTCATGGTAATCAGGGTTAAACGTAACCTAAACAGATCTCGACATGCCGCGCGGGACATAAAAATAGCGCGATGGGCCGAATCGACGCTGATTCCACCGGTTCATCCCCGGAATCTCATCAAGGGCCGATGCCTTTGCAATCCCTGTCCTCGAATGTACAGATGTTGCCATGTATGTGCACTTTGTAATGTTCCTCGAACGAATGGCACAATTCCGGCCGGGGTCCGGAATTGGATTGCCCTAGCAGGCCAAAAGCCGATTTTGATCATTTGGCCGCACGTGGACCTGAACATTCTCTTAAAGTGTTCAGCATACGCCTGGAAATCTTTTCAATCAATATTACCGCTCGGCATACTCATTGCACTTTGTCGAGCGCCTTGGCAAAGCGGTCCTTGTTCATCAACATGGCAGAACTCTCTTCGGATGCTTTTTGCCTGGCCTCATCCATGTTGACGGCTCTGCCGACCTGCACGACGCCGACCATGCCCATTCTCTTGTGGGCATCGCAACCATAAAGATATATGCCTTCTTTTTCCAGCTTCACCCGGAATTCCTTGTCGAATGGGCTTTGCCAAGGCTGGGCACCCGGGGGAACAAGCAGGCTGTGGCTGTTATGTCCGGGACTTATATTGGTGAATACCAGCGTGTCGTCGACGTCAGCCTTGACGAAACCGGGCTCGAAAACAAGCATGCCCTCGGTTGCGGATTTATCGGTCAACTTGATCTGGATGTCGGCGGCGCTGGCCGGGGCAGCGCAAACTGCCAGACTCAAAACGGCGAGGATGTGATTTTTTAGCGGGTGCATGGGTATTCTCCTTCGAATTGCCGGCAAGAAGATGCATTAAAAGGAAACAAGCCCGGCAAGCTCAGCCTGATTAATTTCGGCAATCGGAAATCGCGGCCAATCAGCGGAAGTTCCGCAAAATTGTTCGGTAGTCAGCCACCCGATGGACGGTGCCAGGCCTTGTCGCGTTACATTCCCGAAACATAATTCGTCACCATTTCAATTTCTTCGTCGGTCATAGAACTGGCAATCAGGGCCATCATTCCGCTCGGTTCGTTTCTGCGGGCGCCGCTCCGGAAATCCTGGAGCTGCTTGATCAGGTAATCCTTGTGCTGGCCGCCGATCACCGGGGCGTGTGGATTCCCGGGGCCCGCGCCTTTGCCACTTTCCCCATGGCAGTTTACGCAGCCATTGCCGACCGTGAACAAAATCTTGCCTTCCGGGCTGTTTACCGGGGCGTCACCATGCATTTGCTTCTGGCTTGCAAAATACGCTGAAATGTCGAGCAAGTCCTGCTTATCGGTCACGGTTGCTGCCATGCCGCTCATCACCGGGTCTTTGCGGGAGCCCGACTGGAAATCATGAATTTGTTTCTGGATATAAGCGGCATATTGCCCGGCCAGCTTGGGGAAATTTGGTGCGGCACTGTTGCCGTCTTCACCGTGGCAGCCCTGACACAATGCGGATTTTTCCTTGCCTGTGACCGGGTCGCCTGCACCGACGCGTTTCTTGATATCTTCCGGGCTATCGCCGGCATAAGCGGTCGCGGCATAGAACAGCATGATGGCCAAACCTTGCGAGATATTGATCAGAGTGTATGACATGCTTTCTCCTTTAAGCTGGAAAGAGGGAAGTCCATGATACATTTGTCGATGCTTCCGGCAATTCGCGATTTAAGGCATGCAAGTGCGTAACATGTATAAAGTGCACATAAAGCTGTTAATCACATATGCGATCCTCCGGTTAAGTATCTCATCTTTTCATTTGGTTGAGTAACCGAATCAACAAATAATACCGGGAATTTCATGGGCCATTCCATGATAATCTGCTGCAATAACAAGGGAGGACATCAACATGAACAGCAACATTCACATCGGTACAGCAATACTCGCGGCGGCATTCTTCACGAGCGGTTGTGTCAGCAGCGGTACGTTCGAAAAGATGCAGGCAGGCAAGAATGAGGAAATCAAGACGCTGCAGCAGCAGAAGGCAGAGCTGGAACAGCAGAGGGCTGAACTGGCTCAGCAGAAGTACAAACTGGAACTGCAGAGCGCCGAGCTGGCGCAACAGAAATCCCAACTGGAACAGCGGAGCGCCGATCTGGAACAGCAAAACACCGCGATACATGAGCAAGTCGCTACCCTGGAGCAGCAAAAGGCTGCTTTGCTCGAAGCCAGCCAGCAGCGCCAGCAGCAATACGATGCGCTGGTGCAGGGTTTGTCGAAGGAAGTGGAGCAGGGCCAGCTCCAGGTGCGGCAGTACCAGAACATGCTGGCAGTGGATCTGGCGGAGCAGATATTCTTTGACTCAGGCCGGGCAAAGCTGAAGCCGGGCGGCAAGGATGTATTGAAAAAGGTCGGCGAGGCATTGAAAGGATATGAGAACAAGATCATCCGGGTGGTGGGCCACACCGACAACGTGCCGGTAGCCAAGTCCCTGCAATCTACGTTCCCCTCCAACTGGGAGCTGTCGGTTGCGCGGGCGACCAACGTGGTCCGCTTCCTGCAGGATGTCGGCATACCGCCTGAGCGCATGGTCGCGTCCGGGCGGGGCGAATACGATCCCGTTGCCCCAAACGACACGGCAGAAGGACGCCAGAAGAACCGCCGCATCGAGATCATGCTGATCGACAAGAGCCTGGCGAACGAAATGGAAAAGTCGATCAACTGACATCTGTTTCTGCGGGATCATTCGGGTGATTGGGGAAATGTCCCCAATCACTGTTTCACTGATTGGTTTGCCAAGCCGGTCAGATGGATGTTTATCTCATCAGCGGCTATTCAATGTCCTGCTATACTTTGGCCAGAGCCTGCAACAGCGCCTTGAGCAAGATCCAGCAGCGCGCAACGGATCCGATCTCGACACTTTCGCCGGGTGTGTGCGCGCCGCGGATGTCGGGACCGAACGAGATCATGTCCAGATGCGGATGGCTGGCGGCAAGCAGACCGCATTCCAGCCCAGCGTGGATCACCTGCAATCCGGCGGGCTGGCCGAATTGTTCTGTGTAAACCTTCCGGCACAGGTCAAGCAAAGGCGATGACGGGTCCGGCGTCCAACCCGGATACGCGCCGTCCTTCCATGCACGCAGGCTATAACTCTCGGCGCGTTCGACCAGCTTGCCGGCCAATTCGTCGGCGCGCGCATCGTGCAGCGAACGCACCTTGAACGTCGCCTTGAATGCACCCTGTTCCAGCGCCACCACGCCAAGGTTGGATGAAGTGTCGGTCACGCCGGGGAAGTCGTCGCTGACGCGCGCGACACCGTTTGCGGCGATATCGAGAAAAGCGAGCAACCGTTCTTGATCCTTCAGCGAAATGGCTGTGTCCGGTGGCGCGTCGTCATGTGTGCACGTGAATGACACATCGGCATCCGTCCCAGCGAACCGCTCCCGCCAGGCCTCATGCCGATGCCGCACCCATTCGTCGATACTCGACGCCATTTCCAGTGGCAGCGCGCACATCGCGTATGCCTCGCGCGGGATCGCATTGCGCGCAGTGCCGCCGTTCATTCCGATCAGGCGCACCTCGGTGTGCGCAGACAGATCGCGCACTGCCTCGGCCAGCAGCTTGATCGCATTGCCGCGCCCGAGATGGATGTCGATGCCGGAGTGGCCGCCGCGCAGCCCGGACACATCAAACCGCGCAAGCGCATAGTCCTGCGGCACATTTTCCGGTGCGCAATCATGGCGCACCTCGACATCCACGCCACCCGCGCATCCCAGATAGAAATGCCCCCACTCCTCGGTGTCGAGGTTGATCAGCGTCTTGCCCTGCAAGGTGCCGGGTGCGAGGCCGCGCGCGCCGTCCATACCGCATTCCTCGTTGATGGTCAGCAGCACCTCCAGCGGAGGATGGACTAGGCCGGGCTCTTCCAGCGCGGCGAGTGCCAACGCGACGCCGATGCCGTTGTCCGCACCCAGCGTGGTGTCCGGCGCCACCACCCAGCCATCGCGCACCTGAGCGTTGATAGCATCGCGCTCGAAATCGTGCTGCGTCCCGGCATTGGCCTGGCACACCATGTCGAGATGGCCCTGCATGATCACGCCGGGCAGTGCTTCGCAGCCGCGGCTGGCAAGCTTCTTCAGGATCAGGTTGCCCGCGCCATCCACGCTGGCAGTGATGCCGCGCGCCTGCGCCCATTTGATCAGATGCTCGCGCAGCGCAGCCTCGTGATACGAGGGGCGCGGTATTGCGCACAGCGTGGCGAAGTGTGACCAGACGGAGGAAGGCTGGAGATTCTTCAAGGGAGTGAGATCAATTGTTGCAGTTCAGAATAAATGTGATGCTGACACCATTGGCTGTTCATTTCAATATTTCGGCTTTCTTGCCGTGGACAAATAAGCCAGCCATTGCGCGCCCCAGCTGTGCAAGCCCAAACCCAGCAGGATGAGTGCCGTGCCGAACCAGACTTGCGGCAACACCGCCTCGTTGTTCAACGCATGCCCCAGCAGCAACGCCAGCACCGGCGTGATCAGGGCGATCAGCGCGACACGCCCCGTGTCCCAGTGCTTGATCATATAGTAATACAGCATGAAACCCAGAACCGAGCCGATCGTGCCCAGATAAATGATTGCTGCCGCTGCGCGATCCGGCAGCGCGGCAGGCCAGTGTCCGTCGGTCAGCCACCATGCCGCGAAGAACAACGGCAGCCCGACCACCAGCGAGCCGAACGTCGTCGCAAGCGGCGGGCTGTCATCGCCCACTTTCTTGATCCACACCAATCCCAGCGCCTGGCTGACCACCGCCAGGAACAGCGCGACCAGCCCCAGCGCCGCGCCTTCGCCCAGGCCGAGCCCGCCCCTGAACACCAGCGCCAGCCCCGCCAGCCCCAGCAGCATGCCAATCAATTTGCTGGCCGTGACCGATTCTTCCTTCAGCCACACCATCGCTCCCAGACTGGTGATCAGCGGCGACAAACCAAACAGCACCGAGATCATGCCCGAACTGACATATAGCGAAGACCAGTAGGCCATCGCCATCGTGCCCCACATGCTGGTACCGCTCGCCACGTAGCTGTGCAGCGCCTTGCGGTGCAGCGGAAGGCGGATGCGGAACACCGCGAGCAGCGCCGCGCACAATAAAACGCTGATCATCATGCGCGCGAAAACCCCGAAACTGGGCCCGGCCCCCAGCGCACTCCACTTGATCGCAAGCGGCGTGGTGGACCAGATAATGATGACCGAAACAAACGCGGCAGGCAGCGACATACCTGTTCTCCGATAAAAGTTACAACCGCCGTTTCAGTCCGGTGCAACAGGACGGACGGCACAATCAAAAAGGCCACAGACTATTGCTGTGGCCTTTTGGAAACTACTGAAGCGAATAATGCTTAAACGCTCTAACTCTCCAGACCACATCGCGCGCGGGGCCACACCTTGCGCAGATTTGCGCAGCGGCAGATTCGGACGTGATGAATGGTGGCAAAAGTAATCATGGGTGGATTATCGTGGCACGGATGCAGCAGTGTCAATCGGCATCTGCGACGTTAGCGAGTGCAGCGCCGCGAAGTGCGCCCAGGCCGAGCGCGGTTGCAAGTCTTCCAGATGGGATGGCATGTTATTCAAGGACCACTTCAAAAAGAGTCGTAGGCTGGTGCGAGCTTGCGAACCCCAGCAGCATTTCAAATTTACATCAAACTGGGGTTTCTGCCTCACCCCAGCCTACCGCGCTCTTGCCAGATGTCGCTGTCAGACCTTGATCGCCCGTGTCAGCAGGTACTCATGACGCACGACATTGTCATGCAGATATTCGCTCAACATCTCGTCCATTTCATTCCGCCACGATTCGAGTCTTGCGTTGTCATGCTGCAACGCTTTCACAGTCTGGATGAAAGGGCCCGTCTTGGCTTCCAGGAACAGGCGCAAATGCCGGGGGCTGAGCGACGGGATACCCATGATGCCCCGTTCGGAGTGCAGGCGTTTCACGCCGTCTCCCAGCCGTTGCCGAATGATAGAGACATCGCCCCACTGTACCGGCGATGCAACACCCTGCGGTGGCGGGACATATCGGGCGTTCAAGCTGAACATGCGGCCGATCAACTGCTCGCCGGGCCAGGTGGCAAAGGCGATGATACCGCCGGGCTTCAGTACGCGCAGCATCTCGCTCACCGCAACCTCGGGCCGTGGCGCGAACATATGCCCGAACTGGCTCAACACGACATCGAAGCAAGCATCCGGAAAAGGCAGCGCCTCGGCATCTCCTTCATGCCAGGCAATATCGTCATGACCGGCCAGCGTGGCGCTTTCCCGCGCTTGCGCGAGCAGCGCAGGAGTCAGGTCGAGCCCGGTCACCCTGGCGCCGATATTCCGCGCCGTGATCGCAACCACGCCGGTTCCCGTTCCCACATCCAGCACCGCCTGGCCGCCCGTCACCCTGGCATAGCGCACCAGATGTCCGGCCACGGGTGTCGTGAACACGGCCATGTCACCGAAATTTCCCAGCGTCCAGGTTTCACGTTGTTTGGTTTTGAATGCCGCTATCGGATCAGTGTTCATGTTCATCTCCCTGGAAAAATAATTGAACAAATCGGACTCAGGCTGAGTTGACCTCTCTAATTCCAATTACAAGATCGCATCGGTTCTGCGCAAGCGATCAGCCAGCACTCGCATCACATGCAGCGCAAATTCCGGTTTTTTCTGAACAAGAAAATTGAAGCGCTCGTACTCGATAGGCAAAAACCGGCAATCGCTTTTGGCCACGACCGTTGCCGAACGAGCGCTGTCATCGATTATCGCAATCTCGCCGACGATAGTGCCCGGCACTGCAGTTTCCATTACTCTGTTGCGGACGATGATCTCGGCAGTTCCGGACATCAGGACATACATGAAATAACCACGCTCGCCTTCCCTGAACAATACCTGTCCCGCAGGAAGCGCCTGTAAATCGATCTGATGACGAAACAGTTCTATGAGATTCATATGATTTTTCCTGTGATTGTTAACGGCGAATATAATTCATTTCACGGCCTGTCCTGGCAACAATTCGATGCTGATCCTTCTTTAGTACCTTTTTCCTTGCGGTAGCTATCACCACCCGAGCTTTATTCTGCTGCCTACTGCAGCGTTTGCCAAACAGGCAGTGTAGCCGAGGTCGTGAAAGTGCCATCGGGAGCGCAGGTGAGCGGATCGGCGGTCACGGTCAGCTTGGGTAATGACCATGGCGGCTCGATCCGGCACTCCCCTGGCAAGGTATTGATTGAAAAGCGCGTCGGTCATCACATCGAAGCAGGAAACCAGTTCGATCCCCTGCGCCAGTCTCAACTGCACCGCCATATCGGAAGTAGTTATGCTGCCGATGTGTGTTACTAATCATGATTATTGTGTGCGGTATGGTTGGGCGAATTCCATCAACAAGTGAAGCACCGGTTGAAATTTTAGCGGGCATGAAAAGGATAGCATGTAAACAAAGAGTCACCCATCTTCTACCCGTCACTCAAAGCAATTCGGCGTCGGCACCTTGAGTTTTCGGGCCGGCCAAGATGTCGGCTAAGGCGGCATACTGCTTGCGAATTTCAAAATCCGCAATTCAGTCGAAACCGTGGTCTGCCTGAGCTAGACCAACCCTTTTAACCCTTGTCCGAGTAGTGTGTAACTTTTGAAAACTATTGTTGTCTACTTAATTCCAGAATCCTTTTAGATAAGGAGGTTTATCATGGCTCTACTTCATTTGCCTCATATGCCTCATTACGAGGGGTGGGATACGTTGGCGCGCAGTCATATCTCGGTGTTGAAGCTGTTTTTGCTCTACGCGCTACCGCTGTCTGTGCTTCCGCCAGTAATGCTTCATTACTCCGGCATCGCGTATGGCGGGGATTTTATATTGCCGATTCTGAACGGGATGCAACTGCAGGCCATCGGCGTCATTTTCTTTGTTACCGAACTGGTGATGACTTTCCTGATCGCATACATCATCCAGCGCTTGAGCGAGCTGGTGGACATCAAGCCCGCGTTCGAGGATGCGTACAAGCTGGCGGTAGTGGTGCCGACACCGTTATGGCTTGCTTCGCTGTTCCTGTTTATTCCCAGCTATATCCTCATCCTCACGGCAGGCTCAGCGGCGATGATAATCTCCGGCGTACTGATCTACTACTGTGTGCCGTCGATACTCAAGGTCGAGGAAAAAGGCCACGCCATGCTGTTGTCTGGTTCCATCCTGTCGGCAGGATTGGTGGGCTGGGCAGCAGTGATGTACCTCACGCTGATCACTTGGCACTGGGTTTCATCCAGCATGATGTTCATGCTATGAAGTGACAGGGAAATGCGGCCTTTTCAGGTTTGAGATCGGGGAAGGCGGAAGTCTTCCCCGCGTCTGTTTGCCCTGAGAAAACGACACTGCCTGGTTGCACGGGGAAAAGCAAGGTATCGGACACAGTGTGGCGAAGATCGCGCGTGTGCAAAATGTGCAGCGCACTGCACCAGATGTTAGTGTCGCAGGCTGGAGTGCGCTGTGTTGCGAACCCCAGTCTGCCTATCACTTCTCAGGGTTTCCCGAATAAGCCGTCGAGCCGGACCTGCGGCATCCGGGTGCGCGCATAGCAGCCAATGGCGCACAACCAGCCCGAATGGATTTTCTTCATTTCCATGGCGGTACCCTGAAACCATTTCGGGCCTGACCCCCTGAATTGATCAAAATCATGGGCATTAACTTGCCGCCAGATTTCGATTGAAATTATTTTCAGAAAATGTGCTACATTTTCAAAAGGAATGAAATTGATGCTCAAAAGCCATATTAAATAGATAAGGTATTGGTAAATTATGAAAAGAATCCCGGCAAAATCTCCCCGTGCAGCACAGGCATACACGCTGGTATGCGATCTGCAGCAACGCTTTGTGACCAAGCTGAATGCAATCAGCAAGAAATATGGCAACGGCAAACCTTATGAGCCCACTGAATGGTTTCGTGATGGGGGTGCTCATGGCGGCGGCGTTCGATTCATGGCGACTGACGACACGATATTCAATCGCGCATCGGTCAATACCTCCCAGGTTCAATATGACGATGATGATACAAAACAACTGGCATCCGCTTCCGCCATCTCGACGATCATCCATCCCAGGAATCCGTTGGCGCCATCGGTGCACATCCATATCAGCTGGACTGAATTGAAAAATGGCAGCGGTTACTGGCGCGTCATGGCAGACCTCAACCCATCGATTGAAAACAGCGCAGACAAAAACGAGTTCGCCAACAAACTCAAGCTGGCCGCACCGCAGCAGTATCTCGAAGCGGCGGCGCAGGGCGACCGGTATTTCTTTATCCCCGCGCTAAGGCGCCATCGTGGTATCACGCATTTCTACCTGGAAAATTATTCCAGCGGCAATTTTGACACCGACCTGAAAATGGCCAGAACGGTGGGTGAAGCGGCAATCGATACTTACTGCGATATTTTGTCTGCGGCAATCGAGAAGCGTACCTCACCGACAGAGGCCGATTTCAAAAAACAGCTCGACTATCACACGCTGTACTTCTTCCAGGTCTTGACGCTGGATCGAGGCACCACATCGGGCTTGCTGGTTCACAACCAGAATGACGTCGGCATCCTGGCTTCGCTGCCTTCGCACGTTAACCGGCCCTTGCTGGCCTCATGGAAACAAAGGATGCAAGCGCCCCAGGATCTGCTGATGGAAAAGATGATCGATTGCCTGGCAGACAAGGAGGTTTGCCCTGTAGAAGACGTTATCAAACAGGCATTGGCCAATTGCGTGAGAAAGCATTATCTGGCACATCCCGAGGCGATCGATATGCAAGCCAGCGGCAACACGGTTCCGCCTACCGTAAACAATCATCTCAAATCTGTTGCTTAGCGGGTAACCATTCGGGAGTGAATCACGCCCGGATTCGTTTCAAGTGACACTGCCGGTCATCTGCCAAGCAGGGTTCTGGTGTGCCCGGCCAGTTCCGCCAGCTTGGCGACACGGTTGTATTTGAGGGCCTTCCGCAACAACTGGCGTATATGCGGCCGGCTTCCCAATTCGGGATGTGACATCAATATTCCAGCCCATACTGCGGCGATACGATCATCCTCGCGATAAGCCAGGTGGTCGCCCATCTCCTCAGCCAGCGCCGGCAATATTGCCGGATCCTCGGCACGCTCGAGCAGGCTGGCGTTGGAAAACGCCGGATTGAAGTAATGCGCCTCATGCTCCCGGATCAACGCTTCGTTCTGCGGCGTGCGCCTGACCATCAGGACAGCCGCTTCATCATGATATACCGCTGCCCAGTCCTGTACCGGGAAAAGCGCGCTCACTTCGCTTTCGGTATCGATGATGGCGTAATCGATATCCCATTTCGCCAATTCGTCCGGATGGCGCACATAATAGAACGGGTCGCCGAATACCGAAATGTTGTACTGGAATATCTTGCGCTCGGGAGCGATGCGGTAGGAGAGATAACCGCCAAGATTGCCCGAGTTGTACAAATGGCCCGCGAGTTTCTGTTCCTTGATGAAGTTGACTGCGCCGACCGGAAAGAAACTTTCGTCCATGCGGTAACCGAACGCCAGATCGTACACTTTCAGGTAATGGAACATGTCGCTATCAGGTTGCGCTTCCTCCTCGCCGAACTTGACGGAATAGCCATGAATGAATATCAGCATACCCGCCGTGATCAGCGTAGCGATATGCAATCTGCGCTCCAATGCACTTTTCGCCTGGTGGATTCCGACCCTGAGCAAGCCGGCAATGACCGGAGCCAGCACGATAGCCGCGATGCTGGTGGCGCGATTAAAGCGCAGCGCAGTCAAACCGAACACCACCATCAACAGCAGGTATGTGAGATCCACGCGGCGCCAATTGCGCAAAACCAACAGCACAGCCCAAGCGAACATCAGGATGAACACCTTGAACTCGTTCCAGGTAACCGGCATGTATTCAGTGATGACCTGGTTGAAATTTCCCTGCCCAACCACGTAGTCGACGAATATCCCGTATGAGCGCACCCCGAACGGATTGATCAACATGGCCAGCATGATCAGCGCAAAGCAGCGATTGAGGTACTTCAAGTCCGGGACGGAGAGGGATTGTTGCCGGCGCAACATCGGGAGCCGGTGTTTGGCATTCTCCCCGGCGACGAACAGTGTAATAAAGGTCAGCCCATATATAGCGCCGTGCAGCCAATCCCACGTTACCATGATCAGCGGGATAGCCCAGAGCATGCGGCGCGGCAGCTTCCGGGCGCGGAATCCGTACAGGATGAAACCGAGCAGTGCCATGTAGAACAGGGAGAACAGCTCGGGGCGTTCGTGATAACGATTGATCCCGGCCAGTACGACCAGCACACACAGCAATGCTGCGGCGCCGAGCGTGGTGTTTTCATCGCGCAGGGTGCGGAACAGCAACCAGACCATCAGCGTGACCAGCAGCAGCTTGAATCCCAGCAGGCCGTAAGCACCGAATGCGGTCCAGAGCAGATAGAAAATGATCTGCCCCAGCCACTCGTGATTGGCGAACTTTTCGCCCTGGTGCGTGTAGGAAAACACTTCCTCGCTGACGATCCGGCCTGAGTTGACCATCTCTCGCCCGTTGGCAAGATGCCAATAAAGATCGAAGTCGAAAACGGGATAGGTGACAAGGACGATGGAACACAGGCAAACCGCCAGCAAGACAAATCTGTCCTTGGGCGGAAATAACCGGGTGATGTACCGATCAATCATCATGCAAGCGTGTTTCCTTCCCTGGTCAGCAATTGATGACCCTGAATCACTCCGGTAAGGGCAATGCAACTTGCACCATAATGGGATCAAAAAAAATTAACAGGGCTTGGCCGAGCGAGGATAAATGAAGATGCCGTGTCTGTCCAAAAATACCCATTCAACAAATCTGGCTTAAGGTTTTCGGAATAACTCGTCGAGCGGGTTACCGGTTGCGGGAGCTTTGCCGGAGACGCGCGAAGCCGCGAACTCCTCTTCGATGTTGTCGCGATAGAAACTCCAGGCCGCGCCCGAGCTGCTGAGCTGGCGCCATGTATCCTCGCCAACGCCGAGGTACTGCAGCGTGCTGCCGTCATCGAGCTGGACCTGCAGCATCCGGGCGCGCGCATCGTAACCGATGGCGCGCAGCTTGCCCGAATTGATCTTCTTCATTTCCATCGTGGTGTCATGGAACTATTTCGAGTCCGGCTCATTTAATTTTGGGGGAAACCGTGGTTTTTCCCCAATGATTTCCTTGGCAAAGTAGTTCTTGGTTGCTGACTTTATCCTGGCACCCGCTTTCTTGGCTGCGGACTCTATCTTGGCTTCCGCTTTCATGGCTGCCGCTTTTAACTTGGCTCCCGCCTTCTTTGCTGCCGGCTTTATCCTGGCTTTAGCCTTCTTGGCAGATGCCTTTACCTTGGCTCGTGCTTTCTTGGCCACCGGCTTTATCTCGGCTACTGCCTTCTTCGCTGCTGACTTAATCTTTGCTCCTGCCTTTCTGGCTACCGGCTTTATCTTGGCGCCCGCCTTCTTTGCTGCCGACTCTATCTCGGCTCCGGCCTTTTTGACTGCTGACATTATCCTGGTACCCGCCTTCCTGGTACCCGTCTTCTTGGCAACAGATTTCTTGGATACCGGCTTCTTGGCTGCCGGCTTTTTGGCTAGTGGCTTCTTGGGTGTTGCCTTATTAGTTGTTGCCATACAAGTCTCCTTGGTCAAATGGTAAAGATGATGAAATACCAGAATTTAAATGCGCAATGCGCAATGCGCAGCCTGCCCGAATCGATCTGCTACATTTCCATATGGCGGTCATTGCAAGTTGAATCCGGAACCACGTTCCGCCTCTGACTTTGCCTGTTGCGCAAGTTCTGCGGCAAGTTTGAGCGCTTGCTCGGCGCCTGCCGAGTCGCCCTGCGCGACGCGTGCCTGACCGATTACCTGCCAGTTTCCGGCTTGCACGCGACTTTGATGTCCGGCGAAACTGTTCGATTTGCGGGCCAGCGTGATCGCCTGCGCATACTGTCCCTGGGCAAGGCGCACTTGCGCAAGTTCAAGCCACAACCAGGGATTGCGCGGTTCGATGCGCAGTGCGCGCTCCAGCGAGGCCCCTGCCGCTTCGCGCTGCCCGGACGAATTGTCGGTCTGCGCGCGGTCCAGCAACGCGACAACAGCCTTGTTCTCAGACATGGCGGATTTCGGCACCGGCTCGATGACGGCAGCCTCACCCGGTTGCTGCGATCCGGGCGGAGCAGGTGGCGCCACGCCCGCACATCCTGCAAGCAACAGCAGCCATGTTGAGACATATAACCAAGCGAATCTGTTTTTCAATCGAATAACCTCTGGAACCAGTTTTTCTTCTTTGTTTCCTGCTTGGCCTCCGGCTTTGTTCCGGCCTTGCCTGAAATTTCCGCTGACGAAGAGCCGCACGGCGAAGTCTCTGCCGGCGCAGAACCCTTGATGAAGGGCAGCAGCACGCCTGCCTTGCATCCGTCATCATAACGCAGCCCGCTGACAGGATCGACATTGACCATCTCGATCTCCTCCGGCATCACCGGTTCCAGCGGCTCGGGCTGGATGTTCTTCATCATCTCGCCCCAGACGGTCATGGCCCCCGAGGAGCCGGTCAACCCGGAAGTCTTGTTGTCATCGCGGCCGACCCACACCACCGCCACGCGGTCGCCGGTGTATCCGGCAAACCAGCTGTCGCGCAGATCGTCCGTGGTGCCGGTCTTGCCCGCCACATTCACTTCGGCAGGCAGCCAATTGCTCAGCGGTTGTGCAGTGCCCTCGCGCACCACGCCCTGCAGGGCCGCCGTCAACAGATAGACCGGCGCCGGCGGGGCGACGGGTTCGACGTTGAGCGGATAACGCTGCAGCGGCTTGCCATCTGCCGTGACGATCGCGCGGATGGCGCGCAAGGGCGTGCGAAAGCCGCCGTCGGCAAAGGTCTGGTAGAGTTGCGCCACTTCGACCGGGGACAGTCCAAAGGCGCCGAGCAGCGACGAGGCGAAAGGCGGCGGGCGCTGTTCGATACCGTACAGCGGCAGCTTGTCGAGGATATGCTCGACACCGAGCTCGATACCGAGGCGCGCGGTCGCGACGTTATAGGAAAGCGCCAGCGCGGTGCGCAGCTGCACCTGCCCGTGGAACTGGTGATCGTAGTTCTGCGGCTTCCAGTCGGTGGTGCCCGGCTGGCTCCACAGCAGCGCACTGTCATCCAGCAGCGTGGTCAGCGTATAGCGCTGCGGATCTTCAAGCGCGGTCAAGTAGACGATGGGCTTGGCCAGCGAACCGATCGGACGCTGCGCATCGATGGCGCGGTTGTATCCGGCGTAACGCGCATCGCGCCCGCCCACCATCGCCTGTATCTCGCCGGTCTGCGTGCTGCTGACCACCACCGCCCCCTCCAGTGTATTGGCGGCAAACTGGCGCCACTTTTCGATCCCCGCAAGGCGCGATGCCAGAGCCTTCTCGGCTTGGTGCTGGACGAACGGATCGAGGGTGGTGAAGATGCGCAAGCCCTCGCTGCGCAGATCCTCTTCGCGATAGTCTCGCTCCAGTTGGCGGTGCACGAACTGCAGGAAAGCCGGATACGGCGAAGTGCCTGCGGGCGCGCGTTGCACCACGCCCAGCGGTTTCTCGCGGGCCGCAACGAATTGCGCCTGCGTGATGACATTCTGGCTCACCATTACCTGCAACACCACGTTGCGCCGCTTGAGTGACAGTCCCGGATGTTTGCGCGGGTCATACACACTCGGCCCTTTGACCATCCCAACCAGGGTGGCGATCTGCTGCGGCTCCAGCCGGTCGAGCGGACGATCAAAATAGAAATAGCTGGCCAGGCCAAAGCCATGGATGGCGCGGCTGGCATCTTGCCCGAGAAAGATCTCATTGAGATAGGTCTCGAGAATCTCATCCTTGCTGTAGTGCATCTCGAGCAGCAGCGCCATCAGCGCTTCGGTGCCCTTGCGCGACAGCGTGCGTTCCGAAGTCAGGAAAAAATTCTTCACGAGCTGCTGGGTGAGCGTGCTGCCGCCTTCGATGCGCTGCCCGGTGACGGTCTTGTACAGCGCGCGTGCAATACCGCGCGGATCGATGCCCCAGTGCGTATGGAATTTCCGGTCTTCGGTCGCAATCAGCGCGGCTATCAGCAGCTTGGGAACCTGGCCGATCCTCACCAGCTCCCGGTCCTCGTTATGGCCGGGATAGATGCCGCCGATAACGGGCGGCTCCATGCGCAACAAAGGCAGATCGGCATCGTTGCTGCCGCGCACCTGCAGCAACGACACCTTGCCGTCGGCGAATTCGATGCGCAGATGCTGCAAAGGCTGCGGGCCATCCCCGAACACAAATTCGCGGGTCGTGAACTCGATGCCATCCAGGGTAAGTTTGTAGGTCGCCGGCTCGTCCGGCTGCGGGTTCTCGTGATACCCGATGGATTTGAACTCGTCGACGAATTGCTCGCGCGTCAGCTTCAGTCCCGGATACACCTCCAGCGCACGGCCATAGACACGCGCAGGCAAGGCGAACTTGCGGCCCTCGAAAGCTTCGCGGATGGTAACGTCAAGATAGTAAATATATCCGGATAGCCCCAGCAAAAGCAGCAGCGCGACCATGCGCGCCGCCTTGGCGGGCAACTTGATGTTGAAATGGAATTTATTCCGGAGCGAGGAGGGCAACTTCATTGATGATTATCTGCAAAGAGCATGAATGTGCGTATCTTAGCCTATGGCGCGCAACCTGCCCGAATTTCGCTGCTTCATTTCCATCGTGGTATCCCGGAACTATGTCGAGTCTGGCCCGTATGATTTAACACCGTTAAGACTATATTCCCGCGACTCAATACCGTCCCTCCGACTTATGGATGTAATTGGCAAGCTGCTGGCTTTCCTGGTTCATCCGCATCAGATTGGCGTGGGTGTTCCGGAACAGAGCGCGCATCACTTTGTAAGCCAGGCGCGGGTGGGCATCCACCAATGACTCAAAGGCATCCGGGGTCAGCGTGTAGACCGTGGCATTGCCGATCGCGCGCAGGGTTGCCTTGCGCGGCGTCCGGTCGACAAATGCGCGGGTTCCGGCGCATTCGCCCTCTTTCATGGTGTGAACCAGTTTCTCCTTGCCATCAGTGACAGTGCTGATGACGCCAAGCTTGCCGGAGACGAGTATGAACAGGGTCTGATCATCTCCGCCCTCGCTGACGAGCAGTTCGCCATCCTTCAAATGATGCACGCCCATTTTCGCCGCCAGGGTCTTGGCTTCGTCCTCATGAAGTTCTGCGCCCACCGATGAGTTGCGGACTCGCTGATAGTCTGCGGTATTGCTCATTTCAAGGTACTCCTTTCCACGTCAGCCGTCGAATCAGAAATGTCGCCGCATAATCATTATAGTTTAAGGGCATGTCTTGGCGCGATAACGAAAAAAATGTCATTGAGGCGATCGGCATGCAAGCCGGCGGTAACACCGTGCCGCCTGCCGAAACAATCATCTCAAACTGCTGCTTGACGGGTAATCGTTCGGGCCTTAATGACGCCCGGTTCGATGCCTGGATTCGACTGCCGTAATTTTCAATAATGCGGCATCCCGGAACCGTATCGGGCCTTGCTCCCTGCAAATTTCTAGTCATCGACTATCATCGCCTTCAGCTTGCGCACGGTGTTCCAGTTGCGGCTGGTCATGGTCACGCCAAGCAGGCGTTCCACGCCGGCGGCCAGTTTTGATTTGCCGATGCCATCCGGCGCGTGCAGGTAGAGCACATCGCCCGCCAGATGGAACTGTTCGCTTTCCGCCCTGATCTTTTCCAGCGCCTTGAGATCGGGCCTTGGCGGGATCGCGGCAAGGAAATTCACATGCAAGGTGTTGGGGACAGCTTCGGCTTTGGTGTAAGGATTTTCCCTGATCACTTTATTTAGCTTAACGGAGTCCAGCAACAGCACATGCGGCTCGAAGCTATGGCTCTTTTTGATCGCTGCGCCGATCTTCCTGGCGAGTTGCGCGGTGTCGGCAGCCTTGCTCCGGAAAATCACATTGCCGCTCTGGATGTAAGTCTTGATGCCTTGCACACCGAGGCTTTCCAGCACGGCCACCAGTTCCTTCATCGGCAGCAGGTTATTTCCGCCGACATTGATACCCCGGAAGAGTGCGATATAGGTCTTCATCTGCTTACTCACTGAGCACCTGGTTCCGGGATCGATCTCATTTTCAATCATGCGGGCCTCGCACTAAAACAATTCGACCCCGAGGCTTTTTGGGTTGGGTAAACGATTGCGATGCTGACTCCATTAGCTGCAGCCTCGTCTTCTTCTGCAAACACCACTGCTGAACTGCAGTTTTGCCAACGATGCAAGCGCACAGCCTGATTATCAGGGATCCATCATCTCGAAACTATTTCGCCTGGCCCCTTGAATTCTTGAATTCTTTATTGTTGAAATTTATCTGAGCTCCGTCCCTATATCACTCCACACGGCGGCATCCTGAAACTATTACGAGCCTGAGATGCCTCCATTGATTTTTGATTTTACATTCCTGCGCTGGTCCCATCCGACTTCGACAGCGGTATCGCTGCCGCGTGCTTCGCCCGGTCTTTCAAATAACCGAAAAGCGCCACGCCGGTGAACACGCCTGCGACAGTAAACAACGCCGCCCATTGACCGCGACCGAGCTGGGCCGCAATCGGACCCGGGCAGGTGCCGGCGATACCCCAGCCGAGTCCGAACAGCAAGCTCCCATAAACGTGATGGCGTGCCGGTTTGGTGATCGTCCAGTTGATCAGTTCCCCGCCGAAGACCGCTTTCAGGCCAGCGGCACGCAACAAACGCACGCCGATAGCGGACGTGACCATGGCTGCGCCCATCATGAAATACACGTCGAGCTTATGGAATAACAGCATGTTTCGGATCACGTCATAATCAGTGATCCGCGCCCAGCTCAGCATGAAACCGAAGCCGGCGCCGAATAACAAAGCGATGGGTTGCATATCAGCCTCCTGTAAAAATCGCGAGCACATGGGCGGTTATGATGGCCGAGCCCATGAAGGTCATGGTGGCGATAAGGCTCGCGGGCGAACCAAGTGCTGTGCCGCACATGCCGTGACCCGAGGTGCACCCCCCGCCCCAGCATGCGCCATACCCGATGAACGTGCCGGCAGCGAATAACGCAATCGCTTTTGCGGTCAGAGTCGTGCCGAGCGTGGTATCGAACGAACCGTAGGCCAAACTCGGCTGAAAACTTCTGCTGCCGAGCAGTATTGACAACAAACCACCGAGAATGATGCCGATCAAAAACAGCACGCGCCAGCTCGGACCGGCGTTCGGCTGGCGCAACCAATTGTAAGTGTCCACATAACCGCCCAACGCGCCCAGCGGTTTATTGATCGTCCACATCATGCCGACCACGATCAGGCCGATTAACGGCCCCGCCACATACCAGGGACACCGTAAAGATAAGAGTTCCATAATCCACCTCCTGTTGCACATCAATTAAAGGGGTCATCTGACCCATTGATTCCGAACCATCCCCGTGTTCGCGCACTCAAGCTGCCATCGGCTCAAAGCGATGTATCTGTGCGAGTTCGCCCGACAATTCCTTTGCGGCTTCTTTGGTATCGTAGTCCGCCTGCAAGCCCATCCAGAAACCGCTCGTCGTGCCGAAGAACGCGGCCAATCGCAAGGCCGTATCCGCTGTGATCGCGCGCTTGCCGGAGCAGATCGCCGAGATGCGCGCTTCGGTTACGCCGATTTCTTTTGCCAGCCGGTATTGAGAGATGCCGAGCGGAAGCAGGAATTCCTTGCGCAGCACTTCGCCGGGATGGATATTGCGCAATTTTTGTTTGGCTCGCTTGCTCATAGCCTTTGCTCTACTGACTTTGAGTCTTATATCTTCCGTACGCCGTCGCCGTATTTCGCCACCGCTTTGTCCGCCGTCAGCAGCGTCAGTCCCTCCACGCGAGCTTGCGCCACGAGGATGCGGTCGAACGGGTCCTTATGCAAAGGCGGAAGATCGTTCACAGCGACAGCGTGTTCACTGGTGACGGGCAACTCGCGGTAGCCGTTGACCAGCAGCATGCGCCACAAGCGACGCGGGTCAACATTGAAATCCGAACGTTCCAGCCCGTTCTTGATGTTGATCTCCCACAGGCTGGCCGAGCTGAATACGAGTTGGTTTGCGGGAGCCAGCAGCAAGGCGCGCGCCTTGGCCGGCAGCCGCTGCGGCTCGCCCGCCGCCCACAGCAACAAATGCGTGTCGAGCAACAGGTTCAAGCTTTGCGCCCCGCAAACAGACTTTCGATCTCGCCGCTACCCATCTGATCGAAATCGTCCGGCACGGTAAACTCCCCCGCCATGAAGCCCAGGCGCGTGGCCGTACCTACCTCAGCCTTGCCCAACGGGACCACCTTCACCATCGGCTTGCCCGCCTTGGCGATGATGAACGACTCTCCTTGCGCGGCCAGTTCGACCAGCTTGGAAAGCTGGGTCTTTGCATCGTGGATATTGACAGTAAGCATGGCGACCTCGGAGTGAACTAATGGTAGTTAGTTTACAGCATGCCGACAAAAAGGCAAGCGTTGGAGTTCGAATAAAAAAACGTGGCCTGCTCCTGAGATATTTGAAAATGTTGCAATGCAAGACTTGACCCTGAAGTCCCCGATGCTAACCCGGAATCTCCGGCTCGACGAGGTTCGCCAGTTGCGCGAGCGATTCCTGCCAGCCGAGATAGCACATCTCGGGCGGAATGACCTCGGGCACTCCTTCCTGCACGATAGCGATCTCGGTACCGCATGACACCTGCGTCAGGGTCACCGTCGTCTTCATTACCCCGGGCAGGTTTGAATCGTCGAACTTGTCCGAATAACTGATCTTTTGAGAGGGCACGAGCTCGAGATACTCGCCGCCGAACGAGTGGCCGTTGCCGGTCGTGAAGTTGGTGAACGACATCCTGAAGGTACCGCCGACCCTGGCATCCATGTGGTGAACCTTGCAGGTGAAACCATAGGGTGGCAGCCACTTTGCCATCGCGTCCGCGTCCAGGAACGCCCGATAGATGCGCTCCGGTTTTGCACGGAGTACGCGATGAAGCCGGATGGTGCCTGTGGACATGGTCTATGCTCCTTTCGATTATCCGATTGGTGAGGTTGCAGGATCAATGGAGACTGACCCCATCGATTTTCCATCGATTTTCATCGATTATTCCTTTAACTTTCTTTCGGCGGGTGGTCGCCATTGTCGATCAGACGGGCTATCTTCCAGGCGCCATGCTCGCGCTTGACGATGAACACCGACTTCCCCTCTTCCTCAAGCGATCTCCCACCGGCCTTCGGTGTCGCCGTCAGCGCGTACGTACACCAGAAGTATCCCAGGTCGCCGGATGCTTCAACCTCCATCAGCCTGGTCTGGCTCGTGATAGCGTACTCCTTGAACACCGATTGATAAAGCGGGCGGATGGCATCCTTGCCAAACACCGCCGGCTGGCCCGATGGCATCAGCACAGGATCATCTGCATACAGGGCAAGTAGTGCGTCGGCATCGCCGGCAAGCCATCCGGCGCGCCAATCTTCTGCGAGCTGTTTGATCGCATCTATGTCTTCGCTGTGCTTGGTCATGGTGAAATCTCCTGATGAGACGCTCTATTTGGTGCGGGCGGCGAACGCCGGAACCGCAAGTGGGGTCAGGCTTGACTGGCCAGATGGGCTAGAGCGTTGGTTGCTTCAGTTCAATACAAATATCCGACCCGATAGCATTCCACAAAAAAGAACAGCGATACTGCCTAATCCGGATCCCGCGCGCCGTCGGGCCATCATCCGAACCTCGCGACCTGTGATGCCGGTGCAATGACAGAGTACAGCGCATTGCGCAGCGCGAGGTCGCGCGGGTCCCCGGTGAGCGCTGTTCCGATCCGGTTGGTGACATAGGCATAACCGATGCCGGCCTTGGCATCGGCGAATCCGAGTGAGCCGCCGGTGCCTGGCATGCCGAACGAGCCCTCGTTGCCGAACGACCATACCGGGCAGTGCTTCATGAAGCCCAGCGAAAAATGTACGCCGTCGCTCATCATGCACTCATCATAAAAGCCATGCGCCGGGGGAATAGCCGGTGCACGGAGCAGTTGCAATGTCTCCGGACGCAACTGCAGTTCCCGTCCGCCGCTCGCGAACACGCTGTAGGCATGGGCAATGGCGCGCGCCGTGCCGACGCCCCCGCCGGCGGGCATTTCGAAATTGCGGGCATAGATATGCTGCGCGTCGTGGGGAAACATGGAACCGGCGAGCGCCCGGGTGATGTTCGAGTGCGGATTGAACGCCACGAGAAAAAAGCCGATCCCGAACCCGCGCAGCATTTCGAGCATGCTTGGCCTTGTCAGCGTCGCTAGCCTGGAATTCGGGATAGCCGCAGGCAGGCGGATATAAAAGTCGAGGCCCAGCGGTACGGCGATCTCATCCTGAAAGAATCGTCCGAGGCTGCGATGCTGTGGATCAACCCGGCGCAGCAACTCGTTCTCGTAATAGCCAAGCGTGATCGCGTGATAAGCCTGCCGCGTGCCTGGCTCCCATGCCGGTTTCTGGCGAGCCAGAACGTCCGCCAGGCGATCGGGGTCGGCAATCAGGCTGCGGTCCGCCTGCTCATCGAAGGCAAACAGACCCGCCTGGTGAGCAAGAAGCTGACGGATGGTAATTGTCTCCTTACCGTTCTGCGCAAACTTCGGCCAATAGCTGGAGACGCGCTGCTCATAGTCGAGCCAGCCCCGCGAATGCGCGACCGCCAGAGTCATCGCCGCCAAGCCCTTGGTGGTCGAGTAGACGAGGACCATGGTGTCTTCTTGCCACGGTTCGCCGGTCGCCTTATTGCGCACACCGCCCCACAGGTCAACGACCTTCTCGCCCTTGCAGTACACGCAACACGCGCCGCCCAGTTCATCGCGCCGGGAGAAATTTTCGGCGAACGCATCCCGCACGGCTTCAAAGCCCGCGCTGACATGCCCCTCAATACGAATGTGTTGTGAGGCTTTCATCGGCGGAGCTCCTCTTTCCGGTCAAGCTCGCGCAAAAGCGCGACGGCCAGCACCACGACCCAGAGCAGGAAAACGCCGATGTTGATGCGCTCCCACACCCCGACCCACGGCGTGGGCAGGTTTGCTGCGACCCGCGGGCCATCCAGTCCGGTCAAAACGCCAAACGCGAAGAGGATCACCAGGGTTGCGATGGAGTAGAGGCGGGACCGCTTGCCGAATGCCGCTGCCCCGAAACCAATCGCGAGCGCCATGGAGAGAACCGCCACCATGGCCAGAACGATGTGCATGGTTCCCGTCAGCGTTAATTCGGCCCCGCGTGGGTCCATCGGTGCCAAGGGCCAAGTGAAACTGATGACACTGTAGGCGACCATCAAGCCACCCGCGATGCGCAGGGGGCGGTTTCGCCGAGCCGACATCCAGACTCCGCATCCGAAGGCGGACAGAAACAACGAGTAGGCCGCGCCCAGCCCAGCCCATAGCGGCCCGCTAATGACGGCCAGCTCACTGACCGTTTGCGAGACGGAGCTGTAGTCCTCGTACAGCATCGGGAAAAAGACGTTCATGGCGGCGTAAAGCAGCGAAGACATGATGCCGCAGACGAGCAAGACTTTTCGTGCCATGATTCACCTCCTTTGGCATGGGTTCACGCTCACGTGCGTGCTGCGCGGGTGAGACACGATGCGTCTGGCTGTCTCACTTACCCTTGTGCTTCAACACCGATTTGACCATCTTCCCGAACGCCCTGTCCTTCTTCCGTTTATCCACATAGGACATCTCGTTGAATTCGGACTCTGTCTTGAGCTTCAGGTAATTCCGGTAATGCTCCGGCTTCAACTCGCCACTTTCGATCGCCTTGCGGATCGCGCAATCCGGTTCGTTGGTATGGCTGCAATCGGCGAAACGACATACTGATGCAAGCTCCTTGATATCGGCAAAGCTGTCGTCTATCCCTGCACCGGCACTCAGGATACCCAGCTCGCGCATCCCCGGCATATCGATCAACAGCCCGCCGTTATCAAGCACGACAAGGTGGCGGCGCGTCGTGGTGTGCCTGCCTTCGCCCGTGCCGCTGACAGTCCGCGTCTCCAGCTCGTTCTTGCCGAGCAGCAGATTGATCAGCGTCGTCTTGCCGACACCCGAAGAACCGAGCAGACAATAAGTCTTGCCCGGCAGCACGATCTTCTTGACCTGATCGACGCCCTCTCCTGTCTCGTTGCTGAGCGTGATGATCCTGGCCGTGATGCCTGCCGCGCGGATCTTGGCGACCATGCGCGCCAGTTCATCCGCACTGACCAGATCCGTCTTGGTCAGCAGCAGCACCGGCTCTATATGCCCCTCTTTGACTATCACCAGGTAGCGCTCAAGCCTGCGCAAATTGAAATCAAAATGGCACGACTGAACGATGAATGCCACATCGATGTTCGCCGCGATCATCTGGAAATCGATGTTCTTGCCGGGAGATTTGCGCCGCAAGAAAGACTTTCTGGGCACCGCATCATGGATGCTCGCAAACGTATCCGCATCATGATACTGCACACACACCCAATCGCCTACGCAAGGCATATCAACAGAGGATGCGGCGGTATAAAGGAACTTGCCCGTCAGCTCGGCGGGCACCTCCGCGTGTTCATCGCGAACAAGATAGCGCCCGCGATCGACTGCCGTTATCCGGGCGATGCGCTGGTCAGCACCGCACAGCTTGCCTGCCTGCCCCTCGAACCACCCGTCCCAACCAAGTTCGGCCAACTCCATGGTGACCCTGCCCCTTTGATTCAGACTCTGGTGCCTTTAACTTTCAGGAAAGGAGCAGTAACTGCCAGAGCGCCGTAGATGAGGGCGAGGCCGAGGTATTCCGTCAGCTCGAACGGTCCGATGGCGTTCACGGTCAGGTCGTACGTCATGGCCGATACATATGCGATCGTGTTGCCGACCAGCAACGCCCACCATGCCCAACTGTCACCGCGGCGGAAGGCGGTGCAAGTGATGGCGATCGCCATCAGCCCGAAGGCCACGATATAGACGCCGTACATTCGGAAAAGCACGACCATGTATTGCGCGGTCATCGGAGACGCGTTCGCGAGCTCCGACCACGAGCCCATGGAGTAGCCCTCGTAACCGGCAGCAAGGATAGGCATACCGCCTGGTCCGAGCAGGTGTTCCGGCGCCAAAGCCGCCATCGCGCCCCACGCAAGCAATCCCGCATCGGAGATGAGGATGAGAATCCAGGCGATGCGGCGCAGTCGCATCATCGCCGTCGCCGAGGTTCCAAATTCCTGCCGGTCTTTCATATCGTTAACCATTGTGACCTCCTTATTTGCGCGTTTTACTCTGCAGGCAGGTTCCGCAACTGCCCAAGCTATGTATAGTGCCGTCGCAAGTTGCGGAGCAATGATTTCTTATTTGAATAATCGTACATTGTTTTCTTTTTTCTATACTCTCTCGATTTGTATTTTTCAGTTTTGGGAAACGTAAGAGCTATTGATCAACACCTCCCGGTGGATGGCTGTAGCAAGCACTTGTTTTCCCTGCTCCTTCACCAAGAAGTTGAATATCATTCGACAACTCCTGTTCTTTCAGCCACGCCAAGATTCGCTCTGCTACGTTCTGCCAGCGTTGCTCGAGCATACTATTGTGCGCCACATCAGGTATGATTTCAGCATGCGTGTTGTACGCCCTTGCCGTTGCTTCGATTTCACGGGGCTTGAGCATGTTATCCCGGGCAGCACCCAGGATGAGCAAAGGAGACTTTACCTTGGCGGGTTCGAGCCGATCAAGCGCGACCATGTCCAGTAAAGCCATATAAGACTCATCCTGCAATTGTTTCCAATAGGACAGCAATTCTTCATTCGGGCAATCCGCCGAAAAGAAGGCTTCGCGCGCTAGTTGGGGAGTGGCGACCAACGGTAGCAGGCTGAGCGTCAGGTTGACTTTTGCGAAGATCAGCGGACGCCGCCGGGCGATCCTGAGGGTTGTCGCCAGAAGCCCGGCAGGAGGCGGCGATGACAGCAATACGGCCCCGGGAGCGTCGTGATTCTCAAGATATTTCTGGATAATAAATCCACCCATTGAATGGCCGATCAAAATGGACGAACGGGGAAGTTGCCGGACTGCATTCGCCACATCTTCAACGTAATCAGCAATTCGAGTCCAGCGCAGATTTCCCCGCCCCTCGCTGTTGCCATGCCCGCGCAGATTGACGGCATGCGCTGCGAAGCCGTGGTGAGAGAAGTAATCGAGAAAATGCACATCCCAACACCATGCCCCATGAAACATTCCGTGTATAAAAAGGAGCGGCGTTGGATGCTGGCTCTCGACAGGGTACCTGGAAATCATTTCCAGTTTCATGATCTTGCTCAGTTCACGCTCAAAAATCCAAACATCTTCCACAATCTGCGCATCATCGCCGTGGCACAGGTTCCAAACTCCTGCCGGGCTTTAATCGCATTAACCGGAACAAGATATAGGGCGCCACAAGCGTCCACACAGGAATAAACACCCACACCCGGCCCGCAAGCAAATTGTACTCATGGAATAATTTCTCCCATGGCTCGCCGAAGACGAAATGTCCGAAACCGAATTCAAACGCCAGCGTGAGCAGCGACCACATGCCGCCAATCAGCCAGGCCTGCCTGCCCGACGTTATCTGCCAGCGCAACATGAGAAACCGGAAATAGAGTGTAAATAAAACCAGCAAAATGACCGTGGAAATTTGATGCGCCGCCAATTCCCCGGCGTAAGGCTTGTATGCGAACTCCCGCAATGCCCCATTGGCAAATGGCCCCTTTTCACTTTGGTCAAGAGAGGTGTGACAAGTGCCGATGCGTTAATGCAAGACCTAACCCGGTGACTCGACCACTAGCTCACAGGTGTACTGGCTGAATACTGAAGAGTTGCTTGCTCACTACCGGCAGCGTGGGCGCATATAGCGCCCACGCCTCAAGCAGTAGCTTATGGCAACGTGCAGGTGCCGCTCCCACCGTCGCGAACGTAATAGTCAGTAGACACCGTAGCATTCGCCGCCGAGATCACATTCAAACCCGCGCTCAGGAAAACGGGAGTGTGGTCACGCGTATTGCCATTTAATTGTGTCAATGGAACGTTATTGACGGAAACGTTGAGCAGGTAGGGGCCATTGGTAAACAGATTTACATACGGCTGCCCCCCTCCGGTAAGCGGATTATACGCACAGCCAGGCGTCACCGTTGCGTATGACTTCATGCTCGCCGCATATTCCAGGTCGCCGCTTCTGATGTTCCCGCTTGTGTCCGGGATGCATATGTTGGGCTGGTTGGGATAGGACAGCGAGGCATCAAACGTATAGCTGTCGGTCGTGCGTTTGTTAAGCGACACGTCCACCGTGTTGATACTATTGGCGAGCCAGACACTGGTATCGGGGTTATAGAAAGTAACGGTTGCAATCGGAGTAGAGTTAAGCGATACGACAGCGCTCGCATTCCGCTTCGGATTGTATAGTCCGGCTTGTACGACTGGCGCCATGCCATTGACCGGATGGAGCGCACATTGCACGCCGTTGGAGGCATACGTCTTGCCGCTCGGCCCGATTTGTATGCCCGTCACAGCCCAAGCCGGCGCACCCTGTAACATCACGAGCAAGAATACGGTCGCACCCACATGGAATATCTGATTGCTTTTCATAATAACTACCTCCACATTGGATTAGTTGACGAATTTATTTAAGTATTTATACCCTCCCATGCGGCAATTATACGCGCGCCGGTTCAGACTGATACTGAATCAAGCAATTTCGCCATCGCATGGAACTCCCCCGGGAGGCAATAGACGTGCGGGATCAATGGAGTCTGACCTTATCGATTTCTACGGTACCTTTTGTATTGCTCAAAAAAAAACCCGGCATGGCCGGGTTTTTGATTGTGGCGCGCTAGCTGGTTGGAACGCGGAGCTGAACCATGCCGCCGTGGGTTTGTCCGCATCACAAGTTGATGTCGGCGCATCCTCTTACCAGAAGTCGATCATGAATGTGTTCGGGCAGAGCGTGGTGGGATCATCGTCGAAGGCGGTGCTGCCCAGGTCATAGCCCACGATCTCCCTAAGCTCCCACCGGGCACGGCCGCTGCCGCCGTGGAAGGTGCAGACACCTTGGCTGTCACTGGTGCAGGAGTCCTGGCGATATTTGAACACGGCATGGTTCTGACGATAGTCAACGTAGGACCACAGGGCATTGAGGGTGACGCCGGGCAGCAAGTTGTGAAATTCGTCGTGCAGGGTGGCAGTGACGGTGTTTTTGTTTGACGCCGGGTCGGACTGGCAGATATTCTTGAAGTGCAGGGTTGCCGCCTGGGCAGAGGACATGCCGACCGAAAGCAGCAGGGCTCCAAGTGTCGTGGCAACGAATGCGCGGAAAAAGGTTTTGGGTTTACGCATGGTGGTTTCTCCTGTCTTGATTTACAAGTTGTTTCTCGTGACTTGATAGCCCGCCTAACTTTGTCACGAGGCGGGTGTCAGCGAGGAAAAATACAATATGAGCCTTTCTCTCGCCCGTCAAGAGGGTGAATTGCCCGATCTAAAATCTGAGTAAAACCGATATCTTCCCTCGCGTATTTGAATCCGGACCTTAGGCTCATGGTGAGTAGGGTCGCTCAAAAAAAATCGACTCTGGTACATTTCATCGTCAATATCATACCCAAAATCAATTGGGCTCCGTCCCATATCACCGGTCCCCATATCACCGCTTTAATTCATTAATTATTTTCAGCAGTTTCTACGTGCCATTCCGATCTTGTTAATCCGACAAATTCAACCGTCTGCAGACAAAAATCTCTGATTGAATCCGCGGATAAATGAACTTCAATAAAAATACCGTTTGCAAGCTCTCTTGGATTTCTGAATACAGCTTTATTTCTTCCAACGAATTTCGGGTGCTGTATCAGCAATTCTTCAAATTTATCCGGCTCTAACTCAGCAATTACGCTAATTGTTTTTTCTAGAACATCTCGCCAAGTTTGAACATTGAAAGCCTGGCCTAATAAATTCAGTTTAAGAGGTTTTGTACCAGTAAATGAAGATTTGAATTTCCCTTCGAGCTCTTTCTTTCCAATATAAGGCCAGATTTGCAATGCTTGCTCGCTTAGCGTTGCTGTTCTATCAAGTATTTCATTTTTCCCCCAACGATCAATTTTTTCAAAGTAGGAATTCAGTTCGATATGGCTCTGAAGTAGCTTTTCCTTTTTTGTTTTGTATGGTGCGTTTGAAAGTTCTGAGTTATAGCCAGTTAAAGTCAAATTACCAATTGTATGAAGGTACAAGTCAAAGACAAGCTCAGCATCTTCATCGCCACCCAATTCTTGCCTCCACTCGTCCGTTAATGTTTGTGGCATCAAATGCTCAAGTGTTAATGCCGAATAATTAACCGGCTCCTTGTGACTATACGAATCTTCAATAGACTCCAAAATTAGTTTTGCTTTTTGAGTTCTCTCCCCAGCGCCGTAAAGTTTAAATATCTTGAGTGACTCCGAGAATTCGCGATTGGTTGGGTAATCGTGCGCTTGAAGTTGTGTAGCCAAACTTTCAATCAAGTTCGACTTGTCTATCTGATTAAACAGTGCCGCAAAGACTTTATGAAGACCGTAGGTCGGTATATTGCAAACAAAACGTCTCAAGATGAAATTTTCAATTAATTTAAGTACAGATACAAAATCAACATCCTTAATTCTTCCCTGCTGAAATTCTTCGTAGCAGTTTAGTAAAAAAGGATAGCAGAAACTTATATCTAAACGCTTAAAGCGGAAAATCGCATTGGATACTATAGAATTTGTTTCTTGTTCTGGGGATATCAATCTTTCGTAATATTTTGAGAATTTATTAAGATCTCTCAGGCGTTGAATTGCATTACTTGGGTTAATTTGATCCTTAAGACTTAAGTAAACTTCGTTCTTTTTAACATCTATGCCATCCTTCATTAAATAGTGACGAATAAATTCAGTTAATATCTCTCTGAGCGAAATTTCGATCGGCTCCCATAACTCCTCATAGATCGCGTCTTGTTTTTCGACATGGATCATCATTACGAAATAATTTCGAAGTAGGTCAGCTTGTGTAAGCGGCAAACCTTTCCAATTCAACCCCTCAAATACAACATTGGGATTGTCGTCACCATCAAGAACAATGCTTACTATTGAAAGCCTCTTTATAAGAAGATTCTTTAACTTTTCAATGTCAATAAGATCACGCTTAATGGATCGCTCAAAAAATTTATACGCCTTGGTTATATTGGAATCTGGGCTCGGGTCCCCAGCTTTATTAACTATTCTGTGGAAGGTTTCACGATCTGTTTTTGTGGGCTGGAGCTTGTAATAATCATGATCCGTTTTATATTTATTGATAAGCAAGGTTTCATTGATTTCGTCAGCAAGCTTTTGATTGCCATTTATTTGAGCGATATCTCGAATTATGGCCAGCAGTATGTTGATAGTTGTTAGCCTTTGTTGGCCATCAATGAGTAAAAATTTGGTAATGCCTTCAGGTACAGAAGTGCTTGGCATGGTAACAATAGAGCCAAAAAAATGTGGTCTATTGTCATTGCTGAGATAGAGGTCTTTTAAATCCGCCCAAAGACGTTTCCAATAAGAATCGTCCCATGTATAGGGTCTTTGATACAAGGGGACCAAGTATTGCTTAGTTCCCTCGATGAATGGTTGGAGCTTAGTCTCATTAGCATTCATTAAATCTCCCCTTTAGAAAATGTAGCTGGCGACCAAACAGCCGCTTTACTCACCGACTAATCGGCTTATACCGAATCCGCTTAGGCTTCGCGCCTTCCTGATGGAACTACTAGCCATTCGACTAAGCCGCCATAATACGGCTGCAAGTTCACCCGCAAGGGGTACGCCGTGGTTGTAAGGGGCTAAAGCCCCAACAACCACGCAGGCTGGTTATCACCCAACCGTTTTTTTGTCCGGTCATTCTATCTTTATCGGCTGATAGGTTTGTAGCGTATGCGTTTGGGTTTGGCTCCTTCTTCGCCCAAACGTTTACGTTTATCAGCCTCATACTCCTGATAGTTGCCGTCAAAGAACGTCCAGTGCGAATCGCCTTCCGCAGCGAGGATATGGGTGGCGATGCGGTCGAGGAACCAACGGTCGGGATCCACAATAAAGGGGGCACCCATTAGCTCCAAGTGGGATTACTCGTGATTCCATCGAAAATGCTGTTTAAGATCGTTGCAATGTGTTATTGGCATTAGGCCAGCATGCTGCAACTGTCCAACTACAATGCCAGGCGCAATGCCAATGCGCCTTGAGAAATCGCGAATCACAGCTTTGTTAAATGGCCCATATCGAGTGAAACTGGTGAACGCAGCCCTTGGAATTAACTCTTCTTGGGCAAACCTGTTCGCCTCATCTTCCTTACCTTCGTCCAGGCCGTTAGCTCCTTCAAGAAAAAACTCTTTTTTCCCATGCAGCAAGATATGCCCTGCTTCATGGAAGAAAGTAAACCAAAGGTGGTCATCGGTTCTGTAGCGAAGACTCAGTTGAATAAGCGCCTTGTTTGGGTTCAACCAACGGGTCGCACCGCTCACCGCAGTTTTGGGAAGGGAAGGAACAAATACAACGGCAACACCTGCTTGAGCGCAAAGTTCTTGCATCTGCGGACCAAAGATTTCAGGAGGTTCCACAGTTAGAGTTCTAATTCGATCAAGCGCGGCACGGAATGTCGTTTTATCAAAAGGGGAGCAAGAAATTCGCGCTGCCTCAATCTCACCTTGGCGCAACCAAGCCGATACCGCCTCTGGAAAAACTTCCTGGTGGTTATGTTGACGATACGCCACTTGGAGATTCGGCCACATATCATCCCATTGGCTGACACTGGCAATTCCAAAAAACCGCAGCACCTCAACCAATTGAGCCTTTGTATCGCGGAACTTCACAATCCAACCTAGTTTTGCCATTTGAGCGACCGGAATATGATTTAACCAGTCAATATCATGCTCAAGCTGGCCATCCTCTCGCAAGCGAGCCAGCACCTCTTGATAGTTGCTTTCCAAGTTAAGCCAATAATCAGCAGGCATGCCCATGGCACGCTCAAACTTAATAGCCGTTTCTGGCGTGATGGCAGACTTCGCCTTCACGATGGAAACGATATGTTTTGGAGTAAGGCCTGTTCGTTTAGCCAATTCTTGCTGTGTCATGCCTCGCAATTCGAGTTCATCACTAAGCACTTCTCCAGGCGAAACAGCATAGTCAGGCCGATAATCATTTGTGACTTGCTTATCCATGGGGATCCTCTATTTCTCTAATTTCTATCGATGTAACCAACTTCCAATCCAAACCACCCTCCGCCCTTTGCGGCAGCGGATTGTGGTTGGGCACAAAAAACAATCTGTAAGGGTGGCCCAAATCTACTGTCAGCTGGTCTTTTCGATCCCCAGTCAGTTCGTGACACCTATGGGGAGGGCTCATTGGAGGAGCAAATACCCCAAGGTTAGGGGCGGCCTTAAGCTGGGTAAGCACAATTTTGAGCTTTTTGGCTCTAACCGTGCCGAACGTTTTGACCATAACCTTCTCCTCGCTGAGCTGCTTCATGAGGCTCTTTGTGGCGAAAGTAATTTCCATTGGATGGGTGACTTATTTCATTAACCTTTGAGGTTAAACAAAATGTTTAACTCTGTCTAGTTAAATTTTACGGGTATAAACATACTCGGCTCTACGAGTCTGCAAGTGCCTGTTATTCCACGTGAGTTTGTAATCATTGGATTCGGCCTCCATTGAACCTGTAACAGCAATGCAGCCAGCAGATAATTAGAGTTAAACGGGGACAGACCACGTTTTGTTTTTCCCAAGTTCCTCATGCGTCCACAACGGATCGAGGTCTGCGCCATTCGGCCATGTGAGTGCGCCAAGATCGATGCCGACTTTCTGGAACAATTGTGCATCTTTAAGCGCTGCATAAATCCCCGCATTTTTACTATTAACCAGCGCCGACATATCCACGATGCCGTTTGTGCCGTCATTGCAGGTAACCGAAAGCCGATAATCCGGCAGCACGCTGACAGCGCGCACGCGCCAAGCCGCCGCCGCTTTTAATCCAACGGCGATATTTTCCTGGGTAACTGTTTCGCTTGGCATAGATTCCAATCCTCCATTAACTCGGCACGATGCAGTGCCGCCCATTCAAGCACGAGAGCCTGCGCGCGCCTCGGCAGACTACCTCCGATCACATCCAGTGTCCGAATGTCGATCAGGGCCTCATATTCGCCATATAGCGCATGAAAGTGAGGTGGTGCATGCTCCCGCCAGAACATCTGGATCACGATCCCGAAAAACTGGCTGATGGTTGGCATGCAATCCCTCCTTGCTGGCTAGTTTAACAGCAACCGTACCCTTCGACAGGCTGAGCGTGTGCTGTTGGGGCGATGCCCCGTACAGCCACGGCCTACCCCTTGCGGGTGCAGGGCGAACGGCTACCCCCACCCTAACCCTCCCCCGGAGGGAGAGGGAATAAATGCTTTACCGACTAATCGGCTTATACCGAATCCGCTTCGGCTTCGCGCCTTCTGATGAAACTACTAGCCATCTCACTAAGGCAGCAAGTTGCCAAGTGATTGGTTATTCACCCATGCGCTTCTTCTTGTCCGCTTCGTATTCCTGGTAGTTGCCGTCGAAGAACGTCCAGTGCGAATCGCCCTCCGCCGCGAGGATGTGGGTGGCGATTTCGTTGCTACGCATTCTCGATACCGAAGCAGACCACCTTGTTGCGGCCGGTTTGCTTGGCATCATAGAGCGCGGTATCTGCTTCTGCCAGAACTTCCTTCAGGTTGCGCATGACCTCTAGCGGGCAGCACGCGATGCCGATGCTCACCGTGATGAAGAGCGCTCCTTTTGCGGTGGCAAACGATGCTGAGGAAATGATATTCCGCAAGGATTCGGCCAGCGCAAGCGCACCCTTGGTGTCGGTATCCGGGGCGACCACGCAAAATTCTTCCCCGCCGTAGCGCCCGAGCAGATCATGTCCGCGCAGCCTTCCCTCGAACAGCGCGGCGATTTTGCACAGCACGTCGTCTCCGGTCAGATGGCCGTAGGTGTCGTTGATGAGCTTGAAATGGTCCACGTCTATCATCAGCAACGCCAGCGGCAAGCCGCTGCGCCTTGCCAGGACTCGCGCGGCAAAATCCATCAGCGCGCGCCGGTTGGGAATCTGGGTGAGGCTGTCGGTCATCGCGAGGTGCATGATCTCCCGGTCCGTGCGCTCCTTGACCAGCAGCACGAAACCGATAGAGCCGAGCAGCGCGATCGCCATCAGGGCAATATAGGAAATGACCTGGAACGGATGGATCGGCGCGTTGTTCTGGAGCTGGGTCAGTCCGGTGAAGCCGGACAGGGCCGTGATGGCCCGCAGCGCCAACACCAGCAAGAGCAGGACGATCCCGCCGAACAGCAATTGCCATGACCGCCCGGCACGGGTCTCCTTGTCGGATATCAGCGCGCGGCCTATCAGTATCATCTGGAAGCCGTAGATGATGCTGCCCCAGATGAAGCGGCCGCGTATATCGTCCACCAGCACGGCCGCCATCAGCACCGTCAATGCGACCGGAAGCCAATACTGCCAGCGCGGCGCCTGACGCCGCTGGAATTCATAAACTGCGGCCAGCATCAGGGCATGCGCGGCAGCCAGCAATCCGTTGGAGACAACGACCGAGAAGAAATCGGGAATAGTGCCGCGGGCAGCGATCAACGCCCAGGTCAGTGTTTCCAGGAACATCGCTGCTGCCCATTTGCCCAGGCCATCCCGCGTCCTGCCGCCGCTCCGGCAGGTGGCGGCACAGAACATGCCCGGCACTGACAAGCCGTAGATCAGGAACAGCGAAAACAGCAGGGTGCGGGCGTCCAGGTTCATGGCGTCACGCTGATACTATGTTGATGAAGCTCTTCAATCGTCTGCATCATCGGCTGATCGGTTTGTAGCGTATCCGCTTCGGCTTCGCGCCTTCCTCACCCAGCCGCTTGCGCTTGTCCGCTTCGTATTCCTGATAATTGCCGTCGAAGAATGTCCAGTGCGAATCGCCTTCCGCCGCGAGGATGTGGGTGGCGATGCGGTCGAGGAACCAGCGGTCGTGCGAGATCACCAGCACGCAGCCGGCGAATTCGAGCAGCGCATCTTCGAGCGCGCGCAGCGTTTCCACATCCAGATCGTTAGAGGGTTCGTCGAGCAATAACACGTTCCCGCCTGAGATCAATGTCTGCGCGAGGTGCAGCCTGCCGCGCTCGCCGCCGGATAATTGCCCGACGATCTTGGCCTGGTCGCCGCCCTTGAAGTTGAAGCGGCCGATGTAGGCGCGCGCCGGGGTTTCGTATTTGCCCACGGTGAGGATGTCGTTGCCGCCGGAGATGGCGTCGAACACGGTCTTGTCGTTCTGCAGCGAGTCGCGCGCCTGGTCAACATGGGCAATTTTTACCGTGGTGCCGATTTTCACTTCGCCGGAATCCGGCTTTTCCTTGCCGGTGATCAGCTTGAACAGCGTGGATTTACCCGCGCCGTTCGGGCCGATGATGCCGACGATGGCGCCGGGCGGCACCTTGAAGCTGAGGTTGTCGATCAGCAGGCGGTCGCCGTAGGCTTTGCTCACATTGATGAATTCGATAACTTCGTTGCCGAGCCGCTCGCCGACCGGGATGAAGATTTCCTGCGTCTCGTTGCGCTTCTGGTGTTCCTGCGAATTGAGTTCTTCGAAGCGGGCGATACGCGCCTTGGATTTCGCCTGGCGTCCTTTCGGATTCTGCCGCACCCATTCCAGCTCCTGCTTCATCGACTTCATGTGCGCGTCGATCTGCTTGTTCTCCTGCTCGAGCCGCGCTTCCTTCTGCTCCAGCCAGCTCGAGTAGTTGCCCTTCCACGGGATGCCGTGGCCGCGGTCGAGTTCGAGTATCCATTCGGCGGCGTTGTCGAGGAAGTAGCGGTCATGCGTGACCGCGACCACGGTGCCGGGGAAGCGCACCAGGAATTGTTCCAGCCATTCCACCGATTCTGCATCGAGGTGGTTGGTCGGCTCGTCGAGCAGCAGCATGTCGGGCTTTTCCAGCAGCAGCTTGCACAGCGCGACGCGGCGTTTCTCGCCGCCGGAAAGATTCTTGATCACCGCATCCCACGGCGGCAAACGCAAGGCATCCGCTGCGATCTCGAGCTGGTGCTCGGAATCGGACCCGCCGGCGGCGATGATATTTTCAAGGCGCGCCTGTTCGGCGGCCAGCGCGTCGAAGTCGGCATTCTCTTCGGCATAGGCGGCATACACCTCGTCGAGTTTTTTCTGCGCCTGCATCACCTCACCCAACGCGGACTCCACTTCCTGGCGCACGGTGTTGGCGGGGTCGAGCTGCGGCTCCTGCGGCAGGTAGCCGATGCTGATATTGGGCAGGTGCTGCACCTCGCCGTCGTATTCCTTGTCCGCGCCCGCCATGATGCGCAGCACGGTGGATTTGCCCGAGCCGTTCAGCCCGAGCAGGCCGATCTTGGCGCCGGGGAAAAAGCTGAGGGAGATGTCCTTGATGATCTGGCGCTTGGGGGGAACGATCTTGCTCACGCGGAGCATGGACATTACATATTGAGCCATGTGCTTTTCAGACTCCGCTCCCATTTCATCGGTGAAACTGTGTTGGCTGCCTCGCTCGCTCCTGGTCGTACTATTTGTACTGCCTGCGTCGCTTGCTCGTTGCCGCCTTGTTTGACCTTCGAGATGGAACCGGAACGATATAGTTGTTAGAAAGGGCGTAGCTTACCGCAGAGAAGTGTGCTTTGGGAGCCGTATTCGAAATATGCAATCGGAATTGAAATACACTTCCCATTGCAACCCGTCTTCTATACTATGTGTGCGCATCGAACGAGTCGCAGGCACTGCAAGACTGATGGGAGTGTATGGGCCGATGTTTTCCTGGATCGAAAAGCTGGAAAGCAACAATGATTTCCCGATGGCTGACGTGGCCTCAGCCAGGGCCACTCTGGCCGACCTGCCCGCAGATGATCCGCTCAAGGCGCTTGAGGAAATAACCGGCTGGCTGGTTTCAATCAAGGAGACCGCTGGCTTCCGCCCGGAACGCCGCGCCGGCGTCGTGATGCTGCTAGATGAAACCGCGCAACCGTTCCACGCGATGTTGCTGAAGGAATACCTGGCCGCGCCGCATTTGCAGGATTTTCATGGCATGTATATCTGGAAGGGCATCCATGCGCACATGAAAGCTCAGGCCGAGGCATACGGACTGTGCGCGCAGGAGTGCCGGCAACCGGACAAGTTCCCGCTGGAATACAAGGAGATCATCCCGGTCATCTACGTCAGGCTGATACGCAGCCTGGCCGAGCAGATGAAGCTGGAACTGATGCGCTATATCGAAATCGAGCAAACGGTATGGAGCCAATTGTTTGCAGCCTATCAGCTCGCCGAAGCCAACCGGATGGCGGACGCCATGGTATATGCCTATTCCGGCAATCCCATCCACACCAACCCGCAACGCGAGTTGCTGCGGGCCCTGGTGCTGTATGTCTCTTCACCCGGCACGCTGGCGCCCGAGCAGATCGAAGTCGCTTACCGGGTCGCAGGACGCATGGTCAGTTTCTTTGACATGCAGGAACATCCGTCTGCCGAGTGCCCGAATTTCGTCAACCTCGCCATGCCCGCCGCACCCCGGCGGGTGGATGCACAACTCCAACCCGTTGCCACGATGCGCTTCTTCGGCACCCTGCGGGCGGTGCCCAAAGTGGAAGATATCACCCGCCAGAACGAGAGCGGTATGCTCCAGCAGGAAAAACGATTCGGCAATGAGTTCTCGCCCGACGGCAAGCTGACGGTGCTCAAACATCTGCACAGATACTGGTCAAGTGTGAAGCCGCACCGTCTCGGGGAACGCTCGCAAATCAACGCCGCAATCGAAGTGATCCATGGCTACAAGACCATCGGCAACCTGGTCGCTCACATCGAGCCGGGACAGTTGCAGCATCTTTCCGAGAAAGATGCGGCCATGCTGAGGCAGCATTCCAGCATCGATCTTGCCGATGAAAAAATCGACTACACCACGGAAACCTGGACGCTGCTGGATGCCAGCGGCGGCGGCCTGGGCGCGATCATGCCGATGACTGCCGGCCCGTGGGGGAAGATAGGCGCGCTGTGCGGCCTCAAAACCAAACAGAGCAACCCGTGGTGGGTGGGCGCGATCAGGCGGATAAAAACCGACGCCGAAGGCAAGGTGCATGCGGGCATCGAGATTCTTGCCAGGAAACCTCTGGCGGTGTGGCTGCGCATCCTCGGCAAGGGCGCGGAAAAAGTATCCAACTGGGAAACCAGCTCGGGCTCCTTCGAATACGATTATCTGCATGTCATCTTGCTGCCAGACTCGCAGAACTCGTATTTGAATGCCACGATGCTGATGGAATCGGGGAGCTATGTTGCAGGGCAGATCTACGAAATGATGATGGGCGAGAAAAGCCGCAATATCCGGTTTAC
The DNA here is from genome assembly GCA_049320585.1 of Pseudomonadota bacterium. GTDB lineage: Bacteria > Pseudomonadota > Gammaproteobacteria > Burkholderiales > Gallionellaceae > Gallionella. The sequence continues at coordinate 33,796 of JBMOQB010000029.1, read as the reverse complement.
CGGACTGCTGGCAGAGGGCGATGACTTCGAGCAGGTGAGCTTTCAGTGGATGGAAGCCGCGCCGGGCTAGGCCGGTGGCAAGGCATCGCACACGCGGAGCATGGCCATTACATCAGGATGTTGCTTACGACGGCAAAGTAAATGATCAGGCTCAGCAGGTCCTGGATGACGGTGGCGAGCGGTCCGCTGCCGTAAGCGGGGTCCGAGCCGAACCTGTTGAGCAACCACGGCAGCAGCAAGCCGATCGTGGTGGCCACGGCGCTGGCGCAGAACAGCGCGAACGCAACGGCTGCGCCAAGGTGCATGTCGCCGAAGGCGAGCCATACCATCGGAAAGGTGATCGCACCCAATGCCAGGCCGATCAGCAAGCCGGTGCGCAACTCGCCGCTGACCAGGCTGGATAATTTTGCGTGGCTCAACGAAAGGCCGCGCACCGCCACAGCCTCGGTCTGGGTGCCGATGGCATCGGCAAGATAGACCAGTCCCGGCACGAAGAAGGCGATCGCGACGCGGGTATTCAATTCATGTTCAAAACGCGCCACCACCCAGGTGGCGATGATGCTGCCGACCAGGCCGATCAGCAGCCATGGCAGACGGTCACGCGCCCGGCGGATCGGCGGCGATTCGATCGCTTCGCGCGCACGGTGGGTCTCGCGCCCGATACCGGCGATGCGGTGGATGTCTTCGACATGCTCGCGGCGCAGGATGTGCAGCAGCGCTTCGGAGGGGATTACACCGAGCAGGAAGTTGTTGTGATCCACTACCGGGATGGCGTTGAGCACGTGGTGCAAGGCCAGCGAGGCGGCCTTTTCCTGATCCGCGTCGGCGTGCACGCGCGGCGCATCGCGCCACATGAGTTCAGACAGGCGTGTTTCGGGCGGCGCGGCCAGCAGGTCTGCGATGCGGATCACGCCGAGCAGGCGGCCGTCGGAATCAGTGATGCAGAGCAGGGTGACGCTTTCATAGCGGCGCCCGCCCAGCGCGGAGACAGCCATTGCGACCGTATCCTCGGGCCGGCCGCGCGGCACTGCAGCGGCGATGTAATGCGCCGCAGTTTCGCCGTGCCGCCCTGCATCAGGATGTGAGTAGTGTTCCAATTTGATTCGGCGCCAACCTATAGTCCGGAAGTGGCAAGCATACCGCAAAGCCCGAATAGCCAGAAACTGCCAACTGGAAATCCTGCGGATTCCTGGTGTAGCACGGTGTGGTTTGACCGGATAGCGGCAGATTATTTTTCAATGCGCAACATGATATCTGCTAGAGTATTGGCGGGCTAATCGTGAAATTATTCAGGAGGGATCATGGCGCAAATCGAGTATGGCAGTGCGGAGAATCTGGCACGAATCGGGCTGTTATTGGTGTTTGCGGCGGTCGCGTTGCTGCAGGGAGCGCTGCTGGGGGAGGCAGCGGCAATGTTCTTGTGGATGGCATTGGCCATCCTGTTTTTTGAAACGTTCAAACTGCCGCCGGTATCCAGCGCGAATGCCGCGATGGCCGAGTTGATATTTGCAGTGGCCATGGTTGCCGGCGGGATCAAGGGGCTGATCCTGTCGATGGGAAAATCCTTTGCCGCAAATCACTTCTACCTGATTGTGTTCATCGTGGGCGCCGCGATCATTTGCTTCTCCGCTTACAAGAGGATATGCCCCGCTGACAGGAAAAAATAGTTGATGGCAGAGCCGGCCATGACCGCGGCATGGCTGATTCTTTTCCGGTAGCGCTGGCGATTTCTCCGCTGGTGCGCAAATGGGTGCAACAGCCTACGGCCCGGTGAAGCGTATATGGTTTGAGTCATGCAAAAACTAGATCTGCCCCACCCAGCCATGGTCATGTAGCCGAAATGCCGCGTGCAATTCCTCAAACCAAACGGCGCTCAATGCGCCAGCCTCCGTCCATGCGATATTCTGTTGCAGATGTGCCATGCTTCCTGTGCCGATGATCGCACTCGAAACCTGTGGCGGCGAGATCGCAAAACGGATTGCGATCTCGCCCCAGTCGCGGCCATGGCTGGAGAGTTCCATCGCGCGCCAGCGCAACCAGTATTGCTCGCAGTAGTCGCCAGCCGGACGTTCGTTGAAGCGCCACGGATGATTTGCCGCGGGACGTTTGGCGATGAATCCCTGTGTTGTGATATCAGGCAGAACATCATCGATGACACGCTGGTCGCAAATGTTCATCGAAGCCATGAAGCCGTCGAAACGGTCGCTGGCAACAGCATAGGCGAGATCGTCGCCATCTCCCGAGTAGGCAATCGCACGCACCTTGCCGTCGTGCCTGGCCTGTTCGAGCGCAGCGATGACGTCGCCGCGCTCCAGCGTTGCGCGCGGACAGGAATGCAGATGCGCGATATCGATCCGGTCGGTGCGCAGCATGCGCAGCGCATGTTCGATGCCGGCGGCGATGCACGGCCCGGTCCAGTCATCGTAGCCATCGATGCCGTAACCGAGCTTGGTGGAGAGGACGAATTTGTCGCGCCGCGCGGCAAGGTGGCGTCCGATGCGTTCCTCCGAGCATCCATAGCTGCGCGCCGTATCGATCAGCGTGATGCCGGCATCAAGGGCGGCGTTCAACAAAGACGAGACCTGTGCTTCTTCCAGATCGGGATCGCCGATCTGCATGGCACCCAGACCGAGAACAGAAATCATCAGGCCGGTTTTGCCGTAAGGACGCTGGCGTATCATGTTTGGTTCAGAAACCGTGGTTTGTCACCGATGGCCCGTCGTGCCATTCTGCGTACCACCGCCTTGCGCAACTCCTCCACCAGCAACATGCCGGGCATGAAAGGAAGGATGAACAGCCATACTTCTGCGTCCAGCGGTGCGGTGCCGAACAGCGCGTTGCCCCACGGCGTGTAGACGATCAGCACCAGCAGCGTCAGCTCGAAAATGATCCCGTACCAGATCAGGCGATTGCGGCCGTGGCCGCGGCTGAATGCGGACAGGGTAGGGTGGCGGCACAGGAACACGTTGACCACTTGCATCGCGATGATCGCCGACAGGCAAGCCGCGGTGGCTTGCAGGTACAGGTTGTCGCGATGGCCCAGCATGCTGCCGAATTGCCAGGCGCCGCCGTGCAGCACGAAGAAGTACGCCGCCATGCCCGCGATCGCCTCCAGCGGCCCGAGGAACAGGTAAGCGCGCATCAGCAATCCCCAATTGAGCAGCCGTTCGCTGCGCAACCGTGGCGGCCGCCGCATCGTGCCGGGATCGGGCTTTTCCGCGCCGAGAGCGAGAGCGGGCAGCATGTCGGTGCCGAGATCGACCGCGAGGATTTGTATTATGGTCAACGGCAGCGGAATCCTGAACAGTACAAATGCAAGATATGGCACCAGCTCGGGGACGTTGGAGGTGAGGATGTAGGTGAGGAATTTGCGCAGGTTGTCGAATACCGCGCGGCCTTCCTCGATCGCGGCGACGATGGTCGCGAAGTTGTCGTCGAGCAGGATGATGTCGGCCGATTCCTTGGCGACATCGGTGCCGGAAATGCCCATCGCGATACCCACATCGGCGTACTTCAATGCCGGCGCGTCGTTTACCCCGTCACCGGTCACCGCGACGACCTCGCCCTTGCGCTGCAGGGCCTGCACGATGCGCATCTTCTGGTCGGCGCCGGTGCGCGCAAACAGCAATCCGGGTTCGTCGAGCAGCAGTTGCAGATCGGTATCAGACATCAGGCTCAGCTTGTCGCCGGTCACCGCGATCGGGTTCTGCGCCAGACCGATCTCGCGCGCCAATGCGCTGGCGGTGTGCGGATGGTCGCCGGTGACCATGATCACGCGGATGCCCGCGGCATGGCAGGTGCGGATCGCTTCCGGCACAGCCTCGCGCGGCGGATCAACCAGGCCAATAAGCCCCGCGAAGATAAGCTCTGTCTCGCGCTGAGTTGAGTGTTGAGGCAAGCTGCGATAGGCCAGTGCCAGCACGCGCAGCCCCCGTTCCGTCATCTGCTCATGGGTGCCCAGCAGGCTGGCGCGGCTGGCTTCATCCAGCGGCAGGGGCCTGCCTTGCAGCAGCATTTTACTGCACAGCGGCAACACGCTCTCCGGCGCGCCTTTGCAATACAGCATGGGTCCTTGCGGGGTATCGCAGATCACCGACATGCGCTTGCGCTCGGTGTCGAACGGGATTTCGTCGATGCGGGTAAACATCTTTCCATTCGGCGGCGCGCCTTCGAGCAGCGCCACTTCCATCGGGTCTCCCTGCCACACCGTTTGCCCGTCCCGGACGATGCGACGCAGGTCATGACAATGACGCATGATGGCGAACAGCGGCATGGCGGTGGTGGCGACCAGCTCGTCAGGAAATTGCAGCGCGCCGGAATAAAACACCTGCCGGACGCTCATCCGATTCTGCGTCAGCGTGCCTGTCTTGTCGCTGCAGATCACGCTGGCCGCACCCAGCGTTTCCACTGCAGGCAGATGGCGCACCAGCGCATTCTTCTTCGCCATGCGCTGGGTCGCCATTGCCAGCGACAGCGTGACGGTGGGCAGCAATCCTTCCGGCACGTTGGCGACGATGATTCCGATCGCGAACACCAGGTTTTCCCAGAACGACAAGCCGATAGTCTGGCCAATCAGAAAGAACACCACGCCAAGCAGTGTGGAGAACAAAGCCACCAGTCTGGACAAGCGCACGATCTCTTTTTGCAGCGGCGACAGCGGCTCGCGCACGGTTTGCGTCAGGCGCGCGATGTTGCCGAATTCGGTATGCATCCCGGTGGCGTACACCATCGCTTTTGCCTCGCCTGAGATCAGCGAGGTGCCGGCATGCAGGATGTTGCGCCGTAATGCGACTTGCACTTCCGAAATGTGGTCGGCTTCACGCGCCATCGGCTTGGATTCGCCGGTGAGATTGGCGGTGTTGACGCGCACCCCGAACGCTTCGATCAAGCGGCAATCGGCGGGCACGTCGTCACCCGCCGCAAGCAGCACCACATCGCCCGGCACCAGTCCCGCCACCGGCAATTGCACCGCATGGCCGTCGCGCAGCGCGGTAGTGCGGCGCGGCAACAGATTGCGCAACGCGGCCAGCGCCTTTTCCGCGCGGTATTCCTGCCAGAACGAGAACAGTCCGTTGATCAGGATCACGCCGAGCACCGCGTAGCCCAGCAGCGCCATGCCCTGTCCGGGATTTTTCCATTCGGCGATGAATGCCAGCCCGGCCGCCAGCCACAGAATCAGCGCGAAAAAATGGGTGAATTCCTTGAGCAGCCGGACGATGAAGGACTGCCCGGTGATTTTTTCGATCTGGTTGGCGCCATACCTCGACAGGCGCTGTGCAGCCTCGGCCTGTGTCAGACCCTGCGCACTGCTGTGCAGGTGGGCGTAGAGTGCCTCAATGTCATGGCGGTGGGGGTCCACGTTGATCCCTCAGTGAGCGTATATCTTGTTCAGGATTCCCATCCCGGACCCGCTTACAGCTCCTTCAGGATGCGCTGTTTCTGTTCCTTGTATTCGCTTTCGTCGATGAGCTTTTGATCGAGCAACTGCTGCAAGGTCTGCAGTCGCTTGACGATGGACGAATCGGCAGGAGGGACAGACTCCGGTGTTTTTTCTTCCGCTGGCTTTGCAGAAACCGGCCTTTCCGGCTGCAACAGCTTGCCGACGGGAACGATCGGTGCAACTGCCGCCGGGCCGGAGATCTTTTCAGGTGCAATAGCTGCCGCCGCAGGTATCGGCCGGGCGTCATCGACTGCATGCGGCCCCCAGGAGACGCCGGTCAGTCCAATCTTTGCGGCTAGTTGCCGCATTTGCTGCTCAGAGGAAGCACCCAGCACATCTACCACCGGACTCGGCATTGCGCCACTGTAGCCGAAGGTGTCCTTCTGGCGCCCAGGTGCAGGCTGCATGACGCCCAGTTCGAGCAGCTCGAGCGGTTTTTTTGATGCAGGGAAAATCGACAGGTCGGCCGGAATGGTGGTCATTGCACCGGTAACCAAAGCCGTGACGGCCCAGTCCGTCCCGTTACTTCCGGCAAAGAATCCGGCAGGCACAAAAAAAGATATCGACTTGCCGCGGACACGGATCCGCGTCGGGAAAAACATCGACTGGTCGATGCTGGCCCCGGTCTCGGCATTTGTTCTGTCCGGATATTGCTCGGTCAGCGCATCCAATAATTGTCGCCGCATCAGTTCCGGCCGGGGCGTGAGTATCACAACTTTTTCCCAGGCGTAGCCCGGATCGATCTGCACCTGCCGTCCGGGAGCGCTAGTGGTATTGCCCGAACCATGGACGCGATCGGTGTCGATATACACATCGAGATTGAATTGGTAGAAGCCCTTGCGCGCAAAGTTTGCCAGCGATTCTGAGCTGACCGAGTTAGAGACACCACCAGGATCACGAATCGGATTCTTGAATACCGCCTCGAACCAGAAGCCTTGCTCATCGCGGCTGATCTTCAGCTGCATCAGATCGAGATCGCCGGAACTGAAATCATTGCGTTGCGGATAAATCAGCGCACCACCACCGTGATCGTCGCCCGCTGGATCGTTGACCGTGGCTAATGTCCGCTGGCCTGCCCAGGCGCTCAGCATGGGGAACATCAGGACAATAAGCAGTAAAGTGAATTTCACGTGACTATCCTTTGCATTTCCATTTCATGGGTTTGCCAACTTGGCATACAGAGTGTTCACGGCCGGTTAGGTTCAGCGGTAGCAGTATACGCCTGAGCGTCGTTCTCGCCGAGCAAAGAGCAAAACTTACAAAATAAAAAACCCTCCCGGGTAAGGGGAGGGTTATGGTCTTCGAACAAGCAAGAGTAAGCTCAGGATTTAGAAATTGACCTGGGCATAAGTCTTCATACGGTATTGCTGGATCTTGGTGGGACCGGCATAGCCTTGTATCCATTGCGTCAACATCCCCACTTCAAATCCGGGCAGGTTGTAGGCAAATTTCACACCGTAGATGCTTTTGGTGTAATTAGAGTCAACACCAGCGAGCGTATTCTTGCGAAAATATCTGCCATACGAAAGCGTGCCATACAGTTGGCTGAATAACTGATTGCCCGCGCTGAGGGTCATGCCGTTATCGAGAACTTTCGTATCATCCGCTGCTGTAGCGGTGTTCACTCTATCTCTGTTGTCCACTCGTTTGAACTTGAAGTTGGTATCAACACCACCCATCACCTGGAAATTGTGGTTGAGTTTGAATGCGATGATATTTGTGGCGCGATCCTGGAACAACGCGTACATGGCCAACGGCCCCGTGGCCGGATAATTCTGCCAGTTGTTGTTGTAATCTATTTTCGTCAACTCAAGCGACATCGGGGTGTTTGCAGCTTCAAATTTACCAACGAAAGTGTGGCCTTTCCAACCCACCGCCGATTCCGCAGGAGATTCATTGAAGTCTATGAAGCCATTGTCGGCGACATTTTTGTTGGCTGCGACTTGGGTGTAGTCAGCCGTCGCGCCACCAGACCAGACTGGATTTCCCCAGCCATACCAAGCTGCTTCGGAACCCTCCGTTAACAGCACATCGGATTCGCGACGCGCTGCCGTAGCACTGTAGTAGCCCTCACCGATATTGAAATACTGGTAGCTCAAGTTCAAACCATCAACCGGCGTTGTCCAGTCCAAATCCAGCTTGATCGCTTTGTCGTTGATTGACGACATCGGCGTATTGCCCCAATTTGGCCCGATCGTAGCCGAATTCAGGTTAAATGTGGATCTGTAGTACGCACCGCGTAAATCAATACCAATTTCGGTACTGCCTTCTGCTTTAAGTGCGGTGACAGTGTTTTGAGAAAAGACTCGGGAATTGGTACCTGTAAATGGATTCGCGGTCGCGGCCAGATTATGCTCGTTGTAAGACTGATAGCTGGCCGCGAATTTTACAGGGCCCATAGGCACTTTGATTTGAGCGATATTCACTGCATCGTTGAACTGTGCAGCGTCGAGATAAAAAGCATCACCCCACTGAAATCGGTTCCACTGGGGAAAAGAAACGCGCCCAATTTCCCAAGTACTGCCTGATGCTATGGGGCCTTTGAAATACAGGCCGTTAATGTTGTCACGATCGATGTAACGTATCTTGCCTACGGTGAACGGATCGAACATGCCCCAGTCGCTGGTGCCGATACGCACTTGGCTCAACCAGTTATATCCGGGACTCAGCTCGATATAGGCTCCGCGCAGCTTCATCATCTTCTGATGATTTACGGAATCATTACCGACAGTGCCTTCGTTGCCGAATCCGCCGTACTCTGACCAGTAGGCTGCACTGCTGCGGCTCTGAATGCGCCCGCCAGCCTCGACTTGCGGAGAAATAGTAGCTTTAAATATCAGGTTCAATTCGGTGAATTGACCTTGGTCGGCATTCCCACCGAAAGGACCGCCATCAGTGGATATGCTTTTGGTGGAAGCTTGCATCATATTGCCATCCAAAAACTTCATGTAAAAGTTCGAACCGCTGAAGTCTATCGTGGTGGCAGACGCAGAACCCGCCAAAGCCATCCCGATGGCCACGCATAATGGTCTTACTTTGAGATATTTCATTTTTCACTCCCTTTTTTGGTTTAAATGCGAATCACTTCTTGATCATCTTCAGGGTGGCCGGCTTGACCGACTCGCCATTGGGGCCGCAGGTATAAGCCAGCATTTCCGGCTGCTTGGCATCGGGGCCATCCAGCACATCCATCGCGTGAGGATCGCAATCGCCATCATTGCCGCCGCCGAAACGGTGCTGGCCTTCATACTCGTTGGCTTTGCGGGTCAGCAGATCGCCTGCGGCCGGAAAGCCTTCGTTGGATTGCATCACCACCTGGTACGCCCAGCCATCGACATTGCCGTCGCCGCCCAATTCGCTCAGCGGCACCGAACCCTTGATGGTGCGATTGCTGCCGCGGGTTGTATTGGGTACGATAATGTCAGCTGCGAGCTTGGGTGCTTTGGTCTGGGCTTCGCCATCGACCCGGGCCTTTTTTTGCGGTGACAGAATCACCACCTTGTTCCACTCGCTGCCCGGAGCAAATTGCACATTGAGGCCGGGAAGGCTTTCGGTGTGACCGCCTGGCGCATTCTTGATAAAGATGAAAATCATCTGCACCGAAAAGCCGCCGCCCATGCCCCATGGATCTTCCAGCGAACTGTTCACGTCGACGGCGAATTCGGCTTGGTCGCCGCTCTTCTTGATCGCGACCTTGGTGAGATCGAATGAACCGGGCTTGTAAACGCTATCGGTGGGATAAACATAGTTGCCCGGGCCATTGTCGTCGCCTTTGGGGTCATTGAACACTACAGCTTGGGCAGCGGAGGTGCCAAGTGCCAGCAGGGAAGCCAGGCAAACGGCAATTGCAGTCTTGTCATTCTTCATGTGCGTTCTCCTTTTCTCTATTGAGTATTACAGTTAGTTGACACTTCCTGCGGTAACCCGAGATTCAGATACTTATACAAAAAAATGAAACAAATGGGACAAGTGGAACAAGTGAATCAAGCTGAACAACAGCATCACCACAGGAAGTGGTTTGATTATCAAGCCGCCCGCGAGGCACATGCATTGCGACAATGATCCGCAGCCGGCTGGAATAGATTATTTGTATATATATATTACTCTTTCAAAAAGAATTCGTTAACATTTATTTGACGCTTCCTGCGGTCAAACCCGAAATCAGGTATTTTTGCAATTGCAGGAACAATGCCACCACCGGAAGCGAGACGATCACCGAACCGGCCGCGAAGTATCCCCATTGCGATGAAAATCCGCCGACGAAGAAGCGCAGCCCCACCGGGGCGGTGTAGTTTGACTCGGATTCCATAAACACCGAGGCGAGGATGAATTCATTCCAGGCGGTCATGAACGAAAACAGCGCGGTGATCGCGATGGCCGGTTTGGCGAGCGGCAGAATGATGCGCCAGAAGATCGTCAGCCTTGAGGCGCCGTCGATCAGCGCGGACTCCTCGATATCGTAGGGGATCGTGTCGAAATATCCCTTGAGCATCCAGACGCAGAACGGGATCGCGGTCGTCGCATACACGATGACCAGGCCCACATAGGTGTTGCCCAGTTCCAGCCATTTGACGATGATGATGAATAGCGGGATCAGCATCAGCGTGCCGGGGAACATCTGCGAAACCAGGAACATCAGCATGCCGGTATTGCGGCCGGGGAAGCGAAAGCGCGAGAATGCGTAGGCTGCGGTGCAGGCGAGGAACACGCCCAGCGCGGTAGTCATCAGCGAGATCACCACGCTGTTCCACAACCAGCGGCCAAAATCCTGCTCGGTCCAGACCTCGGTGAAATTGCTTACCGACCAATGTGCCGGCACCGGCAATATGCCCCTGAACCGCTCGAGGAAACTCGGGTCTTTCGGCAGGTCGATCAGCCCCACGTTTTGCTGGCCGGAAAACGACAGCGCCAGCACCCACAGCACCGGATAGATCGCCAGCACGGTGAAGCTGATCAGCGCCACATGCAGCCACACATGATTTTTGGTTTTCACATGGACACCTCTAGAAATTGTCGCGAGCTGCTTGAGTGCAAGGCGCACGGAACGGAGCGACGAGACATATCAATCGGATAGGCGAGGAAGCGAGTACCGCGCAACACAGCAATCAGGCAGCGCAGTAAATTTATAGAGGTGTCCATCAGAATGACTCCGTCGCTTTGGTAACGCGTGTCTGGAAAACCCCATACACCAGCAGGATCATGAAGATCACTGTCGAGTATGCGGCCGCATACGCATACTGGTAATTTTCGAATGCGATCTTGTATGCCTTGGTGATCAGGATCTCGTTGGCTCCTCCCGGTTCGCCGCCCGATACCAGGAAGATGATGTTGAACATGTTGAATGTCCATACCACCGACAGCACGATGGCCGGTATCAAGGTTGGTTTCAGCAACGGCAGCGTGATGTATCTCAGCCGCTGCCAGCGAGCCGCTCCCTCGACTTCGGCCGCTTCATACATTTCTCGCGGTATGGATTGAAGTGCGCCCAGTATCACCACCATCATGAACGGAAAACTCAGCCAGCCGTTGGTTGCCAGTCCGGTCAGGAAGGAACTGAAGACGCCGTCGAACCACGCGACCGGCTGCATGCCGAACATCTGCAAGACCTGATTGATGACGCCGAACTGCGGATGGAACATGCCGCGCCATACCAGTGCCGTGATGTAGTTGGGTATCGCCCAGGGAAGAATCAGCAGCACGCGATAGATGGCCTTGCCTCTCAACCCCTCGGTGTTCAGCGCCATCGCCAGAAAGAAGCCGAAAGTGACGCCTATCGTGACATTGGATATCGTCCAGACTATGGTGACGAGCAGTGTCCAGTAGAAATTCTGGTAATTCCAGATGATCCCGTCTGCTGTGCGCTCGTACAAATTCACATCGCCAAGTATCGCCTTGAAGTTTCCCCAGCCTATCAAACGATCCTGAAACGGCAAGGACTCGTTGAACAGGGTCGTGTCGGTGAATGCCAGCGTGATTCCGTAAAGGAACGGGAAGAACACCAGCACCAGCATGCCTAATATTGCGGGAGTCACATAGGCGTATGCGTAGGAGTGTTCCTTGATCGCCGCGAGGGTGCGCGCCGCATACCCGTAAATGAACATCAGCAGCACTGCGATACCAAGAAGGTCGATCGCAGCAAGGAGCCGTTTCAAAAATCCGCTGCGCTTGTCGAAATACACGGCCTGGGTCTCGGCAGAGACACTGCCATTCACGGCGATCAGGCCAAGTGGGCGCTGGTAGTGATCGGTATCCCAAAGATTCACGGATGATTCGTCACGCGCCAAAGCCAGATATCCCAATCGGTCATACTGTTCCGCGGCAGCGAGGTAGTTTGCCGCGATAGCCTGATTGGCTTGCGTCACCGACTGCTCAAGCCGGTCCAGCCGCTGATTCTGGTAAAACAGCGCGATCATCAGAAACGCGGCCAGCGCGAGCAGTTTCGCAACATCGATTTTCCGTTCCGTGCTGATGCGCAGCAACGAGCCCGCCAGCAACGCTGTCAGCATCAGCAATAAAGGCAATGTATATGAATCCGGCGCGGGATTGAACACATCCGGCCCGGTCGTATCGAATTTCATCTGCAGGATTCCCGCAAACTGGCCATCCGAAAGGTAGGGGACGGTGACCACGATATGGCCGGTCGTTTTCTCTTCGATCTGGATGGTTTTCTTGCGGACGACGTCTTCGCCCTGATTCGTCTCGCGGGCGGTGCGGATCAGGTTGCTCAGATCGAACAAGGCTTTTTCTTCGCGCTTGAGCTGGCGCGGTGCCGCATCTTCGGTGCGGGTCGAGGCCACCAGCTGCATACCGCCGACGATGATCACAGACTCGATCCGGGGATCCAATTTCTGGATATCACTTACCCGCTTGCCGGTTTCTTCGACGCTGGTGTTGGCGACGGCCAGCGCCAATGCGTTGGCGTGCATTACCGCCAGACGCTGCCTGTGCTGCAGGCGGAGATCGCTCTCCTCGGCGCGGAACATCCAGGTGCCGAGCGCGAGCGTGATCAGCATGCTGATACCCAGACCCAGCGCGGCGGATCGCTTCAGGTGTTCGGCAAGGTTCATGGTCAGTTAACGGCCTGGTTTATCGCGGAAACGGATCAGCGTCCCTTGCGCAATGCGTTGATGCTTTCCTGTATCGCATCCGATGCTTCCTTGAGCGCCGCCTCGGGGGTGGCATTGCCCTTGACGACCTTGTTCATCGCCGTTGTCGCCGGCGACCACATCATGGTCATCTCCGCGCGGTTGGGCATCGGCTCGGCACTGCTCAACTGATTGTGGAATGCCGTGAGCACGGCATCGCCGGAGACGCGCTTGTCCGTGTAGATTGCGGCGTTGGTGTGCAATTGGCGGCCTTCCAGGGCCAGTATCAGACCGGCTTCTTCCGAGGCAAGGAATTTCGCAAAATCATAGGCCAGTTCCTTCTGCTTAGAACTGGCGGACACGTATGCGCCCTCGATCGTCAGCCATGGGCGCATCGGCTTCTTGCCGGCTTCGTCTATCACCGGCAGTACCGCCAGGCCGAAATTCACCGAGGGGGATATCTCACCGATGAACCACGGTCCGTTGAACACGATGGCCGCCTTGCCTTCGTTGAACATCGAGGACACCAGAGCCTCGGAAGGTTCGGTGGGCATGATGCCATCCTGCTTGTACCATTTCATCATCTGCTTGATCGAAGCGACTGTTTGCGGCGAATTCAGGATCAGCTTGCCATCCTTGTCAAACACATGGCCGCCGAAGGCATTCATCAGCGCGGCGTGAAAGTAAAAGTTGGTATACCAGTAAGCCAGTCCGTAGCGGCCCGATTCGGCGTTGGTCAGCGTCTTGGCGAGCTTGACCAGTTCTGCAGAAGTTTTTGGCGGCGTTTTCACCAGCGCCTTGTTGTAGATCAAAGTGATGCTCTTGTAATTCAGCGGCAGACCATAGACCGTGCCCTTGTAGGTCATCGCATCAAGCATGTCCGGCAAAAACTGCGCGCGGGTCGCATCGTCCATGAAGAAACCGATGGGTTCGACAGTCTTGCCGGACTCGATCCAGCCGCCAAGCCGGTCCTGGGCATAGATGAAAACATCCGGGCCTTTTCCTCTGGGCACGGATGCGCTGATCTTGTCCGCGTAGGCATCGTAGGGAATGGCCAGCGTCTTTACCTTGATGCCCTTGCCGGCCATCTTTGTCTCGTACAACTGCGAGACCTTTTCAAAGGCGGTCTTTTCGGCCCCCCGGTAGGCATGCCAGACAACCAGTTCGGCCGCCTGAGCCGTACTGAGTATTCCGGCAATCAGCATCATCCCGGCAGCAAAGATTATTTGCATTTGTTTCTTCATTTTGTTCTCCTCGAAAGATATTTAAGGTGCCTCTAAAAATTCAGAATCCTAAGCGAGACAAGGCGCGAGAGAAATTTTAGCGCGCCGCATATGTTTGATATGTAAGCGTTAAAATTTTTTGAGCAACGCCGTATCGCGACGGAGTTTGGATTTTTAGAGGTATCCTTTAACGCAAGCGCTTCTCCGTGACATTGTCGAACAAGTGAATCGCTTCGCATTTCAGCACCATGCTGACGCTGTCGCCCGGGGCCGGAAAGTTTCCGTGGCTGTGCAGCCGGCCGGTCAGAGCGTGCTCTCCCACCTTGAAATGCAGGATGGCTTCGTGACCCAGCAATTCAACCATTAGTGCCTTGCCCCGCAATGTCTGCGTCTGCTTCCAGTCCACTTGATCGGCAGCGCCGATGTGTTCCGGACGGATGCCGAGCATCACCTCGCGGCCGCGCATCGCAAGCGCAGCTTCCTTGAACTGTGCACTGACCGGCATGCGGCCATCGAACAACTCTACTTCCGTTCCGTTATCACTGATGCGTGCGGGCAGGATGTTCATATGCGGCGTGCCGATAAAGCGCGCCACAAAGACGTTGTCGGGCTGGTCATACAGCTCCATCGGGGAACCGCATTGCATCAGGTTGGTATCGTGGGGATTGGAGCTGTCGCATCCGCGCATCACCGCGATGCGCTGGCCCATGGTCATGGCTTCGACCTGGTCATGGGTCACATAGACCGTGGTGGTGTTAAGCCGCCGCTGCAGGCCGCTGATTTCGGCGCGCATCTGCACACGAAGCTCGGCATCCAGATTGGATAAGGGCTCATCAAACAGAAACACCGAGGGATTCCGGACGATTGCACGGCCGAGCGCGACGCGCTGGCGCTGACCGCCGGACAAGGCCTTGGGCTTGCGATCGAGCAGTTTATCGAGACCCAGCATGTCTGCGACTCCTTTTACCCTTTGCCGGATCTCATCGTTCGGCAGTTTGCGGATCTTCAGGCCAAAGGCAATGTTGTCATACACGTTCATGTGGGGATAAAGCGCGTAACTCTGGAACACCATCGCAATGTCTCTGTCCTTGGGGTGGACATTGTTTACCACACGATCGCCGATCCACAGTTCCCCAGAGGTGATGGTTTCCAGCCCGGCGATCATGCGCAACACCGTGGATTTGCCGCATCCGGACGGGCCGACGAACACCATGAATTCCCCGTCGTTCACGGAAAAGCTGAGGTTCTTGATGACCTCGGTTTCGCCGAAGCTTTTCCCTATTTTGTCGAAGCGTATCGAAGCCATCAGTGCTCCACCTTTCCCGAGTCGACGCCCGAAACCACACTAAGAATCTTCACCGATCTGGGAGCCATGATCAACTCCATATGCCCCGCCGAAATCGTTACCGGCTTGTTGTTCAATTCATCGATAACCGGCTTCCCATTCCATTTACCGGCCCATGTGCCGGGCAGCATGAAATCCGCCGTCAATTCCTTTTCTTCCCGGTTGACCAGAACCAACACATTATCATCGCTCGCCGCATCATGCCGTATGTATGCAAGCACAGCATCCTTGGGCCCGGAGAGCAGCGTGTAATCGCCGCGGCGCAATGCCGGGTGATGGCGCCGGATATGCAGCAGTGCCTTGTAATATGCGCGCATGGATTCATCGCGTGCATCGCCTTTTCCGGGCTGTACGTCACGATCACCCCACGGCATGTCGGTGCGGTTGAGCGGCCATACACTCCCGGCGCGCGCAACTTCTTCCCCATAGTAGATCACCGGCAATCCTGTCGACGTCATTTGTATCGCGGCGCATATCCGGAACTTGTCTTTATCCTTGTTCAGCTCATACAGCGCCATCGGTTCATCATGGCTGGAAAGGTAATGTGCCAGCAAGTAACCGTTGCGCACCTTGTGTCGCGAACCGAGATAGCTGCCGTAAGCGACCGTGCGGCCGCGGCCATTCACAAAGGATACGCAACTGCCCTTGAAGCCGAAATCGAACCCGGCATCGATCTCGTCCCGCTCAAAAAATGGATCGAGCGAGCTTGCGGTTCCGCCCCAATATTCGGCCAGCAGAAAAAAATCCTTGCCGAGCCCGGCCCGCGTGCGGCGGCGATGCTCCAGCCAGAAATCGGTTTCGACGTGCTTGAAAGTATCGAGGCGGAAGCCATCCACACCAGCCTCCCTGGCCAGATTGATGTTGGCATCCAGCAGGTAATCCCTGACCTCGGGCAACTCGGTCTTGAAGTCGGGCAGCCCGCCCACACGGCAGGTGATCGGATCGACCTCGCAATTGCCTTCGCCGGGGCGTATCCAGCCCTGTCCGCTCGAGGTCCGGGGCTCATAGTTGGAGCCGTATCCGGCGTGGTTGTACACGACATCGAGCAATACCTTGATATTGCGCTTGTGCGCTTCTGCAACGAGATGTTTCAGATCATCGAGACTGCCGAACTGCGGCTCCATCGCCGTGAAGTCATCGATCCAGTAACCGTGAAAACCCCAATGCTTGAATTCTGGGATGCCGAGATTAGCCGGGGCGCTGGCATAAAAGCCCCGGCTCACCTGTTTTTGAACCGGGTTGATCCACAGCGCCGTGATCCCCAGGTCAGCGAGTTCGTCCAGCTGCCCGGTCAAACCTTTCAAATCTCCGCCATGATAGCCGCCGGGGTTGCTGCGTTCGACCCTGCGGTTGTTCGCGCTGTCTCCGTCGGCGTATCGGTCGATGAGCACAAAATACAGAATTTCGTCCGACCAATCCGAAGCCGCCCAGGAGAGAGCGGGAGAAAAGAAAAAAATGAACGAAACAAGAAGCGGCGCGAACCGCGCCATGGAAGTGCAGTTGTTGCGAGTTCTGAAAATCATTTCAGAATCCGGGATAGAGTTCCAGTCGCAATTGCTTACTCCTCATGCTGCGCAGCGCCAGATAACGGCGAGAAGTCAATTCATGATTTGGAACCCGCCGCCAGCGCCTTGGGGCACTGATGACGAATCGCAGAGCGGACATTACTCCAATAGATGTTGCCAGGCAAATAAACGGGATATACGGAAAACGGCAGCTGTAACTTTCTGCTGGAAGACAGTCACCACTTAAGCAAGATTCTGCCCAGCCACATGCCGATCAAGCCGATGAATATCATCGGCAGGTAATGCCATTCGATGACATGCATGATGGAGTCGGTCTGTTCATAAAGCCGCAGCCACAACGCGCCGACGCTGAAGGCGGCAAGCATCGCGACGCTGCCTGCCCAATAATGATGGGTGCTGGCGAATTTGCGCATCACGAAGAATATCCATGCCGCAGGCAATATCGCCAGCATGGTGATGCCGAGGGTGCATTCCACGCTGTGCACCGGCGGCGGCGAAGGCGGGCTGTCAGCATGCCACGCAAACAACATCAGCAGCGCGAACAGTGTGAACGTCAATGCTGGTAGCAGCGCGACACGGCGCATCTGGTGCAGATCGGGAAACGACAGCAAAGCAGCACTCAGGCTGGTGGCAACGAAGATGCCGGCCAGCGCCGCGATCTCGACAGCGAACCAGGGCTCATGCAGTTTCACCATCAGGTCGGTGCGGAAGCCGGAGATCATCAGCGCCACGGCGAGATAGAACACCGCCACCGCGGTCCATTCCAGGCTCAGCAGAACAGGATGGTGCGCGGGCTTGACCGCAGCCACGTCCTTTGCAAGCTTGTTTATCAGTTCGTCTATGTTTCCCATCGTCTTCCCGGTTTCTATCTTTCCAATTTCCGGCGCAATACCTTGTAGGCGCGATGTGCCGCGACCTTTACCGCGGATTCGTTCATGCCGATCTTCTCGGCGACTTCCCTGGCCGTGTATCCCTCCTGATGCATCATGCGCAGGATGGTTGCCTGCTTCCCGGGGAGTTTTTCGACCTCCGCACTGATGGATTCGTACGAAAAGGCGGATTCGGTTACATCCTGATGCAAAATTTCCTCGATTTCGGACAGGTCGTCAGCATGGTGCAACTGGTCGGCGTAGTGCGTGCGCAAATGATCCTGCAAACGGAACCTTGCGATCGCATACACCCATGGCTTGTAGGGACGGTTGCCGTCGTAGGTATGGCGTGCCTTGTGTATCGAGATCAGGATTTCCTGCAGCAGGTCGTCCACTTCGTTGGTGGAGTGCAGGCGTTTTGCCAGGAACGGCCTGAGCAGGTGCGTGGTCTCCTGCAGCAAAGCGGCGTAGGCGCGCTGGTCTCCGGCCTGAGCCTGTTTCATTAGCGCAGCAAAATTGTCGGTGTTGTCTGTCACCCGCGCTCCATGTGTAACCAATATTCAGGTATGCCCGAATATACCGGCAGGCAGGGCGAATCATATCCGGTTTATTATCATTTTACTTTGAACCGGATGCAGGGTTTGCCACTCACAATGATATTGAAACGCAGGAGGAAATCGCCATGCAACGCAGACAATTCTTGTATACGCTATCAGGCATCACACTGGCGCTTGCGACAAGAGCATACGCCGCATCCGGCAGCGACAAGGTGACGATCATGCAGTTTTCCGATGACGGGAAACCGCTCGGCCGCGCCACGCTGGCCAAGGTAAGCAAGAATGCCGAATGGAAACGGCGCCTGTCGCCGCTGGCCTATCGGGTGACCCGCGAACGGGGCACGGAGCGGGCGTTTTCGCAGCCGGGCTACGACAGGCACGAACCGGGGCTGTATCGCTGCATATGTTGCGACAACGCGCTGTTCGATGCGCAGGCCAAGTACGATTCGCATACCGGCTGGCCGAGTTTCTGGCAGCCGATCGCTCCCGAGAATGTGCGCGAAGTCGCCGACTACATGTTCGGCATGAAGCGCACCGAGGTGCAATGCGCGTTGTGCGATGCGCATCTGGGCCATGTGTTCGACGACGGCCCCAAACCGACCGGTCTGCGCTATTGCATGAACACGGTGGCGTTGCGTTTCATACCCTATAAATAATCATGCTGATCTTTGTACTTGCCTACCTCGGTGGTGTGCTGACCATCTTCAGCCCGTGCGTGCTGCCGGTGTTGCCGTTCATCTTTGCGCGCTCGGACCAATCGTTCCGGCGTTCCGGTTTGCCCATCCTGATCGGCATGGCAGTGACCTTCGCGGTGCTGGCGAGCCTCGCGACCGTAGGCGGAGCTTGGCTGGTTGGACTCAATCAATATGGCCGCTATGCGGCGATGCTGCTGCTGTTGCTGATGGGGCTGGCGCTGGTGTTCCCGGCATTGTCGGAACGACTGATGCGCCCCTTCGTCGCTTTCGGCGGCCGGTTGCAACAGCGCGCCGACCGGCAAGCCAGCATCAGGGGTTCGTTGTTGCTCGGTGTCGCGGTCGGTTTCTTGTGGGCGCCTTGTGCGGGTCCTATCCTTGGGTTGTTGCTGGCCGGCGCGGCCTTGAGCGGCGCGAATCTCTACAGCGCGTTGCTGTTGCTGGCATTCGCCGCCGGCGCCGCGTCTTCGCTGGCGGTCGCCTTGCTGGCGGGGGCTCGGGTGTTCAGCCTGATGAAGCGCAGCCTGGGCGCCGAGGAATGGCTGCGGCGAGGACTGGGCGTGGCGGTGCTGGTCGGCGTGGTGGTGATTGCGCTGGGTTGGGACACGCGGTTCCTGGCGCAGTTTTCATTCCTGAGCACCGCAAATACCGAACAGCAACTGATCGCGCAATTGGCCGACAAACCTAAACAGACGAGTTTTGAAAATACTCGCATCGCTCCGCCGTTCACCGGCGCGACACTCTGGCTGAATTCCCCCGAATTGACGATAGAGATGTTGCGCGGCAAAGTGGTGCTGGTCGATTTCTGGACTTACTCGTGCATCAACTGCCTGCGCACGCTGCCTTACCTGAAAGCTTGGGACGAAAAGTATCGCAGCCAGGGTCTGGTGATCGTCGGCGTGCATGCGCCGGAGTTCGCATTTGAAAAGGATCGGCGCAATGTCGAAATGGCGATCCGCGATCTGGACATCAACTATCCGGTGGCGATGGATAACCAGTACGCGATCTGGAATGCATACCGGAACGAGTATTGGCCGGCGCATTATCTGATCGACGCGCAAGGCCGGATCCGTGACCAGCATTTCGGCGAGGGCAAATACCGGGAGACCGAGCAGATGATCCAGGCGTTGCTCAAGGAGGCGCATCAGGGACGGCTGGCGATGGGCGATGAGCTGGTGCAGGTGGCGGGTTCGGGTGCGACGGCTGCTGCTTCGGCAAGCGCGCGTTCGCCAGAAACCTACCTGGGTTATGCGCGCCAGGAGAATCTGGCCTCGCCCGAAGTGATAAGGAAGGATGCCGCGGCGAAGTACAGCGCGCCGCGCGCGCTGTATCTGAATCATTGGTCGCTGAGCGGCACGTGGCTGGTGTCCGCCGAATCCTCCGCGTTGCAGATTGCAGGCGGAGCGATCAGTTACCGCTTTCGCGGCCGCGACCTGCACCTGGTGCTGGGTACACTTAGCGGCAAGCCGGTGCGTTTCAGGGTGACCCTGGACGGTGTTGCGCCCGGCGCGGATCACGGCGCGGATATCGATGCGCAAGGCAACGGCGTGATACGCGAGCAGCGTTTGTACCAGCTGATCAGGCAAAGCGGAGAGATTGGTGCCCACACTTTCCGTATCGAATTTCCGGATGATGGTGCAGAGGCATTCGCCTTTACCTTCGGCTAAAACTAGGAGATACATCATGATGACAATCAGATCCATACATGGTTTTTTCTTCGGCGGCGGCATGTGTTTGATGCTTGGCTTCGGCGCGATGTCAAATGCCGGCGCCGCGCCGGACACGCAAACAGCCGTATTCGCCGGCGGCTGCTTCTGGGGCGTGGATGCGGTGTTCAAGCACGTCAAGGGCGTGGTCGCGGTTGAGTCTGGCTATGCGGGCGGCAGCGCGGCTACCGCCCATTACGAGCAGATCAGCGATGGCAATACCGGGCATGCAGAATCGGTGCGTGTCCGTTTCGATCCGGCTCAGGTCTCATATCAGCAATTGCTGGAAGTGTTCTTCAAAGTGGCGCACGACCCAACCCAACTGAATCGTCAGGGTCCTGATTACGGCAGCCAATATCGCTCGGCGATCTTTTTCACCAGTGCCGAGCAACAAAAGATCGCTCAAGGCTATATCCAGAAGCTTACTGCCGCGCGCACTTTCTCCGCTCCGATCGTCACCCAGCTTGTGCCGCTGGAGCAGTTCTTCCCGGCCGAGGATTACCACCAGAATTATCTGGCATTGCACCCCTATCAGCCTTACATCGTTTTCAACGATATGCCCAAGCTGGAGCAATTGCGCAAGCAGTTCCCGGCGTTGTACCGCTAAAGGGCGCATCAAAATCAATTCGTGCAGGGTGCATGATTGTGTAATATATGCTCGAGATGCATGTCCTCGAGCGAAAACCCATCTGTCCTTGCAGACCCACTTGCAGTCTGTTGCTGGGCGCTGCACTCGTCTTTCCGTTGGAGTTGCTGGCAGCGGAGCAGCCTGGTCAAGTAGTAACGCCGCCAGGTATCCTTGCGACTTTCGATGCTCCGCGTGACTATCTGTCAGAAAGGATAGTCAGCTTTGCCACCGATATTGATCGTTTCTTTGGGGATGAACGCAATTTCCAGGAGATCAATAAAAGCGTGCTTCAGATCGATCTGACCAGAGTGGCGGGATATAACGGCGACCGCAACATCGTGTTTTCCGGCAGAGCCAAACTGCATTTGCCGTCAACAGAAAAGAGATTGCATCTGCTGCTGGAAACGGATTCAGAGAAAAATATAACCCGTGACACGGCGCAAGGGCAGCCGGTAGTTCTCGACAAGGTGGTGGCGCCGGAGAAAGTTTCCCTGGCGGCACGTATTGAGAAGCAGCAGGAAGAAGAAGCCCGTTGGCACTTGAGTGCCGATGCGGGCATTCAAGTCCGCAGACCTTTGGAGCCTTTTGTGCGCACCAGGGGGAGTTATTCTTTCCCGTTGGAAACGTGGCGGATGAAAGTGGCTGAGTCGGTGTTCTGGTTCAACACGATAGGGGCGGGTGAAACAACCCAGCTCGATTTGGAGCATTTGATAAGCGAGCCGGTCCTGTTTCGCGCCAGCAGCAACGCCACCTGGCTGCATGACAAACAGAACTTCGACTTGCGACAGGATTTGTCATTCTACCAAACCCTGAATGAACGAAGCGCTTTGCTGTACCAGGGGAGCGCAATAGGCGCCAGCAATCCGCAGGTTCAAGT
The DNA here is from genome assembly GCA_049320585.1 of Pseudomonadota bacterium. Classification (GTDB taxonomy): domain Bacteria; phylum Pseudomonadota; class Gammaproteobacteria; order Burkholderiales; family Gallionellaceae; genus Gallionella. Next base: position 11,848 of record JBMOQB010000029.1, on the reverse strand, counting down.
GTCGGAATATGTATTGTTGCTGCTTTACCGGTACCGCTTGCACCGGGACTGGATCTTTTTTGAGCTAAGCCCGCAACTGCATTTCCCCAAGGCCGACAATTTCAAATCCAATCCCTCGCTCAGCATGCGCCTGGAAATGTTGTTCGATAAATCAAGGTAACAGCGGAACATTCCGGTGGACCGGGATGTTCAAGCCGCGTTCCTGCCATTCCCCGCGCGGATTACACCTGAACCAGTTGCGTGAATATTGATGTAACTATTATCACGGCATGGACGAATATACTGGTGCGTGGTGCAAAGAAGTATGAACCCGCGTATGTTGAAACCGTGTTTTATTTTGCTGCATGGAGGGTTTGAATTCCCCGACCCCTGGTTTGAGGCCTGCCCTCCATGCAACCAACCAACTTAAGGAGCTTTAATCATGGAAAATCACCAAAAACTCTTATCGATCGCGATCGGCGGCTTGCTTGCGCTGGGGCTTGCCGGCAATGCCAGCGCGGCTGACAAGAAAGTGGAAATGGAAAAATGCTTTGGCATCGCCAAGGCGGGCATGAATGATTGCTCAAGCAACAAGAGCGCTCATTCCTGTGCCGGCCAGGCAACCAAAAACAACGACCCGATGGATTTCGTTGCGGTGCCCAAAGGCACCTGTGACAAGATTGCGGGCGGCAGCATGATGGACAGCGGCGGCATGATGAAGAAAGCAATGTAATGAAAACGCCCGCAAGCCATACATTGCCGTGCATCGCGGGTATCGGCTTGCGGGCGCCTCATTATCGCGAGGTATTGCAACAGCTGCCCAGGACCGGCTGGGTAGAAGTGCATAGCGAGAATTTTTTCGGGGGCGGCGCGCCCCTGCGCACCTTGCTCAAGGTGCGCGAACATTATCCCGTCAGCCTGCACGGAGTGGGCATGGGACTGGCCTCGACAGTTCCGCTGGATCAGGCGCATTTGTCGGCACTGGATCGCCTGTGCGATGCGATCCAGCCCGTTGCGGTGTCTGAACATCTGTGCTGGAATGCGGCCCCCGACCTGACGGGAAAGCAAGCCACGGTCATCAATGACCTGCTGCCGTTTCCCTATACGCAGGCGGCGTTGTCCTATGTCGCTACGCGTGTGGAACAGGTTCAGGAAAGACTTGGCCGCCGCTTGCTGGTGGAGAATCTTTCCAGTTATTTGTCGTTTGCGCACAGTGAAATGAGCGAGGGCGAGTTCCTTGCCGAATTATCGCGGCGCACCGGCTGCGCCATCCTGTTCGATATCAACAACCTCTACGTGAACGCGCGCAACCTCGGTGTGGATGCCGGGGCGTTCATCAGGACCATGCCGTCAGACGCGGTGGCTGAATATCACCTGGCCGGCTACAGCGAGCGTCCCGGCAGCAACGAACGAGAAATTTGCCTGGTGGATACCCATAACAATCCGGTCTATCCGGAGGTTTGGGAATTATATGAAGCCGCGCTGCGCCATATCGGGCCGCGGCCCACGCTGATCGAATGGGATGCCGACATTCCCGCGCTGCCGGTATTGCTGGCTGAGGCGGCACAGGCACAACAGCGCATGGAGAGATGCTGTGAATGCGTTGAATGACGAACTGCCGGCTTTCGCTCGCGCCATCGTCCGCGGTAATGAGTTATCGTGCGGGATAAATTCCGCCTATCCGAACTACACCGCAGCAACCGCAATCGACGTTTACCGCAACAATTATCGCGGCAATCTGCACGACGCGCTGGCCGGGGCTTATCCGGTCATCGAGCATCTCGTCGGCAAGGATTTCTTTCGGCGGTTGACACGGGCATACATCGAGCAGCACCCTTCCCGCAGCGGGAACCTGCATCACTACGGTGAACAGATGGCTGTTTTTATCGCGGATTTTCTGCCGGCGAAACAACTGGTGTACCTGTCGGATGTGGCGGCATTGGAATGGGCGTGCCACAGTGCCTATTTCGCCGCGGATGCCGGCACGCTGGATACCGGAAAACTTTCGCGGCTTGGGCAGGAGCATTATTCCAATCTTGTTCTGGTCTTCCATCCGGCATGTCATGTGGTTCATTCACGTTATCCGGTTGCAGACATCTGGCATGCACATCAACCCGGCGCGCCCGGCGATTTTCACATCGATTTGGATAGCGGACCCAGCAATGCGCTGGTAATCCGCAAAGATGATGCTGTCCTTGTCAGCGAACTGGCCGACGCAGATGCCGAATGGCTGGACAACATCCGGAACGGCAGGACGCTCGGAGTTGCAACAGAGGTCGTGATCGAGAGTCACCCGGACTTTGATCTGCAGGCATGCCTGGTCAATATTGTTGGCCTGGGTGTTTTCACCGATTTTTATGTGGGGGAGTCGTCATGAATACCATGTTGCGCATGGCCCGTTTCTACTACGCTGCCGCACGCTTGCCGGAATATCTGGCACCGGTGCTTGATCTGGGGTTGAGGCTTTTCCTTGCGAATGTGTTCTTCAAATCTGGCCTGACCAAAATCAAAACCTGGGACAGCACGCTGTATCTGTTCAGCGATGTCTACCAGGTTCCTCTGCTTGATCCCGAGGTCGCGGCATGGCTGGCCACCGGCGCGGAACTTGGCTTATCCGTATTGCTGGTGCTGGGACTGTTCGGACGCTTTGCTGCGGCAGGACTGTTCATCCTCAACGCGGTCGCAGTCATTTCGTATTACTCCGGATTGAGCGAGGCCGGCCTCAACCAGCATTTGTACTGGGGGATACTGCTTGCGGTATTGCTGGTTGCAAGCCGTGGAGCATGGTCGGCAGATGCCTGGCTGGAGAAACGCTTGCGAAAATTCGCATAGTGAGTTCATGTGCATTTGATGAAGATAGGCTGTATTTGTAATGGCATTGTTCGAGCGTTGCGCTTGTCAGTTTGAATCGCCCGGGGCAAATTAACCCCAAGTAAATCATTAAATGTGAAAGGGTGGCTTGATATGAAAGATCAGCGCACGCTTATTACCACAGCCATCACTTCCTTGCTTGCACTCGGCGGTAAAAGTGGCGGCGTCGATGGTAGTCTCTTTGAGTACCATGCGGCAGAACAGAGAATTTCCCGCAAAGGCGACCATGGTCAGCGTGGTGTAGGCGACGAGTCGGGCGCGGTTCATAATCGACTGCTCAACGCATAAGCTTCAGCTGCTCCGCAACCGACAGGTTGAGATAATGCACGTTGAACAGATTACCTTCGTCATGCCAGGTCGATTTTAGGTGCCACCTTGCCGTGCGTGTCAGCTGGCCGAATTCCTGCGCGGTGTACTTGTAGGAGTTCTCGGTATGTATGGTTTCGCCCTCGTCGAAAGAGAAAGACTCGTTGCCCAGTCGTATTTTCTGTTGGCACCGGCTGACCAGGTGCATCTCGATGCGCCCCAATGCCTCGTTGTAATACGCATGGTGTGCGAACTGCTCCGCATCGAGTTGTGCGTCCAATTCGCGCCGCATACGCATTAACAAGTTCAGATTGAAGGCGGCGGTGTGTCCGGCGGCATCGTTGTAGGCCGCGTTCAGCACATAGGACGATTTCTTGCAGTCCACGCCGATCAGCAGCGCACCGTTCGGGCCGGTCAGCCCGGCCAGGTTGCGCAACAAGCGCACAGCCTCTTCCGGCGTGCAGTTGCCGATAGTGGAGCCGGGGAAGAACACCACCTGTCGCTTGCCAGGTTGGCGCTTGATCAAATGTCCTGGCAGCTGGTGGTAGTCGGCGCATAGCGGTTGCATCTTCAGCGCCGGGAACATCATCTGCAGGCGTTGCGTGCTTTGCAGCAAATGGGGCTCGCAGATGTCGATGGGCACATACACGGCATCGTCCGCCAGATGCCGCAGCAGCAACGGCGTCTTGGCCGCGCTGCCGCTGCCCAGTTCGATCAGCGTGCAGGAAGGACCGATCATCTCCACTATCTCGGCACCGTGGCGTTCCAGGATGCCGGTCTCGGTTCGCGTCGGGTAATATTCCGGCGTAGCGCAGATCAGGTCGAACAGATGCGAGCCGTGCGCATCATAGAAGTATTTTGGCGGAATGCACTTCGGCTTGTTGCGCAGGCCTGCACGCACGCTGGCGAGAAAATCGTCTTCATCGAGCTGCTGCGACGGGGTGGGCGATGCGTTTCTCATGCGATGTCCTCCGCCAGACGCAGGCCGGAGAACATCCAGCGGTCTGCCGCCCGGAAAAAGTTTCGGTAGCTGGGGCGCAGGTGATCCTGCGCCGTAACACAGCATCCGCCGCGCAGCACCATCTGGTCGCTCATGAACTTGCCGTTGTATTCGCACAGTGTGCCGGGCAATGGTTTGAAACCGGGATAGGGCAGGTAGGCGCTCTGTGTCCATTCCCACAGATCACCGAACATCTGGGTCAAGCCTGTCTGTTGCGCCGGTTGCGGCACGTAAAGTCCGTTATCGAGGAAGTTGCCGCTGATGGCTTGCGTACTCGCAGCATGCTCCCATTCAGCTTCCGTCGGCAACCGTTTCCCAGCCCAGCGCGCATAGGCATCCGCTTCGTAGTAACTCAGGTGCGACACCGGCTCGTCCATGCGCAATGCATGCGCGCCGGTCAGGTCGAAGTGTAACCAGTCGCGGTCTTGCTTGAACCAATACAGCGGCGCCTGCCATTGCCGCTCTTTTATCGTGCGCCAGCCGTCCGATAGCCACAGTTCGACGCGGTCATAACCACCGTCGTCGATGAAGGCCAGATATTCCGCATTGGTGATTAGCCGCGTGCCCAGCCGGAAATCCTGCACATAGGTCTTGTGTCGTGGGCATTCGTTGTCGTAGGAGAAACCGTCGCCATCGTGGCCGATCTCGACGATGCCGCCGCTGAATTCCTGCCAATTCATCGCAGCAACAGGCGCTGCGACCGGGAGTTCGACTTTGTGGTATGCCGGTCGCAGCGGATTGATGGAGAAGTTGTAGCGCGTGTCCATCAGCAACAGCTCCTGATGCTGGATTTCGTGTTCGATGCCGAGCAGCAATCGCTGCTGGATATCGGCAGCATGTTGTTCTGGCACGTTTGTCGGCAACTCCAGCATCGCCGCATCGACATGGCGGCGATAGGCGTACACTTCTTCTACCGTCGGGCGCGATAGCATGCCGCGTTGCGGACGCGGGAAAAAAGTGCCCGCAGTTTCGTAGTAGGAGTTGAACAGGTGCGCGTATTCGTCGCGCAGCATGTGGTACTGCTTCGCATACGGCACGAGGATGAACATCTCGAAGAACCAAGTGACATGCGCCAGATGCCATTTGGGCGGACTCGCGTTCTCCATCGCCTGGATGCCGTAGTCCTCGATCTCCAGCGGCGCGCACAACGTCTCGGAGCGTGCGCGCACCATCCTGAAACGTTCGATCAATGTCGTATCGTTCATCGGCACATTATTCCTCCACTTTGACGCCGTGCCAGAAGGCAATGTAGCCCTTGATGCGGGCAGCCACCGTTGACGGTTCGGGGTAATACCATGCCGCATCCTGGTTCACTTTGCCGTCAACGACCACATCGTAATAACTGGCTTCGCCTTTCCAGAAGCAGTGGGTATGAGTCTCGCTCGGCTTCAGAAACTCACGCTTCACGGCAGACAACGGAAAGTAGATATTGCACTCCACGCGATGGATTGCGTTGCTCGGCGCCTCGGCGATGACCTGATTGTTCCAGATGGCTCTTGGCATGATGCGCTCCTTGGTAATGAAAGTAGAGATTGGTCGAAAAAATCGCCCAATCCTTACATCCTCGGCTTAGTTGCTCTCCAGCAATGCACCACCTTTTCCGATTTTCTTGCCGGTTTGGCAATGCGCGTCCAGCCCTTTGAGTACGTCCCCCAGCATTTTTCTCATCATCGGTTTCATCATCAACGGGCCGATGATGGTATCGGCAATGCCGGATTTCATGGCGAATTCTCCATCTATACGCACACGTGTGGTGTTAGACCCCGCATTGTGCAAGCTCATGCGAATATTGGCCGACTTCACAGGCATATCGCCACGGGTGATGGCAATGGTTAAGGATCGCCCCTCTTGCCAATCGGTAATTTTTTCTTCCACGCTTTTACCGTCGTAAAACGTGCAGCTGCGTGTCGCACCCAAACCGCACTGCTGATTATTCAACAGTGCTGAATGCTCCACCATCGGGTGAAAAATCGAAACGTTGCCAAAATCGGCGAGCTTTTCCCACACCACAGCTTTGGGCGCATGGATGAGTTTTTCCAAGGTAAATATATTCATGATGTTCTCCTGGTGGGTGAAAGTTTTTGGGGTTAGTTAAGTGTCAGGATTCGGAGGGTTATCCTCCATGACTGCTTAGGTGGGATTTATGTCCGTTCATCCAAATTTTTCTTCGATGAGGGTTGGACAAGAGATAAGTTGTTCCCCAGCCAATCATTCAGGGGTTTCAGTATTTCTGCATAGTGAACGCATTGTTCGATAAAACCTTTCCTTCCAGCTGATTCGCGTGTGATTAGCGGGGAAATCATGAACATGTTCTTGAGACGCAGCAGGTCGGCATTGGGATGGTCGGACGGGTAGACACGCGGAACGCGAACCAGTTTTTCGTCGTTTGCGGCAAAACCTTGTTTGGATAGCTGTTCCAGAAGACGGTTGATACGGCCTTTTGTCTCTTTCGCAATCGCCTCGCGCAGTGCGTGTAATGCATCCGGTTCCATCATGCAGTGCTCTCCACCGTAAACGCGTACCCCGTGTTTGTCGAGATGAACATATAACCGCACTCGTTTGGCCAAGCGTTCGTCCGGAGTTAACCAAAAGCGAAAGCCAAGGTTGGTTTTGAACGGTGCTTTGTCTTTTGAGAAACGGGTGTCGCGATTCATGCGAAACATTGATCCTGTGCCGTTGATTCGCGTGTCATAAACAAGTCCGGGATAGATATGGCGCGCACGGATTCCGAAAGCGGCAACAAAATCCTGTGCAGGTACGATGACGGCTCTTTCATAAATATCCTGATTGGCGCTGAACCAGTCACGATTATTGTTGGATTCCAGCTCCTGCATAAAGTGAAAAGTTTCCGCTGGGAATCCGGTGAAATGGTTATTGCTCATGACGCCTCCTTGTTCATTGATGGGGATCGCGCAATCTTTACCTTTGCGCGATCCAGCGAGTTGTTTTATGCGCCCATGTCTCCACTCGCCATGGCGACAAATTCCGGGTTCGGCTCGGCACCGGCCAAGTGATTGCAATAGTTGGTGAAGATTTTCAGCGCTATGCCCATCACTACTTCAAACACCTGTGCCTTGATGTAGCCCGCATCCAGAAACTGTTGCACCGCACTTTCTGCAACCCAGCCACGCTCTTCTACAACCTTGCGGGTAAATGTGCATAGCGCGTCAAGTTTGGCATCTGCCAGCGGCAAACCTGCTACCACGGCTTGCAACGTGGCGTGCTCGATTCCCGCCATGCGCCCCATGCCGGTATGCACGGTGCGGCAATAACTACAGCCGTTGAGCGCGCTAACCGTCAGCAACACGATTTGTTGCTCCTGCGAAGAGAGCGTCGTTTTATCAAATGCGCCAGACAGGTTAAGAATGGCATCCAGTGCTAAAGGAGATTCGGCGACATGCGCGCCCAGATTGGGAATAAAGCCATATTTGGCTTTGACTTTGGCGAGTACTTCGGCAGCACCCTGCGGTGCGGTTTGATCGGTGTGTTGGGTAAAGAGTCCCATGGTTCATCTCCTGTAAATGTTGGGTGGGTAACTGGCTTGTATTATGCAATAGTTGACCAGTTGGTTTAGTGTAAATGCAACTTGACCAACTAGTCAACTATTTGTTAACGTATGTCCAGTTGCGACGTTGAGGAGACCGCTATGACTGCGACTACCCTGCCGGACACCCGCGAACGGCTGCTGCAAGCCACAGCGGGATTGCTCTGGGAAAAAAGTTTTCAGGCTACCAGCGTGGATGATTTGTGCAGCCGCGCCGAGGCAAAAAAAGGCAGCTTCTATCATTTTTTTGCCTCCAAAACCGACATCGCCATTGCCGCCATTGAGAACACCTGGGAGCAAACCCGGCTGGCTGTTTTTGAGCCGATCTTCAGCAGCGATGCCAGCGGCTTAACCCAAATCCGTAATTTGGTGGATACGGTGCATGACTACCAAACGTATTTGGCACAAGAAAAAGAGGCGTATCTGGGCTGCCCGTTCGGCAATCTGGGACAGGAAATGGCGCGCCAAGATGAGCGTATCCGTGTCGTGTTGCATAAAATTTTTTTGGCGCATTGCAACTATCTGCAAGGCGCACTGGAACGTGCCGTACAAGCGAAAGAAATCCCCGCAGGAAATGCCGTGCAGCGCGCTCAAAGGCTGTTTGCCTTGCTGGAAGGTGCTTTTTTATTGGCCAAAGTGGCCAATGATCCTGCTGTATTCAAGCAGGCGTTAGCCAATGTGGAAATCATTGCCGCCAGTTAAGAAGGGCATCATGGGCAGCACACTTTCATTACGCCGAGCACTTTTCGCTAACGCGCTGTTTTCCGCCAGTTGCGCAGCGTTGATGCCATGAATGCAGAACAACACTATCTTGCCTTGGCGCAGATGTATTTGGCCGCACCGATCAATGCGTTCTACCAGCCCACCATCGCAATCAGCCAAGGGCATGCCGTCATTACCATCGAACTGCACGAAAAATTTCATCATGCAGCAGGCGCAGTGCATGGCTCGGTGTATTTCAAGCTGCTCGACGATGCTGCGTTTTTTGCCGTCAACTCACTGGAATATGAGGTGTTCGTCTTGACGACCGCCTTCACCACCTACCTCACGCGCCCAGTCTCTTCCGGCACACTCAGAGCCGAGGGGCGCGTGGTCAATCAAAACAAATCCCAGTTCATTGTCGAAGCGGTGGTCTATGACTCCGAGAATCGAGAAGTGGGTCGCGGTAGCGGTCTGTTCGTGCGCGGCAAACTGCCGCTTAAAAAGGCACTCGGTTATGCCACCAAGTAAACAAGCCTATTCCAGAATTGCTATCGCTGCGCTTGCAATGAGCTTGGGGTATTCTGTTTGGGCACTATCACCCAGACTATTGGGTACGCCCTTGCCATGGGATGCAGACGGACCTTTTTATTCGGCAATTTTATTGGGTGCAGGATGGCTGGCGGGCAAAATGGATGCGCAGGTATGGCGTGGATATATACCCGTCTGGCTAGGGCAAGTCCTTGCCCTGGCGATACTGCCGCTGGATAGAACCGCCAACATGCTCGGTAGCAATGCTTGGTGGATATTGGGGATTGCGGGCACAGGAGTTGGGTCATTGATGTTTGTTGCGGGTGGGTATCTGGCACAAGCACTGCGTCGCGACAGTCGCGGCGGTCAACAAGATCAATAACAGCAACACCCCGCAAGCTGTGGTACTTCTGCGAAGTAGGACATCGCAGTAATTCCCATCAGGGGTAACGTTTAACTAGAGTCTGTTGACATTTAAGCTAACCACAAGAAGGCCGCGACAATGGCGATGAACGACGAAAACCGCTCGGCGAGTTTGTCGTAGCGGGTGGCGATACGTCGAAAATGTTTGATGCGAAGAAAAAAGCGCTCTATGAGGTTGCGATGCTTGTACTGATGCTTGTCGCAAGAACGCTGTTCGAGCCGGTTTGTGCGCGGCGGAATAATGGCGGCAGCGCCCATCTCCCGAAGGTGCGCGATCAAAGCGTCGGCATCGTAGGCCTTGTCCGCGACCACCGCATCCGGTTGCAGCCCTTCGAGCAAGGGGGTGGCCTGCTGGCAGTCGTGCATCTGGCCTGCGGTCAGCGTCCAGCGCGCCATCAGCCCCAAACCCTCGACCAGCGCATGAATCTTGGTGGTCAGTCCGCCGCGCGAGCGGCCAAGCGCTTGTTCGCCCGTTTTTTTTGGGCACCGGCAGCATGCTGGTGGGCTTTGATGATAGTGCTGTCGATGAAGGCTTCCTTGAAATCGGCATCTTGGGCAAGTTCGGCAAAGACCTTATGCCAGACGCCTTTCTTCGACCATCGGCCAAACCGCTGGTACACGGTGTTCCATTCGCCGAATTCCGGCGGCAGGTCGCGCCATGGCGCGCCGCTTCTGGCGATCCACAGGACTGCTTCCAGAAATAGCCGGTTGTCTGACTTGCGTCCGGAATTCCCCGGCTGCGCGGGCAGCATGCTTGCAATTCGTTTGTATTGGTCATCACGCAACAGTTTCCTTGCCATGGCACTATCCTCCTTAACGAGATAGTGTCATTATATTCCATATGTCAACAGACTCTAGCCTTTGCAGCAAGCGTATTCATCCGGTGCCTGCCAAGCTTCATTGGTAAACGCGGCATCCAACGGCGTATCGGTCAGGTGGTTGGTGTAGTTGCTCAATGTTTTCATGGCGACACCCAGCACGACTTCCAGCGCGTTTTGCTGCGTATAACCAGCGGCATAAAAATCATTCAGTTCCTTGCTGCCTGCAACCCAGCCGCGTTCGCGTACCACGGCACGGGTAAATGCCACCAGTGCATTCAACTTCGCATTTTGCAGGCAACTCTGACCACGCAGGGCATCGACCCGTTGGCTATCAACTTTAACCATGTTGCGCGCAATGAAGGAATGCGCGGCCACGCAGTATTCGCAACGGTTCTCGATACTGGTCGAAATCAGCACGATCTGCTGCTCTTCGGGTGTGAGCGCACTCTGTTCAAGCAACGCGCCCAATTGCTTATAGGCATTCAGCGCATTCGGTGCTTCGGCCAGATGCGCGTATAGATTGGGGATGAAGCCCAGCCCTTTTTGGGCGGCTTCGAGGATGGGCAACGCACCTGCTGGTGCGGAATCCAGTGTATGCAGTTTGAAGGTGTTCATGGCGATCTCCTAATAATGGTTGGGCAAATTGATTGTTGCCGTGATCCATTGTCAGGATTTGGAGGGTTGCCCTCCATGATTGCTTAAGTGCGATTTATGTCCAATCGTCCAAAAATGCGAATCGCAGATTAGCCACGCACTTTGCCCGGCAGCACGCCGATGATGTGTTTGAAAGATTTTGCAAGCAATTATTGCCAGTTACATTTTGTGAGGAAATTCATTTTGTAGAGCATGAATTGAGTCGAGTATGCCCGCAAAGCGACCACCGAATTCTGTAAGGTGATATTCAACGCGAGGCGGAATTTCTGCAAATACGTGTTTCTCGATTACGCCGAAGTGCTGTAGTTTTCGCAGTCTTTCGTTCAGTACCTTTGCGGATAGCCCCTCTATGGCATGTTCCATTTTTCCTGGGCGATTTACACCTTGCCGGATTAGATCGATGACGGCCAGCGACCATTTACAGCCAACCACGCTTTCCATCATTTGCCCGACGGTTGGATGCGCAACATCCAAAATATTTATTTGATTTTTCATCAGCAAGATAGACCAAAAAGTAAGTGAGTTACCGTTTTGTACCCGCTGTTGCGAGCGGTGCGGTTAGGCTACATTGAATTCCCGTTTATTACAACTTGAGGAGAACACCATGAAAACATTTTTCAAAATTGGTTTGCTGGGTAGCTTGGTCACACTGTCTGCCAATGCGATTGCGCAAGATGTACCCTACCCAAACGGATATCGTGATTGGCATCATGTGAAAAGCATGGTGATTAGTCCCGGTCATACTTTACACGATGCGTTTGGCGGCATCCACCATCTCTACGCGAACAAAAAAGCACAGCGAGGCTATGCCAAAGGAAAGTTTGCCGATGGCTCGGTTATCGTATTCGATTTGCTGGAAGCGAATGATGGTGGCAATGCTTTGGTCGAGGGCAAACGTAATATATGGACTCCCCCGTTTTGCAAGAAAGATGGTTTTCTGGTTTGAGAATCTGATTGCAGCAATATATCCGGCCTACTGTTGAGCTTGTCAGCTCTGGCCCTGATGACATTCGCGCACGG
>JBMOQB010000028.1:0-75132 GCA_049320585.1 Pseudomonadota bacterium | reverse complement strand
ATTTGGTTAGCATCGCAACTGGCAGCATCAGCGGAAGCTTTGCGGACAAGAACGTGGGCATCAATAAAACCGTGAACCTGTCCGGCGTGGCATTAAGTGACATCGATGCCGGTAATTACTCCGTGGCCGGCGTTGGTGGCGTCACAGGCAATATCACCCAGGCGAACCTGACGCTGAGCACCAGCAACGTGACCAAGACCTATGACGGCGGACTCACGGCATTGGGCACGGCCGTTGTGACCGGCGGCACCTTGTTTGCGGGCGACACACTCAGTGGCGGCACCTTCGCCTTCATCGACAAGAACGTCGGCCTCGGCAACAAGACGGTTACCACCACCGGGGTCACGGTGGGCGACGGCGTGAATTTCGGCAACTATAACGTCAGCTATGCCGACAATATCACCAGCACCATCAACCCGGCCGCCCTGGTCCTGAGTGGCACGCGCGTCTATGACGGCAGCACCACGGTGGCCGGCAGCGTGTTGACCGCAACCGGTGTTGCCGGCGAGACCTTCACCGTCACCGGCTCGGGCGACATCAGCAACCTGGCCAGCAAGGACGTGCAAACGGGCAGCCTGCTGACGAGTGTCACCGGCCTTGCGCTGGGCACCAGCGGCAACGGTGGCCTGTCCAGCAACTATACCGCGCTGAGCACAGTGGGCAGTTCGGTCAGCATCACCCAGGCTAACCTGACCCTGAGCGGCACGCGCACCTATAACGGCAGCACTGCGGTGGCCGGCAGCGTGTTGACCGCGTCCGGCGTTGCCGGTGAAACCTTCACCGTGACCGGCGCTGGCGACATCAGCAACCTGATCAGCAAGGACGTGCAAACGGGCAGCCTGCTGACGAGTGTCACCGGCCTTGCGCTGGGCACCAGCGGCAACGGTGGCCTGTCCACCAACTACACCGCGCTGAGCACAGTGGGCAGTTCGGTCAGCATCACCCAGGCTAACCTGACCCTGAGCGCCAGCAACGTGACCAAGACCTATGACGGCGGACTCACGGCGTTGGGTACGGCCGTTGTGGCCGGCGGTACCTTGTTTGCCGGCGACACACTCAGTGGCGGCACCTTCGCCTTCACCGACAAGAACGTCGGCCTCGGCAACAAGACGGTTACCACCACCGGGGTCACGGTGGGCGATGGCGTCAACTTCGGCAACTACAACGTCAGCTATGCCGACAACACGACCAGCACCATCAACCCCTATGCCGTCAGCATGACCGGAGCCCGTGCTTACGACAGCACGACGATCGTTGACGCCGGCATCTTCACATTGGGCCCGTTGGTTGGAACGGAAACCCTGACGCTCAGCGGTGCAGGCAGTGTGACGAGCGCGAATGCCGGAACCTACTCAGTTGCAGGGGGCACGCTCTCACTGGGCACACTGGCACTGGGCGATGGAATCAACGGCGGGCTGGCCAGCAACTATACCTTCACCGGGGGCACGCAGACCGTCGATATCGGCACTGCAGCCCTGGCGATGCTCACGGCAAACAATGCCAGCAAGACCTACGGTTCCATACTCACATTTAACGGCACGGAGTTCGTTGTCAGCGGACTGCAAGGCTCCGATAACATCAGCAGCGTGACTCTGACCAGCGCTGGCGCAGTCAGTACAGCTGACGTCGCGACTTACAATATTGATGCCGTCCCCGGCAGCGAAATCTTCAGCGTCGGGTCGGCCAGCAATTACACGATTTCTTACAATCCCGGCACACTGACGGTCAACCCCTACATCGTCAGCATGACCGGCACCCGCGCTTACGATGGCACGGCGAACATGGCCGCCGGCATCTTCACATTGGGTCCGTTGGCTTTGGGGCAAACCCTGAACCTCAGCGGTAGCGGTATTGTTGCGGACAAGAACGTTGCCAACGGCAAGGTCGTCGACACCAGCGGTATCACACTGGTCGACGGCACCGGACTGGCCAGCAACTATACCTTCACCGGGGGCACGCAGACTGCCGACATTACCCAGGCTAACCTGACCCTGAGCGCCAGCAACGTGACCAAGACCTATGACGGCGGACTCACGGCGTTGGGTACGGCCGTTGTGGCCGGCGGCACCTTGTTTGCCGGCGACACACTCAGTGGCGGCACCTTCGCCTTCACCGACAAGAACGTCGGCCTCGGCAACAAGACGGTTACCACCACCGGGGTCACGGTGGGCGATGGTGTCAATCTCGGCAACTACAACGTCAGCTATGTCAACAACACCACTAGCACCATCACCCAGGCGAACCTGACGCTGAGCACCAGCAACGTGACCAAGACCTATGACGGCGGACTCACGGCATTGGGCACGGCTGTCGTGACCGGCGGCACCTTGTTTGCGGGCGACACACTCAGTGGCGGCACCTTCGCCTTCATCGACAAGAATGTCGGCCTCGGCAACAAGACGGTTACCACCACCGGGGTCACGGTGGGCGATGGCGTTAACTTCGGCAACTACAACGTCAGCTATGCCAACAACACGACCAGCACCATCAACCCGGCCGCCCTGACCTTGAGCGGCACGCGCGTCTATGACGGCAGCACCACGGTGGCCGGTAGCGTGCTGACCGCAACCGGTGTTGCCGGCGAGACCTTCACCGTCACCGGTACAGGCGACATCAGCAACCTGGCCAGCAAGGACGTGCAAACGGGCAGCCTGCTGACGAGTGTCACCGGCCTTGCGCTGGGCACCAGCGGCAACGGTGGCCTGTCCAGCAACTATACCGCGCTGAGCACAGTGGGCAGTTCGGTCAGCATCACGCCCTATGCCGTCAGCATGACCGGCGCCCGTACTTATGACGCTACTGCGAGCGCAGGCGCTGGCATCTTCACATTAGGCCCGTTGGTCGGTGCGGAAACACTGACGCTCAGCGGCAGCGGCATTGTGTCGAGCGCGAATGTCGGGTCATACTCGGTTGCATCGGCGACGCTCTCACTGAACACACTGGCACTGGGCAATGGAACCGGATTGGCGAGCAACTATACCTTTACCGGCGGCACGCAGACCGTAGATATCAATCCCGCCGGATTGACCGCTGCGATCATCGGTACGCCGACCAAGCAATATGATGGCACGACAGCCGCGACACTTGCCTCAACAAACTACGTGCTGACCGGGTTCATCGCCGGTGAGGGCGCGACCGTGACACAGACCGCCGGCACCTACTACACCGACACTACACTGACTACCCCAACCCAAGACGTACTCGCCGCAACCACCGTTGGCGCCACTTTGGCCCCGACCGATTTCACTGCGACGGGCGCCACTTTGTTGAGCAACTACACGCTGCCGACAATCGCTAGCGGTGCGGGAGCCATCACTCCCAAGCCGGCAAGTGTTACCGCAAACGATGTCACCATAACCTATGGGGATGCATTGGGTGCAGCAGGCTTTACGGCTGTAGGGCTGGTGTCGCCAGACACGATCGGCAGCGTGACCATGACCCTGCCCGGTGCAGGAACCACACCCGATGTGGGTGTGTATACCGGCGCCACCCCCAGCAATGCAGTCTTCAGCGTCGGCTTACCAAGTAACTACACGATTACATACGCAGGCGGCACGCTGACCGTCACCCCAAAGCAAATCACGCTATATGCGGAGCGTACCTATGACACCACCACGATCATAAATGCCAGCAATATCGGTGCGGTAAACGGCATTACTACAGGCGGCATTACACAAAAACTTTCGCTCACTGGCACCGGCAGTCTCCTGGACAAGTATGCCGATTATAACAAGCCCATAACGCTCGGCACGCTGACGCTGGGCGATGGCACGCTGACCGCGAACGATCTCCTCGCCAACCCAAAGGCCAGCAATGGAAAGGCCAGCAACTACATACTCATGGATGGGCAAGCCACCATCAACAAAGCTACCCTGACGCTGACCGGCCTTGTGGCTCAGAACAAAGTATATGACGGCACCACTGCCGCCACGATATTGGGTACGCCTGTGATCAGCAACCCGCTGAGCGGGGACAATGTTACCGTGACTGCTACCGGTGTCGGCACGTTCAGCAGCAAGAACGCCGGCTACAGCATTCCTGTCACCAGCGGCTACACACTCGGCGGGGCGGACGCTGCAAATTATAAAGTTCAGACAAGTATGCAAGCCAACATCCTCCAGAAGAACATCTCGCTGTCGGGTACCCCGGTCGCCGCAAGCCGTGTATATGACGGCACCGACCTTACTTCGATCAGTGGAGTCACGATAAACGGTCTGATCGCAGGTGATGCCGCTAGCCTGACGGGAATCTTTACGTCTCCCAATGCCGGGACAAACAAGTTGGTTTCGCTGGCATTGACCGGCAACGATGCAGTGAACTATATTTTTTCTTACACCGGCCCGAGTTTGTACGCCAGCATCACCCCACGTCTGCTGACTTATACCGGCACCCCGGTCGCCAACAGCCGCGTATATGATGGCACCACCACAACGACCATCAGCGGTATTTCCAACATCACCGGCCTGCTTGGCACGGATGGCGCCGCTGTGGTTGGGCAGTTCGCGGACAAGAATGTCGGGACAGCCAAGCCGGTGACTCTTGTAGTGACAGGTACAGCTTCAGGAAATTACGCTCTCTCGCAGCCGGGTGGTTTGGTTGCAAACATCACCCCGCGCGCGCTGACTTTGTCCGGGACGCCGGTCGCGCTAAGCCGCCCCTACGACGGAACTGTAGTTGCCTTGATCGGCGGAGCGACACTCAATAATGTCGTGGCTGGCGATACCGTCAACCTCGGCGGGACGTTCGCGAACCCCAATGTCGGGACAGCCAAGCCGGTTACGCTGGCGCTGACGGGCAAGGATAAAGGTAATTACAGTATCGCATCCCTGCCGGGAGGGTTGACCGCCGACATCACCCAGCGCGACCTGATCGTCCTGGCGGACAACGCGAGCATGATGTTCGGCGGGTCGATACCACCGCTGACTTACACGGTCGGTGGTGCGGGACTGGCTGGACCAGATACCAAAGATACCGTGTTCAGCGGGTTGTTGGCGGTGAATATTGCGGGAGTGAATCCGGGCTTCACCGCTCCGATCACCCAGGGGACACTGGCCTTGACCCTGGTGCCGGGCGGCAATTACTTCATAAGCTCGTTTGTCGAAGGAACGATGTCAGTGCAGTGATTCCATTCAGCGGGTAGTATTGAGTCGCTGCTTCCCAAAATCAACGTGGCTTATGATGATAAACAACATAGCACGCATTGTATTTTCGACATATGTTTTGCTGTGTGCTTTGTCTGCCAAGGCAGCGCCCGCCCCTGTGACACCTGATGCCGGACAAACGATACGTGAGTTGCAACAGCAGCCGGAATTGAGCGTTCCGAAATCGACGCCACCATTGCAACTACTCCCTGCATCTGCACCGGCTCCAGCATCAGAACCGGAACCAGCACCAGCATCCAAGCCGGTACCAAAGCTTGTACCCAAGCCAGTAGCAACAGTTGAACCGGCTACGGAGGATATTCTCTGGAAAACCTTGCTGGAATACAAAGCTGTCAGCATTGGATATACCAATTTCGTCCCCGGCACTATCAAGTTGAGGCCGGAAGTCGGCATTGAACTGGAAACAATAGCAGGGTTTGCCCGCAAATATCCTGATGCAAAATTGGAAATAACCGGCTATTCAGGGGGTAAGGCAAACCCTTTGCTGTCATTGGGACTGGCCGATTCGGTCAGGAATTACCTGGTCGCCAATGGCGTGGAAAGTGACCGCATCACGGTCAAGGGCGATGACAATATCAGCGAAGGCCGTGCCAAAAATCGGCGGGTAGAGATCAGTTTGCTGGGCAAGGAAGAAAACAAGGGGCGTAAAGAAACACCGGCGGATTCCTCAACGTCTGTGCCTGAACTTGCGCTTGTACCGCAACCTGCAACAGTGCCTGCACCGATATCTGCACCGGCAGATGCTCCTGCACCCAAGGCTCAGCCAAGCGTTGAATTGCGCATGATGGTGAAGTCCATCCGTGTCGCTGGGAACAGCGCGATACCGACTGCCGAACTGGAGGCATTGTTGGCCGACCTGGTCGGCAGCGAACACACCCTCGCCGAACTCAATGAAGCAGCCGCGCGTATCACCGCCCATTACCATGAGCGCGGCTTTATCGTGTCGCGTGCTTATATTCCCCCGCAGGAAATAAAGGACGGAGCGGTAACGATCAGCGTGCAGGAAGGTCGCATCAACAAAGGCAAAATCGAGAATCTGTCGAGGTTGGCGGATCAGCAGGCCAATGAGTATTTCGATACGATCAATAGCGGAGATGTATTGCAGGCAGCGCCTGTTGAACGGGCGTTGTTGCTGTTGAATGAAACACCGGGCGTAGGCTCTGCGCGGGCGACCTTGCAACCCGGTGCCAGTGTCGGCTCTGCAGACCTCGTGGTTGTGTTGTCCCCTTCGGAGGCATATTTCGCCAATATCCAGATGGACAATTACGGCAATTACTATACCGGCGAAAATCGTTTGGGCGCGGAACTGGCAATCAATAGTCCGCTGGAGCTTGGCGACATGCTCACTTTGCGCGGATTGGCCACCGACCAGAAACTGTCATACGCATATTTGGCATACCAGATTCCGCTGGGCGGGAGCGGCTTGCGGATAGGCGCCACATATTCCGGTACCAATTATAGTTTGGAGTCGGCTTACCAGGAAACACACGGGTCGGCAACGATCGGCAGCGTTTTCACGATTTACCCGTTCATCCGCAGTCAAAAAACCAATCTTTCCGGCAGCTTTATCCTGGAGAACAAGGAACTCAACGATGAAGTAGTATCCGTCCCCATAGACAAGCAGGTTCATCTCGCAACCTTCGGTCTGACGGGTGACCGCAAGGACAAGTTCGGCGGAGGCGGCATCACGCTTTTCAACCTGTCGCTCGCAAGGGGCACGCTGAGCATGGACGATGCTTCACTATTTTTTGACACTTCGGCGAAAACCAACGGCCCGTTCGCCCGATTTAATTACAGTATCAATCGACAGCAACGTTTGGGCGACAGTTATTCTTTTTTCTTTGCACTGTCCGGCCAAGCCGCCAACAAGAACCTAAACTCATCGGAGCAATTTACCCTCGGCGGAGCGTATGGCGTACGCGCCTATCCCCAGGGCGAGGGCCTTGGGGATGAAGGCCGTCTGGCAACGGTGGAGTTGCGCCGCAGTTTCTCTCAACGGCTGCAAGCGGTACTGTTCTATGATGCCGGCACAGTCATCTACAACCACAATCCATATCTTGCAGGCCCGAACACGCGGACCCTTTCCGGTGGGGGTATGGGTATCAATGCGAATATTTTCGGAATCGATATCAAAGCCTATCTTGCGATGCGCGGCACCGGCGGCCAACCGACCTCCGAGCCTGCCACCGCGAATCATAAATCCAGATTGTGGTTGCAACTGCGCAAGTATTTCTGAATCATTGCCGTGCCGGCGACCGGTGGAATTGCTTGCTGTGCACGATGCAGAGAATATGTTTGTCGAAGAGCAGATCAGGCGGAATGCGCGCTATATCCCGGCTGCATTAGCTGGAGAGAAATCGGGAGTGGCGTATCCATTTGACAGCCGGACTGAATTTTGCCAAGCTGTACACATGTTCCGCCCGATCAGAAAATTTGTTGCAGCACTTTTGGCCATCTGGCTGCCGCTATTCAGCGGCAGCGCGCTGGCTGCTTCTGTCCAGATGCAGATGACGAGCAGCGATTGCCATCCGGCAGCTGCGCAACCGAACCAACACGCCTTGCATCATGATGCTCCCCTCTATCATCATGCCTCCCCGCACGATGACCGGGTTGCCTCGAATCAGAGTCATGCAGCAGGGCAGCAGGATCAGCAGAACTCATCCTGCAAGGATTGCGGTGTTTGTCATTTCGCCTGCAGCGGATATCTGGCGACAGCCGCAATCAAGGCGACGGAAACCCGGCTATCGACCCGGATTTACGCAACCTCTTCGACCCAGTTTCAATCCTTCTCTTCGGCTCCGCTAGATCCGCCCCCTCTCGCTCTCGCATAACGCGGGACGAGTCCGTCTGTTGATTTCATGATTTGATCCTCGTCCCGTATCGTTCGGCGGTCGCTTGCGGCTGTCCGATTGCATTGCAACTGCAACATAACCAGCGACTCAGCGAGCGTATTTTGCTCGCTTAGTCGAATGGCTGGTAGTTTCATCAGGATGCGGAACATGAAAATAATCTTTTATATGATGCTGTATGCGCTCTGGATCGCTCCAGCCGGCGCTGCCGATGAGTCATCGCTGGGCAGCAATCTTGCCGGATTGCTAACCTATGCGCGCGAGCACAATCCGGAATTTGCGGCATCGCGCTACGAGGCGGACGCCGCGCAACAGCGGGTGCAGACCGCATCGGCCTTGCCCGATCCGGTATTGCGCACCGAGTTGATGGACATCACCAATCAGGGCACGAGCAAAGGCACGAGTCTGTTGCCGTCCAAAGTGGGCGGCACGCGTTATACGCTGATGCAAAGCGTGCCGTGGCTCGGCAAGCGCGGATTGCAGCGCGAGTTGGCCGAGGCGCGATCCGCGCAGTCCGGAGGGCAGGTCGCGGCGACATGGGCGGAGCTCGCGAGCAACATCAAATCGGTTTATGCCATGCACTATTACGCCACTGCCAGCGAGCGACTGGCACAACAGGCGCTGGAGTTGCTGGACAGTCTGGAGCAGGTCGCCCAAACACGCTACGCCTACGGTATCGGCACACAGCAGGACGTGATCCGTGCTCAGGTCGAGAAAACGATGTTGCGCAGCGAGTTGATTGCATTGCAAAACGAGCGTCACCATACCCATGCGCGGCTGAACGCTTTGCTGTCGCGCCCGGTGAATGCGCCGCTGGCTGAGCCAACGCAGCTACGCGACATGCCACCTGCCGCAAAAATGGATGAGCCGGCTTTGCTGGAACGCATGGTTGTGCAGAACCCGCAATTGCGGATTGCAGATGCGAGTATCCACACCGATGAGAAAAACCGCGAACTGGCCTACCTCAATCGCTATCCCGGCTTCACCGTTGGTGTCGCTCCCACCCAGTCCGGCAGCTCGATCAAGAGCTGGGACCTGATGGTCGAACTCAACATCCCTTTGCAACAGTCAGCGCGACGCTCGCAAGAGCGGGAAGCGGAAGCGATGCTGGCCGCCTCGACAGCGCGTAAACAGGCACTGCTCAACCAGGTGCAGTCCGGCTTGTCGGAAAACCTTTCCGCACTGGATGCGGCGCTTCGCACCGAATCACTGATTGCAACGCGCCTGCTGCCACAGGCCGAGCTGACCTACCAGTCCGCTCTGGCAGGGTACGAGACCGGCAAAGTGGAATTCGCGATGCTGATCGAAGCACAGAAGCAAATCCTGAAATCGAAGCAACAACAACTGCAAGCACAGACCGATATGCAATTACGCCTGGCTGACATAGAAAAATTGTTAGGAGAAGAATTATGAACAACTTCGGCAAACTGATCTTTAGTGCGCTGCTTTTGCTGGTTGTGGCCATTGCGGGATACTGGTTCGGCACGCACGCAACTTCGGCTGAGAAAGAGACTATGAGTACAGCCAGGGCAGAACGCCAGGTACTGTATTACCGCAATCCGATGGGATTGCCGGATACATCGCCGGTGCCGAAGACGGATGCGATGGGCATGGATTATGTGCCGGTATACGAGGGCGATGAAGGGATCAGCAATGGCAATCAGGTCGTTCTCAATGTCGAAAAAGTGCAGAAACTGGGCGTGAAAAGCGAAGCGGCAACACTGCGCATGCTGGACAAAACTGTACGCGCAGCGGGAAAGATCGAAATCAATGAGCGGCGCACTTACACCATCGCGCCGAAATTCGAAGGTTGGGTCGAGCGCCTTTACGTCAATGCCAGCGGGCAACCGGTCAGCAAAGGGCAGCCGCTGTTCGAGGTGTACAGCCCGGAATTGATTTCCGCACTGCGCGAATATGCGCTGGCCACGCAAGGAGAAGCTTCGCTGAAAGCTGCGGGAGACGAAGCCAGATCAAGTATGCGGCAGCTTGCCGCAGCCAGTCTGGCGCGCCTGAGAAATTGGGATATCGCGGACGATCAGATCAAGCAATTGGCGAGCGGGGAAGCCAGGAAAAACCTGACGTATTACGCGCCGGTCTCCGGTATCGTTCTTGAAAAGAAAGCGGTGCAGGGGATGCGCTTCATGCCGGGCGAGATGCTGTACCAGATCGCCGATTTATCTTCGGTTTGGGTGATAGCCGATGTGGCCGAGCAGGACATCGGTGCGGTCAAAGCGGGCAGTGTTGCGCAGGTCAACATGGCTGCTTATCCGGGCAAGCATTTCAAGGGCAAGGTCGACTTTATCTATCCGACATTGAATACGGAAACCCGCACCGTGCAGGTACGTGTGGAACTCGCCAATCCCAATGGATTGCTCAAGCCAGCGATGTTTGCCAATGTGGAACTTGCGGCTTCCCATGGCGGCAAGGTGCTCGCCGTGCCGGTTTCAGCCGTGATCGATAGCGGCACGCGGCAACTCGTGCTGGTGCAGCTGGCGCAGGGACGCTTTGAACCTCGCACCGTCAGGCTCGGCAGCCGCAGTGAAAATCATGTCGAAGTGCTGGAAGGCCTCGCCGAAGGTGAACAGGTGGTGACCTCAGCCAATTTCCTGATCGATGCGGAGAGCAATCTGAAGGCTGCATTGAGCGGTATGACAGATCAGAAAAGTGTCGGCGTATCCGCAGGAGCGGCCGCTTCGACCAGCTCAGGACAGGCTTCAGCCGCGAATGCCGATCGCCAGCAAGCCGGTTCCTACCAGGCAGTGTCTGTGGCACATCAGGCACAAGGCACGCTTGATGCCATCAACGAAGATGGCAGTGCCAGCATCACCCATGAGCCGATTGCCTCATTGGGCTGGCCCGGCATGACCATGGATTTCGCGCTGGCCAATTCATCCCTTGCGCAAGGCATTCAACCCGGTGCCGCGATCAGCTTTGAACTCGTCGAACGCAAGCCGGGTGAATATGTGATCACCAGGCTGCAAGCGAAATCATCTGCGCACAGCCAGCACGAGGGACACTGATATGTTGAATGCCATCATAGACTGGTCGGCCCGCAACCGATTTCTGGTGATCCTCGCGACGCTGTTCATCACGCTGGCGGGCATCTATGCCGTGGTCAGAACTCCGCTGGATGCCTTGCCTGACCTGTCCGACGTGCAGGTGATCGTGTACACCGAGTACTCCGGGCAGGCGCCGCAAGTGGTCGAAGATCAAGTCACCTATCCGCTCACCACCGCGATGCTGTCTGTGCCGAAATCGAAGGTGGTGCGCGGCTTCTCGTATTTCGGCGCGTCGTTCGTGTATGTGATTTTCGAGGACGGCACCGACATCTACTGGGCGCGCTCGCGGGTGCTGGAATATCTCAATTCCGCTGCGGGGCGTTTGCCCAAGGGTGTTGCGCCGCAACTGGGGCCGGATGCGACCGGGGTGGGCTGGGTCTATCAGTATGCGGTGCTCAGCGATAAATACAATCTCGCCGAATTGCGCACGATGCAGGACTGGTATCTGCGCTATCAACTCACCAAGGCGCACGGTGTCGCGGAAGTGGCTTCGATCGGCGGCTTCGTGCAGCAGTACCAGGTGACGGTCGATCCCGTGAAGCTGCGCGCTTACAACATTCCGCTCAGCAAAGTGTCGCAGGTGATACGCGACTCAAACCGCGATGTCGGCGGGAGGGTGGTCGAGATGGCCGAGACCGAGTACATGGTGCGTGGCAAGGGCTATCTGAGCGGCAAGAGCGACATCGAGAGTCTGGTCGTGAAATCCGAGCGCGGCACGCCGGTGCTGCTGCGCGACATCGCGCGTGTCGAACTTGGGCCGGACGAGCGGCGCGGCGTGGCCGAACTGAACGGCGAGGGTGAGGTAGTTTCCGGCATCGTGATGGCGCGCTACGGGCAGAACGCGCTGGAGGTGATACAGAACATCAAGGACAAGATCGCCGAGATCGCACCAGGCTTGCCGGAGGGCGTGACTATCCAGGCGGTGTATGACCGTTCCGATTTGATTCAGCGCGCCATCGCCACGCTCAAACGCACGCTGTTCGAAGAAGGCCTGATCGTCGCATTGGTATGCATGGTGTTCCTGATGCACGCGCGCAGCGCGCTGGTCGCGATCGTGATGCTGCCCATCGGCGTGCTGATTGCCTTCATCGCGATGCGCGCACTGGGTGTGAATTCCAACATCATGAGCCTGGGCGGTATCGCAATCGCCATCGGTGCGATGGTGGATGCGGCGATTGTGATGATAGAGAACGCGCACAAGCATCTGGAAAGACTGGAAAGCAACCCCAACCCACCCCAGCCCTCCCTTATCAGGGAGGGAGCAACTGCACCTCCCCTGACAAGGGGAGGCCGGGAGGGGTTAGGGTTTGATGAACGCGCCAGCGCCATTCTCACCGCCTGCAAGGAAGTCGGCCCGGCATTATTCTTCTCGCTGCTCATCATCACCGTCTCGTTCCTGCCGGTGTTCACGCTGGAAGCGCAGGAAGGACGGCTATTCGCGCCGCTGGCGTTCACCAAGACATTCGCGATGGCCGGAGCCGCTTTGCTGTCGGTGACACTGGTTCCGGTGCTGATGCTGCTGTTCATCCGCGGCCACATCAAACCTGAGGCGCAGAATCCGCTGAACCGCTGGCTGATCACGATCTACCGTCCGGTCATCGCTGCGGTGCTGAAGAACAAGCAAGCAGCTATCGCTGTTGCTCTTGCGGCAATGGGATTGACGCTTTATCCCGCATTGCGCCTTGGCAGCGAGTTCATGCCGACCCTGAATGAAGGCACGCTGTTCTACATGCCGGCCTCGCTACCGGGGATGCCGGTCACCAAGGCGGCTGAGCTGTTGCAGACGCAGGACAAAATCATCAAGAGCTTTCCCGAAGTCGCATCAGTGTATGGCAAGGCGGGACGCGCGCAGACCGCCACCGATCCCGCGCCGCTGGAGATGTTCGAAACCGTGATCAATCTCAAGCCGCAAGATCAGTGGCGGCCGGGCATGACCACCGGCAAACTGATCGCCGAAATGGACCAGGCCTTGCAATTCCCCGGCATCGCCAACTCCTGGACCATGCCGATCAAGGCACGCATCGACATGCTGTCCACCGGCATACGCACGCCGGTCGGCATCAAGGTGTTCGGCAAGAATCTGGATGAAATTGAACGGCTTGCCACGGGCATCGAAGCCGTGGTCAGGAAGGTACCAGGCACCAGCAGTGCATTTGCCGAGCGTATCACCGGCGGTTTCTACCTCAATATCGTGCCGGACCGGATCGCGCTGGCGCGTTACGGGCTGACGGTGGGCGAAGTGCAGGATGTGATCGCCACCGCACTGGGCGGTGAAAATGTCACCACCACGGTGGAAGGTCTGGAGCGTTTCGGCGTGAATGTGCGCTATCCGCGCGAGCTGCGTGGCACACCGGAGCAGATCGCGCGCGAGGTGCTGGTGCCGACACCAGACGGCGCGATGATCCCGCTCGGTCAAATCGCCAGGGTCGTCATCAGCAAGGGCGCACCGTCGATACGCACCGAGAACGCGCTGCTCTCCGCTTACATCTATGTGGACATCCGCGACCGCGACATCGGTTCGTATGTGGCCGAGGCGCGCAAGGCGGTAGTCGCGCAAGTGAAATTCCCGCCCGGCTATTACGCGACCTGGAGCGGACAGTTCGAATACATGGAGCGCGCCGCCGCGAAGATGAAGATCGTCGTGCCGGTCACGTTGCTGCTGATATTTTTGTTGCTGTACCTGAATTTCAGGCGCGTCACCGAGACGCTGATCGTGATGCTGTCCGTGCCTTTCGCGCTGGTCGGCGGCGTGTGGCTGCTGTGGCTGCTAGGTTACAACCTCTCCGTCGCGGTGGCGGTCGGTTTCATCGCGCTGGCGGGTGTCGCGGCAGAGACCGGCGTGGTGATGCTGATTTATCTGGATCGTGCCTGGCAGGAAATTCGCGCGCGCTGCGTTGCCGGGGGACGCGCGCTCACTCATGATGATCTGCATACCGCGATCATGCAAGGCGCGGTGGAACGGGTGCGGCCGAAGATGATGACCGTGGTGGCGATCATGGCCGGACTGCTGCCGATCATGTGGGGAACCGGCACTGGCTCCGAAGTGATGAGCCGCATAGCCGCGCCGATGATAGGCGGGATGATCTCTTCGACGGTGCTGACGCTGGTGGTGATTCCGGTGCTGTATGCGATAGTCAAGGCGCGTGAAATCAAACTTTTTAACAGGGAGCAAGGACGATGATTGAAATCATTCCAAACTGGCATCCGGTTTTTGTCCATTTCACGGTGGCCTTGTTGATCGTGGCTGCTGCCCTCCATCTGCTATCGCGCTTGCTGTCCAGGAGCGATGTGGCCAATCAATTGACCATAGTCGTGCGCTGGAATTTTTGGATAGGCTTAGGGTTCACCCTCTTCACCGTCGTGGCGGGCTGGTATGCCTATAACACCGTTGCCCATGACGCACCCTCGCATCTTGCCATGAGCGAGCACCGCAACTGGGCAATGGCTACCTTCATGCTGTTGCTCGGTATTGCGGGCTGGGAGTATTACCTGTCGCGCCAGGGTAAAGGCCGGAACTGGCTGTTCACCGGCTTGCTGGTCATTGCGGCGGGCTTGTTGCTGTCCACCGCATGGCATGGCGCCGAACTGGTTTACCGCTATGGATTGGGCGTGATGTCCCTGCCCAAACCCGAGGCGCCGGGGCACACCCATGAACATGGCGACGACCATGGCGACATGCCCGCGCAAGGTGAAGATGCGCATGGTAAGAGTGGCCATGCCCATGGCCGCGATGATGCCGCGAACGTTACGGGTGCGGCACCCGGAAAAGCCGGACATACCCATGCGCCGGGAACCCCGCCGCACAGGGATTAGCGCGATCAGGGCGGGGCATGAGTGTAAGTGTCGCAACAACAGGAAAGGAGGCAATCGTAAAACTACCATGAGTCGGATTCAAACATGCATGTTTAACCAATCCATCAGGAGAATATAATGAAACCGGGTTCGATACTACTTGCTGCTGCACTGGCGGTATTCGCAGTTTCCAGCACAACCATTCTTGCTGCTGACGATGCCAAGACGGAAAAAACAGAAGCAGCCAAGGCAGCTGCCGGCGAGACAAAAAAGCCGGTAAAGAAGAAGGTGAAGGTGAAGAAACACAGCCATATGGAAGAGAAAACGGGTATGCCGATGTCTGAGGCGGAGCAGGGTATGCACAAGGAGATGCCAAAAGACCGGCACGATCACATGAAGGAAAAGCAATGAAATAGCGGTCTTCGGCAAGCGGCTGCAATGCCCTTGCCGAACCGCCGTTATTGACGGGTTACGGGGGTATCATGAATGCAGAAGCAGATGTTCTGGAACGGGCAGATGCCGCCTTCGCCGAAGCGCTGGCCGAGGCGCTGGATATACGCGAGCATGAAACCGGCGATCACTCCAAACGGGTTGCCTGCCACACCCTGATACTGGCGCGCCGCTTCATCACCGATCCGCATCAGCTGCGGCAGATATACTGGGGTTCATTGCTGCACGATATCGGCAAGATCGGCGTAGCCGATGCGGTCTTGTTGAAGCAGGATGCGCTCAACGAAGATGAATGGATGGAGATGCGGACTCATCCGGAAAAGGGATACCGCATCGTTTCGCAAATCGATGGCATGCAAGATGCCGCCGAGATCGTGCTCAGCCACGAGGAACGTTTCGACGGCAGCGGTTACCCGCGCAGACTGCGCGGCGAACAGATATGCCTGGGCGCAAGGCTGTTCGCCGTGATCGATACGCTGGACGCGATGACATCCGACCGCCCTTATCGCAAGGCGGGTTCATTCGAGCAGGCGCGTGATGAGATCGTCAGCATGAGCGGGACGCAGTTCGACCCGCTGGCGGTGCAGGCATTCCTGGCCGAGGAAAAAACCTTGCGTGAAATGGTGCAGGCCAAATGCATGCTGCCGCGCGATCCGACCATCCAGCAAGTGCCTATGAAAGGAGCAAGCCATGGAACGCAGAGATGATCCGGCGTCCGCCGTGAACTATGTATGTCCGATGCATCCCGAAGTGGTGCGCAGCGAGCCGGGCAAATGCCCGAGATGCGGCATGGTATTGGAAGCGCGCACGACGGCATCCGATCAACACGAAACACGGCAGATCGCCAGAGGACGCTGGGTGTTCTACGGTTTTCTTGCGGTGGCCGGATTCTTTTTGTTCACCGAGCATCGCGCACACGTGCTGGGAATATTGCCTTACCTGTTTTTGCTGGCCTGTCCGCTGATGCACATGTTCATGCATCACGGCCATGGCAATCACGGCCAGCACACACATAATCATGGGCCATCGAAAGGATAATCAAAATGAATAGGGACGCGCCCGCTTACGGACTGTGGTCACTGGTCATCATCAATTCGCTTGTGTTCATCATCTTCGCGTTCAGTTTCACCAAGCCGAAAACGCCGCGCGACTGGCGATCGTTCAGCGCATTCTCGGCGTTCCTCGTGGCGCTGTTTGCCGAGATGTACGGTTACCCGCTGACGATATTCCTGCTGTCCGGCTGGCTGCAGACCAACTATCCCGGGGTGGACTTTTTATCCCATGATGCCGGACACCTCTGGAATACCTTGTTTGGCTGGAAAGGCGATCCGCATTTCGATCCGTTGCATATACTGAGCTTTCTGTTCATCGGCGGAGGATTTATTTTGCTGTCTGCTGCGTGGAAAGTGCTCTATCTGGCGCAGCGCAATCACCAACTGGCGACGACCGGACCTTACGGAAAAATCCGCCATCCTCAGTATGATGCTTTCGTGCTGATCATGTTCGGCTTTTTGCTGCAGTGGCCGACTTTGCTCACGCTGCTGATGTTCCCAATCCTGGTGTTCATGTATGTGCGCCTTGCAAGGCGAGAAGAGCACGAGGCGGAAGCAGAATTCGGCGAGGCTTATATCCGGTACGCCCAGAAGACACCCGCGTTTTTCCCGCGTACGGGATCAGACCAACATTAGCAGAGGCTTGCCGGGCGACACAGAGAACGGGAGATCAACATGACAAACCTTCAAACCGAGGCGGCACAGTTGACATTCATCAGGCCAGCCCAATTTGGGATCGGTGCGCTTGTATTGATGCTTGCCATCTATTTTGGCGTCGTCGGCTTGATTTCGGGGATGGATTTTGCGTTCGAGCAATTTGCGAAATTCTGGTATTTCATCGTGCTGCTTGCGTTGGGCTTCGGCATCCAGGTCGGGCTTTATACCTATCTCAAAAATCTTGTCGGGCAACACGGAACGTCGGGCAAAGCAGTTGCGGTATCCGGCACGACTTCTACCGCCGCGATGGTTTCCTGCTGCGCGCACTATCTGGCCAACATCGTGCCGATTCTGGGAGTCGCAGGGTTTCTTACGGTGGTTGCAGAATATCAGGTCGAGTTGTTCTGGCTGGGTCTGGCGTTTAATGCGGCGGGCCTGTTGTATGTCGCGGTTATGGTCATTAAAGCAACCAACGATCATGGTGCAGCCTGTCACAAATAATGAAGCGCCTGCGCCATGATCGTTCCCTCACCCCCGTTCCCCCCTCTCCCAAAGGGCGAGGGGTACGGTTTGTCGCTACGCGAGATTCACGTTAAGAGGCATAAAAAATGCGCAATCAATTCTTGATTGGTTTGTCTTTTGCAGCAATAGCCATTTATTCCTGCATGGGTGACTTCGGGATGGTGCATGTCATTGCGGCTGGCAACGCGGCGGAAATTGACTATGCTCCGCAAATCAACAACGAGCGCCAGGTAAAAATTACGGCCATATTGCAGAATATCCCGAAGGATGCGAAGACGTGGGATTCCGAGCTGGTATTGGAAACCCATACACATGCATTGAGCGAGACCCTGGAAAATTCTTCCGTGCTGATTGCGGATGGGAAACAATATCTTCCTCTAGGCTGGGAAGGGTCGCCGCCGGGCGGCCATCACCGCAAGGGCATGTTGCGCTTCAAGGCGATTGCGCCACAACCGGCTTCCATGGAATTGCAGATACGCCTGATCGGCGAACCTGCTCCAAGAAGTTTCAAGTGGCGGCTGAAATGAGTGATTGAATCTCTTCGGTTGAATTCCCCGCCGCTTGCGGCGTAGCGTTTTTCGTAGGGTGGATTAAGCGCGCAGCGCGGATCCACCGAAACAGGTGGTGGATATACGCCTTCGGCGTTTTATCCACCCTACACAATACCTCGCAGCTTGCTGCGGGGTTGTTCACTTACACTGTATATTTGTATATCGCTGAAAAGGAGCACATCATGGCAATTGATCCGGTATGCGGCATGACGGTGTCGCCTGACACCAAACTCCGCCATACGCACGCGGACAAGACTTATCTGTTCTGCGGCACCAAGTGCCTGGCCAAGTTCTCTGCTGATCCCGAAAAATATCTGCACCCGCAGCCGGCACAACCCGCACCCGCTGCCAGGCCCGGCGTGATGTACGTCTGCCCGATGGATCCGGAAGTCCGCCAGCCCGGTCCGGGCAGCTGCCCGAAGTGCGGCATGGCGCTGGAGCCGGAAACTCCGGTTGCAGCAGCGATCGAATACGTCTGCCCTATGCATCCAGAGATCGTGCGCAGCGAGCCGGGCGATTGCCCGATCTGCGGCATGGCGCTGGAACCGCGCGATGCCCCGGCGGAAGACAATGCGGAATTGCGCGACATGACGCGCCGCTTCTGGGTGAGCGCGGCGCTGGCTTTGCCGGTGTTTGTACTGGCGATGGGCACCGATCTGTTGCCGCAACTCATGCAGGGCATTTCCATGACGGCGCTGCAATGGCTGGAATTTGCTTTGGCCACGCCGGTCGTGCTGTGGGGTGGCTGGCCGATCTTTCAGCGCGGCTGGGCGTCGCTGGTCAACCGCCACCTCAACATGTTCACGCTGATCGCGCTCGGTGTCGGCGTGGCCTGGACATACAGCGTGGTGGCGATGTTGCTGCCTGGAATATTCCCCCCCGCGATGCGCAGCATGATGGGGACGGTGCCGGTGTATTTCGAAGCGGCCGCGGTCATCATGGCGCTGGTGCTGCTGGGGCAGGTGATGGAGCTGCGCGCGCGCAGCCAGACCAGCGCGGCGATCAAACTGCTGCTCGGCCTCGCGCCAAAAACCGCGCGGATCGTGCGAGCAAATGGAATAGAGGAGGACATTCCACTGGACCAGGTGCAGCCGGGCGATGTATTGCGCGTGCGTCCCGGCGAGAAAGTGCCGGTGGATGGTGCGGTGCTGAAAGGAACCAGTGCGCTGGATGAATCCATGGTGACTGGTGAATCCATCCCTGTGGAAAAGACTGCGGGCGCGCGGCTGATCGGCGCCACGGTGAACGGCACCGGCAGTTTGTTGATGCGCGCCGAGCGTGTCGGCGCCGACACCTTGCTGGCGCAGATTGTGCACATGGTCAGCGAAGCGCAGCGTTCGCGCGCGCCGATTCAAAGACTGGCCGATGTGACTGCAGGTTATTTTGTTCCGGCAGTGGTGGCAATCGCGCTGATTACGCTGGCCGTGTGGGGATTCTGGGGGCCGGAGCCGCGTTTGGCGCATGCCATCGTCAATGCCGTGGCAGTGCTGATCATCGCCTGCCCGTGCGCATTGGGGTTGGCTACGCCGATGTCCATCATGGTCGGCACCGGGCGCGGCGCGCAAGCCGGCGTGCTGATAAAAAATGCCGAGGCGCTGGAAACCATGGAGAAGGTCAACACGCTGGTGGTGGACAAAACCGGCACGCTGACTGAAGGCAAACCGAAATTGACCTCGGTCACCGCACTCGCCGGTTTCGATGAAAATACCGTGCTGCGGCTGGGCGCCAGCCTGGAGCGCGCCAGCGAACATCCGCTCGCGGCGGCCATTGTCAGCGGCGCGCAATTCCTTCAACCCCCCTCTGCCCCCTCGCCAGCTCTCCCCCCTTATCAGGGGGGAAGCGGAACCTCCTCCCCTGACAAGGGGAGGCAGGGAGGGGTTGGGTTAAAACTCGCACCGGTCACGGACTTCCGCTCATACACCGGCAAGGGTGTGGCGGGAAAGGTCGAGGGCCGCCCGGTCGCGCTGGGCAATCTCAAACTGTTCGAGGAACTGAACATTGCGGCGGGCGAATTGCCCGCGCGCGCCGAGGCATTGCGCGGCGACGGCCAGACAGTGATGCTGCTGGCGATCGACGGCAAGCCTGCCGGGCTGATCGGCGTGGCCGATCCGGTCAAAGCCTCCACGCCCGATGCGATCCGCGCGTTGCATCAAGCGGGCGTACAGGTCATCATGCTGACAGGCGACAATCGCACCACAGCCGAGGCGGTGGCGAAAAAGCTGGGCATAGACCGCATCGAGGCGGAAGTGCTGCCCGAGCAGAAAGCATCCATCGTCAAACAACTGCAAGCTCAGGGACGCTTCGTGGCGATGGCAGGCGACGGCATCAACGACGCACCGGCGCTGGCGCAGGCACAGGTCGGCATCGCGATGGGCACCGGCACCGACGTGGCGATGGAAAGCGCGGGTGTCACGCTGGTCAAGGGCGACCTGAATGGAATCGTGCGTGCCGTGCGCCTGAGCCGCGCCACGATGCGCAACATCCGCCAGAACTTGTTCTTTGCATTTATCTACAACGTGCTCGGCATCCCCATCGCTGCAGGCGTGCTGTACCCGTTCTTCGGCTTGCTGCTGTCACCCATCATCGCGGCGGCGGCAATGAGCTTCAGCTCGGTGTCGGTGATTACCAATGCGTTGCGGCTGAATCGGGTGAAGATGTGAAAAGTACCTTATGGCTTTGAATTTGCGATTCCGGCAAATAAACAAAGTCCCGCGCATTCGGAGTAAAATTATGCTGTTCGCATGAATGGACCTGGGGGACAAAATGAATTTCACCATAGAGCAGGAAAAAGAATCCGATGGGCGCTGGTTGGCGGAAGTCCTGGAGTTTCCGGGTGTCCTTGCTTACGGCGCCACCTCCCTGGAAGCAGCATCCAAGGCCGAGGTTCTCGCCCTTCGCGTGTTTTGCGAAAAAGGCTACAATGCCTGATATGAACAACATCTCTATTGCCGATATTCTTGAGCTTCCGGTGCAGGAGCGCATTCGTCTCGTTGAACTTATCTGGGACAGCGTTGCAGCCGTACCTGAGGCCGTGAAAATTTCGCCTGCGCTTAAGGCTGAGCTCGAAGCGCGCCTGACAGAGTTCGAAGCCAATCCGGAAGCTGGTTATTCCTGGGATCAGGTGAAAGCCCGTCTAAAAGATGGCACATGGCGTTCCGCCTGAAATTTTCTTCGCGAGCGTTGCGCGAAACTGGCGAAGCTCAAGAGTGGTACGAATTGCAGAGCCCCGGTCTCGGTGAAGAATTCATTGCCGCAATGGAGTTGCAATTAAAACGGCTGGAGCAAGCCCCCCTGCTTTATGCCGAGATAATTCCCGGAGTTCGCCGAGCACTGTTGCCCCGATTCCCTTACGGTTTGTTTTATGCGATGAGTGGCGATTTCGTGCATGTTTTGGCGGTATTACATGATGTTCGCAATCCGAACCGCTGGCCAAAAAAGCGCTAACCCTTTGTGAAAACCATGCAGGCTATGGAATTCAACCTATGAGCAGGGAAGGAAAAGGGCTTCGACTCCTTAAATGCGACCCCTTAAATGGGTTAGATAGCCATTCAGAATGGAATGTCATCATCCGCATCCTCTGGTACCACGTTGGTTGAGGTAATGCTCTCCCTGAATATCTCAATTGTCCGCTGACCAATTCGAAGCAGTTGGTCAAACGTTAGAATTTCTATTCGGTGAAGGTGTGCGTTGAACGATCGGAGCGCCGCCTTCTGCGCATTGTCACCATCGCGACCGAGAACAACTCTTGCCCGTATCTTTAGGGGATCGACGTTGTCACCAGCGATGATTGAATTTCGGCTTCGCTCAATTTCCTCAATGTATCTTATAACTTGGCCGAGGCTCTGACTGAGCTTTGACGACGGATAATGGCTGTCATGATTGGCGTCAAATCTGAACAGCGGCTCCTCAAACGGGGTCTTAATCTCAATAATTTCAAGGTATCCGTCAACTGTTCGACGAAGCATGAAATCAAGATTGTCATCGCGGGCCCACCGACGTCTATCAAGAAGTTCACTGTACTCACTACCAAATATCCATGGATTAGATTGAAGATGTTGTTGCAACCGTGATTCAGGGCCGTTTTTGATACTGACAAGGCGCTCAAGCTCTTCATAAGCGGCCCGGTACTGGACATACCTCACTGCGACACTAAGATTCTTGACTGTTTCTGGTGTCGCGGTTGTGAGTGCCTCGACGACTTGATTGGCGTCGCTGCCAGAAGCATCTAAGCTATCTAGAAGCTGACGAAGCAGCTGGAGCTTTCGAGGCCCTGGCAACTTTGGCAGGGCCTGCGCAAGGTCTTCAAGGAATCGGAATTTGGCGTCCGGTACAAGATGGAAGGAACCAGTCGCCGCCGTAGATTTATTCGCCAAGGCAGTTGAGAGAAAAGCCTCCAGCGCACCAATTTCGTCGGGGTCTTCGCCTTCGAGACGAATCAACTTGTCGGGTTTAATCTTCCATCCAGCTTTAGTTTTGTCGAAAGAATCGAGCCGCAACGACAAGTGATGGAGTATGCCCTTCGCAGGGTCCATGATCTCAAAGATTGTTGCGACACGGTAAGTGCGGGGGCCATTTTTCAGAACAACCTGATGGGTTTTTCCTATATTTGGGTTTCCGCCGGACGAGCGGATGCGTACCTGTACATCTTCAAGCGACAGCTCTGATGGAAAAATATCCGACACCGGTGCCCCCTAAGTAACGCGGCTACCTAACTTAGTAAATAACAAAAAAGCCATATATTCTAGCAGTGCTTGCCGCATAAACTTGGGCATCGACACTACCTCCCTGATTTCAAACCGCATGCCAGATGCTAACACGGCAACCGTTCCGATAAAAGTTGTGCAGGTTGGGTTACACGCTGATCACATCTGGAAAAAATGAAAAAAAGCGAAAAAAAAATGGACGCTTCCCTTTTATGTACATGGCGGCAAAAATCTACTGCGCGAACCGGCACAGGTGTAAAGTTATAAAAAATTCCTGTCCACTATTCATGCCGGGGGTGCAATGACAATTCTCGCAGTCAACACGGGCAGTTCGTCGGTGCGGCTGGCGCTTTATGCCGACAATGCCAGCGCACTGCGCCTGCTGGCTGAACACCGCTACGCCGGGGAGACCCAGCCGGAGCATGCGCTGCGGGAATTCATCGGCAACAAACGGGTAGAGGCCGTTGCGCACCGCATAGTGCATGGCGGAACAAAACTGGTTTCCCCCTGCGTAATTGATGCGGACGTTGAAGTGGAAATCGGGCGCCTTGCTGCGCTTGCACCGCTGCACAATCCGCGCGCGCTGGTCTGGGTGCGGGCCTGCCGTGCGCTGTTTGGCAACGGAACCGCGCAGGTTGCAGTGTTCGACACCGGTTTTTATGCCACATTGCCCGAGGTGGCGCGCAACTATGCGCTGCCGCAACAACTTGTGCAGCGCTTCGGCTTGCGCCGCTACGGTTTCCACGGCATTGCGCATCAGGCCATGTGGCGGCACTGGCTTCATCTGCGTCCAAAGGTCGCCAGCCCCGGGATAACAAAAGGAGGATGCGTGATTTCTTTGCAACTTGGCGCTGGCTGCTCGATCACTGCCGTCGCCGACGGCGTGCCGCAGGATACGTCGATGGGCTTCTCGCCGCTTGAAGGACTGGTCATGGCCACGCGCAGCGGCGATATCGATCCCGGCGTACTGCTTTATCTATTGCGCGAGGGCAGGATGACTGTGGACGAACTGGATCATCTGCTGAATCATGAATCCGGGCTGTGCGGCTTGTCCGGCGAGAATGACATGCGCAAATTGCTGGTCTCGAAAGACCCGGCAGCGCAGCTCGCGATAGACCTTTATTGCTATCGTGCACGCAAATACATCGGCGCTTATCTCGCGGTGCTTGGCGGCGTCGACGCGATATTGTTCGGCGGCGGGGTCGGCGAACATGCTCCGGAGATTCGCGAGCGTATACTTGCAGGTATGGAGTGGGCAGGAATTATTCTGGATAGAGAACGCAACCGGGCCGCGGTCGGTGCCGAAGCCTGCATCAGCCGCGACGGCAGCCCGGTAGCGGTGTGGTCGATTCCGGTGGATGAATCGCAACTGATGGCGGAAGAAGCGGCAGCTCTGCTAATGAAACAATAAGAAGCAAGAAGGAGGACAGCCATGAACCAGATATCAGCAGCGCGGATCACCAGCTCTCCGCTAACCGAAAAACAACTCGCACTCATCCATGCCTACTGGCGTGCTGCGAATTATCTTTCAGTCGGACAGATCTACCTGCTCGACAATCCCTTGTTGCGCCGGCCGCTGATGATCGAACACGTGAAGCCCAGGCTGCTCGGACATTGGGGCACGACGCCGGGATTGAATTTCATCTATGCGCATCTGAATCGCATCATCAAGCAGCACGATCTCAACGTGCTTTATGTCGCCGGTCCCGGCCACGGCGGTCCGGCGCTGGTCGCGAACACCTGGCTCGAAGGCAGTTACAGCGAGCTCTATCCGAACATACCGCGCGACGCCGATGGAATGAAACAGTTGTTCCGGCAGTTTTCCTTCCCCGGCGGTATCGGCAGCCATGTCACCGCCGAGACGCCGGGCTCTATCCATGAAGGCGGTGAGCTCGGCTACTCGATCTCGCACGCATACGGCGCGGCGTTCGACAATCCCGATCTGGTCGTCGCATGTGTGGTTGGCGACGGCGAGGCAGAGACCGGGCCGCTCGCCACCGCATGGCATTCGAACAAATTCCTGAACCCTGCGCACGATGGCGCAGTGTTGCCCATCCTGCACCTGAACGGTTACAAGATCGCCAATCCCACGGTGCTCGCGCGCATCCCGCACGAAGAACTCGAAAACCTGTTTTCCGGTTACGGCTATCGTCCCTATTTCGTCGAGGGCTCCGAGCCTGAGGCCATGCATCAGCAAATGGCCGCCACGCTCGATACTGTGTTTGCCGAGATACGCTCTATCCAGCAACGCGCACGTGCAGAAGGATTGGCCGAACGGCCGCGCTGGCCGATGATCATCCTGAAGACCCCAAAAGGATGGACCGGGCCGAAGCAGGTGGATGGCAAGCCAGCCGAAGGCAGCTGGCGTTCGCACCAGGTGCCGTTCGGCGAGCTTGCGACTAAACCGGGGCATCTTGTATTGCTCGAAGAGTGGATGCGTAGTTACCAGCCGGAACAGTTGTTCGATGAATCAGGTGTGCTCAAAGCGGAGCTGGCTGCGCTCGCCCCCGGCGGCAACCGGCGCATGGGCGCCAACCCGCATGCCAACGGCGGTGCGCTGCTCAAGGATCTGCGCCTGCCGGATTTTCGCGACTATGCCGTGGCAGTCACCGAACCGGGTGCGACAGAGGCGGAATCCACGCGCGTCATGGGCAGTTTTCTGCGCGACGTGATGCAGCTCAATCGCGAAGCGCGAAATTTTCGCGTGGTTGGGCCGGACGAAACCGCATCCAACCGGCTTGGTGCATTGTTTGAAGTAACCAATCGCGCCTGGGTCGCAGAACGTGTGGACGGGGACGACCATCTCGCACCCGACGGGCGAGTTATGGAAATCCTGTCCGAGCACACCTGCCAAGGCTGGCTCGAGGGCTATCTGCTGACCGGCCGCCATGGCCTGTTCTCCTGCTACGAAGCTTTCATCCACATCATCGATTCGATGTTCAACCAGCATGCCAAGTGGCTCAAAGTGAGCAAGGAGATTCCGTGGCGGCGGCCGATCGCTTCGCTCAACTATCTGCTCACCTCGCACGTCTGGCGCCAGGACCACAATGGCTTCTCGCATCAGGATCCGGGCTTCATCGACCATGTGATCAACAAGAAGGCCGACATCATCCGCGTGTATCTGCCGCCCGATGCCAACACGCTGCTCTACGTTACCGAGCTATGTCTGCGTTCGCGCGACTTGGTCAATGTCATCGTCGCCGGCAAACATATGGAGCCGCAATGGCTCAGCATGGATGCGGCGATCAAGCACTGCGCCTCCGGCATCGGCATCTGGGAATGGGCGAGCAACGACCAGGGAGGCGAGCCGGATGTGGTGATGGCAGCGGCGGGCGACGTACCAACGCTGGAAATGCTGGCTGCGGTCCACCTGCTGCGCCGCCATGCACCGGAACTCAAAGTGCGAGTCGTCAACATCGTCGATCTGATGACCCTGCAGCCCCATGAAGAACATCCGCACGGGCTGGCCGATCGCGATTTCGATGCGCTGTTCACCGTCGACAAGCCGATCATTTTTGCCTACCACGGCTATCCGTGGCTGATCCATCGCCTCACTTACCGGCGCACCAACCACAAGAATCTGCATGTGCGCGGCTACAAGGAAGAAGGCACCACCACCACGCCATTCGACATGGCCGTGCTCAACGACCTTGACCGCTTCCACCTGGTCATGGATGTGGCCGACCGCGTGCCCAAACTTTCCGATCAGGCCGCTTACCTGAAACAGCATATGCACGACAAGCTCACTGAACACCATCAGTACATCACGCGTCACGGCCAGGACATGCCGGAGATACTGGATTGGAAGTGGCCCCACGCAGCAGGGAAAGAGGCATGAACAAGATTCACGGCAACAGGTTGCGTAAACTGGAGGCGCTCGGCCAGAGCCTGTGGCTCGACTATATCGAGCGCGGGTTGCTGGCCGGCGGCGGGATGGAACGGCTGATCCGCGACGACGGCATCAGCGGCGTCACTTCCAACCCGGCGATCTTCGAGAAGGCGATCGCGCAACATACCGGGTACGATGCGGCAATTGCGCAACTTGTTCGCCGTGGTTTTGATGCGCAGAAAATCTATGAGGAGTTGGCAATCGAAGACGTGCGCCGGGCGGCTGACCTGTTGCGCGGCGTGTACGAGACCAGCCGCGATGGCTACGTGAGCCTGGAGGTCTCGCCCCATCTCGCCTACGACACCGCGGCGACGGTCGCCGAGGCGAAACGGTTGTGGAGCCGGGTCGAACGGCCCAACCTGATGATCAAGGTGCCGGCGACGGTGGCGGGACTGCCCGCGATTAGACAATTGATTGCCGCAGGCATCAACGTCAACGTGACGCTGCTGTTCGGCGTCGCGCGCTATCGTGTGGTGGCCGAGAGCTATCTTGCCGGCCTGGAAGACCGGCTGGCGAACGGCGGTGCGATTGACCGCATTGCCTCGGTTGCAAGCTTTTTCCTGAGCCGCATCGACACCCTGGTTGACGGTTTACTGGACCACGATGGCCGGGCGCAAGCGCAGGCATTGCGCGGGTGGGCCGCGATCGCCTGCGCGCGTCTTGCCTATCAGGAATATCAAGGGCTGGTGCGCAGCGCGCGCTGGCAGGCCTTGGCGGCGCATGGCGCACACCCGCAACGGCTACTGTGGGCCTCGACCTCGACCAAAGATCCGGCCTATGCCGATGTGAAATATGTCGAGGCACTGATCGGGCCTGACACGGTCAACACGCTGCCGCCTGAGACCGTGACTGCGTACCGCGACCATGGCAAGCCGGAGCTGCGCCTGGAACAGGAATCGGATGCAGCCCGCGCGCTACCCGGACAACTTGCTGAGCTGGGGATAGAACTCGATGCGGTGAGTGATGAACTGGAACACCAGGGGGTACAGAAGTTCATCGAACCATACGAACGGCTGCTCGCCACGCTGGCGCGGCGCACGACAGAACTCGCTGGGTAAAGGAGAACAGTCATGCTTGATGAATTTATCCACGCACCGCGCGTTGCCTATTTCACGATGGAGATCGCGCTGCGCAACGAGATGCCGACCTACGCCGGAGGGTTGGGCGTGCTCGCCGGCGATACCCTGCGTTCGGCCACCGATCTCGAACTGCCGATGGTGGCGGTCAGCCTGGTCAGCCGCGCCGGCTATTTCCACCAGGAGATCGATGCCCAGGGCA
This sequence comes from Pseudomonadota bacterium, assembly GCA_049320585.1. Lineage (GTDB taxonomy): Bacteria > Pseudomonadota > Gammaproteobacteria > Burkholderiales > Gallionellaceae > Gallionella. The sequence goes on along the minus strand of JBMOQB010000028.1, from coordinate 47,168 downwards.
GGCAACTGGAGCATGCGGAAATCTGGGATCCGAAGCGCTGGGCACAGCCGCTCGATGCCAAGATCGCCGTGACTATCGAGGGCCGCACGGTCTGGATCGGCGCATGGCTGTATGTGCTGGAAGGCCACATGGGCGGCCGCCAGCCGGTGCTGCTGCTCGATACCGATTTGAACGAGAACAGCAGCGACGACAGCGCGATCACCCATTATCTCTACGGCGGCGACACTGTCTACCGGCTCAAGCAGGAGATCGTGCTCGGGATAGGCGGGGTGCGCATGCTGCAGGCTGTCGGCTTCACGATACGGCATTACCATATGAACGAAGGTCATTCCGCGCTGCTCGGTCTGGAACTGATGCGGCGCTATGCTTACTCTGCCGAAGAGGTGCGGCCCGGCGAATCACCCTACGATCTCCCGCGTGTGCGCGACCTGTGCAGTTTTACCACCCACACGCCGGTCGAAGCCGGACATGACCGCTTTCCCTACGACATGGTGCAGCGCGTGCTGGACAACGGCTTCGATATCGACATCATCAAGCATCTGGCCGGCGAGGACAGTCTGAACATGACACGGCTGGCATTGAATATGAGCGAATATATCAATGGTGTCGCCAAGAAACATGCCGAAGTGTCGACTGCGATGTTCCCCGGCTACAAGGTTCATGCAATCACCAACGGCGTGCATCCATTCACCTGGGCGGCAGAAAATTTTCGCCAGCTTTACGATCATTACCTGCCGGGCTGGTGCCATGAGCCGCAGCTGCTGATGCGTGCCGACTGCTGCATTCCGGATGCGTCGATCCTGGAAGCGCACGTTCATGCGAAACAACGCCTTATCGGGAAAGTACAAGAGCTCAGCGGGGTATCGCTGCACCCCAAAATCCCGGTTTTCGGCTTTGCGCGGCGCATGACCGCCTACAAGCGCCCGGATCTGCTGTTCACCGACCTCGGCCGGTTGCGGGAAATTGCGCGCAACCATCCGTTCCAGATCGTGCTGGCCGGCAAGGCGCATCCGCACGACGAAAATGGCAAGCATCTCATCGAACAACTGCATGCGCAGGCGCGCGCCCTTGCGGACGCGATCACGGTCGTCTATCTGCCCGACTACGACATGGCGCTTGCGCAGGCACTGACCGCAGGGGTGGACGTGTGGCTCAACACGCCGCTGCCGCCGTTCGAGGCTTCGGGCACCAGCGGCATGAAGGCCGCGTTCAACGGTGTGCCCAACCTGTCGGTGCTGGACGGCTGGTGGATCGAAGGCTGCATCGAGGGTGTGACCGGCTGGGCGATCGGGGATGCGGCGGGAATGTCTGATGGTAATGCACGTCTGCTTTATGACAAACTCGAACAGGTGGTTCTGCCGCTCTATTACGGATACGGCGAAAATTCCGGCGGATGGGTCAAGGTGATGAAGGGTGCGATCAGCAAGAATGCCTCCTACTTCAACAGCCACCGCATGATGCGCCGCTACGCGACCGAAGCGTATGCGCGGTGAGCGTAGGCGCAATATCCATCGGAAAATTCCGTTTAAAAGCCTTGAACAATATCTGATCTTTGAAATATCCCGACTAACCTCAACAATAAAGCCTTGAATAGTTGGTTTGGTTGTTGGTAACCATTCCAATATTACACAGTTATAAAGCGAAATTTCGCGAAGTGTAGCTTTTGACACACACCGGTCCGTTAGGAGAATCAACATTAATGTCCGCTTTTCGGTGCGGATTCAACCGGTGGTATCCAGATGAACCAATGTCCGGTGTGGCATCATCACCGGTCATAGGTGTGTAAATCATCCCGAACGGCTGCTTTCACTAAACTTGACTGAGTGCTCCCGACACAGAGCCGCCATTCAGTTTTGTAAATAATGACCCGCCTCTCCTCAATAACTAATCCCTACCTTACCCTTTCCTAATCCCTCATCTAGCAAGGTTTTGCATTCTATCTCTCGCGTGTGAGGACACGAAGCAAATTAAATAGCCCTTGATATTGTGTCTAGAAAGGCGCTATCCGGAGAAAGTAGACTGAATTAGTCTGTTGTATTTTGATTGGTTAAGGGGCACATTGAGCTTTGTTGTTTTCTTATGAAATAGAAAATTTGCAAAGGGGGATATTGTGAATATCAAAAACAGCGGTATTGCACTTGCTTGGCTGATAGCTACATTGTTATTGGCTGCTTGTGGTGGCGGAGGCGGGGGGTCTTCTGGGCCAGTAGCTTCAACTTTGTCTTTTCCGCTTTTAAGTGGGTATAAGACATTTACAGCCACTGGGGAAGCTAGGAATTTTATTGTTTCAGGTGATTGTAGCGGGAGTGGAAGTACCACTACCGCTCCTGCAACTACACCTGCCACCTTCGAAAGTGTGACAGGATTTTCCGCCGCTACTACGTTAATCTGGTCTTTGACCAACTGTATACCCGCTTCATACGCTGACACAACAATAGAGTATTACGATTCCAATTACTTACCACTTGGATATGACGATACCGCTGGTGGCGGTGACTATGCCGTTTACTTGGTGCCGGTAGCCATTCCATCATCTGTCAAAGTTGGAGACACTGGGATTATTGGAACGCAGACAAAGTATACAAGTAGTCTAAAAACTACGTTAAGCGGCACAGTCGACTTTAGTTATGCGATACAAGCGGATACTGCGGACACTGCGATAGTAATATCATTTCAAAACATTATGACAGTATAGGCACGTTACAATACACGTCACAAACCAAATATCGAATGATAGCTACAGGGGTTATGACGAGGTTGTCACAAGAGATTCAGTATCCCACTGGGACGGTCACGCATCTAGTTTTCACATTCACCTAGACCTGAAATAGTTGAAGTGCTAGCAACAACTCATACAGGCAAGCCTAACGATCAGCGGTAGAACTGTTAGCCAAAGGCATGGAGACGATGGCAGGGGTACTTGGTAACGTTATAAAGGGGCTTGAGAGCAAGGTTGGCCACTAGCTGGCTGAGTGTCTGCTTTCAGGTAGGCAGTCACTATGTACATATAGCCACTATGTGCCAGTCGAAGACAGTCAAGGACACCACATGGAATGCCTGTTTCTCGGCCATAGCAGACCAATTGGAGCACACTGGAAATCGACCGCTACGCTAACCAGAGCAGACGTTATGGTTAAGCGGTGTGGCGTAACCCGCAGCGCGGAGCAGCACCATATAGTTTTGGGCTTGAATTTTTCGATTCTTTATCATATTCTGATAAAAGGAATCGAATGCCTCAGGTGTGAGCGCCCGAAAAGACGATACACTACAAGACCACTTGCCTATTGGTAAACCTTTATTAAACCGCTGGCATGGTTGTGATGAACGCTCACGACAACCGAAATTAAAGTCCAGCGCCATTTAATGGAGGCTGATGCCATGCAGCAAGACCTATCCAAGATATGTGCGGACTCTCTACGCACTTTTACCAACGAAAAATACGACATCAAGTTAAAAGCCGCTCACGCACATGAGCTGGTGGCAGCGTACTTTGGCTATCCGTCCAAAAATACCATGCTGGCGGATTCAAAGTATCCCATAAGCAATTTGGCCCAAGCCGAAATTGTCGTGATGGCCCTTGATGATTTTGTCGACCAGCGTCGCAAAAATCTCCATGGATTGTCATCTGAACTTCCAGATAGTTACACACTAGGCGAAGCGGTCTACGGGTCTCTATTCTCCGATGAGTGGTGGGCAAGTCCATACCCCCCATTTAGAAGTTTTGAGAAGCTGGCAAAATTTTTGGTTGAGAATAACGATGCATTCCGAGAAGTTTTTAAATTCTATCGCGGTGTTCCTATGCATCATATCGTCGAGGTTAAGGATGAAGAAGATGATGTGACATTAACTGTCTTCCATGCTCATCAAACTTCCACTGGAGAGATGCTTGGTGATGGTAAAACTACTATCAATCTCCCACGAGTAGCGGGACATATTGGTTATGGTAAGCCACAGGTTTCTGTTGAACAATGGTCTGGTGGAGCACACAGAACGCTAGAGTCTTTGGGGGTGCAGCCATGATGAAGATTAGCGTACATGATTTCCAGCGCGAGGTGGATTGTATTTATGATGATGAACAATATTCGGTTCGTGATAACGGCGCTGTCTTGCGTCATCCTCGACCGGGTAAACGTCCGCGCCCGACCGATGGCAAATGGGTTTTTGGAAAGCCCAATAGCCAAAACGGTTATATGTATATTTCTCAGAAACGAGTCCACAGGATAATTGCGACAGCATTCCATGGTGCATCACCTGCACCAGAGTATGTAGTTGATCACATCGATACAAACCGCCAGAACAACCGTCCTGAAAACCTAAGATGGATCACTCGCTTGGAGAATGCGCTTAATAATCCAGTAACCCGAAAAAAGATTGAATATCTTTGCGGTAGTATTGAGGCATTTCGTGAAAATCCTTCGATGCTAAATGATCTTCAAGGCGAGCCTAACTTCAAATGGATGCGAACAGTAACACCGGAAGAAGCTAACAATTGTATGGTGCGTATGTCTCGTTGGGCAAACTCTAATAACAATACAATAAGATCAACTGTTGCAGTCAATCGCAACAGTTTACTTGGTGAGGGAGTATACAAACCTCTTCAGCAATGGGAACTGAAGGAATACCATGCTGATCCTGTTGCAAACTGGGCAGAGTCCGATGGACGCCCCAAGGACCACATTTTGGCCAATTGGAGCTACGGTAACCCGGACCCGAGCCCGCTACATCTTGAGACTATACCGGACACACCGTCACTGACCCCTGTGGCGGTGCAGCGCAGGTGGAAGACGCCGACGGAGTTTCCGAGTTGTCCGACAGTGCTTGGACCGAATGCGCTCGCGGAGTATGCCGGCGCTCTACGTTCCGGTGCCCTCTTCTCGCGTGATCGGTACAAGGAATGTTCGGTAGTCTTGGCAAAGCAGGATGGTGAACTGCTCAGTGTGTTGGTCGAGTCGATGGAAGAACACGCGGTCAAGCCATGGGCCGTAGCCAAGGTGACTATTGAAGATGGCAAGTTCGTCCACGAGGCCGTCGGTACGTTCTTCGATCTCAACGGTGCGAAAAAGGCATACTACCGCCTGCTGGGTATTTCTCTTGCAGTGGACTCAATCGATGACTACTGTTAAAGGCAAACACTTCAGAGATACTTATCATCGCGTTGCAGTTGACGCCTCTTTAGGTGGCTCCTGTTTCAAGGGAGCGTCATCGCTAGGGTTCGCTTTGGTGATTAGGCAGCGCTACTGAACTCGTCGTTGAAAGTCAGTTATTGGTTAAATAGCTGACTCAATTCAGGCTCACTTGGAATGTCAGCTATGGCCGAAATGAAGACGGTCTGAAAATCGGTCTAAGCGGACTTTTTGAGTTGTCGCTTGGCCAGTCTGTTTTCGTGACCAGAGCAGCCCCAAAGAAGAACGGTGCTAAGTGTTCATAAGCGAGGAATCAGATTGCGTCCGTAGTTGCTGTTCAATATCATGCGGACGAGGGATGATCCATCTGTCGGAATATAAAACGAAAACTGACTGTATGACAAATTAAATAATCGGACTATTGCACTATGGACGCATAGCGTAACATAATTGTCACATAGGAGCATGGTTCTGGATTTCCAATCACTTACTCGGGACTCTCGCGATGAAACCTGTACTGAGATTAGCACTACAAGAATATCCGGCGAGTCTTCCTGTCATACTCATGGTGGCACTTCCACTTTTCGCTTCATGTGCTCACACAACCGATGCGCCTTCCGCCAACGTTAGAGAAGCGATAGTCGGAAATATCATGAGCAAAGGTCTGGGCGAGGACCAGTCAATAAAAAAGGTGTATCGGTCAGTGCGGAATTTGCCAAAAGATTCTTCGCGTGAAGAGATCCGTTTGGCTCTACCAGGCATTCTCGAGTTGATAAGCACTACACAACGACAGTTCCTACCCGAATTGCGCATGGTTATATACGAGTTCGGCAAGCAGCCGAACCTTTTGGCCGCGCTCCAAGACAACTACATAGCCATGCCGACAAGCAACTACCACCAACGATATCTTGTCCTGCAGTTGATGGGAGAATTGCAGAATCCGCTTGCTTTACCCTTTCTAAAAGACGTTGTCACCGCCCCATTACCGCCGCAGACCGCCTCGGCAGAAGGACTGTCACCACGCGACGATGAGGCCACCATACAGATGAAGGCCATACAAGGTATCGGCTATATTCGTGACGAGTCCGGACTTCCGGTGCGTCCGGCGCTAGACGCGCTAATAAACATTGCCCAGACGCATCCGGAACGTGCCGTGCGCGTTGTGGCCATTGATACATACATGTGGAACCACCCCGATAGTCGGGAAGCATCCGCCAATTTGAAGCGCGCATTGCCGGAGGAGTATCACCCATTCATTGGCCGCGAACGGTTCTATCGGGGCGCGGCCTTGGAATCGTTTTCCAAGCATAAGTGATGCAAGAGAACTTGCACACCACCTTTCGGAGATTGAACATGAAATATGCGCTCGTCGCTGTCGTTCTTCTTTTCGCCCTTCGACCTGGAGTTGGTTTTGGAGATGATACCTGCCCCCCTACGAACGTAGCCGGTGATCAGGACTTGTGGAATGAGAACCCTTCGTTCAAAACATCTTGGTATCGTGACATGGTTGCTGCAGAGTTCAATATGAAAAAATCCGACTGGGACGAGGGATGGGGTTGGAATAAGTTCGACGAAGCCAATCCGCACACCTTCGGCTTTCCAAAGATGACGAGTGCGGCCTACGTGCTCTGGGCGGGTATCAATGACGACCTAGAACTCCAAGGAACTTGGAACGCCTCCAATCTATATTCCTCTTATGTGCCTAATGCTCCATATCCACGGCTTTCTGCCGTAAGAACGAGCGACACATCCCTCCAGGTTTTTTACCGCGACGGCGATGGCAAGCTAAGAAATGTTGTGTTATCAGGAGACGACTGGCGTGGTGGCCAGAGCGCGCCGAATCGTACCGACAAATCCTTGTCAGATGAGCTTGCTGATCCAAAGAATAAATATTTAATCGCCAGTGATCCGGTTGCGGTTTGGAACACAGGCGTAATTTCCGTCTTTGCGCGCAGCATGAATCATGAATTGCTGCATTTTAGCTTCGAGGCAAGCGCCGGTTGGCGCGTGGAAAACGTAACTGCCAAGATCGTGCGTAACCAACCCTTCGCCGGAAGTGATCGCTATTTTTTCCATAGCGATCCGATAGTGGTTGACCAAGGAGGTGACGTCCATATCCTGGCACACGACAGCTATCACCATCTCATTTATCATCACCTGACATCAAGCGGGTGGACAGGCGCCGATCTGACGGAACTTACTGGAGGCACTTTCTTCGTGACGGCCGATATAGCCGCGGCTAATGTTGGAGAAGACCTCCACGTTTTCGCACGATCCAAATCGTTAGATCAACTCTACCACTTCCACTGGTCTAGTTCGACGGGGTGGAAAGCGGTGAATCTATCCGCAACTCTCGCAGGGGATTTTCGAATTAGCGGAAAACCCTCCGCGCTCGCCCTCCAGGACCAAGTGGCAGTCGTTTTTCGCGACGACTACCGCATCAAGCTCTACTTATACCCTTTCAATATATTCGCCCCACTCGTCCCCGGAGGTTGGATAGGAACCGCAATCGCTTCAAACTACCCAGCCGAAAGTGATCCGGTTGTCGCTCACCGGCAAGGAAGTTTGCAGGTGTTCTACCGCAGCGAAAACAATCAGCTTATCAATGTTGACGTCGGATCCGGATCGCAGATTACTTCTAGGAATCTTTCGGCAATGTCCCCAGCGTGGTGGGAGCCGCAATACACTATCGAAGGCACGCCGGTTGTGAGCGTCGCAAGCGATGGCAGAATCGATGTGGTCGCACGCACATTCAGCGGCCATCTATATCAGTGGTATTGGACACCACAGTTGGGGTGGAACCTTAAGCGCGTTCACTTTGACGCTGGCGTGTCGCCAATCAATGACAAGGTGTTGGGAGATCCGGTTATTGTGCGACGGAGCGCATCTGCCCTCGAAGTGTTCGCCGGACGCCTCCCCACTGCCCCTGCCACAGCATCGCGCATTATTTATTTTAGCTCTGCGACCGGGTTGATCCTTAACCCTTGGCATACACGAGACGAATACACGAAGTGGGCTTCGGGCTCTCTGCATGGCTTCGACTACATTCCGGAAAATGAGTCGGGTAACGCCAATGCAAGTTATTCCTCAGGGACAGTTAATATGAAGTGCCCAATATTTGACAGATCGCCAACGTCACGAGCCGGCACAATGCTGCACGAGGCCACGCACGCGATATCCGACCCGTTCCCACACCAGGCTAACCTCCCTGGCACGGATCCGTGCCAGGGCGACGCAGCGTGCTCGGACAATTGGTTCTATCACTCTCTCCGCGCACCGAGCGGCACACTTTCTGGAACAACCAAGAATCACTCAATGAACCAGATTCAAATGGAGTTTCTGTGCGATGTTGGCGAGTTTGGGGATGGGCTGACAAGTAACGTAATAGATAATGCAATGGGAGAATTTTCCGTTCGTCTCGCCCGTATCCTCAATCCACCATCCTGGACTTGCGGCCAACCACGGCCGCTTAACTAGACTGCCAGTATGCGGATCCCGCCAACCTTAACACGTCCAGTATCAACGACAACGGCTTTCAGCGCGACGCGAGCGGCGCGCACCTGAAATCTCGCGTTCGTGAATGGCAGCTATAGTGCGCTTACCGGAAGTAATTCAACTTGATTGTTAACGGCAGCAATGGCCGTATTCTGTTGAAAAACTCTTTCTTCACCGTTTTAAACGGAATTTTGGGGGTCATCAAACCCCTACCCGAATGGCGTTGGTCGATTGTAGGGCTTCCTGTGAGGTCAGTGTTTTTGAAGTTGTGATTTCACACCATTCAAAAAGAGTTTTTCAACAGAATAGCCGAGAACCGGCTGTTCAAAGTAATTTTCTTGATCGACTTCTATTGGCACGAAGCTGCTCAACTGGAATTAAAGCAGCAACATACAAAGCAGCCATTGAACAATCGTATTCCGGGGCGTTGTGTTCGCTCTTCTTAATGGCCCTCACCTGGCACTTCACTTGCGCCAGCCGCCGTCGCGGATAAAATATCGGTAGGATTCACCCCAGGCACGGTCAGCGCTTCTTGAATAATCTCCCGGCTTTGCTTCGGGGATGCTGCAATTGCTGCTGCTGTTATTTCAGCAGCCTGAGCAGGCTTCAAGGTCAACGCCTCCACAGTGACCAATATTGCAGCTTCAGGATCAACTTTTGACAAAGCTGTTACGACTGCAGCCGGATTTTGCCCTGACTGAATCAGGCTGGATGCAACCTGTTCAGATTTTAAGCCCGTCTGATGAGTTGACTTGGCAATCTCATCCAAACTCATTCCAGACATGAGCCATAGCATGACTTCTTGCGTTATCTGCTGCGCAGTCATACTCCTATAAAACCTGGCATCGGCAGCCCCTGTCGCCAGCATCAAACTCAAAGCTAAAACCAGGGCTACAACATTATTTGGCTTATACATGGAAACCTCCAATAATTTACAACTGCAGTAAATACAGCTAGCCGTTTAAAGTTGATTGTTATGAATTAATAAATTCGCATTTATCACCGGGTTCCGAAACGGGCACGGAGCACTACTGCGAGCCTAGTAGCTTACCTGAAAGCAGACGCTGGAAGGATTCTAGCCCAGGATTTTATTTCCATATTGCTCGTTCAAGACTTTATCGTCACGAAGCAAATACTGTACATGTACAAATGACTCATTGCTGCAAGACGAGCTGAATTCAGACCGTTTATAACTGCCTTCTGCGCGATACCGTACCCTTATAATAACTGGGCCGCTCAGCAATCCTTGTTAACCACCTCAGCACATTTTATCCCGCTCTTAACCGCGCCTTCCAGCGTCGCGGGATAATCGCCCGCCGTGTAGTCGCCCGCGAGCAGCAGGCGGGGCAGGGCAGTCAGTTGCGATGGACGTTGCAGGTCGGGTGCGCAACAGAATGTGGCGCGCTTTTCGGCGATGACCTTGTACCATGCAGGCTGTTCGGCGATGCCGAATTCCTCGCGCAGTTCCGCGATCACTTTTTGCGCCAGTTCATCCTGGGATAATTCCTGATGGATACCTTCCGCGCTGATCACCGCGGCGAGCAGGCCGTGCTGGCCTGCTATGCGTCCCTTGTCGAACAGCCACTGGCTGTAGCGCCGGTGCAGACCGAGCATGGCATGGGGCAGGGTGACGTGAGCGGGGTATTGCAGGTACACGGTGTAGATCGGCTGGTGTTCCAGGCTGTCGATCCATGCAACGGTTTCTGCAAGAGCGGCAATCGGACGCAGCAGCCTGGCAGCGGCCACGGGCGGTGCGGCGCAAATGACGTGGCTGAATTGTGCCTTCCCTAGAGTTGTGGTTATTTCGATACCGTTTTCAATCGGGCACAACGCGTCCACGCTGCAGGAAATATTCACCTTGCCGCCGTGCTGTTCGACGTAATTCGCGGCGCGCTGCGGGAACAGCGCGGTGAAGTTTATGCGCGGCAGCAGCATGTCGCTGTCGGCGCGCGACCGGTTCAGCGCGTCGCGCAGCACGTTAAGCAATACCTGTGCTGACGCCTTGTGGATTGGGGTGTTCAGTGCGGCGATGCACAGCGGCTCCCAGAGCTTCTGGGTCAGGTCGGTATCCTGGCCGTATTGAGCGAGCAACTCTGTAGCCGTCATGTCGTTGGCCAAGTGGAAATTCATGCGGCGCAGTGCGAGCATGAAGCGCGCTGCATTCAGGCGTGCACTGAACGACAAGCCTTTTGCAGTCAACAAAGCAACCAGGAGATGCAATGGGGCGGGCAGGTGTGGCGCCTTGAGCGAAAACTCGTCATGCAATTCGAGTTGCAACGGCAGGCGCAGAAAATCCCTTTCGATATCACCGCCGACCTGTTCGATCATGCGCAGCGTCTGGCGATAGCAGCCGAGCAACAGGTGCTGGCCATTATCCAGTTGGGTATCTTGATAAGTTATTCCGCGCGCGCGTCCGCCGAGCTGCTGGGCGCTTTCGAACACGGTGACAGGTATGCCGCGCCCGGCCAGCGCGACTGCGGCAGCCATGCCGGCGTAGCCGCCACCGATGACGGCAACACTAAACCCCTCCCGGCCTCCCAACCCACCCCAACCCTCCCTTGTCAGGGAGGGAGCGAGGGGAGGTGAATAGCGCCCATCCTTGTCAGGCAGGGATACGGCTCCTCCCCTGACAAGGGGAGGGTGGGAGGGGTTGGAGGTTAGTTTTTTATCCAAGTCTTCCAGGCCAGCCACAGTTTGCGCAACGGGGTCAGCGAGATGCGTTCTTTCAGCACATGGCAGCCGCTGGCGGCCAGTTCGTCCAGCGTCGCGCGGTAGATCGCGGCCATGATCAGGCCGGTGCGCTGTGACTTGCGATCCGCTGCGGGGAGATGTTCGAACGCCTGCTGGTAGTAGCGTTGCGCGCGCTCGATCTGGAACAGCATCAACTGTTTGAAATTCTCTGTTTCTTTGGCATTCAGGATATCCGCCGCAGTCACGCCGAACTGCTGCAATTCGTCCATCGGCAGATAGATGCGGTTGCGCCGCGCGTCCTCGCCGACATCGCGGATGATGTTGGTGAGCTGGAAGGCGATGCCGAGGTCGTGGGCATATTTAAGCGTGCGGCGGTCGCTGTAGCCGAAGATTTCCACCGACAACAGCCCGACCACCGATGCGACGCGGTAGCAGTACAGTTGCAGCGACTTGAAATCGTTGTAACGCGGATGGTCGAGATCCATCTCCATGCCGTCGATGATCTCCAGCAGATGCTCCTGTGCCAGCTGGAATTGCCGCACCACCGGAACCAGCGCCAGTGCGACCGGATGCTGCGGCTTGCCGCCGTAGATCTCCGCGACCTGGGCGCGCCACCAGTTGAGCGTGGTGCGCGCCACCTGTTCATCAGAGCATTCATCCACCACATCGTCCACCTCGCGGCAAAAGGCATACAGTGCGGTGATCGCGCGGCGTTTGTCCGGCGGCAGGAACATGAAACTGTAGTAGAAACTGGAGCCGCTGGCAGCGGCTTTGTCCTGGCAATACTGATTCGGATCCATGTCAGATTTCAAATATGTTCAAAGTGATTAAACCCCTCCCGGCCTCCCCAACCCCTCCCGACCTCCCCTTGTCAGGGGAGGAGCTCGCGTGGCCTCCCCTGATGGAACGACTAGTCATTCGACTAGGCTATCAAAAAACGATGGCCAAGTCGCTGGTTATGACAAGGGGAGGTTTGGAGGGGTTGGTTTCAAAAAGAAAAAGGCGCGCTCTTGGCCAGCATGATAACCCAGTCGAACGGGCGCAATACCGGGCGGTGGCGGAACATGTCGTACTGCGCGTGCTCCAGCTTGGAGAGGATGCGCAAACCGCCGGCGATGATCATGCGCATCTCCAGCCCGATGCGTCCGGTGAGTATGCTGCCCAGCGGGGCGCCGGCGAGCATCATGGCGCGTGCGCGATCCGCCTGGAACCTTATCAGGTTGCGCCACGCGTCATCACTGATGCCCTGTGCAATGTGCGCTTCGCTCACGCCGTACTCTGCCATCTCATCCTGCGGCAGATAGATGCGGCCGATCACGTAGTCCCTGGCGATATCCTGCCAGAAGTTGATGAGCTGCAAGCTGGTGCAGATCGCATCCGAATAGATGATGTTCTGCGGAGTGGCTTCCCGGTAAAGATGCAGCAGCAGGTTGCCGACCGGATTGGCGGAGCGGCGGCAGTATTCGAGCAGGTCGGGAAAATTGCTGTAGCGCTTTTTCACCACATCCTGCGAGAAAGCGTCGAGCAGATCATGGAACGGCTGCATCGGCAGCGCATGCTCACGCATCTCGGCGCCGAGGTCGATGAACAGCGGAGTGAGCGGTGTTGTATCGTCGGCGATACGCGCCAGTTCGGCGCGGAATTCATCGAGCCGCTGCAGACGCTCCCAGTCGGGCATGTCGCCTTCGTCGGCGATGTCGTCCGCCGCGCGGGCGAAATGGTAGATCGCCGCAACAGGCTTGCGCAGCCGCCGGGGCATCAGGATAGAGGCAACCGGAAAATTCTCGTAATGATCGACCGACATGAATCAGCACAAATCGTTTTTATGCAGCATAAACACAAACTGGTCGCCAGCCGACACATCCAGCCAGGTGAATGGCAGGCCGGGGTAGGCTGCTTCCAGCACCTCGCGGTTATGGCCGATCTCCACGACCAGCACGCCGTTTTCGGTGAGATGGCGCGCAGCCTCCTTGAGGATGATGCGCGTGGCGTCCAGACCGTCATGGCCGCTGCCCAGCGCCAGTTTCGGTTCGTGGAGATATTCCTGCGGCAGCGCGGCGACCGATGCGGCATCGACATAAGGCGGATTGCTGATGATGATGTCGTATTCCCGGCTGCCAAGCTTGGCGAACAGATCAGACTCGATCAACTGCACGCGGTCTTGCAGATGGTGGTCGGCGACATTGCGTTCAGCGACGGCCAGCGCGTCCGGCGACAGATCCACCGCATCCACGCTGGCATGAGGGAATGCGTGTGCGGCGAGGATGGCAAGGCAGCCGCTGCCGGTGCACAGGTCCAGCACATTGCCGACCCGGTCCGGCTCTGCTATCCATGGGCTGAGTTGCGCAAGCAGCAATTCGGCGATGAATGAGCGCGGCACGATGACCCGTTCATCCACGTAAAAGCTGAAATCACCCAGCAGCGCCTGGTGGGTCAGATAGGCTGCCGGGATACGCTGTTCGACGCGCCGCCGCAGGATGCTCAATATTTCCACGCGTTCGCCATCGGTCAGGCGCGCATCGAGGAAAGGGTCGAGCCTGTCCAGCGGCAGATGCAGGGTATGCAGGATCAGGTAGGCGGCTTCGTCATGGGCATTGCTGCTGCCATGGCCGAAGAACAATCCGGCTTCGTTGAAACGGCTCACCGCAAAGCGCAGATAATCGCGTACGGTGCTCAGCGTTGCGGATGCCTCGGAAAAATACCTGCTCATTTGCAGAGTAAATGCTCAAGGGTGCGCTGGTAAGTGTGTTTGAGCGGCTCGATGTCGGCTACGGCTACACATTCGTTGAGCTTGTGTATCGTGGCGTTCAAGGGGCCGAACTCGATCACCTGCGGACAGATGCCGGCGATGAAGCGACCGTCCGAGGTGCCGCCAGTGGTAGAGAGTTCCGGCGTGATCCCGTAACACTGCTCGATTGCGCTGCTGATCGCGGCAACCAGGCTGCCCTTGGCGGTGAGATAGGGCTTGCCGGACAATTCCCATTCCAGGTCGTAGCTCACGCGGTGCTTGTCGAGGATGGCATGGACTTTGTCTTTAAGCCCCTGTTCGGTGCTGGCCGTGGAGAAACGGAAGTTGAACAGTATCTCGACCGTGCCGGGGACGACATTGGTCGCGCCGGTTCCGCCGTTGATGTTGGAGACCTGCCATGAGGTGGGCGGGAAATATTCGTTGCCGTCATCCCAGGTGGTCGCGGCGAGTTCTGCGATCGCCGGTGCTGCCATGTGGATCGGATTCTTCACCAGGTGCGGATAGGCGATGTGGCCCTGTATACCTTTGACGGTCAGCGTGCCGGACAGCGAGCCGCGCCGCCCGTTCTTGATCATGTCGCCAACTTTCTTGTTCGAGGTGGGTTCGCCGACGATGCAATAATCGATCGTCTCGCCGCGTGCCCGCAACGCTTCCACGACGCGCACCGTGCCGTCCACCGCCACGCCTTCCTCGTCGGAGGTGATCAGCAGCGCGATCGAGCCGTCGTGTTTTGGGTGTTGTTCAAGAAAAGCCTCGATCGCGGTGATGAACGCTGCGATCGAGGTTTTCATGTCGGCGGCGCCGCGCCCGTACAACAGGCCATCGCGTATCGTCGGCTCGAACGGCGGGCTGAACCAGCTCTCCACCGGTCCGGTGGGCACCACATCGGTGTGGCCGGCGAACGCCACGACGGGACCGGTCGTGCCGCGCCGTGCCCAGAAGTTGTCCACGCTGCCGAAACGCATCCGCTCGATCCTGAAGCCGAGCTTGTTCAGCCGTTCGATCAGGATGTCCTGGCATCCCGCATCGTCGGGGGTTAGCGAACGGCGGGCGATCAGAGCTTGGGCAAGCTGCAAAGTTTCAGACATGATAAGAGTCAAGGATTAAAGATTTTTGAATAGGCTGACTCGTCAAAGCCGACATGCAGCAGTTTGCCGCCCTGTTCCAGCAAGGGGCGCTTGATCACGCTGGTCTGTTCCAGCATCAGTGCCAGAGCAGTGGACGCGTCCTGAACGAGCTGCTTGCGCTGCTCCGGCAATTTCCGCCAAGTCAGGCCGCTGCGGTTGATCAGCCTGGTCCAGTCGGCTTGCTGCAGCCAGCGCTGCGCGGTTTTGGCATCCAGGCCGTGTTTCTTGAAATCGTGGAATTCGACCGCGATGTGCTGCTGTGACAGCCAGTCGCGGGCTTTCTTTACCGTGTTGCAACTGGAGATTCCGTACAGCTTCATTTGGGCTTGTCCAGATTGAGCTTGATGCCGCTGAAGTCGGATTTGGTATCCAGGCTGCCCGATTCGGACTGGCCGGATGCGAACGCCGGAGTTTTGAAGGTGCTGGTGCGCTCCGAGAAATCCAGCAGAGAGGCCAGATTGCTCGCGGAATCGGCATTGCGCAGCGCTTCCTCCTTGGTGATCTGCCCGGCCTTGAACAGTTTGTAAAGCGACTGCTCGAAGGTTTGCGAACCGGGAGACACGCTCTTCTCGATCGCATCACGGACCTTGTCGATCTCATCGTTCTTGATCATGTCGGCGATCAGCGAAGTGTTCAACAGGATTTCGACGGCGGGTATCAGCTTGCCCTGCACATTGCGCACCAGTCGCTGCGAGATCACCGCACGCAGGCACATCGACAGATCGGCCAGGACGCTCCGGCGCGCTTCGTAAGGAAAGAAATTCACGATGCGATTCAGCGCATGGTAGCTGTTGTTGGCATGCAGGGTTGCCAGGCACAGGTGTCCGGTCTGGGCGAAGATCAATGCGTATCGGAGTGTTTCCTGGTCGCGCACCTCGCCTATCATCAGCACATCCGGAGCCTCGCGCATGCCGTTGGTCAATGCTTCATGATAGGACATGGTGTCGGTGCCGACCTCGCGCTGGTTGACGATGCACTTGTTGTGGCGGAACAGGTACTCGAGCGGATCTTCTATGGTCAGGATGTGGCCGCTGCGCTCGGAGTTGCGATAATGGATCATCGCGGCAAGCGTGGTCGATTTCCCGGAGCCGGTCGCACCGACCACCAGCACCAGCCCGCGCTTTTCCATGATCAGTTCATTGAGCATCTCGGGCAGGTTAAGTTCTGCGGTGCCCAGCACCTGGGTCTTTATGCAGCGGATCACGCAACTGATGGAGCCGCGCTGCCTGAAGACGTTGATGCGGAAATTGCCGATGTTCTCGACGCGCATCGAAAAATTCATCTCCATGTTGGACTCGAACTCGGCGATCCTGCTCGGGCCCATCAGTTCATAGGTGATGCGCTTGATCATATCGCCATCCAGTTTCTGCGCATTGACCGGCATCACAACACCCTCTATCTTGATGTTGACCGGTGCGCCAACCGAGAAGAAAAGGTCGGAAGCCTGCTTTTCGGTGGCCAATTTCAGCAATGGAGAAACGATCATATTGCCTCCCTAGTGTTGTTGCGATCGGAGTTGCACAGCGATACCCATCCTACTTTGCGTGCTCCTCCCCTGACAAGGGGAGGTTGGGAGGGGTTTTAAATCCCCCGCAGCAGCTCGTTGATGCCGACTTTAGACAGCGTCTTTGCATCCACTTTCTTGACGATGACCGCGCAATTCAGGCTGTAACTGCCATCCTTGGACGGGAGGCTGCCGCTGACCACGACCGAGCCTTCGGGCACACGACCGTAGCTTATTGCTCCGGTTTCCCTGTCATAGATCTTGGTGCTCTGTCCGATGAATACGCCCATCGAGATCACCACGTTGTCCTCGAGGATCACGCCTTCGACGATCTCGGAACGCGCTCCGACAAAGCAGTTGTCGCCGATGATGGTCGGATTGGCCTGCACCGGTTCCAGCACGCCGCCGATGCCGACTCCGCCACTCAAGTGCACATTCTTGCCGATCTGCGCGCAGGAGCCGACCGTCGCCCAGGTGTCGACCATGGTGCCCTCGTCGACATATGCGCCGATGTTCACGTAGGAGGGCATCAGCACGACGTTCTTGCCGATGAACGCGCCTCTGCGCGCCGCGGCCGGAGGCACGACGCGGAAGCCGCCTTCGCGGAAGTCGCGGCTGTTGTAGTCGGCGAATTTGGACGGCACCTTGTCATAGTAGTTGGTGAAGCCGCCCTTGATGAAGGCGTTATCTTCCAGGCGGAACGACAGCAGCACGGCTTTCTTCAGCCATTGGTGGGTCGTCCACTCCCCGTTGATCTTTTCCGCGACGCGCAGCACTCCCTTGTCGAGCTGGGCGATCACGGAATCGACCGCCTCCTTGAGCAGTGCGTCGGCATTGCGGGGGGTGATGTCTGCGCGGTGTTCGAAGGCTTGCTCGATGATTTTCTGTAATTGATTCATGATGATTCCTATAAATTAAAGTTATTAGTCGGTAGTCGTTAGACGTTAGTTGGTGTTGTCCGCTGCGCGGGTTTTGCTTTAACTAACGACTAGCGACTAACGACTAACGACTGAATTCAGCAATGCGCTGCGCGGCTTCCACGGTTTCATCGACATTGGCAACCAGGGCAAGACGCACGAAATTTTCGCCGGGGTTCACACCCTGGGCTGTGCGCGCAAGATAACTGCCCGGCAATACCGCGACATTATAGTCGCGATACAACGCTTGCGCGAAGGCGGTATCGGATATCGGCGTGCGTATCCCCGCTTCTGACAGATTAATCCAAAGGTAGAATCCTGCATCCGGCAGTGCGACCGGCAGTACCGGCTTGAGTATCTCCGCTACCCTGTTGAATTTTTCGGCATACAGGCGGCGGTTTTCCGCGACGTGCGTTTCGTCATTCCATGCGGCGATGCTGGCAGCCTGTATCGCGGGATTCATCGCCGAGCCGTGATAGGTGCGGTACAGCATGAATCTTTCGATCACTTTGGCATCGCCAGCGACAAAACCGGAGCGCATGCCCGGCACATTGGAACGTTTGGACAGGCTGGAGAACACCACCAGATTGCGGTATTCGCTGCGCCCAAGCTGGCGCGCGGCTTGCAATGCACCCAGCGGCGGGCGTCCGCGAGAGGAATGTGTATCCGTAAGAGCTGCTGTAGCGGTCGCTGCACTCGTCTCCGCTGGCGTTTCAAAATAAATCTCCGAATAACACTCGTCCGAGGCGATCACGAAGCCATAGCGGTCGGACATCTCGAACAGCGCTTTCCATTCCGGCAGCGGCATCACATGCCCATTCGGATTGCCCGGCGAGCAAACGTAAATCAACTGGGTGCGCTTCCAGACATCCACCGGCAGTTGCGCGAAGTTCAGCGCATAGTCGTCTTCGGGCAGCGTGTTGAGGAAGCGGGGTGTGGCGCCCGCCAAAAATGCCGCGCCTTCGTAGATCTGGTAGAACGGGTTGGGGCAGACCACCACCGGGTCATTCCTGCTGCGATCGATCACCGCTTGGGCGAAAGCGAACAGCGCCTCGCGGCTGCCGTTCACCGGCAATACCTGGGTCTTGAAATCGGGGGCGGGAATGCCATAGCGCGCGGCCAGCCAGGTGGCGATGGTGCTGCGCAATGCGTCGCTGCCGGATGTTGTGGGATAATTCGCCAGCCCATCGAGGTTGGCAGTCAGCGCATCGCGGATGAATTGCGGTGTGGCGTGCTTCGGTTCACCGATGGACAGACTGATGGCGCGGTAGGCAGCATTGGGCTGAACTTCGCGAAACAGCGCGGCGAGTTTCTGGAACGGGTAGGGCTGCAGTTTATTCAAGTCGGGATTCATTTGTTGATGTCCTTGGCGAGATTCATGATGCTGCTGCCGAGCATGTCGTCATTTCTGCCCCATCTCTCCAAGAGGAAGAGAGAGTAATCGTCCCCTCTCCCGCTGGCGGGAGAAGGTTAGGGAGAGGGCTGCAGGAATCCAGTGGATTTAACCCAGATAATCCATTAGGCCACGAACCCACTGTAGGAGCGAGCTTGCTCGCGAAAAATTTCGCCAGCAAGCTGGCTCCTACGATAGGGAAAGCCTCTAATGGACAATCCGGGTTTAAGTATAAAGGCATCTTGAATGACTGGATTCCGGCCTTCGCCGGAATAACGGAATCGTAAAGTGTTGTGATTATAAGGGTGTAACCAGTGCCATCAAAACAGAATGTAATACCGATAGCCGGGATCCTGAGCGGCGCGCTGGTGTGGGGGCTGATCTGGTATCCCTACCGTATGCTTCAGGATGCGGGCGTATACGGACCGCTGGCGACAATGGTCACCTATGTTGTGGCGCTGCTGTGCGGCGCGCTGATGCTGCCGCGCATCTGGCACGAGCTGTCCGGCGCCGGCTGGTGGGCGGCCGTCCTGGTATTGAGCGCGGGCTGGTCCAACTTCGGCTATGTGCTGGCGGTGCTGAACGGCGAGATCATGCGCGTGCTGTTGCTGTTCTACCTCGCGCCGCTGTGGACCATCCTGTTCTCCTACTGGCTGCTGGGAGAGCGGCTCAATCGCTACGGTTACATGGTCATCGCGCTGTCTTTTGGCGGCGCGGTGATCATGTTGTGGGAGCCGCGACTCGGCCTGCCGCTGCCGCAGAATCTTTCCGAATGGATAGGACTGTCGGCGGGCATGAGTTTCGCGCTATCCAATGTGGTGTCGCGGCGAGCCGCGCATTTGAGCGTGATGGCGAAGTCCAGCAGCGTGCTGTTCGGCACGGCCTTGCTGACCGCACCGCTGTTGTGGTGGCAAGGCGGATTGCCGGACCAGTTGCTGGCGATCGGGGCACAGTCCTGGCTGATACTGGCGTTGCTCGGTATCGTGCTGTGTGCCACCAGCTTCGCGGTACAGCATGGCCTTTCCCGTCTGGCAGCCAATCGCGTGATCATCCTGTTCCTGTTCGAACTGGTGTTCGCCGCCATTGCGTCATATTTCCTGGCGGGAGAATCGATGGGCCTGCGCGACTGGATCGGCGCATTGCTGATTGTTTCAGCCAGTCTGCTATCGGGACGGTTGCATGAGCCGCCGGCGAAGCCAGGGTAGGGTGCACTCCGTGCATCAATGATTCCGGTGCGTGGAACGCACCCTGCGATTGCCAACGTTTGAATTCACCGGCCTGCGCGGCTTTTCGCGCAGGTCCGGTGGAATGATGGGTTCGGCATCGTGTCGAGACGCCGATGGTTTTGCCGCTCAATGACTTCAGCGCGGAGTTTGGCCTCTTCATAATTCAACGGGCTTTCCCTTTTGGATGACTTCGTCGATCAAATTTCGCCACCAAACAATGCCTAGCTGCGCCTCGATATCGCTCGGACCTAGCCGCCCAGAGTAAATGCCTAGAATTTTTCTTCCGGTCCCAATCCATGAGTCATCAGACATCTCGCCTCCGCCCGGCGAAAAGAAACCTGTGTGCTCCGCAATAACGAATGACCCCGACATCCCTTTCCTGCTTGCTGTATCAATGAGCATCTTCTGAACGCCATCTATGGGAATGTACGGTTCCGAGGCGATGGTTCCTCGTTTCCAGATTGGCAGCGGCTTACCGGTAATGACTCCTAGCGGATACCCAATAATGAATACATCTTGGCCAGGATAGATCGATATACGGTCATCGAACTCCTGCTCGTTCAGGAAGAACGGGACGACATGTTCATGGAGTGCTATTGGTAAAGCGGCTATATCAACGGAGCTACCTAATGGATGTTCGATAACTTTCGTATTGCCGTCCGCGTCAACGAGCGGAAAGGTGAAAGCTTCCCATATCACCCCTTCAATCTTCTTTCCATTCGAAACCCGATTTTTATACAGGTAGCATTCAACGCGATCAGGAATTCCGGCCGTGTCTGTCATTGGCGTTTTATCTCTTGGGTCTCGACCTGTAAGGTTGTGCCAATTTGACACCAAGTACACCGCCCCTTCGTGACGCCACAGAAACGCGGAGCCGTTTGCAAGAAACGTATCTCCGAATAGCAGCCGAATGTAAACGGCTGCAAGTGAAAGACGATCTTGGATACCGTTAGCCATGAGATGCCTAACAGTTATTAGACTGACCCACCGGTCAGTACTATTGAAAATAGAGAAGCGTGCCTATTTCCGATAAGTGATTGATTCATTGGCGCCCCCACACCTTTGTCTGTCAGCATATGCATAATAGTACAGGCAGATGAAGTTTACTGGTTTCGTCTGATCACGCCACCGTCACTGCTTTATCCAGATACACATCCTGGATCGCATTGAGCAGCGCCACGCCATCCTGCATCGGTTTCTGGAACGCCTTTCGTCCGGAGATCAGGCCCATGCCGCCGGCGCGCTTGTTGATCACCGCGGTGCGCACCGCCTGGTGCAGGTCGTCCTTGCCGGATTCGCCGCCGGAATTGATCAGGCCCGCGCGTCCCATGTAGCAGTTCGCCACCTGGTAGCGCACCAGGTCGATCGGGTGGTCGGTGGTGAGTTCGCTGTATACCTTGGGGTGGGTTTTGCCGAACTTGATTGCATTGTAGCCGCCGTTGTTTTCGGCCATCTTCTGCTTGACGATGTCGGCGTTGATGGTCACGGCAAGGTGGTTGGCTTGGCCGGTCAGGTCGGCTGAAACGTGGTAGTCCTTGTCGGCGGTCTTGAACGCGGGGTTGCGCAGATAGGCCCACAGGAATGTGGCCATGCCGAGTTCATGCGCGTGCTCGAACGCTTCGGACACTTCCAGTATCTGGCGGCGCGAATGCTCGGAGCCGTAGAACACCGTCGCGCCCACCGCCACTGCACCCATGTCGAAGGCCTGATCCACGCTGGCGAACAGCGTTTGGTCGTAGATGTTGGGATAGGTCAGCATCTCGTTGTGGTTGATCTTGACGAGGAACGGGATCTTGTGCGCGTAGCGGCGCGCCACCGAGCCCAGCACGCCGAGTGTGGAAGCCACGCCGTTGCAGCCGCCTTCGATGGCGAGCTTGACGATGTTGTCCGGGTCGAAATAGATCGGGCTGGGCGCGAACGATGCGCCGCCGGAATGTTCCACGCCCTGGTCCACCGGCAGCAGCGAGAGGTAGCCGGTGTTCGCCAGCCGCCCGTGGCCATAAAAAGCTTGCAGGCTGCGCAGCACGCCGGGCGTGCGGTCCTTGATAGCCACCACGCGATCCACATAATCCGGGCCCGGCAGGTGCAGCGATTCCTTGGGTATGCCGGTACAACGATATTTCAACAGATGCTCTGCTTCGTCACCGAGTAATTGCGCGATGCTTGTCATGATCTTCTCCCATGCGTGAGTTGAATTAGAATCCAGAATCGACGCTGCAATCTTACTCCTTCGATATAATTCCGCCATCTCAGTCCACTTGCGAAACAATTTATGAATCCGCTCATTCTCGGCACACCGCTTTCGTCCTCCGCCACCCGCGTCATGCTGCTCGGCAGCGGAGAACTGGGCAAGGAAGTCATCATCGCGCTGCAGCGCTTCGGTGTGGAGACCATTGCGGTGGATCGCTATCCGAATGCGCCCGGCCATCAGGTTGCGCATCGCGCCCATGTCATCAACATGGCGGATGGTGCGGCATTGCGCGCGCTGATCGAAAAAGAACAGCCGCATATCATCGTGCCGGAGATCGAGGCGATCGCCACCGGCATGCTGGAACAGATCGAGCGGGAGGGCATCGCGCGCGTCATCCCCACCGCGCGTGCCGCGCGCCTGACGATGAACCGCGAAGGCATCCGCCGCCTTGCAGCCGAGACATTGGGCCTGCCGACCTCGCCGTATCGATTTGCCGACAGTCTCGAAGAAATGCATGCCGCGATAGGGCATATCGGTTACCCGTGCATCATCAAGCCGGTGATGTCGTCTTCCGGCAAGGGGCAGTCCAAAGTGGATGGCCCCGGCGAAGTGGATGCGGCGTGGAGCTATGCCGCCAGCGGCAGCCGCGTGAATCAGGGCAGGGTGATCGTCGAAGGCGTGATCCGTTTCGATTACGAGATCACCCAGCTCACCGTGCGGGCGATCGGCACGGACGGTAAAACGGAAACGCATTTCTGCGAGCCGATCGGGCATGTGCAGGTGCACGGCGATTACGTCGAAAGCTGGCAGCCGATGCAGATGTCGCCGCCGGCGCTGCAACGCTCGCGCGAGATCGCGAAGAAAGTGACCGACGATCTCGGCGGTCTGGGCATCTTCGGTGTGGAACTGTTCGTCAAGGGCGACGAGGTGTGGTTCAGCGAGGTCAGCCCCCGTCCGCACGATACCGGCATGGTGACGATGTGTTCGCAGGTGCAGAACGAATTCGAACTGCACGCGCGAGCGATACTCGGCCTGCCGGTGGATGTCAGCTTAAGTGTACCCGGCGCGAGTGCGGTGATCTATGGGCAGCATGAAGCCAAGGGCATCGCGTTCAAAGGCGTGGATGAAGCGCTGCGCGTGCCGCATAGCGATGTGCGCCTGTTCGGCAAGCCGGAATCCTTCACGCGCCGCCGCATGGGTGTGGCGTTGGCTAACGGCAGTGATACCGACGAAGCGCGCAGCCGCGCCAAATTGGCGGCGAGCAAAGTGAAGCCAATCAAACCGTAGGGCGGAAGCCCCAAAGGGGCGTTCCGCCGCAATTGAAATACCATGCGGCAGAATTAATGAATTTGGCGGAATGATAAATGGCGGAACCGCAAGCGTTCCGCCCTACGTGATGTTCAAGAGGTAGGGCGGAAGCCCCCTTGAGGGGCGTTCCGCCGCAAACGTCAAGGAGAAAAAATGCCTGACTATCGCCGTTATCGCGTGCCGGGCGGCACCTACTTCTTTACCATTAACCTGTTCAATCGCCATTCGGATTTGTTGACTCGACACATTGAGGCATTACGCGAATCGGTGCGGCGCACCCGCATCGAACGCCCATTCTACATTGACGCATGGGTGGTGCTTCCCGAACATATCCATTGCGTGATTACCTTGCCGCCGGCTGATGATGATTTCTCCAACCGCATCAAGGCAATCAAGATACGCTTTGTGCGCGCATTGGAACCGGACGAATGGCGCTCACCCGTACGTGCGGCAAAAGGGGAACGCGGAATCTGGCAGCGTCGTTTTTGGGAACATGCCATCCGCAACGATGACGATTACGCCCGGCATCTGGATTACGTGCATTTTAATCCAGTCAAGCACGGACACGTAACCTCGGTCGTGCAATGGCCGTATTCCACGTTTCATCAATACGTGAAAGCAGGCGTGTATCCGGTGGATTGGGCTGGCGGAGAGATTGACGACATTGCCGCAGGCGAGCGGCCATGAATTTGGGTAACGGATGTAGGGCGGAAGCCCGCAGGGGCGTTCCGCCGCAATTCAAAAAACATCCGGCGGAACCGCAAGCGTTCCGCCCTACGCCAGGTTCGATAAGTAGGGCGGAAGCCCCCTTGTGGGGCGTTCCGCCGCAAACGTCAGGAGGAAATTATGATTGCCGGAATTCTGCACGCTACTTTCTTGACCTCTGACCTGGCAAGAGCACGCGGATTTTACGAAGATGTGCTGGGCCTGCGTGCAAACCCAAACCGCCCGAAGATGAGCTATGACGGCGTGTGGTACGACATCGCGCCAAATCAACAGATACATCTGATGGCATTGCCCGATCCTGAAGCAGGATTGCAGCGTCCCGCTCATGGCGGTCGCGATCGTCATGTCGCGCTGGCGATATCCGATATGACGGAATTGATCGGGCGGTTAAAGGAGGCGGGCGTGGCTTACACCCTGAGCCAATCCGGTCGCAGCGCGCTGTTTTGCCGCGATCCGGACCAGAATGCGCTGGAATTTATCGCAGTGTCACAGGCGATTGACTGATTCAGTTATCCCAATCCGGATAATTCGGGATAGCCACGGTATCGTTATCGTACACACCCTCATCGGCTTGAGTGTGGCACTTGTCGCAATAGCTCATCGACTTCACTCCCGTGTTGCCCTTGACCATTTTGTCGGGAATGTCATGGTGCTTGCGTTCGATATAGCGCAGTCCGGTGATCCGGAGCGGCGCAGGGCCTTCGGTCGTGGCAGCCGCGATCTTGCGTGAGCGCTTGTACCAGGATTTGTCCGCTGCGTTTTCCACCGCGTAATCATGAATGGCTCGCAGGGTATCCTGTTCCATCTCGGCGTTGTCGCCAAAGTGATCGCGCATCGCTTCAGCATTGAGCAGCTTGTCCCAGGATCTTGCCGGCAGCAGACCCGGCTGGTAGGCAAAGTGGCATTCCCCGCATTCTTCCAGATACTGCTTGTCAGTGACCGGCTTCACTTCCTTGGTGCGCCCGAAATTGAGCAGCCAGCCGATAAAACTTTCTTCTGCCGAGGCAATAGTGCTGTTCACCAACAGTGCGCCAGCCAGCAAGGCCAATACTTTTGATTTATTCCGCATCATCGCACTCCGTCACCAGGTCAGTTTGATCGCCACCGCCATCGCCACGCCGCCCAATTCCGCGTAACCCGCATGGCTGGTCGGCACGGCAGATTTTGCCGACTTGTTGACTGCATACAGCATCAGCAGCGCACCTGCGGCGCCGAGCATCGCGTGCTGGTTGTCCGGGTCGGACAGCCCGTCCTCAAGATGAAAGTCATCCCAGTGGTACAACAACCCTGTCGTTACCGTGGCGGCGGCCAGCGCAGCGGCGGTGCGCGCCAGCCTCGTGTGGGTGGTGCCCGAGGTCTGCCGAGGCGGTGAAGCAGCCGGGCAGTTGTTTTCACAGTCCTCATCAGGCGCAGATAGCGCCGTCAATCCCACCAACAGTACCGTTCCGAGCCCCAGATACTGGTGAGCTTTGCTGCCGCTGAACAGCGGTGGTTCAAATTCGGCAGACGGAGCCGCCGACATATCAACCTGATCCTTGGCGACATCACCCTCATTCAGTGCCAGCTGGTAGGGGCGGGCATTGATGAACCGGGAGTTGTTGGTATACATGCTGGCTGCAGCCGGCAATTCAAGATTCAGTGCCGGTTCCTCTGCATGCGCCGTGCTTGCCAGTGCCGCCATACAGATGCCGGCGGCGAAAATATTGAGCTTCATTCTTTGTTTCATTCATTGCTCCCTGGGCTGGCTGTTCGTACTCGATACTTCCTGCTGGGTGTTCCCGCTTATGTTCGCCGGCTTATTTATGGATGGTGAGCAGGTAAGCGAGCACGTCACCCTTTTCCTGCGGCGTGCAGGCACGATCCAGCACATCGTTGCAATTGCGCTTGAACCATTTCTCGATTTTTTTCATGTCGGTGAACCGCTCGGCATTGGCCGACGGTGCGAGCGGTTTGATGGGCTTGTCGGTTTTGGCATGTTTGCCCTGCACAGCGGGATTGTCGGTATGACAGGTAGAGCAGCTCCAGTCGCCGCCATGCTTGTTCTTGTAGAAGGTTTCACCGCGTGCGGCCGAGAATCCCTGAAATCCGGGCATGCCCGATGCACTGTCTTTGATTGCAGCCAGCACCTCCTCGGGTGTTTCTGCAATTGCCGATTGAGCCATCAGTCCGGAGACCGCAATCAGCAACAAACATGATGCAACAAGCAAGCGTACCATCCATGACTCCACCTGAATTTTGACTGAGGTAGAGCGGTCAGCAGGATAATAGTTCAATCTGAAAAATCAGATCCGATACACGGCATATCACCGATATCTGTTACTAAGGTGCCGGATTGGGATACAAGCGGTGTACTGCATCGATCTTCTCCAACACTTCTGCTGGCAAAGTTACATCTGCACTATCCAGATTCTCCTTCAGTTGCTGCAAACTGGTCGCGCCGAGCATCACGCTGCCGGTGAACCAGCGGCTGCGCGCGAAGGCCAGCGCCATCTGCGCTGGACTCAAGCCGGCCTCGCGAGCGATGCGCATATATTCTTTTGTTGCGGCAGGCACGTTGGGTTTTGCATAGCGCTGGCCGAAATTCGGGAACAGCGTGATGCGTCCTTTCGCTTGCGGGTCGGCGACATATTTTCCTGACAGATGGCCGAACGCCAGCGGGCTGTAGGCCAGCAGGCCGACATTGGCGTGATGACAGACTTCCGCCAGCCCTGTTTCAAAACTGCGGTTCATCAGGTGATAGGCGTTCTGCACCGACACGATTTTTGGCAGCCCGAGTTTCTCCGAACATCTAAGGAATTCGCACACGCCCCACGGAGTCTCGTTGGAGAGGCCGATGTGACGCACCTTACCGGCTTTGACCAGGTCCGCGAGCGCTTGCAGCTGTTCGGCGATCGGCACGGTGTCGTGTTCCTGCGCAACGTCATAATCGGTCGCGCCGAACATTGGCACATAACGATCCGGCCAATGGATCTGGTAGAGGTCGACATAGTCGGTCTGCAAGCGCTTAAGGCTGCCGTCTATCGCGGCGTTGATGTGTTCACGGTTGATGCGCGGACTGTTGCGTATCCATGAGAAACCTCGCGACGGCCCGGTGATCTTGGTGGCGATTATCAGTTTGTCGCGCGGCTGATGTTTCAGCCACGAGCCGATATAGCTTTCGGTGCGACCCTGGGTTTCGGCCCGCGGCGGAACCGGATACATCTCGGCACTGTCGATGAAGTTCACCCCGCGCGACACCGCCAGATCAAGTTGCGCATGCGCGTCCGCTTCGCTGTTCTGTTCTCCGAAGGTCATCGTGCCGAGGCTCAGCTCGGACACTTGCAGATCAGTTTCGCCCAGTCTCCTGTGTTTCATATCTACCTCGCTTGTTGCTGGATTAACGCTCCTGATTTTATTCCAGATGCATCATGTGAGGTGCATAACGCTAATTATGATGATTGCTCTCATGGTAGTTCCTTAGTATATTAGTAGGAGATGCATCTGATTGATTAGGAAATAACAAATTAGCAAGTCTGATAGGCAACGGTTGAATCGAACGATTCAGCGACGCGCAATCAGTGTTATGGGAGGATCAATGAGCAAGCAATTCGTATTGCCGGATGACGGTGTGCGGTTCCAGTCCGGTCGAACAAAACCTGCTGCCTGGTACGGGTTATTGTTCAGGTGTGGCGCCATTGCCTTGGCTATCAGTCTTGTGCTCAATCCAGCGGGGGCAGCTGCAACGGATGACTCACCCGAAGCAATCACGACCTCGGATCTTGCGTATCTGACACTTGAAGAGCTGTCCAATATTGAGATCACCTCAGTATCAAAAAGGTCTGAACTGCTAAGTGACGCGCCCGCAGCGATCTACGTCATCACGCAAGAAGACATCCGCCGCTCTGGCGCGACCAGCATCCCGGAAATCCTGCGCCTAGCGCCCAACCTGCGGGTTGCGCGCGTGGACGCCGACCAGTATGCCATCACGGCACGCGGCTTCAACAGCACCACCGCCAACAAGTTGCTGGTGCTGATCGACGGACGCAGTGTCTATACACCGCTCTACTCCGGCGTGTTCTGGGACGCGCAGGACATGCTACTAAAAAACAACGACCGTATCCGCGGATTACGCAAATTTCCACAGATTTTAAGAAGGGGTTAATTCAGAAAGGAAGGGAAGCGCGATGAAACTGAACCAGTTGGATCTCACCAAATGCGAGTTGCAGGATATACTTGAAATTTCATACGATGCGATGAGCATCTGTTCCGATCAGGAAATGCATAACCTGCTGTTGCGAGTACGCAAGTTGGTTCCTTGCGGGAACATTATCGCTTTCCTCGGCGAAACAGACACACATGCCACTCTCAAGGGCGTCGCCAAACTGGTCAATATAAGTTATCCCGCCGAATGGCTCGGGGCTTACCTCGAGCACGGTTATGCGGCAGTCGACCCTGTGCTGCTCACGCATTTCAGGCAGTTCAAGCCCCAACTCTGGACGAAAACTTATCGTGGAGCCGTATCTGGCCCAGAACTAGATTTTATCGAGCATGCCGGCAGCTATGGGCTGTCCGAAGGAGCCACCTTGGGACAGCGGAACGGTGCAGAGACCTTGGGCAGCCTGTTCTCCTTTGCCGGCGAAGACATGGGCGAGCACCCCAGGCACATGGCTGTGCTTGCCCATCTCACGCCCCATCTGCATGTGGCGTTGATGCGCACGGCGTTCTCCTCGTCGGATTCACGCTCGCTCCTTTCCGCCCGCGAACGGGAGGTGCTGCAATGGATGATAGAGGGAAAGACCAACTGGGAAACCTCGCGCATCCTTGGCATCAGTGAGCGGACGGTGAAATTCCATGTGCAGAATATTCTGGCAAAGCTGCAAAGCTCGACGCGCGGCCAAGCCATTGCCCATGCGTTGGAACAGAGGCGGGTTGGCGGGCCTCTATCCAGTCTAGAAACGTGGCTCGCTTCCGTCTGTTCTCAGAACGGAAATTTTCCCAATCCAGGATCGCCGCTACCGACTCTGCGCCAGCTGGCGGAAGTGCTGTGACCGGCCCGATTGGTTCATACGGGTAACCGGCAATGACTAAAGCCCGCCAGAACCGCTTTTCGACCGCCACATAGATATAGCGGACGTCGTTTTCCAGCGACCATTGGTACATCCCCTTGTACATCAGCTTGGAAATGTGTCCGGGGGAAATGCCGTGCTGCCGCAGGTTGGGGGCTACCGTAAACCGCGTGATCTCGGCAGTATCCCATTCCTTGCGCACCCGATAACCCGAAGACAGCAGCGGAGCAAACTCACGCTCCAGCATGAATGGCCGGCTGGGGGGCAAAATACGGAATACCCCCAGCAGTTCTTCTCCGGCTGAAAATACCCCCATCGAAATCGCGAACGGGTCATGTTCGTCCGTTTCCAATCCGTCCGCACAGGGTGGAACCCATTTCAGGTTTTGGCAGAACACCTCATGCCGGAGGCGCCCGGCCTTCTGCCAGTCTTCCATACCCGCCAGCGAGCGGATGCAATAAGGGCCTTCATCAAAGCGGATGGCTTCGTAGTACATTTTTGAGTTCCTTCCGGTAAGAAATAAATGGATGGGTGAGACTGGCTAATCGAGGATAGAAACGAAAATAAAAACAAAATTTTGAAGGCTGGCATACCTGTCCGAATGGACAGGTTCATTGCAACCCCATGTGTGATTTGATTTATTTTGTCTTGGAATGGGAAAAATTCCGGATTCTTACCCGGATAAATCAGTAGTACGTCAGGTTGCGTATCGGGTTTTTAATTCGGGTTAAGGGAAAAGCAGCCGTTGACTGGCGCGAAGTCGAGCGATATCTGGAAACGGCTCGAATCTGAAAACATGATGTTCGGCATTGTGACCGATGCCATCAGCGGTGTACGCCGCATTCCGCGCGTCGGCATTCAGCCATCCCTGCCTACGCTGGCTTGCATCCGGATTATCTGCAAATCGGAACGCAATTGAGTTACGGAGAATCATAAAATGAATAAAACCATACTCATCATTAACAGAGAGATCACTGGCCGGCACCGGCCTGTCATTGCTTTTGTACCAATGGTTCTTGCTGTCTGCCTGGTACTTGATGCTGCCAGCGCAACAGCCGCGGATGCCGCACCAGAATCAATATCGGCTGTGAATCTTTCGCAGATGACACTTGAAGAGCTGTCCAATATTGAGATCACTTCAGTATCAAAAAGGTCTGAACTGCTAAGTGACGCGCCCGCAGCGATCTACGTTATCGCGCAAGAAGACATCCGCCGCTCAGGTGCGACCAGCATCCCGGAAATCCTGCGCCTCGCGCCGAACCTGCAGGTTGCGCGGGTGGACTCGAGCCAGTATGCCATCACCGCGCGCGGCTTCAACAGCACCACTGCCAACAAGTTGCTGGTGCTGATCGACGGACGCAGTGTCTATACACCGCTCTACTCCGGCGTGTTCTGGGACGCGCAGGATGTGATGATAGAAAACATCGAGCGTATCGAGGTCATCAGCGGGGCGGGCGGCACACTATGGGGCGCGAATGCGGTGAATGGCGTGATCAACATCATCAGCAGCAAATCGAGTGACACGCAAGGCGGACTGGTGAGTCTGGGTGCGGGCAATGCCGAGAATGGCGCTAGTGCTCGTTACGCTGGCAAGCTGGGTGAGAATTCTACCTACCGGATATACGGAAAGAAATTTAACCGCGATAACACGATCAGGGCGAATGGCACCGAAGTGCCGGATGCGTGGCACAAGGGACAGCTCGGATTCCGCATGGATTGGTCCGGAAGCGGCGATGCGCTGATACTGCGGGGTGATGTCTATGACGGTACGATAGATCAGGCAGTCTACGATGACAAGGAGATATCCGGCGGCAACTTGGTCGCACGCTGGAGCCGGGCATTACAGGACGGAGCATCGCTGCAAGTCCAGGCCTATTACGACCACACCCGGCGCATTTATCCCGGCACCTTCGGCGAGTCTCTCGACACTTACGACGTTGACATGCAGCATGGCTTTCGCTGGAATGCCGATCACGACATCGTCTGGGGCGGCGGCTACCGTTACTCGCGCGACGCTGTTACCAACAGTGCGTTGCTGGCCTTTCTGCCGGCAGATAAAGACCTGACTCTGGCGAACATCTTTGCCCAGGACGACATCCAGCTTGCCGAACGCCTGAAGTTGACTGTTGGGTTAAGGCTGGAACACAACAATTACACCGGATTGGAAAACCAGCCCAACGTACGGCTGGCTTGGAAACCAAGCGACCAGGTTCTGTGGTGGTCATCCATCTCGCGCGCGGTGCGCACACCATCGCGTGTTGACCGCGAGTTGTTTGCCCCGGGCAACGCTCCCTATACGCTACTTGGCGGCGGGCCGGATTTCCAGTCGGAGAAACTGACCGCATATGAAATCGGTTATCGCATCGAACCGTCTGCGCAAGCATCGTTTTCCATCTCCACCTACTATAACGTCTATGACAAATTGCGCAGCATAGAGCAGGCAGGCGGGACGAATATATTGGCGAACATGATGGAGGGCAACACCTACGGCATCGAAACCTGGGGAAGTTATGGCATAAGCGAGTGGTGGCAACTCAAGGCCGGCTATACCTTCCTCAAGAAGGATCTGCGTCTTAAACCCGGCAGCGGCGATATCACCAGTCTGAAATCCGCCGATACCGATCCGAGCCACCAATTTTCGCTGCGCTCGATGATGAATCTTGCACATGATCTGAATCTCGATTTTGCATTGCGCTCGATTGGTGACCTGCCGGGCACAGTCGTCCCCAGCTATGTCGCACTGGATGGGCATCTGGGCTGGAAGATTTCCAAAGGCACGGAGTTATCAATGTCTGGATTCAATTTGCTCGACAAACAGCATCCTGAGTTCGGAATGGCTGCTACGCGCAGTGAAATCGGGCGCACTTTTTACCTGAAAATGCTATGGAACATCTGAACACTCAGCGGTGTGCAATTACGCGTTCTACCCTGTTTGCGAAACGGGCAGCGCTTCTTTGCCTGTGCATAGCACTGGCAGGCATTCCCATGGCTTACCCACAGGTAATGGAATATGCCGTAAAAGCAGCGTTCCTGTATAAGTTTGGACTGTTTGTCGAATGGCCGGATTCGGCGTTTTCGTCGCCTACCAGTCCTGTCAATTTGTGTATTGTCGGAGAAGACCCATTCGGAAATTCTCTCGACACGGTGGTAACTGGCGCACAGATCAACGGCCGAAGTGTCGTCGTCCGCCGGTATAAAACAGTGGGGCGAGATATCTCCTGCCATATCCTCTACGCTAGTGGTTCCGAAGAGCAAAGCAGGGCTCAGATCATCGAAACCGTACGCGGCAGCAATGTGCTTACCATAAGCGAAGGCCGCGCACCCAAATCAGATTTCGGAATCATTAACTTTGTGATCGCGGATAACCGGGTGCGTTTCAACATTGATGATGAGGCCGCCGCGCAAAACGGGCTGGTCATCAGTTCCAAGCTGTTGAGCTTGGCGCTCAGCGTCAAGCGCAGAGATTAAAACGAGGGTCGATAAATGCGCTGGCTTGCCGATCTGAGTATTCGCACAAGACTTGCGCTGATAACCGTGCTCGCCTGCTCCCTTGCCTTGCTGCTGTCCAGCATAGTCATCATCACCTACGATAGTTATTCTTACCGCACGCAGAAAATGGGGGAAATCTCGGCACAGGCCGGATTGCTCGCGGCGAGAATGAGCGCCTCGCTGGAATTTGACGATCCTAAAGCTGCGAAGGAATATCTGGAAGCGCTTGCGGCCAACCCGGAAATGGCTGCAGCTGGGGTATACACATCGAGCGGAACGCTTTTTGCAGTTTACTCCCGCGCCGGAACCGGGCCGCCACCCACTTTTGCAGAACCTCAGGGGCAGCGATTCGAAGGAAGCGAGATTGTTGTTCTCTGGCCGGTACAATTGGGTCAGCGCCAAATCGGCAGCGTCTACCTGCGGGCGAGCACCGAGTCCTTGGCAGTCCGCATCACCCGTTATGGCGGAATCACTTTTCTGGCGATGATCGCCTCGTTGCTGATCACATTGCCGATTGCGATGCGCCTGCATTACGCCATTGCGAATCCGGTGTATGCGCGCAGCCTGATCGAAGCGAGCCTTGACCCGCTGCTCACCATCAGCCCGGATGGAAAAATCACCGACGTGAACGCGGCCACCGTCAATGTGACTGGTATTGGCCGGGCCGAATTGATCGGAACGGATTTTTCCAACTACTTCACCGAACCGGGAAAAGCGCGCGAGGGTTACCAGCAGGTCTTTGCCCAGGGTTCCGTCACCGATTTCCCGCTCACGATCCGGCATCTTGACGGCAAACTTACCGATGTTCTGTACAACGCCTCGGTCTACAAGAATGAGCGCGGCAATGTGCTCGGGGTATTTGCAGCGGCGCGCGACGTGACCGCACAGAAACAGGCCGAACAGGAAATCCGCCAGCGCTCCGCCGAGCTTCAGACCGCTAACCGGGAGCTCGAGGCCTTCAGCTATTCGGTATCGCACGACCTGCGCGCACCGCTGCGGTCCATAGACGGCTTCAGTCAGGTGCTGCTTGAGGATTACGCCGACCGGCTGGACGAGCAGGGCAGGGATTACCTTAACCGTATCCGCGCCGCTACCCAGCGCATGGGGCATCTTATCGACGATATGCTCGCGCTGTCGCGCGTGACACGCGCAGAAATGCAGCACGGGATCGTTGATCTCAGCGCGCTGGCTGTCGACGTGATGTCAGAGCTGCAGAAAAGCGAGCCGGAACGCAAAGTAACCTGCCGCATTCAGCCCGGCCTGCGCGCGTCGGGCGATGCCAGGCTGCTGCATATGGTTTTGAACAACCTGCTGGGCAACGCATGGAAATATACTGCCCGCCAGCCACAGCCCCGCATCGAGTTCGATGCCCAGCACAACGCCGATGGCTCCAGGGAATTTTTTGTGCGCGACAATGGTACCGGCTTCGACATGGCCTATGCCGGCAAACTGTTCGGTGTGTTCCAGCGCCTGCATACCTTTGCCGAATTCCCGGGTACAGGCGTCGGGCTGGCCATCGTGCAACGCATCATTCATCGCCACGGCGGGCAAGTCCGTGGTTCAGGCGTGCCCGGCCAGGGCGCCACATTTTATTTCACGCTACCCGTCTGAAACTGATTAAAGGAGGCCATAGCCATGCACCAAAAGAACATACTGCTGGTTGAAGACAACCCCGACGATGAGGCGTTAACATTGCGGGCGCTAAAGAAGAACAACATCATGAATGAAGTGACGGTGGCGCGCGATGGCCAGCAAGCCCTCGATTATTTTTTCGGCGAGGGGGCATCCGCAAACCCCGCACCGACCCTGATGTTGCTGGACCTGAAACTGCCCAAGGTCGACGGCCTTGAGGTGTTGCGGCGCATCCGCGCTGACCAGCGAACGACCTTGCAGCCGATCGTGATCCTTACCTCCTCCAAGGAGGAGCAGGACATCATCACCGGCTACCGCCTCGGTGCCAACAGCTACATCCGCAAGCCGGTGGACTTTAGCCAATTCATGGAGGCAATCCGGCAACTCGGGCTGTACTGGCTGGTGCTGAACGAAGCCGTCCCCAACCAGCGGGAACAGTTATGATGAAACCGCTGCGCGCACTGATCGTCGAGGACTCGGAGGACGACACCGCACTGCTACTGCGTGAGCTGCAGCGCAGCGGCTACGACCCCAGCCATGCCCGGGTCGAAACGGCCGAGACGATGAGTACGGAACTTTCCACGCACACTTGGGATATCGTGTTCTCCGATTTCAGCATGCCGCACTTCAACGCTTTCGACGCCCTGTCGCTGCTGCACAGTAGCGGGCTGGACATACCCTTCATCATTGTTTCCGGGACTATCGGCGAGGACCGCGCGGTGACCGCCATGAAGGCGGGCGCGCACGACTACATCCTGAAAGGCAACCTGAAGCGGCTGGCGCCCGCGGTCGATCGCGAGCTGCGCGAGGCGGACGTACGGCAACAGCGCCGGCAGGCGGACGAAACCATACATCACCTCGCCTACACCGACCCGGTCACCGGGTTTCCAAACCGCATCAGTTTCCGCCAACTGGTGCAGGAAGCCGTGCTTGCCGGACAGCACGAACATCGCCCCATTGCCCTGTTGCTTACGGATCTTGACCATTTCAAGGATGTCAACGACACGCTCGGGCATGACCGCGGCGATAGTCTGCTTCAGCAAGTCGGCCTGCGCATGCGCAACACGTTGTTCGCGAGCGATGTGGTCGCGCGGCTCGGCGGGGACGAATTCGGTATTCTGCTGCCACGGCTGGCGACAGGCAGGGATGTGCGACATGTCATCAAGAAGCTCCATGACTGCCTGGAAGTGCCATTCATGATCGACGGAGTTCCGATTGTCGTTGAGACCAGCATCGGCGTGGCGATCATGCCCGAACACGGCGAAAATGCGGATATACTGCTGCAGCGGGCGGATATTGCCATGTACCGGGCCAAGCAGATGGCGAGCGACTATGCCATCTACACACCGGAATTCAATACTCACAGCCCCGAACGGCTCGGGCTCATGGCGGAGTTGCGCGATGCGATCGAGCAAAACCAGCTGTTGCTGCATTTCCAGCCTAAGCTGGAGATTAAAACCGGTCGCATCGTCGGCAAGGAAGCGCTGGTGCGCTGGTGGCATCCGCGTCTCGGCATGATTCCGCCCGACAAATTTATCCTGGCCGCAGAGCAAACCGGATTGATCGGCCCGCTGACCCGCTGGGTGTTGAAAGACGCGCTGACCAGCAGCCGGCTCGCACGCAGCGAGGGCATCCGCCTGCGGGTGAGCGTGAATCTTTCGGCACGCTTGCTGCACGACCCGCATCTGCCTGGAATGATAGCGGAAGTGCTCGTTGCCACCGGCACCCAGCCGGAACTGTTGATGCTGGAAGTTACCGAAAGCGCCATCGTGCTGGATCCGATACGCGCCGAGGTGAACATTTCTGAATTGAGCCGCATGGGTGTGCGGCTTTCCATAGACGACTTCGGCACTGGTTATACTTCCCTCTCCAGCATCAAGCACCTTACCGTTAACGAACTTAAGATCGACAAATCATTTGTCACCGGCATGCTGACGGATAAAAAAGACGAAATGATTGTGCGTACAGTGATCGAATTCGGTCATAACTTCGGACTCACCGTCGTCGCGGAAGGCGTGGAAACGCAGGAGGTGCTGGACGCGCTTACCGCCCTCGGTTGCGACGAGGCGCAAGGCTATCTCATTAGCAAGCCAATGGCTTACGGACCGCTGAAAAACTGGCTCTCAGCATCCCCTTATAAGATCGGGCCGGCTGACACAGTCGCTTGAAAAATCCATTCCCCGGCAACCGGTCGATTCGCGCGAATTGCTCCAGCATTCCCGCCGGATTCTGATTTGCATGAAAAACGACAATAATTCTGCCGGATGCAGGAGCGGCTTTTAACAAAGTCAGGCAATCCACTACCCGACAAGTCGGGTGTGGAGTTGACACAGCCGCGATGTATTTTGGTTTCGCGGCTGAAGCCGCTCCTACAATTAATGCTTTTAATGCGAATTTGAATAACAACTCCAGATGCATCGCGTAGTCCTTTGCTCTACATCGTGCTAGCATTTGACTGATGAAAATGCCTGTGCTGTTCGTCTCACATGGTGCACCAACGCTTTCGCTCGATCCGGGCGATACCGGAGTGGCATGGCGCAAACTTGGCGAACAATTGCCCAGGCCGTCCGCGATACTGGTGATCTCAGCGCATTGGGAAACGCACATTCCCACCGTCAGCCGTGCCGTCCAGCCGGAAACCATCCACGACTTCAGCGGTTTTCCTGCTGAACTTTACAAGCTGCAATACCCCGCACCCGGTGCACCGGAGATGGCGCAGTCTGTAGTGCACTGCTTGCAACAAACGGGTATCCCCGTACAACTTGACGATACACGCGGACTGGATCATGGCGCATGGGTGCCGCTGAGTCTGATGTATCCGAAAGCCGATATCCCGGTCGCGCAACTCTCGTTGCAGCCGGATAAGGGCCCGGCATGGCACATCGAATTGGGCCGCGCACTGCGCCCGTTGCGCGAACAGGGCGTGCTGATCGTCGGCAGCGGTTCGATCACGCACAATCTGCGTGCGGTGTTCAAGCATCCGTCTGGTGCGCCTGTGCCGGAATGGGTGACGGAATTTTGCGACTGGATGGCAGAGCGGATCAAGGCAGGCGATCTCGCAGCGCTCAGCGCCTATCGCACACTTGCGCCGCATGCCGTGCAGAACCATCCCACCGACGAGCACTTGCTGCCGCTATTCGTGGCACTCGGCGCTGCTGATAAAATGGCAGGCACACAGAGACTGAATCACGTGATGACTTACGGCCTGTTGGCGATGGATGCGTGGTTGTTTGATGCCGGGATGTAGCGTGCGCTGTGCGCACGATTCAATATATGGTCGTGCGCATAGCGCACGCTATAGACCCTTCGCGATTTCTTTCAGCACACTTTCCGATAAATCCTCCAGCGGCACGTGTTGCGCGTTTTCGAGATTCGCATAGTGTCTTGATGTCGCACGAAAGTAGCTCGGGTCGTAGTGCAGCGTCAACAATTCCGCGACCATCGTGGCGAAGTCACCGGCATGTATCAATGCACTCCAATGCTCCAGTTGTCTGGCTCCATGAAAACGGTGCAGTGATTGCAGATGCGCGACCAGCGTTTCCGGGTTGTCGAGGTAATGGCGGTAGTCTTCCAGCAATCCGGCAACACGGGTCGCCAGAGGCGTTTCTAACAGCAGACATGCGCTGGCGTGCATCGCGGTGGTCAGCGCCGGGGGCAGCGTGATCAGGCCGATTTTGCTGCTCTCGGCTTCGACAAACACCGGTAATGCAGGATCGAGATTTTGCAGGGCTTGCAGCAGCGAACTGTCGAACCATTTCTGTGAAGGTTGGACTTGTTCGGGCAATCTGCCCAGCACCGAGCCGCGATGCCGGGCCAGCATCTCCAGATCAAGCACTTGATGCCCTGTATTTGCAAGGGCAGCGAGCAAGCGGCTCTTGCCCGAGCCGGTGGGGCCGCAGATCACGCGGAACGTGAATATTTCCGGGAATGCTTCGAGTTTTTCCAGCACATTGCGCCGGTAGGTTTTGTAGCCGCCTTCCAGTTTGTGCGCCGCCCAGCCCACCTGGGCCAGCACGATGCTCATTGCGCCGCTGCGCTGCCCGCCGCGCCAGCAATAGACCAATGGCCGCCATGATTTCGGATGCGCATGAAAATGCGTTTGCAGGTGGTGCGCGATGTTCTTTGCGACCAGCGCAGCGCCGACCTTGCGCGCCTCGAATGGAGATACTTGCGTGTATAAAGTACCCACGGTGATGCGCTCTTCGTCGGACAATACCGGGCAGTTGATCGCACCGGGGATGTGATCCTCGGCGAATTCCGCCGGGGTGCGCACGTCGATGATTTCGTCAAATTGGTCCAGCTGTGATAGGTTCGCGGTTCTGAACAACATTATTGAAAGAGGTAGTTGTGTC
This sequence comes from Pseudomonadota bacterium, assembly GCA_049320585.1. Classification (GTDB taxonomy): domain Bacteria; phylum Pseudomonadota; class Gammaproteobacteria; order Burkholderiales; family Gallionellaceae; genus Gallionella. Next base: position 8,200 of record JBMOQB010000028.1, on the reverse strand, counting down.
CGAAGTGAAGTTGACCCAATTGTCGCACGGTGGCGGCTGCGGCTGCAAAATCGCGCCCGCTCTATTGCAGGAGATTTTAGGTAAGGCAAAAGACCAGTTGCCGTTTGCCAACCTGCTGGTCGGCACCGAGACCAGCGATGACGCGGCGGTGTACCGCCTGAACGACCAGCAGGCCATCATCGCGACCACCGATTTTTTCATGCCTATTGTTGATGATCCGTTCGACTTTGGGCGCATCGCCGCGACCAACGCACTGTCCGATGTGTATGCGATGGGCGGCACGCCGATCATGGCGCTGGCGATCGTCGGCATGCCGATCAGCAAGCTGCCGGTCGAGACGATACGCGCGATCCTGCAAGGCGGGGAGTCGGTGTGCCAAGCCGCTGGCATCCCGCTGGCGGGCGGCCATTCGATCGATTCCGTCGAGCCGATCTACGGCCTGGTGGCGATAGGCATCGTGCATCCGGATAAACTCAAGAAAAATGTCGGCGCGCAGGCTGACGACGTGCTGATCCTCGGCAAGGGACTGGGTATCGGGGTATTGGCGCAGGCCTTGAAAAAGGGCGTGCTGTCAGCCGACGGTTATGCGCAAATGATCGCCACCACCACGCAACTCAACACCGTGGGCAGCGAGCTGTCCGGCCTGAAGGCCGTGCATGCGCTGACCGATGTGACCGGGTTCGGCCTGCTCGGCCACTTGCTGGAGATGTGTCGAGGCTCCGGCTTGGGTGCCGAGCTGAAGTTCGATCAGGTACCTATCCTGTCCGAGGCATTGCCGCTGGCACAACAAGGCTACGGCCCCGGCGCGATCGACCGCAATCTGGCGAGCTATGGGCATGAAGTGGATTTTGCCGCGCATCTGGAAAACTGGCAGCGCCGTGTGCTGGCCGATGCGCAAACCAGCGGCGGGTTGCTGGTGGCGGTTGCTCCTGATGCCGCGGGTGAAGTGTTGTCTGCTTTCAGGAATGCCGGCTTTGCGCAGGCTGCGGTGGTCGGCACGATGAAGCATGGTGCGCCGCGTGTGGCAGTGGGCTAAATGTGCGCTAACAGGTAGTCAGGAGTGGCTGGTTTTCCTTGATTATTTCAGCGCCCTACATATAGACCAAGGCATTTTAAAAAAGGAGGGGTTTATGACAACTGCAACCATGACCAGCAAGGGCCAAATCACCATTCCCGCCGTTGTGCGAGCCGCGCTCGGCGTCGAGGCAGGAGACCGGGTGGGGATCGTACAGGTTGAACCGGGACATTTTGAGCTGGCAGCTGCCACGCAGTCGGTGACCGCTCTGAAGGGGCTGGTGTGCAAGCCTGCTTCGCCCGTGACGATCGAGGCAATGAATAAGGAAATCGCGACTCGCGGGGCAAAAGCAAGATGACAGGCTTGGATACCAACGTCCTCGTTCGCTATATCGCGCAGGACGACTCGAAGCAGTCGCCTAAAGCAACGCGCCTGATCGAGTCGTTAACAGCAGATGCGCCGGGCTACGTTAGCGTCGTTTCGGTGGTGGAGTTGGTGTGACTGTTGACGGGTTGCTATGCATTAACCAGAGACGAAATCTGCGAGGTGCTGGAAACGCTGCTGCGCACCAAAGAAATTATCGTTGCACATGCCGATACCGTGTGGAAAGTATTGCGCCTGTTCAAGGAAGGCAAGGCTGAATTTGCAGACTGTCTGATAGAGCGGTCAGCTAATGAAGCCGGCTGCAACTATACGGCAACATTTGATCGCGATGCTGCCAAGCACTGCGGCATGCAATTGATCGGCTGAGAGCGAAACAGATGAGGACTAACAAATTAGAGCGCCTTAAATCCGCAGGCTGGGAAGTTGGCAACACAGAGGATTTTCTGCAATTAAATGATGAAGAGGCGCGGCTCGTCGTACTCAAGCTCTCGTTGTCAGTGAACCGAATATGTCATCGCGCTACCGCCAACTCATCCCACTCCGTGGTGTAACGTTGCGACCTATTCCCGCGCCGCATCGCCCAGTTTTTTCTGACTCCTTCGCCTAGCAGTTGCAGCGTTCCGCTGCCCATGCGGCGGTTGATCCGGTCCAGCGTGGTCATCAGTGATGCGGATCTTTGCTGTGCCGCGGCATCCTCGAACAGCGTGCGCGGCCTTGCTGTGGCGGCGATGATCCCGGTCAGCATCACGCCGGCCTTCTGATATTCATAGCCGCTGCGGTAGATCTGCCGCAATCCGCTCAGTGCGGCATGGCACAGCAGGCGCGTGTCATCGGCGGGTTCAAACAAGGGCAGCAGCATGGCTTGCTGATACAGTTGATCTTCTTTTTTGTGCGGGCTGGTGCGGATATAGACCTGGATGCCGCCTGCCAGGGAATGCTGGTCGCGCAGCTTTTCGGCGGCGCGGCTGGTGTAGGCGATGACCGCTTGCTCAAGGTCGGCCAGCAGCGTAACCGGCATGCCGAAAGAACGCGAGCAGATGATCTGCTGGCGCGGCGGCGTGACATCATCCAGTTCCAGGCAGGCCTCGCCATTCAGCTCCGCCACGATGCGTTCCATGACCACGCCGAACTCGGCGCGGACGCGCTTGGCCGGGCTGTATTTCAGCTCCAGCACCGAGTTGATGCCCATCTGCTGCAAGCGGACTGTGCTGCGCCTGCCCACGCCCCATACCTCGCCGACCGCGATCTTCGCGAGCAGATTGTCCAGCACGCGCGCCGTCATCGCATTGAAATCGCACACGCCGTGATACTGCTTCTGTTTCTTGGCGACATGGTTGGCGAGCTTGGCCAGGGTCTTGCTCGGCGCGATGCCGACGCATACCGGTATGCCGATGCATTGCCTGATGGTGCTGCGTATCGTTTGCGCATAGCTGGTTAGGTCAGCGATGCCGGTCAGGTCGAGGAAGGACTCGTCTATCGAATAGATCTCCTGATCGGGACAGTGCTGTGACAGCAGCCGCATCACCCGGTTGGAGATGTCGGCATACAGCGTGTAGTTGGAAGACAGGGCGATGATGCCGTGACGTTTGGCAATGCCTTGCACCTGGAACCACGGCACGGCCATCCTGATGCCGAGGTCTTTGGCTTCCTGAGAGCGCGATACCACGCAACCGTCGTTATTGGAGAGCACCACCACTGGCTTGCCTTCCAGTCTGGGCTGGAACAGGCGTTCACAGGAGACGAAGAAGTTGTTGCAATCTACCAGCGCTATGGCACGCATGATTTAGACCTTATGGATATTCAGTTGTAGGGTGGATAAGCGCAGCGCATCCACCGCGGTGGATCCGCCTGAGCGAGTTGGTGGATGCGCCGCGCTTATCCACCCTACAGTGCTACATTGTTTAAAGCTTGTGAACGTTCCAGCTCACCACCCCCCAGACCGAAAAATCCTGTTCCGGTTTGATGAGCGTGTCGGGATAATCCGGGTGCGCGGCGCGCAATACCTGTCCTTCCGCCGTGTGCAGCAACTGCTTCACGGTGAACTCGCCATCCAGCACCGCGATCACCACGCGACCATGCACGGCAGGCAGGGCGCGATCGACCACCAGCAGGTCGCCGTCGAAGATGCCGAGTCCGCGCATCGACTCGCCCGACACGCGCATGAAGAAGGTGGATTCGCGATGCCGGATCAGATGCTCGTCCAGGCTGATGCGCTGCTCCACATAATCGTCGGCGGGCGAGGGGAAACCGGCAGGCACGGCGCCGCGCAGCATGGCGCGCTGCCGATAAAACAATTCCTTGTTGGGATGGGTCAGCGACAGCAGGCCGCGCGCGGTGCGCTGTACTTGCTGGCCTGAACAGCAGGGATAGATAGAATGACGCATGGCTTACTTCCGGTACTTGCGTATCAGGCCGATCAATACGCCGAAGATCTCCAGCGTGCCCTGCGGGCGGATCACCGGATAGGCCTGGTTGGCGGGGCGCAGGATATATTTGCCGCGCTCCTTGTCCAGCGTTTTCAGCGTGAACTCGTTGTCCACGATGGCGACCACGATGTCGCCGACATTGGCGAGGTTGCGCTTTTCCACCACGGCGACATCGCCGTCATGGATGCCTGCTTCTATCATCGAATCGCCCTTGACCGGGATCAGCGTGGTCTCGGATGGCGTGTCGATCAGCATCTCGTCGATGACGAAATACTCGCCCTGCGTCTCGGTCACCGCGACCGGCATGCCGGCCTGCACCGAGGATTCGGCCAGCGGCCGCGCGAAGAACTGACGGGTCGGGATCCATGCTCCGTCCGGGGTGCGCTCAATGAAGCCGGCTGCGCTCAAGCGCATCAGCACGGCCTTGACCCAGGATTTTGAGGCGATGCCGAACACCTCGCACAGCTTGGCATAGGAGGGGATGTTCTTCCAGTCGGCGTAATAGTCCTGGAGTTTGGCGAGGTACTCGCTGTCCCTGGCATTGACGCCGGAAGCATTGGAATCAGAAGTATTAAAGTCAGAAGAATCGGTCATGGCTGGTTTGGTGCAGAACGAATGTGCACACACTGTAAAGAACGAACGTTCTCTTGTCAAGACATCCTTACAGGGTGCTGAAAAACGTGTGCGCGTTAGGTCGCGCAAAGAACGCTAACCCAACCTACGAAGCCGAATCAATACTCCGAATATTTCTTGGCGCTGCCGCGCACTTGCTCCGCCGGATATTTCGCCGCATTCTTCTCCAGCTTGTGCAGCGCGGCCTGTTTCAGATCCACCTCCAGCCTGTCGGCAAGGCGCACCAGGTACAAAAGAATATCGGCCAGTTCTTCGGCCACCACCGCTTTCTTGTCGGCGGCAAGATTGCCCGATTGCGCCTCGGTGAGCCACTGGAAATGTTCCATCAGTTCGGCGGCTTCCACCATCAGCGCCATGCTCAGGTTCTTCGGCGAGTGGAACTGGTCCCAGTCGCGCGCCTCGGCAAACGCGCGCAGCTTGTCGCGCAACATCGGCAAATCGGATGGATCGGGCATATCGTGGATTCCGGTGAAGTCGGGTTGTGGTTGCTGGCTATTGTAATACGCATCGAGGACGGGCAATATATGCCACACCGTTGCAGAATGAGGATACTGGTTATGGAATTTCAATTTGGCTGTTGCAGATGGTTCTTTGCTTTTGCGCTGCTCATGGGTGGCGCAACTACAGCATTTGGAGAGGCTGCGGCAGACGATGCCGCGCAGGCGATGCCGACCGACTTTACCGTTACATCGGCCACCAAGGATAAAACCCATCCTTATTACGGCAAAGGTACTGATACCGGGTTTGTCGTTAACGGGGTACAGGGTGGTTCGCTGGTTCTGGTGCGCGGGAAGACCTATACATTCGATATCGAAACCGGCGTCATGCATGACTTTTATCTTGCCACCAAAGCGATTGGTTGGGGTGCGTCCACGCTGACCGAAGGCGTCAAGGGAAATTTCACTTATAAGGGTATCGTCACGTTCACACCTACTGCCGCAACACCCGATACCGTCTATTACGCGTGCCGTAATCACAAGTACATGGGCGGTGAAATCCATGTCGTCAACCGCGGAGAAGAAGGCAAGTTCAAGGGCGTGAAATCCGCTCTGGCACACTGACACCTGTCAACAAACAAAAACTGCCCCGAGGGGCGGTTTCTTTATTTGGCGGGGGGATTGTTCGGCTTTCGCGTTGCCTCCGCGAAAACCTCATCCCTCGTTGCACTCGGGACTGCCTTCGGCATCCTGCGCAAGCGGTGCTTGCTGGTCGAACCCAAGGGGTTTCGTCCACACATCCACTCAATCAAATTAAAAAAGGCACCCTTGCGGATGCCCTTTTCAATTTGGCGGAGAGGGGGGGATTCGAACCCCCGTCAGGGTATTACCCTGAACACGCTTTCCAGGATGGTGAATTATTCTTTCAAAAACTGATTAGTTGCAAGTATATAGGAGTGATGTAGTATATGAAAAACTAATTTCGGGGACAAAACGGGGACACTTGGACATGGCAACCTTTGAACAAAGAGAAAGCGGCTGGTGGCAAGCAAAAATTCGCCGGAAGGGGCACCCTGGACAATCGAAGACCTTTGAAACTCGGAAAGATGCAGAGGCATGGGCACGGGTAATTGAATCCGAAATGGATCGGGGTGCATTCATTTCACGGTCTACTGCAGAACGAACCACCTTTAAGGATATTGCCAAGCGGTTTAAGGAGGAGTTTGCTCCTTTCCACTATCGCCCCCGCAAAGATGAAAAAGAGGCTTGGCGTACCCAGGTCAAGCATTTGATTGATGAATTGGGCGATTACTCAATTGCTGCAATTACACCACAGGTTGTCGCGCAGTATCGAGACGACCGATCGAAAGTTGTTCAGGGGTCTACCGTTAAAAAGGAGATTGATATGCTCTCCAAGGTTTTGACCGTAGCAGTGCACGAGTTCGGAATTGTTCTGCCATTTGGGAATCCTGTTGCGAACGTGCGCAAGCCTTCTGCCGCACCACCGCGTACTCGTCGCCTTGAGGGTGATGAGGCGAAACGACTCATTGAGCAGTGTATAGCGAGTAGGAATCCATGGTTGCTGCCGGCTGTTCAATTGGCAATTGAAACGTCCATGCGGCAAGGAGAGTTGCTAAGCCTTGAATGGGGAAATATTGACTACAATCGCAAGCTGGCCTTGTTGCTTGATCCTCTGAAAATCAAGAATGGAGAAGCCAGAGCAGTACCGCTTTCAACGAAAGCGATTGCTGTTCTCAAGAGCTTGCCAAAAAGCACATGCGGTTTGGTTCTGCCGGTTCAACGGATGACACTATTTCATGCGTTCAAAGCAGCCTGCGCAAGAGCGGGGATAAAAAATATGACATTTCACGATCTTCGTCACGAGGCTATTTCGCGGCTTGCTGAGCGAGGTGATTTTTCCACTCTCGAACTATCGGCAATTAGCGGCCACAAGACGCTTCAGATGCTAAAGCGTTATACGCACCTGCAAGCCGAGTCGCTAGCGAGAAAGCTAGGCTAACAAGATATCCATGTCATTGGCTGAACTGTGCGAAAAAATGCTGAAGGAATACGAGCAGCGCAAGCAACAGGAAGTGCTCGACTCCGCCCCGCTACGCCGTCAGCGCAAGGTCGCTCGCGCCGGAATCGCTGCAAGTCGAGTAAAGCGACCGACACTGTCCTTGTCTCCCGAAGGCGATACGCTGTTGTTCGACGGGAAAACATATAGTCTTTACTACGCCCATGGCAACCTGCAGATCGATCGCACATTCAAGTTGGACCTTCGGACGAAAGGATACGGCTCAGAAGAAAGACGCGAAATTATCGAGCAGGCAAAAAAACTGGTGGCGGGTTCCCCTTCCGCCGGCAATATCTTTGGAGCCCCTCCATTGAAATGAATGACAAGACAGGTCATTCAGTTGCTGCTTTCTCAGCATCGCCAGCTTGAGTTTCACCAGCTTCAACCACAGCCTCCGAAGTCTCCTTCCTGCGTGCAGCAAGAACCGCCCGAGTAGCGATCTGCCGCACCTGACCGGCAAGACGAAGAATCCGCCGTTTCCATTCATAGACCCCGCGCGCATATTGTGTGTCAGTAATAACGCAGGAAAGCCAGAGTGCATCCATGTTGGCCATCATGCCGTCGAACTCTCGGATAATGGCCAGAAATTTGATCGAGCGCGGCGAGGTGATCTGGACGTCAACCGTCTTTGCGCTGGTGTAGCCGATGGTGGTTTCGATACCGTTGCTTTCTGCGATTTCCTTGAGCCGGGCCGATTCCTTCTGAATTCCCTCCAATGCCTGATCGATCAAGGTGTCCACCATCGCATCAACTTCCTGTGCCTGTTCTTCAGTCCCTATGAATCGCAAGACGACGCTCAATGAGAATAGCGCGTTGGCGCACATCTCGTAGCCGCGCTCGAAAATCTGCTGGGCATGCAGCGAATTGAGCAAGGCCTTCTGGGTAAGGAATGGCCTGCTGTTGTCCTGCCGGATTGATGGAATTTGCGTGGATGCGCTCTTCTGCTTCTGTGCCATTTGATACCTCCCTTTGTGATTGAGAGGAGCGTATCCATTGGGCATCAATGCTGAAGTCCGAAATGTGACCTAAATGGACGTATTTCGACACCACACGACGATAGAGGCGGCACAGAATTCAGCCATCTTTCGTTCCGTCTATGGCGGTCGAGGTGAGGGTAGCTGGCCTTCTTCATAAACAGCATTTTCTTAAACCCCGGCGGGGCAGCCCCGTCAGGACGGTGGCCTACCTGCCATTATCGTCAGGAGGCAACATGGCATCATTGAACAAA
>JBMOQB010000027.1:0-91495 GCA_049320585.1 Pseudomonadota bacterium | reverse complement strand
TCGGGCCAGTGCACCTTGGCGTATTTGACGAACGTCAGACAAAAGGACGTCTGAATGATTATTTGACGCTGAAAGTGTAACCTATGTCCTTGTACTAAAGTGTTACCGATGTCCTTGACTCGTACAGTTTGCCTTCTTTGTGTTACCTTTCTTGGCAAGACAAGAAAGGTAACTTGCTGCCGGGCAACCCCCGGCGAAGTTGTCTTGCGCGATTGTCCGAGTAAGAAAATCCGAAAAGGTATATGCTGTTTAATCTGAACTTCTAGCTGAAATTGCCAGGGAGGTGTTAGATGACTCAAGCACGCATGGTTACCATCGACGGCAACGAGGCTGCCGCCTATATCGCCCACATGACCAACGAGGTGATCGCGATCTATCCGATCACCCCGTCTTCCCCGATGGGCGAGTATTCCGAAGGATGGTCATCGCAGGGCCTCAAGAATCTGTGGGGCACCGTACCTGAAGTCATCGAGATGCAAAGCGAGGGCGGTGCAGCCGGGACGATACACGGCGCGTTGCAAACCGGCTCTCTGGCCACTACCTTTACCGCATCGCAGGGTTTGCTGCTGATGATCCCCAATATGTACAAGATCGCCGGCGAACTCACGCCCTTCGTGATGCACGTGGCGGCGCGTTCGCTGGCAGCCCAGGGCCTGTCGATCTTCGGCGACCACAGCGACGTGATGGCGGCGCGTGCTACCGGCTTTGCCTTTCTCGTTTCCAATTCGGTGCAGGAAGCGATGGACCTGGCGCTGATCGCCCATGCGGCGACGCTGGAGGCGCGCATACCTATCCTGCATTTCTTTGACGGTTTCCGCACTTCTCACGAAGTGGCCAAGGTCGAGCAGGTTCCGGTAGAAGTGGTGCGCGCAATGATAGACGACGAACTGGTGTTCGCTCATCGCGCCCGCGCGCTGACGCCCGACCATCCGTTCATACGCGGCACTTCGCAAAATCCGGACGTGTATTTTCAGGCACGCGAGTCGGTCAACCCGTTCTACCAGCGCATGCCCAAGATCGTGCAGCGAACCATGGACAAGTTCGCCGGACTGACCGGTCGCCAGTACCACCTGCATGAATATGCCGGCGCGCCGGATGCCGAGCGTGTGATCGTGTTGATGGGCTCCGGCGCGGAAGCGGTAGAGGAAGTGGCCGACCACATCAATCATCAGAACGAAAAGGTCGGCGTGGTGAAAGTGCGTTTGTTCCGTCCATTCGCGGCAGACGAGTTGCTCAAGGTCATACCCGCAACGGCGAAACGCATCGCCGTGATGGACAGAACCAAGGAACCGGGCGCAGACGGCGAGCCGCTCTACAAGGATGTGGTGACGGCACTCAGCGAAGCCTACACCAGCGGCGCAAGCAAGTTTGCCGCGCTGCCGCGCGTGGTGGGCGGACGCTATGGTCTGTCCTCCAAGGAATTTACGCCTGGCATGGTCAAGGGCGTGTTCGACGAACTGAAAAAGGAGCAGCCCAAGAACCATTTCACCATCGGCATCTTCGACGACCTCAGCCACACCAGCCTGGAATGGGACGCGGATTTCCGGACCGACGCCGGCCGCGGCGTGACGCGCTGCATGTTCTATGGCCTGGGCGCGGATGGCACGGTAGGCGCCAACAAGAACACCATCAAGATCATGGGCGAGGAAACCGAGCTCTACGGCCAGGGCTATTTCGTTTACGACTCGAAGAAGGCGGGCGCCGCGACCATCTCCCACCTGCGCTTCTCGCCCCATCCGATACATTCTCCCTACCTGATCGGCAACAACGAAGCGAACTTCATCGGCTGCCATCAGCCGGTATTTCTGGACCGCTACGAAATGCTGGATTCCGCTGCCGAGGGCGCGGTGTTCCTGGTCAATACGCCGACGGCGCCGGACAAGGTGTGGGATTTTCTGACGCGCAAGATGCAGCAGCAGATCATAGACAAGAAGATCCAGTTCTACGTGATCGATGCCTATGCCATCGCCAAACAGACCGGCATGGGCAATCGCATCAACACCATCATGCAGACCTGCTTCTTTGCGATATCGGGAGTGCTGCCGCGCGACGTGGTGATCGAGAAGATCAAGCTCGCCGCCAAAAAGTCCTACAGCAAAAAAGGAACTGCGGTGGTCGAAGCCAACTGGAAGGCGATCGACGAGACCATCGCCAACCTGCACCAGATCGCCGTGCCGGCAACCGTGAGCAGCACCCACGAGATGCCGCAAGCCGTGCCGGCATTTGCGCCGGAATTCGTGCGCAAGATCACCGCCGAGATGATGTCCGGCCGCGGTGACCGCCTGCCGGTGAGCGCGCTGCCGAATGACGGCACCTGGCCAAGCGGCACTGCGATATGGGACAAGCGAAATCTGGCCCAGGAGATCCCGGTATGGAATGAGGAGTTGTGCATACACTGCGGCAAATGTCCGTTCGTCTGTCCCCACTCCGCGATCCGCAGCAAGCTGTTTCCCGCCGGCATGGTCAAGGACGCGCCGCCGGCTTTCAAACACATACAGGTCAAGGGCAAGGACTTCGAGCAGGGCCTGCACATCAGCTATCAGGTTGCGCCCGAAGACTGCACCGGTTGCACGCTGTGCGTGGAAATCTGCCCGGCGGTCTCCAAGGTCGACGGACACAAGGCACTGGAAATGCGCCCGATGGCGGCGCTGCGTGAACAGGAACGCCACAACTTCGAGTTCTTCCTCACCCTGCCGGAATACAACCGAACTCTGTTGAAAGCCACCACGATCAAGGGCGCGATGATGATGCAGCCGCTGTTCGAGTTCTCCTCCGCCTGTGTCGGCTGCGGCGAAACCTCCTATATCCGGCTGGCCAGCCAGTTGTTCGGCGACCGCATGGTGGTCGCCAATGCGACCGGTTGCTCGTCTATCTACGGTGGCAACCTGCCCACTACGCCCTATTGCAAGAATGCCGAAGGACGCGGCCCGGCCTGGAGCAACTCGTTGTTCGAGGACAATGCCGAATTCGGCCTCGGATTCCGCGTCAGCATCGACAAACATGCCGTACATGCCGGCGAGCTGCTGGAGCAATTGAAGGACCATGTTGGCGGCGAGCTGACGGAAGCGATACTCAACGCCGACCAGTCCACAGAAGCGGGTATCTTCCAGCAGCGCGAACGTGTCGAGGAATTGCGCCAGAAACTCAAAGGAATCGATACTGCCCCAGCACGCCAACTGGAAAGCCTGGCCGAATATCTGGTGAAAAAAAGCGTGTGGATCATCGGCGGCGATGGCTGGGCCTACGACATCGGCTTCGGCGGCCTCGACCATGTCATTTCCACCGGCCGCAACGTCAATATCCTGGTGCTCGACACCGAGGTCTATTCGAATACCGGCGGGCAGATGTCCAAGGCCACACCGCGCGGCGCCATCGCGAAATTCGCCGCCGGCGGCAAGCACACCGGCAAGAAGGATCTGGCGCAGATCGCGATGAGCTATGGCCATGTCTATGTTGCGCATGTGGCCTACGGCGCGAAGGATACCCACACGCTGAGGACCTTCCTCGATGCGGAGTCCTACGACGGCCCGTCGCTGATCATCGCTTACAGTCCCTGCATCGAGCACGGCTACAGCCTGAGCAATCAGCACCAGCAACAGGAACTGGCGGTCAAGACCGGCCACTGGCCGCTGTTCCGCTACGATCCGCGGCGCGCACAGGAAGGCAAGAATCCGCTATCGCTGGATTCGCCCAGACCCTCGGTGCCCTACCGCGAGTTCATCCAGAACGAGCCGCGCTTCCGCGGGCTGTTGCGGGAGATGGATGATGACGGCGGAGAGGTTCAGGCGTTCTACGAGAACGAACTGCAAAAGCGCTTTGCGCTTTATGAGCAGATGGCGAGTGACTCCGGCAGTGGCGCAAAAGATGACACTAAGAAACCGGTCGATGCATGATTGAATCGAAAAAATTCTGACAATGAACTTCAAAGCCCCGTTGGTCAAGGTCAACGTCTGCTATTAGGAAACGCGAACTTCGGCTATCAACCCAAAAGAGAGGATCGAACTCATCCATGGTAGACTTTCAACATCCGAACTCATCGGCTTCCGCGTCTTTTAGCGGCTTCTATTTGTACCTTAAGTTTTTTAGCAAGCTCATCATCGTTCTTTATTTCCTTAAGTAGTGTATCAATCGATTTATTTAGCTCATCAATCCCATCAAAACTCTCAAAGCTATCTGGGTGTTTCATGTAAAGTGAAACAATATGCTGGAGTTCTATTGCAAAACTATAGCTCTCGGTACCGAACACAATCTTGCGGATAATCTTTTTCACTGTGTCGAGTTCAACCTTAAAGAATTCCTTGTCAGGAGAAAGCCTATATTGATCGAGCCTTGCATGAATCAGGCGTTCAAACTGCATTGGATTTTCTACTGGATGTTCTACCTCTAGTACAAAATGAAGAGGTACTGCGGTATTTTTTGATAACTCAAGAACTCTGAATTTGGTATTGGAGCGTTGCGTAAACCCAATTTTGAGTAATCCAGGCATTGCCGGATTTGACAGCACGTAAATAGTGCCAATATCTGATTTTTCTTTTTTCAATCCATACCTTTCGACGATTGTGTCGCCAATCACAGGAGTCGGTTTTCGACCCATTCCGGATGCTCGATTTCCCCAGAAGCCGTCATTCAATGATTTACACATACCAGCAATAAAAAGCAGAGCACAACGATACTTTTTACTGTACCTAGTTGATGAGATTGTTATGTGCCAGCAGGTATTTTCGATACGATCTGTAGCGCAAAACCCGCAATTAAAAGTAATAGCCCTGCATATTCCATGAATTTGAAAAAAACCGAAAAAACTTTTTCCAATATTGCGCTCTTTTCTTTGTTCGTTACTACAACCTGATCATCCCTGATGAAGAAAGGCTGTTTTGGCATACCAAAGAAAAAGATGAAAATTGCCCCGATGATATCTAGCGTCAATCCTAAGTTTGATAAATCAGATGTTAGGAACTCCCACATTATTTACTGACTTCCACGTTTTCTCGATTTACTTGGCCGCATTTATATGCGATAGCGCTTGCGCTTGCATCGTTAAACGCGTTGACATTGATCGTTTCAATCATTATGTAATCAGCTCCAATTTCAGCAGCCTTTTTACGAGCCGCATTAATCGCCTCATTTTGATTCCATACCAGAGGCGTTCCAATAAACGCCAACTCTTCATATTCACACTTTGGTTTTTCCCTAAATAGAACCTTTACTTGGAGTGGGTCTACTGCCGGATACGCTTTACCAGTCATGGTTGCATTTGTTGCACATCCAGTTATAAGTGCGGTGATTACGATAACTAACGACTTTTTCATGTTCGTTCCTTTTTTGCACATAGCAGTTATCAAAGCACAGGGTCAGGTCTAGATTCGTAGCATAGTAATCAAGTCCGACTCTGAGGTCTCTTACAAAAACATCGCCGCCGAAACACCAAATCTCGCTGCCAACGCTTTGGCTTGGCGGGCATTGAAATCGCGTCGCCCGGACAGCAACTCTAACACGACGCCTTGGCTGCCCAGTTCAGGAAGGTCAATCTGGCGCAAGTTATCGCGCTGCATCAGGTAATGTAAAACCTCGGCACCGGTCGCCTCTGGCGGCATCTTGTCTTTGGCTTCGTATTCGGCAACAAACTCACCCAGATACTCTACCAGTTGGGCGAGCGGATGATTTTCGTCAGCACCTCCCGCATCAATTGCGGCATTAAGCGCTTCGACCAAGTCGGCATATTCTTTCTCATTGCGCGCCGGGTGCAGCACGGGCGCGACATAGCTCCAGTGTTGTATGCTGCTTTAAGTCGTGCGTTCATTTCCAGCCTCCTTGGTTATATTCCTTGTGCGTTAATACTGCCCGGATGAATAACCAATAAGCCAAACATTTATTCTTGGGGCGCAGCCCGACCTTCAGAATTTACAAGATAACGAGATAAGTGGACTCAGGGTTCTCAAGCAATGATCGAATGTCTTCCAGCTTGTTACGCAGGATAAATTCAATCTGCCTGGTGGTGCAGTTGCCACGGCGAATCCAGACGACCTTCGGCGGGGAACCATACAGCAGGCTCAACTCGTGAAAATCGGAATCCTTGCTGACCAAGGTGTAGTTGTGCTCCCTGGCATACTCCCAAACCTCACGATCAGATGCAGCTCCCATTTTGATTCGTGAGACATGTTCGGATTGCGGAAAAATATCCGCCAATGCCAAGACGAGGGAGGGCGCGAGGTTTTCGTCAAACAGGAGTTTCAAGCATTCACCGCAAGCTGGTGATGCTCACGGTCGGCGGCGTAGGCCAAGCAGGCCTGTATATCTTCGAGCGTCAGGTAGTCGAATTCCGCGAGGATTTCGGCGGGCGTCATGCCCGACGCGAGATAATCCAACACATCGTAAACCGTGATGCGCAGCCCGCGTATACAGGGCTTGCCGCCACGTTTCCCCGGCTCTATGGTGATGAGTTCTTTGTAATTCATACGCGCCTCCTGCATTATCGTTTTGGATTATCCGGCTTTTCGGGCGATAAAAGCAACTCTCGTCCATTTGAGGTTGTTCGTGTTTAGCTTGTCGAAACGTGAATGACCAAAATCAACTTCGCCGGCCTACCCCCAGCGAAGTTGATTTCGCCATACCAAAGAACGCGGTGACACGTCACCGCACTCCAAACCCTACCGCCCCGGATGCGCCTCCCCCAATTTCCGCCAAGTGTCCAGCAACGTATCCGGGTTCAGCGACATCGACTGTATGCCGATATCCATCAGCCACAACGCAAAGTCGAAATGATCCGACGGCCCCTGTCCGCAGATACCCACATATTTGTCCAGCCGGTTGCAGGTGCTGATCGCCATCTCCAGCAGGCGTTTGACCGCGGCATCGCGTTCGTCGAAGCGATTCGCCACCAGGCTGGAATCCCGGTCCAGCCCCAAGGTCAGCTGGGTCAGGTCGTTCGAGCCTATCGAGAAGCCGTCGAAATATTGCAGGAACTCTTCGGCCAGCAGCGCGTTGGACGGAATCTCGCACATCATGATCAGACGCAAGCCGTTTTCGCCGCGCTTCAAACCGTTTTGCTCTAGCAGTTCGACGACTTCACGCGCTTCCTGCACGGTGCGCACGAACGGCACCATGATCTCCACATTGGTGTAGCCCATGCCCTCGCGGACCTTCTTCATCGCGCGGCATTCCAGTTCGAAGCAATCCCTGAAGCTGGCCTCGACATAGCGTCCCGCTCCGCGGAAGCCGATCATGGGGTTTTCTTCGATCGGCTCATATAGCTCGCCGCCCAGCAGCTTGCGGTATTCGTTGGACTTGAAGTCCGACAGGCGGACGATTACGGGCTTGGGCCAGAATGCGGCGGCGAGCGTGGCGATGCCCTCGGTCAATTTTTCCACATAGAAGGCCAGCGGATCAGCGTAACCCCGCGATTGTTTCAACACGGCAGACTTGAGCTCCGAAGGCAGGGTCTGGTACTGCAGCGCTGCCTTGGGGTGTATGCCGATCAGGTTGTTGATGACGAATTCCAGCCTGGCCAGACCGATGCCGGCAGAGGGCATCTGCGCGAATTCGAACGCCAGTGTGGGGTTGCCCACATTGAGCATCAGCTTGACCGGCAACGTTGGCAATGCCTTTTCATCCTGCCGGGTGATCTCGAACGGCAATTTGCCCCGGTAGACGAAACCCGTGTCGCCCTCCGCGCAGGAAGCAGTGACGATCTCGTTTTCGGTGAGCACTCCCGTGGCATGGCCGCAACCCACGATGGCCGGGATGCCAAGTTCGCGCGCAATGATCGCGGCATGGCAAGTGCGGCCGCCGCGATTGGTGATGATGGCCGACGCCTTCTTCATCACTGGTTCCCAGTTGGGATCGGTCATGTCCGTGACCAGCACATCGCCCGCTTGCACTTTGCTCATCTCGGTAGCGCTCGCCACCACGCGCACCGGCCCGATGCCGATCTTCTGGCCGATGGCGCGGCCTTCGATCAGCACCTCGCCGCGTTGCTTGAGTTGGAATCTTTCCGCGCCGCCGGCAACAACCTGGGACTGGACCGTTTCGGGACGCGCCTGCAGGATGTAGAGCTTACCGTCCAAGCCATCCTTGCCCCACTCGATGTCCATCGGCCTGCCGTAATGCTGCTCGATGGCCATCGCATGTCTTGCCAGCTCCAGCACTTCTTTGTCGTTCAAGGAAAAGCTGTCGCGTTCTTTCTGGGGTACCTCTTCGATACTCGTGGAACGTCCAGCGGCACGGTCTTCGCGGAACACCATGCGCTGCTGTTTGGAGCCGATGCTGCGCCGCACCAGCGCGGGATAACCCGCGGCAAGCTGCTGCTTGTGCACGTAGAATTCATCCGGGTTCACCGCGCCCTGCACCACCATCTCGCCAAGGCCATAGGAGGAAGTGATGAACACCACGTCGCGAAAACCGGATTCGGTGTCCATCGTAAACATCACGCCGGACGCGCCCAGATCGGAACGCACCATGCGCTGCACGCCCGCCGACAGGGCGACACCGGAATCCGTATAGCCGGTGTGCACCCGGTAGGAAATCGCACGGTCGTTATACAGCGAGGCGAACACTTCCCGAATCGCATGCAGGATGTTGTCTATGCCGTGGATATTGAGGAAGGTCTCCTGCTGTCCGGCAAAGGATGCATCCGGCAGGTCTTCCGCTGTTGCGGATGAGCGCACCGCGAAACTTGCATCGCTGCCATCCGCGAGCGCAGCGTAGTGCTGGCGGATCTCCTGCTCCAGACGTGGCGGCAAAGAGGCTGCCGATATCCAGCTGCGTATGTCTGCACCGCTTCTGGCCAGTGCGTTCACGTCTTCCACATCCAGCGCTTCCAGCGTCTGCTTGATGCGCTGGTCGAGACCATTGCCCTTCAGGAAATCGCGGTAGGCCTCCGCCGTCGTGGCAAAGCCACCGGGGACACACACACCCGAGGCGCTGAGATTGCCGATCATCTCGCCCAGCGAGGCGTTCTTGCCGCCAACCTGTCCGATGTCAGCCATACCCAGCGTCTGGAATGGAATCACATAGGGTTGCATGCACGCTCTCCTGTTTTCCTTTGATTTGCTCAACTGCACCAGCCGGCAAGATGATTTTGATCATCGCCAGGAACAATGCTCATTCTTTTTTGTTGATCGCCTGGATTATTTGAACGGCGATCTCCTCGATCGAGCGTGATGTCACATCGAACCATTTTATACCCTCGCGTTGCATCATGCGTTCGGCGGCGGCCACTTCTTTGCGGCATGTATCCAATGCGGCATAGTTGCTGTCCGGCCGGCGTTCCTGGCGAATAAGGTGCAATTGCTCGGGCGCGATTGTCAGCCCGAACAGCTTGTCACGGAACGGCGTCACGGTGTCCGGCAAGCGGTCTCGTTCAAAATCCTCAGGTATCAGCGGGTAGTTTGCCGCCCTGATACCGAACTGCATGGACAGATACAAGCTGGTCGGGGTTTTGCCGCAACGCGACACGCCGACCAATATCACGTCGGCATTTTTCAAGTCAGCATCCGAAACGCCGTCGTCATGTGCAATCGCGAAACTCATCGCCGCGATGCGGTTTCCATATTCGCGGCCGCTCTGGCCGTGTGAGCGGCCGACGGTATGCGCCGACCGCACGCCAAGCTCCTTTTCCAGCGGCGCGATAAAGGCCTCAAAAATGTCCAGGAACAATGCATCCACCTGACGCAGCATCGCGCTGATTTCCGGGTTCATCATGGTCAACACCACCAGCGGACGGATGCCGTCCTGTTCGCGTACTTCGCGGATGCGTTGCAGGCATTCCCTGGCCTTTTCCGGATTGTCCACAAAAGGAAATCGCATCTGGCGGAAATTTATTCCCTCAAACTGGGAGAACAGGCCCTTGCCCAGGATTTCGGCGGTGATACCGGTGCCATCAGAAACGAAAAAAACCGCGCGGCCGGATGCATTCATCGCGCGCTTATGTTGAACGGATTTATTGGTGCGGGAGTTCAATTGATCGCTTCCATTTTGATCTTCTCCACATTCATGGCTGTATGCAACGAGAACGGGAAATGATTATTTTGCTCATGGCAATTCCATGAATCGGCGTGATTTAACTTTGCTGAATGGCAAGCCGTTTGGATCAGAGTCAAATTCATTCTTTTAGACTGTTTGTCGCTGCTTGGGCACAACGAATGATCAGCCGCGCGGATGATGCTGTGCATGCAGTTGTTTCAACCGCTCCCTTGCTACGTGGGTGTAAATCTGGGTAGTGGAAATATCCGCATGTCCCAACAGCATCTGCACCACGCGCAGATCCGCGCCATGGTTCAACAAGTGGGTGGCGAACGCATGGCGCAGCGTGTGCGGCGAGAGCGGCTTGCTCAGCCCGCCATGCCTCGCATGCTTCTTGATCAGGTACCAGAACATCTGGCGCGTCATGCCTTCGCCTCTGGCGGTCACGAACAGCGCGTCGCTGATCTGTTTGCCCAGCAACACCTCGCGGCCATGCGCCAGATAGCGGCGCAGCCAGTCCAGCGCTTCTTCTCCCAGCGGCACCAGGCGCTCCTTGCTGCCTTTGCCCATCACGCGCACTACGCCCATGTCCATGCTCACCTGCGTGATGCGCAAGGTCACCAGCTCGGACACGCGCAGACCGGTGGCATACAACACTTCGAACATGGTGCGGTCGCGCAAACCCAAAGGGGTCTGGCTGTCCGGCGCATCGAGCAGCCGCTCGATATCCTGCTCGGTAAGACTCTTGGGGAGGTTGCGCGGCAACTTGGGCGTGTCGATCTGCAAGGTAGGATCGGCAGCGATCCTGCCCTGTCTGAGCAGGTAACGGAACAACCGCTTGAGGCTGGAGATGTTGCGCCCGGTACTGCTGGGCCGGGCTTTTTGCGCAACGACCAGATGGGCGAGATAGCCCTGTATGTCGCCGTGCGTGGTTTGGATGATGGACAGGCCGCGCTGCTGCTCCAGCCATGCGGCGAACTTTGCCAGGTCGCGCCGGTAGCTGTCCAGCGTGTTGCGTGACAGTCCATCTTCCAGCCACAGGTTGTCGCAGAATTCGTCGAGGAGTTCAGTGTTGTTCATGCGCCAACAGCCAGCGTTTGATGTCCAGTGGTTTGCCGCGCGCATGGCCCATGAACCCCCCCAGCCCTGACTTGCCCACCACCCGGTGACAGGGAATGATGATGGGGATCGGATTGGCGCCGCATGCCTGGCCGACTGCCTGCGCGCCGGATTTCAGCGCTGCAGCCAATTCGCCATAGCTGCGCGTTTCTCCCCGCGGGATATTTTTCATCGCCTGCCAGACTTTGTTCTGGTGCACGGTACCGCCGGGCTTGAGCGGAAGGTCAAAACGAAAATCGGGATCGATCAAATATGCGGACAATTGCTCGCACACCTCCTGCGCAAAAGCATTGTCAGGCGGCTGTGGCGCAGTGCCAGGCACGAGGAATTCGATGCCGGTCAATGCATCGCCGGTGCAGCGGACGCCGAGTACGCCAAATGGGACAGAGAGCTTTGCCTGATAGTCCATGAGCTGACTCCAAAACCAGCCGTGATAATACACGCACCATGCGCAAAAATCCCCGGCATTCCGCCGGAATGACGAAACGGCAGGCAATAAAAAACGGGAGGCAGCGCCTCCCGTTTCTGGACACATCTTGCAGGATGCTTATTCTGCCGATGCAGAACGCATTGCCAGCTTTTCCTTGATACGTGCCGACTTGCCGGAACGGTCGCGCAGATAGTACAGCTTGGCGCGGCGCACCGAACCGCGGCGCTTTACTTCGATGCTGGCGATGATAGGCGAGTAGGTCTGAAAAGTACGCTCCACACCTTCGCCCGCGGAGATCTTGCGTACGGTGAAGCCGGAATTCAAACCGCGATTGCGCTTGGCGATCACGACTCCCTCGAAAGCCTGAAGCCGCTTGCGTTCGCCTTCGACCACGTTCACGCTGACGACTACGGTGTCACCGGGCGCAAAATCGGGAACCTTCCTGCCCAGACGGGTAATTTCCTCTTGTTCCAATTGTTCGATCAAATTCACTTTACTGCTCCTTTTTTATCGAGCCTTGTTCCTTCTGATATGCATCCTGAAATTCTTTCAGAAGCCCAGACTCCTCTTTTGTCAAATCACGCCTGGCCAACAGATCCGGCCTGCGCAACCACGTCCTGCCCAACGACTGCTGAAGCCGCCAGCGCTCTATCCCGGCATGATTGCCGGACAGCAGCACCGCGGGCACGGCTTCACCATTAAACTGTTCCGGGCGGGTGTAGTGCGGGCAATCCAGCAGTCCCTGCACGAAGGAATCCTGCTCGGCTGATGCATCATCGCCCAGCACACCTGGCAACTGCCGCACCAGGCTGTCCACCAACACCATCGCCGCCAACTCGCCACCGGACAATACATAATCGCCGATGGAGATCTCTTGATCCACATACTGGCGGATCAGGCGCTCATCTACGCCCTCGTAACGTCCAGCCAGCAGTATAAAACCCTCTTCTGGTTGCACCACCAGCTCTTTGACCACCGAGTGGGTGAGCAACCTGCCTTGCGGTGTCAGATACACCACACGGCTTTTTTTCACGCCGCTGGCCGCCTGCCGTTGCCTGGCTGCGTTGATCGCGGCCGCCAGCGGTTCTGCCAGCATCACCATTCCGGGACCCCCGCCATAAGGACGGTCATCGATGGTGTGGTAGTTATCCGTGGTGAAATCCCTGGGATTCCACGTCTTTAATACATAACTGCCTTGTTCTGCCGCGCGCCGCGTGATGCCGTATTGCGTCAGCGCATCGAACATTTGCGGGAACAGTGTGATAACGTCGAATATCACGATCAGTAGTCCGCCGACCAATCCACCCGGATGGTCTTGTTCTTCAAATCCACCTGCTTGATGGCAGTCGCGACGAATGGTATCAGGATCTCGCCGCTGTCACCCTTCACGCTCAACACCTGGTTCGCGCCGGTTTCCAGCAGGTTCGCTACCGTCCCCAACGCCACACCCGCTTCATTCACCACCGTGAGCCCGATCAAATCGGACCAGTAATATTCGTCGCTGCCCTGCTGCGGCAAACTGCTGCGCGGCACGGCGACCAGCAGGCCCTTCAATTTTTCTGCCGCGCTTCGATCCGGACAATCGGGCAATTGCGCGGCCAGCGTCTTGTTATGCACCTCGCATTGCTGAACTTCCACCTCGCGCCATGGGCCATGTTCACGACCTATCCACCAGGACCGGTAATCGAGCAGGCTGTCAAGGTACTCGGTATACGGCTGGATCTTGACCCAACCGCGTATTCCCTGTGCAGCTGCGATACGCCCCATGATCACCATGGAGTCTGCGTCTTCAGATGGCAGCTGTGGCACCGGCGCGCTTGACCAGCTTGGCAACGGTGTCGCTCAATTGCGCGCCCTTGCTTTGCCAATGGCTTACGCGTTCCAGCTCCAGACGCAGCGCCTCCTGACCTTCCGCCACCAGCGGATTGTAGAAACCGACGCGTTCGATAAAGCGGCCATCGCGGCGCTTGCGCGAATCCGCTACCACTACGTGAAAATACGGGCGGTTCTTGGAGCCGCCACGGGAAAGACGAATGATTACCATAATGAAACCTACCTAACTTAAGTGAGCCCAGCGAAAGGGCGCGGATTCTACGACATTTCGGGTGCTTCTTGCAAGCCGTAGAAAATCAATGCGTCGGATAACCTTTAGTTCCATCAGTTGGGATGAAGCGGGGTAAGCAAGCAATCCGCGTAACCGATGCTCGCAAATCTGAATTTTATCTGTGCAGCAACACTTCCAGGACGAACTTGCTGCCCAGATATGCCAGCAGCAGGAACACGAAGCCGCTCACCGTCCAGCGCACCGCGATGCGCCCGCGCCAGCCATAGAAATGGTGCCCCCACAGCAGCACCGCAAATACGCCCCAGGAGATGAAGCCGAACAGCACTTTGTGATTGAACTGCCACGCCTTGCCGAATATCTGCTCGGAAAACACCACGCCGGATGCCAGCGTCAGCGTCAGCAACACAAAACCGATGCCGATCATGCGGAACAGCAAAGTCTCCATGGTCATCAGCGGAGGCAGACTTTGCAGGACGCGCGGCAGCATCGCGTGATGCAGACGGTTTTCCACCTGCGAGATCAGCACTGCGTGCAGCATGGCGATCGTGAACAGACTGTAGGCCAGCATTGCGGCAGTGATATGCGCCTTGAAGGCGAACAAACCGGTATTCTCCAATTGATGCGCAGTCGGGAAAAACTCCGGCAACAGCACGATGATCGCCGCCAGCGGCAATACCAGCGCCTGCAATCCGCCAATCGGATAAAAGAAACGCGCTATCCAGTACACCGCCAATGTCAGCCAGATGATCATCGACAGCGCATTGGTCATGCTCAGGTTGAATCCGCCGCCGGCAAACACGTCCTGTGCGAGCAGATAGCCGTGCAAGGCCAACGGGATCAGCACCAGGTGGCCGAACACCCCGCGACTCAGCACATCGCCCTCGCCGCGAGCGTTCGCCCGCCAGAAATAGACGGCCAGCACCGCATAAGCGACAAAGGTAAACAGGGAGAGGATAACGTTAGGCATTTTTTGTCAGGATGTTTTAGACTGCGCTGATTCTACACCAAACTGTTGCAAAACTCTCATGCTGGACAATCTAACGCAGCGCCTTTCCGGCGTCATCAAGAACTTGCGCGGCCAAGCGCGCCTTACGGAAAGCAACATCCAGGATGCCTTGCGCGAAGTACGCATGGCTCTGCTTGAAGCCGACGTCGCGCTGCCGGTCGTCAAGGAATTCATCGCCCAAGTCAGGCAGGCCGCGCTCGGACAAGAGGTCATCGGCAATCTGAATCCCGGCCAGGCGCTGATCGGCGTGGTGCATCGCGAACTCACCAGACTGATGGGCGAGCACAACGATGCGCTGAATCTTGCCATCACCCCGCCCGCAGTGATCCTGATGGCCGGTTTGCAGGGCGCAGGCAAGACCACCACCAGCGGCAAGCTCGCCAAATTACTGCGTGACCAGCAGAAGAAAAAAGTTTTACTGGTCAGTTGCGACGTGTATCGCCCCGCGGCGATCGAACAATTGCGCACGCTGGCGCAACAACTCGATACAGACTTCTTCGCCGCGGATACCAGCCAGAAACCGCAAAGCATCGCGCTTGCCGCGCTGGACTACGCACGCAAGCATTACCACGACGTACTGATAGTCGATACCGCCGGACGGTTGTCCATCGATGACGCGATGATGGCCGAGATACGGCAACTGCATGCCGCGCTCAAGCCGGTCGAGACGCTGTTCGTGGTGGATGCGATGACCGGGCAGGACGCGGTGAACACCGCCAAGGCATTCGGCGATGCCCTGCCGCTGACCGGCATCATACTCACCAAGCTGGATGGCGATGCGCGCGGCGGCGCGGCGCTGTCGGTGCGGCAGATCACCGGCAAGCCGATCAAGTTTGTCGGTGTGAGCGAAAAACCCAACGGCCTCGAAGCCTTCCACCCTGAGCGCATGGCCTCGCGCGTGCTCGGTATGGGCGATGTGCTGTCGCTGCTCGAGGAGGCGCAGCGCGAAGTCGACCACGTGGTAGCCGAAAAGCTCGCCAAAAAGGTCAAGGGCGGACAAGGCTTCGACCTCAACGATTTCAAGATGCAGATCGTGCAGATGCGCAAGATGGGCGGCATGTCGGCGCTGATGGACAAACTGCCGGCGCAACTCAGCCAAGCCGCAGCCGGTTCCAAGCTCGACGACAAGTCCATCACCCGCATAGAAGGCATCATCAACTCGATGACCCCGCTCGAACGCAGCAAACCGGAGCTCATCAAGGCTTCGCGCAAGCGCCGCATCGCGCTGGGCGCGGGGGTGCAAGTGATGCATGTCAACCAGTTGCTCAACCAGTTCGAACAGACCCAGAAGATGATGAAAATGTTCGGCAAAGGCGGCATGGCGAAAATGATGCGCGGCATGGCGGGCAAGCTCCCCGGGCTGCGTTAAAACTAGACAATCCAGCGGGACGATAATAACGCTTCTCCCCCTGACAAGGGGGAGCCAGAGGGGGTTTGGTTATTGCTGAAACCCTAACCCCTCCCGACCTCCCCTTCTCAGGGGAGGAGCGACACAGCCATTTGACAAAGAGAATCGGAACGACTCAACATGACTATCAAAGCCATTATCTTCGACGTAGACGGCACGCTCGCCGATACCGAAGACGGGCACCGCAAGTCTTTCAACAAGGCCTTTGCGGAATGCGGACTGGACTGGAACTGGGACGTCGCGCTGTATGACAAGCTGCTCAAGGTGACCGGCGGCAAAGAGCGCATCAAATATTTTGTCAGCGAATTCCTGCCGGGATTTGCCAAGCCGGCCGATTACGAAGGTTTCGTGAAAAATCTGCACGCCGTAAAGACCCGGCATTACACCGGCATGCTGCGCGCAGGCAATATTCCGCTGCGCCCCGGTATCAGGCAATTGCTGGATGATGCGCGCAGACAGGGCATCCGCCTGGCTATCGCGACCACGACCACGCCGGAAAATGTTTCCGCACTGCTGGAGGTCGGGCTGGGCAAGGACTGGGAACGCTATTTCGCCGTGAATGGTTGCGGCGATATCGTGCCGCACAAGAAGCCGGCACCGGACATTTACTTCTGGGTGTTGGAGAAACTGGGGTTATCCGCTGATGAGTGCATCGCACTGGAGGATTCAGAGAACGGCCTGCGCTCCAGCCTCGCGGCTGGCATCAGAACTTTTGTGACGGTCAACCAGTACACGCGCAAGCAGAATTTCGCCGGCGCCGAGGGGGTATTTGAAGACCTGAGCGAATTGGGCGATTTCTACCGCGCGGCCGGTCTGACACTTCCCAAGCAGCAGGTTTCTGTTTAGCATTCGGTTGCAATGGGGACGTAGCTCAGCTGGGAGAGCGTCGCGTTCGCAATGCGAAGGTCGGGAGTTCGATCCTCCTCGTCTCCACCACCAGCCCCGCAAAGTATTCGCGCCAGAGTATTCTGGCCAAAGTATCGGGCCAAAGTATCGGATAGAATACGCGCTTTGCATCCCAACTTACGTTTAAGGACACAACATGTACCAGATCGCTCCGAGCATACTCTCCGCGAACTTCGCCAAGCTGGGCGAAGAAGTCGATAACGTTCTTGCTGCCGGCGCGGACATCGTGCACTTCGACGTGATGGACAACCATTACGTGCCGAACCTGACCATCGGTCCACTGGTCTGCGAAGCCCTGCGCAAGCACGGCGTGACCGCGCCGATCGACGTGCATTTGATGGTCAAGCCGGTGGACCGCATCATTCCCGATTTCGCCAAGGCAGGCGCATCTTACATAACCTTTCACCCGGAAGCCTCCGAGCACATCGACCGCACCATCGGCCTGATCAAGGAAAGCGGCTGCAAGGCCGGTCTGGTGTTCAATCCGGCCACCCCGCTGGATGCCCTTGAATATACGCTGCCCAAGCTGGACATGGTGTTGCTGATGTCGGTGAACCCCGGCTTCGGCGGCCAGAAGTTCATCCCGCATGTGCTGGACAAGGCGCGCAAGGTGCGCAAAATGATCGATGCCGGCAAATACAACTGCCGCCTGGAGATCGACGGCGGCGTCGGCCCGGCCAATATCAGGGAGATCGCGGAAGCCGGCGTGGATACTTTTGTGGCGGGCTCAGCAGTATTCGGCAAACGCAACGAAAAGGACAAGAACCGTTACGATACCATCATCGGCGAATTGCGCGCCGAACTTGCGAAAGTCAAGTAGCCCATGCATTCCAATCTTGCTGTGTCGCCAAGCGCTGCCATCACCAGATATGCAGTACCGGTATGCATCGAGGCCGTTGTCATCGATCTCGACGGCACGTTGATGGATACCGCTCCGGAACTGGCCGCAGCCGCCAACCGCATGTTGCGCGACATGGATTACGCACCGGTATCGCAAGAACTGCTGGCCAGCTACATCGGCAACGGCATCAGTTGGCTGGTCAAGCGCGCACTGACCGGAGAGATGCATGCCACACCTGATGCAGCGCTGTATGAGCACGCCCTGCCGATCTTCGAAAAGCATTACGCGGAGCTATTGCTTAACAGCAAAATCTACGGCGGTGTGATCGAAGGCCTGGATGCGATGAAAGCCGGCGGTTTCCGCCTGGGCTGCATCACCAACAAGCTGGAGCGCTACACCAAACCGCTGCTCAAGGGTGCCGGTCTGGCAAAATACTTCGAGATCGTGCTATCAGGGGACACGCTCCCGGAAAAGAAACCGCATCCGCTGCCCTTGTTTCATGCCGCAAATTTTTTCGGGGTGCCGATTGAAAAGTTGCTGCTGATCGGCGATTCGCTGAACGACACCGTGGCCGCCCGCGCGGCCGGCTGTCCGGTGTTTTGCGTGCCTTATGGCTACAATCACGGCGAACCGGCGGAATCGCTGGATCAGGATGCAGTGATCGCCAACCTGCCGGCAGCTATGCCACTCATCAAACGCGCTTGAACATGAAACTGGATAACCTCCGCTACTTGAAAAAAACCGCCGCTTGGCGATGGTGATCTGTAGCGTGCGCTGCGCGCACGACATTGCTTAAAACGTGCGCACAGCGCACGCTACATGACTATCGCAACAAAGGTTTTCAGGAGGTTTTCTATGTCTCACCCCATCTCTGAACAGGAATTCAACGCACTTGCCCGGCAAGGCTACAACCGCATCCCGCTGACATGCGAAAGCTTTGCCGATCTGGACACGCCGCTGTCGCTGTACCTTAAACTCGCCAACCAGCCTTATTCCTACCTCCTTGAGTCGGTGCAGGGCGGTGAACGTTTCGGGCGCTATTCATTCATAGGCCTGCCTGCCAATACGCGCATCACGGTGCGCGGCAGAAAAATTACTCTGACGCACGCGGATAATGAAACCACGCATGAAGTCGATAATCCGCTGGATTTCATCCGCGACTACCAGACCCGCTTCAAGGTTGCATCTTTGCCAGGATTGCCGCGCTTCTGCGGCGGATTGGCCGGCTATTTCGGCTACGAAACGGTACGTTACATCGAGCCACATCTGGCCAGGACAGAGAAACCCGACGCTATCGGCACCCCTGACATTTTGCTGATGCTCACCGAGCAACTGGCAGTGGTGGATAACCTGACCGGCAAGCTTACCTTCATCGTCTATGCCAATCCGGAGCAGGCTGATGCTTACGCGCTGGCGAAACAACGCCTGGATGAACTGACCCGGCGATTAAGGCTGCCTGTGGATATCCCGCACGCACCGGCAATGCACGGTGGAGAAGCGCGTTCCGAATTGGGAGAATCTGCCTTCAAGAACGCAGTAGTCAAGGCCAAGCAATATATCGTCGACGGCGACATCATGCAGGTGGTGCTGTCGCAGCGCATGGCACAGCCCTTTCCCGCGGCACCCTTGTCGCTGTATCGTGCGTTGCGCAGCGTCAATCCGTCTCCGTACATGTTCTATTACGACATGGGCGATCATCATGTGGTCGGCGCGTCGCCGGAGATACTGGTTCGACTCGAGAGTGACACCGTCACGGTGCGCCCGATTGCCGGAACCCGGCCACGCGGCAAGACGCCGCAGCAAGATGCCGAGCTCGCACAGGATCTGCTGGCCGATCCGAAAGAGCTGGCCGAACACCTGATGCTGATCGACCTCGGCCGCAACGACATCGGCAGAGTCGCGCAGAACGGCACGGTCAAGCTCACCGAAAAAATGATCATCGAACAGTATTCGCATGTGATGCACATCGTCTCCAATGTCGAAGCAAAACTCAAACCCGGCCTCAGCGCGATGGATGTGCTCAAGGCCACCTTCCCCGCCGGCACGGTGAGCGGTGCGCCAAAAGTGCGCGCGATGGAGATCATCGCCGAACTGGAACCGTCCAAACGCGGCATCTACGCCGGCGCGGTCGGCTACCTCGGCTTCAACGGCGACATGGATCTGGCGATCGCGCTGCGCACCGCCGTCGTGAAGGACAACATGCTGTACGTGCAAGCAGGCGCCGGCATCGTCGCCGACTCGGTGCCGGACAGCGAATGGATGGAGACGCAGAACAAGGCACGCGCCGTGCTGCGCGCGGCTGAGATGGTGCTGGATGGGCTGGACGCTCAAATACATCGGTAGGATGGGTGATAAATTCGCAATTATGAAATAGCGGATGTAACCTGTTTACTGTTTGCTAGCAGTTCGTTATTCAAAAAGGAGAATTTATGCAATTATTAAATTTGATATTCAGCAGAATAGGCACAGGGCTTCTATATGGCATAGGATTTGGATTGGTCATGGCCATTATTACTTGGGGATCTACCATTTATTTTGAGCAAAAAGCTGAAAGCTATATGGACGGCGAAATAAACAATGGTGAGTGTAAAAACTTCAAGAAATGCGAAGAAAAATCCGGGCTTAAAGTACATGTATCTTCAGAAAAAATTGATAACGAAAATTTTATCCTCTTGGGGCAAATAAAAAATGATGGTGACATTAAATGGACCTCTGCCAATATTAAGGCGGAATTATTTGACAAGGAAAATAAATTCATAGACCAGTGCGTTGAGTATGTAAATCAAAAAGTTTTCCCTGGCACTTCAATTAACTTCAAACTTTCATGTACTCAATGCTCAAAAATTGATCTGAAGGGTTATAACTCGTACAAGATTTCAATTGTCGACGCCAGCACCTACTAAATCGAATAATTTGACATGCGCAACAAACATACTTAAGGCTTAATGCAAAGTGTCGACAGGCCAAGCAGGGTGAGCGCGCTTTGATGCCTACCCTGCAATTTCTACCCAATAGAGAAATCTATCATGCTGCGCCTGACTGAAATCAGACTGCCGCTCGATCACCCCGACGGCGACATTAAAGCAGCTATCCTGAAGCGTCTTGGTATCTCTGACGACGAGTTGACCAACTACGTCGTGTTCAAGCGCGGCGTGGATGCGCGCAAATCGCATGCGATCCTGTACACCTACACGCTGGATGTGGCGCTGCGCGACGAGGCGGCGATACTGGCGCGCTTCGGCAACGACCCCCATGTCCGCCTCGCGCCGGACACCCGCTATCACTTCGTCGCACAGGCTCCCGAAAATTTAACCTCACGCCCGGTCGTGGTCGGCATGGGTCCTGCGGGTTTATTCGCAGGACTGCTGTTAGCGCAGATGGGTTTCCGCCCGCTGATTCTGGAGCGCGGCAAAGAAGTGCGCGAGCGCACCAAGGACACTTTCGGCCTGTGGCGGCAGGGCGTGCTGAACCCGGAGTCCAACGTGCAATTCGGCGAGGGCGGCGCGGGAACATTCTCCGACGGCAAGCTGTATAGCCAGATCAAGGATCCTCGCTACCTGAGCCGCAAGGTGCTGGAGGAATTCGTCAAGGCAGGCGCGCCGGAGGAGATACTCTACGAGAGCCATCCGCACATCGGCACGTTCAAGCTGGTGGGCATGGTGGAGAAGATGCGCGAGGCGATACAGTCGCTGGGCGGCGAGATTCGTTTCCAGAGCCGCGTCGATGACATCGTTATCAGCGACGGACAGGTCACCGGCGTGGTGCTTGCCACTGGCGAACATATCGCCACCTCACATCTGGTGCTGGCGGTCGGCCACAGCGCGCGCGATACCTTCGAGATGATCCACAGGCGCGGCATCTATATCGAAGCCAAACCGTTCTCGATCGGCTTGCGCATCGAGCATCCGCAGTCGCTGATCGACCGCGCCCGCTACGGCAAGAATGCCGGCAACCCGCAGCTCGGTGCGGCGGATTACAAGCTGGTGCATCACGCCAGCAACGGGCGTTCGGTGTACAGCTTCTGCATGTGTCCGGGCGGCACGGTGGTCGCCGCAACCTCGGAAGAAGGCCGCGTTGTGACCAACGGCATGAGCCAGTATTCGCGCAACGAGCGCAACGCCAACAGCGGCATCGTGGTGGGCATCACGCCAGAGCAGGATTATCCCGGCGGTGCATTGGCTGGTGTGGAATTTCAGCGCCATTGGGAATCGCGCGCCTTTGAGCTGGGCGGCGGCAATTATCAGGCGCCCGGACAATTGCTTGGCGATTTTCTGGCGGGCAGATCCTCGGCCAAATTCGGTTCAGTGTTGCCATCTTATACACCCGGCGTGCATCTGACCGATCTTTCCACCGCGCTGCCCGGTTATGCCATCGCAGCGATACGCGAAGCGCTGCCCGCGTTCGCCAAGCAGATCAAGGGATACGATCTGCCCGACGCGGTGCTGACCGGCGTGGAGACGCGCACCTCGTCGCCGATACGCATCAAGCGCAACAAGGACGATTACCAGAGCATCAACACCAAAGGTCTATATCCGACCGGAGAAGGCGCGGGCTATGCGGGCGGGATACTTTCAGCCGCGGTGGATGGCATCGAGGTTGCCGAAGCGGTGGCTTTGAGTATGATACGGGCGAAGAATCAAGGATAGGAACAAATATGCTGTTAATGATCGACAACTACGACTCCTTCACCTACAACCTGGTGCAGTATTTCGCCGAGCTCGGCGCCGACGTGGTCGTGCGCCGCAACGACGAAATCACGGTGGAACAGATAGCAACCATGAACCCGCAACATATCGTGGTATCACCGGGCCCGTGCACGCCTAACGAGGCTGGTGTGTCGGTCGCTACGATCCAGCGTTTCGCCGGGAAGATTCCCATCCTCGGCGTGTGCCTCGGCCACCAGAGCATAGGCCAGGCGTTCGGCGGGCACATCATCCACGCCAAGCAACTGATGCACGGCAAGACCTCGCCGATCCATCACCACAACAACAGCGTCTTCACCGGCCTGCCCAACCCGTTCACCGCGACGCGCTATCACTCGCTGGTGATCGAGCGCGAAACGCTGCCGGATTGCCTGGAGATCACCGCATGGACAGACGACAACGAGATCATGGGCGTGCGCCACAAGACCCTGGCTGTGCATGGCGTGCAGTTCCATCCCGAGTCCATACTCACCGAACACGGGCATGACATGCTCGACAACTTTCTGAAAGGCGAGAGATAGCCATGATCACACCGCAACAAGCACTGGTCCGTTTGATCGAGCAACGTGAAATATTTTATGACGAGATGCTGTCTCTGATGCGCCAGATAATGAGCGGAGAAGTCACTCAGGCGCAGATCGCGGGTATTCTGGTCGGTCTGAGGGTCAAAAAGGAAACCGTGGGGGAGATTTCCGCTGCGGCACAAATCATGAGGGAATTCGCCGCCAAGGTGCCGGTCGCCAACCGCACCCATCTGGTGGATACCTGCGGCACGGGCGGCGATGCAGCGCACACTTTCAACATCTCCACCGCCAGCGCGCTGGTCGCAGCAGCAGCGGGCGCACGGGTGGCCAAGCACGGCGGACGCTCGGTATCTTCGACCTGTGGTTCGGCGGATGTACTGGAGGCGCTAGGCGTCAACCTCAACCTCACACCGGAGCAGGTCGGCCGGTGCATAGACCAGATCGGCATCGGCTTCATGTTCGCACCCAATTTCCACGGCGCGATGAAGTATGCCGCACCGGTGCGCCGCGAGCTGGGGGTGCGCACCATTTTCAACGTGCTGGGGCCGCTGACCAACCCCGCCGGGGCCGATAATCAGGTCATGGGCGTTTTCCATCAGGATCTTGTCGGCATCCAGGCGCGCGTGCTGCAACGACTGGGCAGCCGTCATGTGCTGGTGGTGCATGGCGCGGACGGCATGGATGAAATATCCATCAGTGACGGCACTTATATCGCCGAACTGAAAGACGGCAAGGTCAGCGAGTACACCATTCATCCCGGCCTGTTCGGGCTGACTACTTCGCCAATCGGTTTTCTGCGCGTCACCAACATAGACGAAGCGCGCGAAAAACTGCTGGGCGTGTTGAACAATGAAACCGGTGCACCGCGCGACATCGTGCAACTGAATGCCGGTGCGGCGATCTACGTCGCCGGGCTGGCAAAGACACTGGAGGAAGGTGTCGCCAAGGCCGACCAGGTGATTGCCAGCGGCGCGGCACAAGAAAAACTGCAGCAATTGATCGAGGTGAGCAACAAATCCTGAAGTTGCCCAGCGGCGTCTTCCACCGGAGCATTTTGATGGCGGCCTTTGCACCAAATAACTGGCGGCCGGCTCGCCTGGCTGCGCAGCAAAGTAGCAAAATCAATATTCCCTGTTCAGGAGGCCATGATGCTTTACCAGGGTAGC
Source organism: Pseudomonadota bacterium (assembly GCA_049320585.1). Taxonomy (GTDB): domain Bacteria; phylum Pseudomonadota; class Gammaproteobacteria; order Burkholderiales; family Gallionellaceae; genus Gallionella. The sequence goes on along the minus strand of JBMOQB010000027.1, from coordinate 67,367 downwards.
TGTCATTGCGGTCGTATCGCGTTTGAAGTCGAGGGGGATTTGTACGCAGTGAAAGAGTGCAATTGTTCCATCTGCAGCAGGCTGGGTGCATTGCGCTGGTTCGTGCCGCGCAGCCAGGTGCGTTTCATCACGCCGGAAAGCAATCTCTCGACTTATCAGTTCGGCAAGCACAGGATCAAGCATCATTTTTGCTCCGCCTGCGGCTGTGCGCCGATGGGAACCGGTTCGCATAACGGTGTGGAGATGTTCAGCATCAATGTCCGCTGTCTGGAAGGTGTCGATCTTTCGGCACTGAAGATAAAGCAGGTGAATGGGCGGAGTTTTTGACTGCGCGGCTGGTTAACGTAGCCCGAAGCGTATCCGCCACCGTCGGATAACGCAGCACCACTTTCAATTCCCGCTTCATGCGCGTGTTGGTCAAGCGGCGCGATTCGTTGATAAACGACAACAGCACCGGCGGCAGCACACGCTGCGCTTCTGCGCGGCTGATGCGCGGCACATGCGGCAAGCCGAACGCATCGGCGACGCTGTCGAAATATTCGCCCATCTTCAACTGACTATCGTCGCTGGCGTGATACACCCGGCATGGTTTTCCATAGCGCAATGCCGCGACACTGATACGCGCCAGATCATCCGCATGGATATGGTTGGTGTAGCTGTCCTCCCTGTCGATGATGGCCGGTGTGCCTTGGTGCAATCTGCTTAGCGGCAAACGATCCGCCGCATAGATACCGGGCACGCGCAGGATGCAGGCTTTCACCCGGTTGCGTCTTGCCCAGTTGCGCACCTGCATCTCCGCATCCACGCGCCTCCGCGAGCGGGGCGAAGCGGATTTGAGCGGATGGGTCTCGCTCACCCACGCGCCGCCACAGTCGCCATATACACCGCTGGTGCTGATGTAGACCAGCCGCTTGGGTAATCTGCCCTGCGACAGGATGCTGAGCAGGTTGCGGGTGCGCATATCGCGCGAGCCGGCACTGGGAGGCGGAGCCAAATGCAGCACAGCATCGGCCAAGCCGGCGATGCGCGCAAGACGGGTGCGGTCATCCAGATCGCCCAGTACCGGCATCGCCCCCAGCGCGCGCAATTTCTCGCAGTAGTCCGGGTTGCGCACCAGGGCGTATACCCGGTGGCGGCGCGCCAGCAAAGGAATGGCGCGCAGCGCCACATCGCCGCTGCCGACGATCAATAGTCTTTTCATGGCAGGATTATGCGTTAAAATCAAAACTTTCGCGCTTCCTGCAATTTTCACCATGGCTTTTCAAACAACTATTCAGCCCAGCGGCCACAGCTTTCCGATTGAATCACACGAGACTATCCTCGAAGCAGCAATCAGACATGGTTACACGCTGCCATATAGCTGCCGCGACGGCGTCTGCGGGACGTGCAAGGGCAAGGTGTTACAGGGCAAGGTAGACTATGGCAAGCATCAGGACAGCACCTTGACGGACCTGGAAAAGATCGCAGGTATGGCCTTGTTCTGCTGCGCCAAACCGCTTTCGGATCTCATTATCGAATGCCGCGAGGTGAACACGATCAAAGACATCCCGGTGAAAACCTTGCCCTGCCGTGTGCAAGAAATGCATAGACTCGCGCCCGATGTGATGGTGCTCTCGCTAAAGCTGCCCGCTAATGAGCGCCTGCAATTCATGGCAGGGCAATATATCGACATTCTTTTGAAGGATCAAAAATCGCGCAGCTTTTCCCTGGCGAACGCACCGCACGATGACGAATTCCTGGAGCTGCACATCCGCAATATCGCAGGCGGCGAATTTACCCGGCACGTGTTCGAAACCATGAAAGCGCGGGACATACTGCGCTTCAGGGGTCCGCTCGGCACTTTTTTTCTGCGTGAAGATACCGACAGACCGATCATCTTCGTAGCCAGCGGCACTGGCTTTGCACCGATCAAGGCGATCATCGAGCATGCGCTGTTTATCGGCATGAAGCGTCCGATGCATTTTTACTGGGGGGCGCGCAAATTGGCGGACTTGTATATGCTGGATAAAGCCAGACAATGGGAGAGTCGCGGCATCAAATTTACCCCGGTGCTTTCCGAAGCCTTGCCGGAAGATGCCTGGCAGGGTCGTACCGGATTTGTACACAGCGCGGTGCTGGATGATTACAGCGACTTGGGCGGATACGAAGTTTACGCCTGCGGCGCGCCGGTGGTCGTGGAGGCTGCCCAACGCGATTTCACCAGCCTGCGCAATCTGCCGAACGAGTCATTCTTCTCGGATGCCTTCACCTTTGCACCCAAGAACTAACCCCTCCCAGCCTCCCCAACCCACCCCAGCCCTCCCTTGTCAGGGAGGGAGCGGGGGAGGAGCCGCTGTGTTCCCCCCTGACAAGGGGGAGAGCTTGCGAGGGGGCATGGAGGGGGTTTGTTTCACTGTTTCGTCACCGCCATCGCCTGCTGATAATACCTGGACGCATCATCAGACTTCCCCAACAGCTCCGCAAGCCAGCCTAACGCTTCATAGGCGGCGCGACTGGGTGTCAGGCTGATACTTGCATCGAGATAGCTTTGCGCCTTTCCCCACAACTTCTGGCGTATGCACAATTTGCCGAGCGCAAGCAGCAACCCTGCATCTTGATCGTGCAGTCTGAGCCACTTTTCGGCTTGCTCGATCTGCGCCACCAATTCACCTGTCTGGCAATCGCCGTATAGAGCAACCAGCTCGCTGTCCCATTGCGCATTCAAACTATCCGTGAGAAGTTTTTGTGCCTGCTCGCATCCGCCGTGTTTGATCAATTCCCTCGCGGCAGCAGCGGCAAACATGCTGAGTCTCCTGATATCGGCGGGAACATTTTTCAGACAGGCAGTCAGTCCCGCCAGATCTTCTTGCTGACGGATCATGTTCAACCACGCTTGCTGGCGCAACTCAGCCGCGGCGGTTGCATCGACTGCTTGGTGTTTTTCCAGCTTGTCGAGCAGTTTCAGCACTTCATCCCAATTGCCTGCCTGCTGTTGTGCCTTGAGTTCCAGTGACATTGCGCCGGGATGGTTTTTGACTCCGCTCTCGCGCAATTCCCGCAAGGCTTCCAGCGCCGCACCAGTATCGTGCTCATCGAGCATGAATTTGGTGGTCGCCATCAGACGCATCGTGGCATCACCGGTCTTCCTCCCCTCGGCAGCGGCCAGATACGCGTCGCGTTTCTCGAATTCGTGAAGTTCGTGCGCGGAACGCGCGGCGATGATCGGGTGTATGGCTGAAGTTTGACCAGATTCGATGGCGCGCCCGGCAGCCTTTTCCGCATCCGCATAGCGGCCCTCGAAGAACGCGCCGAGCATCTCGTCGAGCAACTTGCGTGCTCTGGTTTGGGCGCGCTCCAGGCGAAATTGCCGCACATGGTCAGGCAAGTTCAGAAAAGAGCTGATCAGTCGCACCAACCAATAGCCCAGCACGAAGGTGAGCAATGTCAGCATGATGAACATGGTCAATGAAACCTCGATCCGATAGGGCGGATACACCAGCTGGACATATGCCGGGTTGCGCGATGCGATGGCGAGCGCGACGGCAACGGCGAACAGACCGATGATCCAAAGCAAATATTTCATCGCACCGTCTTCTCAGCCGTCAAGCGGTAGTTGCGCACTGCCTGCAGGCTGGAACCGAGGTCGGGCAGTTCGATGCTGATTCTGGACACGGCCAGTTGCTTCATTCCGCTCAGCACTTCCAACACGGCCGGGGATTTGGCATCAAAATAGCGCGCAGTCCAAAGCTGGGTGTTTTTAAGCTCCTGCCTGAAAACGGCTTCATCACGAGACAACAGCGCAATGCGCGCCGAAAGCAGGCGCAGCTTGAGATTCTCACGCAGGAAAAATTGCTGTTCGGGATGCAGCAGAGGAATCTCATCCTTGCCGGTGTTTTCGATTTGCACCAGTTGCTTCATTTCCTGCCAGATTTCACGCAGCAGCTTTTGGCCTGCAGTTTCTTCCTTGGATGGGGCCAGCGTGACTGCAGAGCCGGCTGACGCCCCGCCATACCCTTCTTGCGGGGACTTCGCGTCCGCTTCGTTTGCCGCGTGTTGCTGATAAGCCAGCGGCAACTCGTCGACGGCGGCGATAAGCTTATTGAGCTGGCGATTGATGCCGGTGATATCCACGATGGGCAACGCGCGCAGTTTGTCCATATCCCTGCCTATGATCTTGCTCAAACTCCTCGATGCCGGCTTATTCATATGCTGCAAGCGCGCATCGGCACTCTGCATGAAGATCAGTGCAGCCCGCACGTTGGCCGACAATTGCAATTGCTGCGCGGCGTTCAGCAGCATTTGCTCGACTTCGGCCAGCGCGGTTTCATCGCGGCTCGCCGAAAGTTCGTTATTCGAATTTTCCTGCATGCCGCGCTGATTTTGCAACTCGGCATAACGAGATTCAAGCGTCGCCACTTTGACGGACAGTTCGCTGACCTGCTCCTGGCCTTGCACCAGCAACTGGCGAGTCGCTTTGCTGCTGCTTTCCATCTCGTCAATTTTTATCGCCAGTTGCTGCTGCATGCCGTCAATGATGCGGCGCTCGTCCAGCCATTGCCACAGGAACACCACCACCATTACCGCCAGGGTCAGCTGTGTGATGCTGATCCGTGAAAAAAAATCCGCGCTCTTGGCTTTGTTTTCCGCAACAGGCATTGCCGGGGTATCCTGCCCGATGTTTTCCGGCTCGATTTTATCTGGTTGTGGAATTTGCTCGTTCATTTAATACCTTTTATGTAGCAGACGACAAATGACGGAAGCCGGACGACAGATTATTGTGTGCCGCACAGTGGCGCAACGAAATATAAATTGCGGCTACGCCGCTCAACATTCTGTCCTCCGTCCTCTGCCCCCCATCCTCTGATGCGCCCATGCCGCCAAAGCTGACAACAATCCATCATCACCAGAACCGGTCAGCAGCACCTGATGCCAGCCCTGCTGCCGAGCCAGCCCGGCGATACGCTCGTGCGGAACGAACAAGGGCGTATCTCGCAAAGCAGCTTGCGCTCCGTCATCCAGCATTTGCCAAAGATACCCCAGCGCCTCGCTGCTGGTCACGGTGATTGCATCCGGGGCGGCACTGACCAGCGTACCGATATCCTGCTGCGGATTGCTGCGCTGATAGCAGGCCGCGTATTCTACTGTCGCTCCGCGTTCCCTGAGGGTATTGCCCAGCAATTCGCGCCCGCCATCACCGCGAAAAATCATCACTCGCCACCCTGAAACGTCCTGCAGTTCCGGCAACGCCAGCAGACCCTCGCTGTCGAAACGTTCAGCAGGCGCCATGACGTTGGCGATGCCCGATTCGCGCAGCGCTTTCGCGCTGCCCTGTCCCACCGTGGCGATTTTCAGTAATGGCGGCAGCGGCCCTACTGCACTTATCGCGGCCATACCGTAGCGTACTGCATTCGGACTGATGAATATTGCAAGGTCGAAACGCGCGAGACGCGCAATCTGTTCATGCAGCACCCGGGTATCCTGCACCGGCGCAATATCCAGCAACGGAAACAGCAGCGGGACGCCCCCAGCCTGCTCGATGCGTTGCATCAATTGCACAGCTTGGTCGCGTGGTCGCGTAACAACAATCTTGAGCCCGGTCAGCGCTAGGTCCTTGGTCATTTCCTGCCGGCGTATATCAATACAGCTTGATGGAAGTGCAAACGTATTTTGTGCCGGTCAAAGCGCAAGCTCTGCAAGAATCTCATCCGCACCCTGGGCACGCAACGCATCGGCAACCTTGTTTCCGAGCGCTTCCGGGTTTGCGATGTCACCGGTCAGCTCCGAGCTGGTCATGCGCTTGCCATCGGGACTGGCGACAAAACCACGCAGCCGCAACTTGCCGCCCCTGACCTCCGCGAAACCTCCCAGCGGCACTTGGCAGCTCCCTGCCAATGCCCGGCTCAGCGCACGTTCCGCCATCACACAGGCGGCAGTATCAGGGTGATGCAGCGGTTGCAGCAACGCGACCACGTCGGCACGATCTGCACGGCATTCGATACCCAGCGCACCCTGTCCCACTGCGGGCAGGCTGTCCTCACTGGTGATCAGAGCGCGTATGCGCTGGCCCAGCCCCAAACGCTTCAGTCCGGCAGCAGCCAGAATGATGGCGGCATATTGCCCTTCATCCAGCTTGCGCAAACGGGTCTGGACATTGCCGCGCAACGGCTCGATCCTGAGATGCGGGAAGCGCGCACGCAACTGACTTTCGCGGCGCAGACTGGAAGTGCCCACCACGCTGCCGGCCGGCAGCGCAGCGAGACTGTCATATTTGTTAGAAACAAAAGCATCGTGCGGGTCTTCACGTTCACCGATGGCGGCCAGCACAAAACCTTCGGGCATATTCATCGGCACATCTTTCAGAGAATGCACGGCAAGGTCGGCTCGACCGTCTTCCAGCGCGGTTTCCAGCTCTTTCACGAACAACCCCTTGCCGCCTATCTTGGCCAGGGTCACCTCGAGAATCTGGTCGCCCTGTGTAGTCATGCCCAATATGCTGACCTCGGTTTGCGGATATAATGCACGCAGCCTGTCACGGATATATTGTGCTTGCCACATCGCCAGCGCGCTTTCGCGCGATGCGATCACTAAACGGGATGGTGCAGTCGGAGATTTCTGGCTCATCGGATTTCCTTGATTGTTTATTGATATTGCGCGGCGCATTCTAACATAAGGTGCGCCGTACTTTTGTCCCGAAAATGTGATGAATTTATTTTCCGCCACCACTGATATTTCCAGCAAAGACGTGCCGTTGCGCGAGGATGTTCGTTTGCTAGGGCGCATTCTCGGCGACACGCTGCGTGAACAAGAGGGAGAGGAAACGTTCCAGTTGATTGAGAGAGTGCGTCGAACTGCGGTGCGTTTTCGCAAGACACAGGACCAGCGCGACGGCGAGCAACTTGAGCAGATGCTGGAAGCGCTATCGCCCAGCGAAACCCTGTTGGTGGTGCGCGCCTTCAGTTACTTTTCTCAGTTGTCCAACATCGCCGAAGACCTGCATCACAATCGCCGCCATCGCGCCCACCTCAAGGCCGGCAGCCAACCGAAAGATGGCAGTCTGCTGCTGGCGATGGAGCGCATCCAGGCAAAGCATATCGGCAAGAAAGCCTTGCAATCCTTCCTGGACAGCGCGCTGGTCTCGCCAGTGTTGACCGCGCACCCCACCGAAGTGCAGCGCAAAAGCATCCTGGATTGCCAGTTGATCATTTCCAGCCTGCTGTCCGATCGCGATCGGGTGGACATGACACCGGATGAACTGGCCGACAACGAGGAAGCTCTGCACCGCTTTGTACTGATCCTGTGGCAAACGCGAATGTTGCGCACTTCCAAGCTGACCGTGCGCGACGAGATCAAAAATGGACTTGAATATTACCGCTACACCTTCCTGACCGAGATCCCGAAGATCTATGCATATCTGGAGAAGCAGTTCGAATCGCGCTTCGACATGGACATTCGCATACCCCCGCTGTTGCGCGTAGGAAGCTGGATTGGCGGCGATCGCGACGGCAACCCTTTTGTCACCCACGAAGTGATGCTGGATGCGGTGCAACAGCATTCTGCGCTGGCGTTTGAACACTATCTGAGTGAAACCCATGTGCTGGGTCAGCGCCTGAGCCTGACCGACCGCCTGGCCGATGTCAGCGACGCGCTGCGCAAACTCTCCGATGCTTCTCCCGACACCGACCCGGCCCGCGCCGACGAGCCCTATCGTCGCGCGCTGAACCTGATCTACTCGCGCCTGTCATCAACCGCCAAGCAATTTGGTCACAAGGTCACGCATCTGCCACCGCTGGGTGCGGCCAAGCCGTATGCCACTTCTCAGGAATTCATCGCCGATCTCGATGTTTTGATCGATTCCCTGTTCAAGCACGGCGCGGTATATCTGGCACGCGGACGGCTTGCCAACCTGCGCCGTTCGGCAGAAGTGTTCGGCTTCCACCTCGCTCCGCTGGACATGCGCCAGCATAGCGCGATCCACGAACAGACTGTGAGCGAACTGTTCATGCACAGCGGCATCAAACCCGCCTATAAAGATCTCAGCGAAGCCAAGCGCCGCGAAGCATTGCTCAGTGCATTGCAATCCGGAAAAACGCTGCTCGCCGATATCGGACTATATTCCGATGCAGTGCAAAGCGAGCTGCGCATCATGCAGGCCGCAGCCCAAATACATCAGCGCTATGGTCGCGCCGCACTGCCCAACCACATCATCTCCAAGACCGATTCCGTGAGCGACATGCTGGAGATCATGCTGATGCTGCAACAAGTCGGCTTGCTGGAAGGCAGCGACAAACTGCATGTCAACATCATTCCGTTGTTCGAAACCATCGAAGACCTGCGTGGCTGCGGCACCATCATGGACGAGCTTTTCTCGATCCCGTACTACCGCAAGCTGTTGAGCAGTCGCGGCAATACCCAGGAAGTGATGTTGGGCTACTCCGACAGCAACAAGGACGGCGGCTATCTCACTGCGAACTGGGAACTTTACAAAGCCGAAGTCATTCTGGTTAAGGTGTTCGCCAAACACGGCATCGAACTGCGTTTGTTTCACGGCCGCGGCGGCACCGTAGGCCGCGGCGGCGGTCCCAGTTACGACGCGATCCTCGCACAACCACCGGGCAGCGTGAACGGACAGATCCGCATCACCGAGCAGGGTGAAGTGATCTCCAGCAAATACTCCAACCCGGAGATCGGCCGCCGCAACCTCGAGACGCTAATCGCAGCAACGATGGAAGCCACACTACTGCACCATCACGGCGACGACAGCACCATGCCGGAATATCACCGCATCATGGAGGCATTGAGTCTCGATGCATTTTCCTCCTATCGCAGGCTGGTGTATGAGACGCCGGGCTTCAACGATTTTTTCTTCTCTGCCACCCCGATCCGCGAGATCGCAGAGCTCAACATCGGCAGCCGCCCATCATCCCGCAAAGCATCGGATCGGATCGAGGATTTGCGCGCTATCCCGTGGGTGTTCAGTTGGGGGCTTACCCGCACCCTGCTGCCGGGCTGGTTCGGTTTCGGCAGCGCGGTAAACCGGCTCATCGAACGCGAAGGTAAGGCGGGGCTTGCTCAACTGCAGGCGATGTACAACAACTGGGCATTCTTCCGCGGCCTGATGTCCAATATGGATATGGTGCTGTCCAAGACCGACATGGGCATCACCTCGCGTTATGCCGAGCTGGTGGATGATGTCGGCTTGCGTGAACGGATCTTCGGCGCGATCAACAGCGAGTGGGAAAGCACTTTGAAAATGCTGTTCGCCGTAACCGGCAACAACACGCTGTTGCAGGACAACCCGGCGTTCGCGCGCAGCCTGCTGACCCGCATGCCATACATCGACCCCCTCAACCATCTGCAGGTCGCCTTGCTGGAACGCCATCGTGCCGGAGATAATGACCCTCTGGTCAAACGCGCGATTCATCTCACCATCAATGGTATAGCGACAGGGTTGCGCAACAGTGGTTAGTCAGGCCAGATAAAGGGGTATGCCATGACCAGGAATGTCCTGTTTGCCCTGCCGTTGCTGTTGCTGCTCTCATCATGCTCTTCGCAGGGGAACGCAAAACTGGACAGCCTGATAAACATTGCAAACAGCAGCAGCGCGAAGAACATCACCAAGATCGCATCGAGCACCGATCCCAAGGCTATGGCAAAATCCATGCTCGAAAAAAAACGCAGCCAGTGGGAACGCGACCCGATGCAACTGGCCCGCGATCTGAAAGTTGCCAAGCGCGACTTTGACCGGCTGATGAACGCCTTGTCCGGCAACGTGAAGCGGAAGTGGGGCAAAGGGGAGATGCGCCTGCCGGGCAGCAAGACCTATGTCAAATACACCAGGCAATACAAGAGCCGCGCCATCGTCAACTTCGAGCAAGGAGAGATCAGTGTTGAAACACTGGAGGAGAATGCCGACGCCAGCCTGAAAAACGCCATCATCGCCACATTGCTCACTCCGGAGGATCCTGCTTCTGTCGATGTGTTCTCCGACAGCGCCGTCGATCTGAGCAGCAAGCGCAGCCCGTTCCTGCTTGGGCTGGTGCTGAATGATGCCGGACAGGAGATCGCAACGCCCGAACTGGCCGCCGGATTTGCCGGCAAATTGTTGCCACTGGCACGAACCCGCAACATTCAAACCGAGAGCGGCCAGAAACCGGTGCGTTTCGTTACCTTCAACATGGTGGCCAACTTCGAAGATCAAAAGGCGCAGAAGTATCTGCAGCTGGTGCGCAAATACGCGAAACAGTACAACGTCAGCCCCAGCCTGGTGCTCGGCGTGATACGCAGCGAGAGCAGCTTCAACCCGCTTGCCGTCAGTGGCGCTCCGGCCTACGGGCTGATGCAGCTGGTCCCCACCAGCGGCGGGCGCGAAGCTTACCGTCGCGCCAGAAATCAGGACCTCGCGCCTTCCAAGGATTATCTGCTCGATGCGGAGAACAACATCGAACTCGGCACGGCCTATCTGAGCGTCCTGACCTATGAGCAACTGGATGGAGTGGAAGACCGGATGTCGCGCGACTACTGTGTCATCTCCGCATACAACACCGGGCCAAGCAACGTGATGCGCGCCTTTACCGACGCCAAGGGAAGGCAGCGCTTCCAGGACGGCCTGCAGCGCATCAACAGCCTGAACCCTGCGCAGGTTTTCCAGACTCTGCGCAATAACCTGCCCTATGAAGAGACCCGCAATTACCTGCCGACGGTCAACACCAATCGCAAACGTTATTACAGCCTGGACAAAACCGTTGCGTCCGACAACACCAGCAAATCATCTTCACCCTAGATCGTTGGTATTTGGCTGCCGGCACCAGTCTGTCAAATCGCTGAGGTTCCAAACGCCCCCACCAAATTATAGGCGAAACAACTCATGTATCCTGAAAAGATCTTGAAGGCTTTGCAGCGTGCCAGATCATTTATCCAGGCAGGGAATCCTGCGCTGGCTTTGCATGATCTGGAAAAAGCAGTCCAGAAGTTCCCCGGCGGATTCGAAGCATGGTTCCTGCTGGGCCATGCGAAGGGGATGCTTGGCGATCACGCTTATGCCGAGATCTGTTTCAATAAGGCTGCTGCCATTCAGCCGAAGAATCCCGACGTTTGGTTTAATCTGGGCATTGGATATGCTGCCCGGGGAATGTACCAGGAAGCCATCCCGTGTTTTGAGAAGTCCATTGCATATTCCGGCCAGCGAAAAATCGAGGCTTACCACAATCTTGGTTCATGCCTGCTTACGCTGGACAGATTTGACGAAGCAGCAAAGGTATTTCAGAACCTGCTGAGTATACGCAACACTGCGGACATACAGGCCAGCCTGGGTATCGCCTATCAGGGATCGGAAGACTTTCCGAAGGCGATCTCTGCCTATATGCAAGCCAAGGAAATGGGAATGGATGACTATACGGTCAACCTGAATATCGGGACGTGTCATTTCATGCTCAACGACTTTCAGCGATCCATTCAATATTCAGAGTACGCGCTGGCACTCAAACCCGGTGATCCGGTGGCTGAATACAACATCGCCAGGAGCTTCCTCGAGCAGGGCGATATTTCCCGCTCGATAGCGCTGCTGAAACAGTGCGCATTGCCCGCTGCCGAACATGCCCGCCTGTTTGCGCTCAATTTCATCGAGCCATATGATCCCGCCGTCCTGCTTGAGGAACATCGCAACTGGGCAAACAGGCAACAGCCGACCTCCGCGTTTCAGCAAGAGATTCCCGTCGACAGGCGCGCTGCAAGGCCGCTAAGATTGGGGTTTGTATCTGCCGATCTGCGCCATCATCCGGTGGCATTCTTTCTCGAGCGCCTGATCGAAAACATCGACCGCTCGAATTTTTCGGTTCATTTCTATTCCGACGTCCGGTCGCCCGATGAAGTCACCGAACGATTCAAAAAACTGTGCGATGGCTGGAATGATATTTCCGGCATTGCAGACAATGCCAAAGTCGCCAGACTCATCAACGAACAGCACATGGACATCCTGTTCGACCTGGGCGGACATACCTCGGACCGCATAGCCCTGTTTGTGAATCGAATCGCGCCGGTGCAGGCCTCCTATCTTGGCTACAGCGCAACGACTGGCTTGCCAGAGATGGATTACTTCATTACCGACGCTGTTTTGGACCCCGTCGGCTCTACAGAATCACACTACACGGAAAAACTTTGCAGGCTGGGGAACGCCTTTGCCACATACACCCCGCCACTCCATGACATCCGGATCGGGCCGTTGCCGTTGCTGAAAAATGGCTGCCCGGTGTTCGGCTCGTTCCACAAACTCACCAAAATAAGCCGGCGAACCATCAGCCTGTGGGCTAGCGTATTGTCTGCATTACCTGATGCGAAAATGTTGCTGGTTGCAAAAGGATTGGGCACGGAAAGCGGCAGACAGCGCATCCAGGATGCATTCCTGTCTCAGGGCATCGCAGGCTCGCGGCTGGATTTGCGCGGCAGCATTCCGATCGAACAGTATTTCGCTGCGCACAATGAGATCGATCTGCTGCTCGATTGCTTTCCATGGAACAGCCATACGACCGCAATGCACGGACTCTGGATGGGGGTCCCGACCCTTACCGTTGCCGGAAAACATCATGCCGGGCGGTTCGGCGAATTGATATTACGCGGATTGCATATGGATCAATTCATAAGTCCGGACGATGATGAATTTCCACGAGCCGCGGCCGGATTGCTGGCAGACACCAAACAACTGCAGCTTATACGCTCATCTTCAAGGGATATGCTGAACAAATCCATCCTCTGTGATCACGCCGGTCTTGCATCACGATTCCAGCGGGCATGCCGCCAAATGTGGAGCAACTGTCTTGCTGGCAAAGCTGAATCCGTCTCCGTCTGAACATAAGCCGTCAATACTGGCACAGGCTATACGTAGCAGCGCTGAATGGAGCTGTGAATCGATAGGGAACCTACCCTCCGAGTGCCATAATGCCGGCAGAATTCCCGTCTCCAGGGATTAGTTATTGTGTACCATATGCTAAAACTGCCTAATGGGAGGATGGCATGAGATATTTATCAATCCTGCTGTTCCTTGCCGGATGCTCTTCTCCTCCGGAAAAAAGCCAGCTAAGTGCCAATGAACTGGCAATCAGAAATGCGGCAATCAGGGAAAGATGCGATTTCATCGTGGGGCTGCCGCGCAATTCCCAGGATTATATTTCCTGCATGGAGTACATCGAAGCCGAAATGCAGTAGCCATTCGATATTACTGTTTTCCACCGGATTTCAGTTGGTCACTTCATGCTGCGTTCTATATCGGCCAGCGTTTCTTGCGCGGTTTGCAATAGCGGACCGCCCAGGCTGACTGCACGCCTGGCAGCTTCCCGGGCTTCTTCATATCGTGCCTGGTCGGCCAGGGTTTGCGCGAGATTATTGTAAGCTGCGACTGATTCCGGGTGATCCTGCGCCGCTTGGCGAAACGCGCGCTCTGCCTGGCCCAGGTCGTGCAATTTGTACGCAATATTGCCGACGCCGATTTGGGCAGCCAGATTTCCGGGCCAGCGATCCAATGCGGCAATGTATGTGCTCAGTGCGCGTTCCGGGTCTGTGATTTTCTCAACGGCGTTGATTGCGGCAATAAAAGAAGCTTCCTCAGCGGTTTCCGGTATTTTGCCCGGCGGCATTGCCACCATCGCCCAGTAGCCGCTGCGCCCCCAGGTGTATTCGAATGTCGCCATAGGCAATATTTGCCTTTGCTCCGGTCCCGAGCGCAGGATGATCTCCGCGCGGTCGAGATCGTAGCCGATCGCAACAGCGTAATGCCAAACCGGATACCAGGCAAAGGCCAGGTTCTGCAGAACGACAACCGGCGTTCCGGCAGCGATCTCGCGCAGCACATCGTTCAGTTCCGGCGACAATTGATAGGTAGTGGCGCCATGGCGGCGGCCGGCGGCCAGCATTTCAACCTGGAGGCTGCCGTGCCGGTCAGGCAAATAAAGTTCCGGCTTGAGCACTTCGGGTGTCACCGCAAAACCGGCGGCGTTCAAGGACATTGCCAGCGCTGCCGGTCCGCATTGAAAAGCATCCTGCGCAAAATATGGCACAGCTATGATCTCGGCATGTCTGGGCAAATAGGCGGGCGGGGAGCCCAGCACAAGACGCGTCTGCGAAGGATTTGCGCAGGCACCGAGGCACAAAAGAAAAACGCCCACTGACAAGCGGGCGTTTCGGATCAGCATGAATTATCGTTTGACGGAACGTGTGAACGGAAAGACCTTGGTGAAACCGAGAATATCCGTTATCAGCAATACGATAAATACGGTCAGCAACACGCCAAGGACATCGCCGCCGGCGGGCAATTGATCCAGATTCCCGGCGATCTTGTGCGCTTCATCGTCGGTCAGCGCATTGACGCGCGCATGAGCTTCCATGGCTGACACACCATGTTGCTGCAATTGGGCAAGCACATCCTCACGATCGACAAAAGCTTTGATCATGGCGCGGTCCTGCAGCGCCAACTCATGGGAAACAACCTGCTCTGTTTCCACCATGCCTGCAAAAGCGGATTGCTGAGGTAAGCCCATGGCCAGCATGCTTACAATAACCATACGGCTGGTCCAGCGCATGAAACGGGAATATTGCTGTGTCATGTTATTTCTCCGTGAGTTAAGTGACCATCATTAACAAATCTTGAATATATTGTTGCTTCCAGGTGCGGACTAAAACTTAGCAAAACTAAAGCTGAGATAGGTAAACACACCTGAATATCAGTATAGCAAACAACACCAGCTTGTTCAGATCATCTCATGCTTCACAAGGCCTACCCGACCGTGACCCTGACGCATCGGCTCACTCCTATCGGTGTGTGGTTGCCGTTGACGACCTTGATGCAAATCTCATGCATGCCCGGATCCAGCGCAAAGACCATGTAGCTTCCCTTCATCTGGCGCAGCATGGCTATGCGCCGGTCATCCACGTAAAGGTGGGCGTGATCTCCTTCGCCTGCCAGAGTGATGTCATAGTCCAGCTTGATTTGCGCCTTGGCATCAATCGTTGCACCGTCGGCGGGAGCAAAGATGTCTACTCTTGATCCACCGGCAGGCGCTTCAGCGGCTGTTTCAGAAAGTTTTTTGTCACATGCGGTCAATGCGATCGTCAGGAATATGGCTATCAGGGCTGGGCTTTTCATCATTATCTCCGGTTCAATTCGAATTGATATCGATGATCCGGCTCGGATCAGCCGAATTCCTTGACGATATGCTGCTGGCGGCGGCTGATCGCGAGCAGCTCATCCAGGCCCTTCAGCTTCACCATCCACCCGGCGCTTTCGGTGCTGTCTTCGCCACCCTTTACAAATCCTTCGATCGCCTCTTTTGCCGCCAGACAGTTGCGGTGTATGCGCACGAAGCGGGCGGCAAACTCCTTTTCCAGCGCGGACAGCGACTCCTCGATCAGGTATTCGCGTTCAAGCGTACGCACTGTAATATATTTCAGCTCTGCCCGCAGGTAAAGCACTTGCCCAATGGGTATAAGGTAAATCTTGCCGCGTTCGTGGCTGGACAGATTCTTGCGAGGCTCACTGGACAGTTCCTGCAACACTTCATTTTTTATCGGCACCGCTCCGCGCGCGCGGGTCAATGCCTCGAACAAGCGTGCCTGGCGTATCGGTTTGAGCAGATAATCGACGGCATGCAGCTCAAATGCCTTGATCGCGTAATCATCATAAGCGGTGGTGAAAATGATCACCGGCGGCTTCGGCAACTTCAGCAAATGCTGCGAAAGTTCGATGCCGTCCATTTGCGGCATGCGGATGTCCAGCAGCACAACGTCCACGGGCAGCTCCATCAACTTGTCCAGCGCCTCACTGCCATTGCTCGCCTCGCCGACGATTTGCAGCGGCAATTTCTCGGTGCAATCATTCAGCACGTCACGCAGCCGGCTGCGCGCAGGGGGCTCATCGTCCACGATAAAAATGCTAAGGGCTTGCTCGTTCCCGCTCATGTTGACCGCTCCTTTAATTTTGGCCGTTTGGTTACGTAGGGTAGTGCGATTTCCACCCGATAAAAATCCTTGCCGCTTTCGACCTGATAGCGCGCCTCGACATCAAACAGAAGATCCAGGCGTTCGCGGATATTGCTCAATGCCACCTTGTTGCCTCGGTGCATCCCCTCGCTGCGCGGCAGACAGGGGTTCTCTACCCGGAGCCGCAACTCATCCCCATTGCGGAGCAGCGCAACCTTGATGCTGCCGCCTTGCGGCAATGGTTCGATACCGTGATACACGGCATTTTCAAGAAGCGGCTGCAACAGCAATTGCGGTATCAGCGCGTCTTCCGGCAGGTCCTTCATCTGCCAATCCACCTGCAGCCGTTCTCCCATGCGCATTTGCTCCAGGGCTATATACTGTTTGCTCAATTGTATTTCCTTTTGCAGCGGCACCAGGTCCCGCGCATCAGACATCGCCATGCGGAACAGATCCGCCATATCTTCCAAGGCAGTTTCCGCTTGCCTGGGCCGGGTACGCACGATCCCAAGCACGGCATTGATGGTGTTGAACAGGAAATGCGGGCGGATACGCGCCCGCAACACCTGCAACCGCGCATCGTGCAGGGCGTGCGACAACGCCAGGGTGCGCAGCCGGAAATACATCAGCAGAATGGCGCTTACCGTCATGCTGAGAATCACATAACGCGCTGCATCAAAATTTCCATCGTCGCCAACCAGCGGGTTATACAACTCACCACCCAGGTTATATATGGCGAGCGTCAGCAACGCCACCGAAACTGTCACCGTAATCACTCCCCGCCAGTATTCCAACTGGTCCAGCCATGGCTGCGCTGCCCACAACAGCAGCAAGGCGGTCAACAGGATAGGCGTGAGCAGCATGACAATCTGCATCATTCGTTGCGGCACATCAGCCCATCCGCTTGCCTGCGACAGTGCCAGCAACAGCGCCATGCCGTTGCTGATCAGCAGGATGCGCAGCGTGATCCCGACATTGCGGAAGTTAGGCAACGCATCGGTAGCGTCATTTTGTTTTATACTGCGCGCCTTGATCATGGTGAACTGTTTCTGGGGTTCGCTGGGTTTTTCACGCTATATTTTGTTTCGCGCTTTATTCTGGGACAAGTGGGGGCAGCAATGCAAGATAAAGATACCTGGTCGGGGCGATTCTCTGAGCCGGTCGCGGAATTGGTAAAGCGCTATACCGCGTCGGTGGGCTTTGACCACAAGCTGGCGATGTTTGACATCCAGGGCTCCCTGGCTCATGCGCAGATGCTGGCGGCCTGCGACATCATCTCCAGGCAGGATCTGAACGATATTCAGCGCGGCCTCGCGCAAATCGAGAATGAGATCATCGCCGGCGATTTTGCCTGGTCGCAGGATCTTGAAGACGTTCACCTTAACATCGAGAAGCGGCTCACCGCGCTGGTCGGCGACGCAGGAAAACGTCTGCACACCGGACGCTCGCGCAACGACCAGGTGGCGACCGATGTGCGCCTGTATTTGCGCAGCGCGATCGATGACCTGACAATTCTGCTCAAGGGGCTGCAAATCGCATTGCTCAACCTGGCCTCCCAGCACACCAATACCATCATGCCGGGATTCACCCATTTGCAGGTCGCCCAGCCGATCACCTTTGCGCATCATCTGATGGCTTATTTCGAGATGCTCAAACGCGATGCGGAACGGTTGCAGGATTGCCGCAAGCGCGTCAACCGGTTGCCGCTAGGCGCGGCTGCGCTGGCCGGAACCAGCTACCCGATCAAGCGTGAATATGTTGCCGAACTGCTGGGCTTCGACGGCGTGTGTGAAAACTCGCTGGATGCGGTTTCAGATCGCGACTTCGCCATCGAATTCACCGCCTGCGCCGCGCTGATCATGACGCATCTGTCGCGCTTCTCCGAAGAGCTGATCCTGTGGATGAGCCCGCGCTTCGGCTTCATCGACCTCGCTGACCGCTTTTGCACCGGCTCTTCCATCATGCCGCAAAAAAAGAATCCCGATGTGCCGGAACTGGTGCGCGGCAAGACCGGCCGCGTCAACGGCCACCTGATCGCGCTGCTGACATTGATGAAGGGTCAGCCGCTTGCCTATAACAAGGATAACCAGGAAGACAAGGAGCCGCTGTTCGACACGGTTGAAACACTGACGCAGACCTTGCGCATCTATGCCGACATGATCACCGGCATAACAGTCAAGCCTGACGCCATGCGCAGCGCTGCCTTGCAAGGCCATGCCACCGCCACCGACCTGGCTGATTATCTGGCAAAGAAGGGTGTGCCGTTCCGCGATGCTCATGAAGCCGTGGCGCTGGCTGTGCGCTACGCCGAACAGCGCGGCAGTGATTTAAGCGAAATTGGCCTAGCCGAGTTGCAGCAATTCTCCGGCCTGATCGGAGAAGATGTGTATCAGGTGTTGACGCTGGAAGGGTCTATAGCCAGCCGCAACCATACCGGCGCCACTTCGCCGCAACAAGTCACGGCTGCGATCGCAAGAGCGCGTGCCAACATCTCGAAATAATCCGGCTGGGACGTCTACAGACCTAGGTTCCCTAGCTTAATAATTGCACAAACTCTTCGAGCGGTAACGGTCTGCCGAACAGATAACCCTGGTAATGTCTGCATCCGGCGCCCCATAGAAAATCCCGTTGTTCACTGGTTTCCACCCCTTCGGCGATCACTTCGATGTTCAGATTATGTGCCATCCCGATGATGGTTTGAATAATCATGCAATCGGTGGATTTTGTGCTGATGTTGCGCACGAAAGACTGGTCGATCTTCAGCTGATCGAGAGGCAATTGCGTCAGATAAGCCAGAGATGAATAACCTGTGCCGAAATCATCCATGGAAAAGCGCACACCGATCGCCTTCAAGGCATGCATCTTTTCTATGGTATCAATGACATTTTCGAGCACCGTGCTTTCGGTCAGCTCAAGTTTGAGCAGCTGCGGATTGATCGAGTTATGTTCGATGACATCGCGGACCTGCTTGACGAAATGCGGCTGGCGGAACTGCCTCGCGCTGACATTTATGGCCAGCGACAACTCGCGAGTGAGCGGATTGTTTTCCCATTCCTTAAGTTGCGCGCAGGCGGTCTGCAACACCCAGAAGCCGATCGACAGGATCAGTCCGGTGTCTTCCGCAACAGGAATGAATTCGGCGGGGCTGATCATGCCTTGTCCCGGATGCACCCAGCGGATCAGCGCTTCTGCTCCGATGTGGCGCTGACTGCTGTCGACCTGCACCTGGTAGTAAAGCTTGAATTCATTTTTTGGCAAAGCATTCCGCATGCCCGCTTCGATCTTGCTGCGAACCTCAAGAGCTTCCTGCATCGCCGGATCAAAGAAGCGCAGGGTGTTCCGTCCGGCTTTTTTGGCAGCGTACATGGCGGTATCAGCTTGTTTGAGCAAATCGTCAAGATTTTGCCTGGAATGGGCAAACAATGAGACGCCTATGCTTGCAGAGCTATAATTCTCGATACCTTTCAGCATGTAGGGCTGGCTGATGATCTTCAGCACTTTCTCCCCCACTTCCCGCGCCTGGACTGCAGCTTGTTTCCTGTCCTTGCTCAGGTCTTCCAATAGCACCACGAATTCATCTCCTCCCAAACGCGCCAAGGTGTCGCTTTCGCGAATGCAGGTTCGCAGGCGCTGGCCCACCTCGATCAACAGCAGGTCGCCGATGTCGTGTCCTCTGGTGTCGTTCAGAATTTTGAAATTATCGAGATCGATGAACAGCAGGCCGGCGCAGGCCTTGTTGCGCGCGCTGGCGGTGACTGCCTGGTGGAGGCGGTCAAACAGCAAACGCCGGTTGGGCAACAGGCAGAGCGGATCATAAAAGGCAAGGGTGTGTATCTTCTCTTCGGCCTGTTTGCGTTCGGTGATGTC
Organism: Pseudomonadota bacterium; assembly: GCA_049320585.1. Taxonomy (GTDB): domain Bacteria; phylum Pseudomonadota; class Gammaproteobacteria; order Burkholderiales; family Gallionellaceae; genus Gallionella. The sequence continues at coordinate 47,558 of JBMOQB010000027.1, read as the reverse complement.
AAAAAACGCAATAATATAATTGGTGATTTCGCCGTCCTTCCCGACAACGGCGGTAATGGTCAGCCATTCCGGGTAGATTTCACCGTTCTTGCGGCGGTTCCATATTTCTCCCTGCCAGTAATTGTCGCGATGCAGGATTTCCCGCATGCGCGGGTAGAACTCCTCATCTTCGTTATCCGACTTGATCATGTTCAGGTTCTTGCCGATAACTTCTTCGGCGCTGTAGCCGGTCAGCTTTGTGCATACGCGGTTGACCCGAATGATCACCTCCTGCCGATCGGTAACGATCATGCCTTCTTCGATCTCGAAGGCAATGGCGGCAACCCTCAATGCCGCCTCGCGTTCTTCCAGCACCTTCATCATGCTGTTGAAGGCATGGGACATGTCCGCGATGTCCCTGGGTCCTGACAGCTTGGCCCGCACCTCTGATTCGCCTGCCTTGGCGCGTTCCATGCTGGCCGATAACTGTTTGAGCGGACGTGTCATGCGGTTAGTCAGGAAGCGGATAAGAACAAGGAACAGCAGCGCAAAGGAAAACGACGTAGCCAGATTGGCGATAAAAATGTCGGTGGTCGTCTGGGATAGCGCCGCCTTGCTCATCACCACAGAAACATGGCCAAGCAACTCCAGCTTGACTGTCTGCATGCTGAATGGCGATTCGGCTGCAGGCTGCGAATATACCGGCGCAGCAAAACGCCAGGCATGCCGGCTTTCCGAATCGAGAAAGGCTGTGCCCTGCACCCCTTCGTCGCGTTCGATCACAGTGGGAAATTCGGCGGGATCGATGCTTCCGCGTGTCAACAATGTGCGCTGGCTGGTGTCGCGTATTTCCACGCTGACTACGCCCGGAAAGGCCATGGTAGCTTTCACTACTTCAGCGGCGTTGTCGGCAGAGGCGTAAATCAGCGCCAGGGTGCTCTGACGTGCCAGGTTCTCGGTGATGCGCTGGCCTTGCTCAAGCAGGTTGGCGCGTACGCGCTCGTTAGTCTGCCAGGATCCCACCAGAGCGGAAGACAACGCCAGAAACAGGATGCCGAGCGTAACCGTAATGCCAAGCTGGCGCTCAAAAGTGAACTTCTGGATAAATTCGTTGATGATCTTTTTCATGAGCGAGTTCTTTATTGCTCGGGGAATGTAGTTTCGAAACCCTGCAGACGGGAAGGTTTCAACCTCAGGTGCTTGGCAGTGCGCAGGTTGACAGCAGTTTGTACATTACGCAACGGCATCATGCCGCTTTTTTCATAATCACCCGAGCGCAAAAAACCTAGTGCCAATTCGGCAAGGCTCTTCCCCAGCCCCAGATTGTCAGGATAAAGCGAAAACAGTACGCCACGCCGGACATGTGCGGAGTTGCTGGAAAAAACTGCGATATCCCGATTCCATGATTCCTGCAGCACCATAGGCAGCACCGAGCTTTCTTCCACCGTAGTGGAATCCTGCGGCAGCCACAGAACATCGCTGTGGCTGTCAGCTGCAGAAAATATTTCCTGATAGTACCGTACCGCGCTGCGCAGATCCTGCGCTTCGTACGCCACCAGTTCCAGTTCCTGAGCGCGGGCTGCTTCTTTGGCCAAGTTGATCAGCCAGTCATTGTAGGCAGGATCATAGACGACGAACACCCGCTTGGTCGCGGGCATCAGCGCCTTCATGCGGGCAAACAACAATGCCGGATCCGGCGACAAGCTGATCACCGGTTGTCCGCGCGCCTCGCTTTCCGGCACTGTCAACACCCCGCCCACCACCACCCCGATGCCGCTGTTCAGCACCGTTGCCGTTTTCATGCCCTGCCTGCCAAGCGCGATCACCACCTTGGTATTCTCACGGAGCAGGCTGGCCTTCAGCGCACCGATATCCGTGCCGGAATTCAACGGTTGTTTGGTTACCCGGTCGCCGGCTTTTGCCTCGATACCCTCGATTATTTTCTCGAATATCCCGCGATAAGGTTCACCGATGTCGGGATAAACCACTGCGATCCCGCTTTCCCCCGCCGCCCATGCCGGCGATGTGACGATCAGTGCTGTGCAGAATAACAACATGACGCACAGCATCGGCGCAGACAGTCTGCTGCTGGTTTCGTCTTTTACTCCTCGATGTGCAATCATCATGTAGGGTGCGCTATGCGCACCAATGATAATGGTGCGCATAGCGCACCCTACAATATTTTACTATTGAGTTAGAAATGGAATTACTCATCAGAACTGGTAGCGCAGTTCAATGCGCCATTCGCGCGGAGCCAGTGGCAAGTCGTTGGGAATCAGCCCCGGTGACGGTGATGGCTCGCGGGCATCAGCATTGAACAGGTTGAGCACCTTGAAGGCAAAATCCCAGTCATCGCTGCGCTTCTGGTTGCGCAGCGTGAGGTCCACGGTATGGTAATCGGCGACGGGAGGGCGGGTATCCCCCGGTTCGCGCTTGCGGTCGGCGACATAGTTGAGTTGCGTGTCCAGATTCCAGCGCGGCATCAAATGCCAGTCCGCCCGTACATAGACATGTTGACGGGGCGCGTTGCCCGCATCCTGGTTGGTTGTCTCATCAATAGAATGTTGCTGGGCATAATTACCAGACAACCGCAGGTTGGTGCCCGCGTCCCAGACTATCTCGATTTCAAAGCCCTGGCCGTGCTGCCGCCCGGAATTTTGCGCGGTGACACTGCCATCCGGGTTAGGTTTGAAACGCAGAATATCCTTCATCTGGTAACGGAACAGGTTCAAGTTCGCCTGCAAGGTGCTGGCAACCTGCCAGGCAAAAGCCAGTTCCACAGATTCATTGGTTTCCGGCTTGAGGTTGGGATTGCCTAACCCGACCGGGTTATTGATGGCATAGAGCTCGGAGAAAGACGGCGGACGGAAAGCACGGCCGTAGAGCACTTTGCTGGTCAGGTTGTAAGCGGTTTCCCATACCAGCGCCACACGCGGATTGGTTGTATCACCGAAATCGGAATAATGGTCGTGACGCACACCGGCGGTCAGATACCAGTCCTGGGTGAAAGCCCATTCGTCCTGTGCATAGACATAGTTCACACGACGGCTGTGTGGACGCATGAAAGGCGCAGTGTCGGTCACGTCCACCACCGATCCCAGCGGCACCGGCAAAAACCCGCCGGGGATCGGCACCAGAGTGAAATTCTTTGTTTCCTTGGTACGGTACAAATCATCATTCTGAGTGCCTGCGCCGAAGCGCAGCTTGTGGCTCTGCAAGCCGGTATAAGCAGCCGATAGGTTGAAACGTAAATGGCGCTCCCACTTGTAGGGATTGCCGATCATGCCATCGGGAAAATCTACCGGTAGAGCCGGGTTGAAATCGGTTCCCGGCGGAAAAAGTGTCAAATCGGATTTCTCGGTGATGTGCAAATAGCTGGCCTGCGCGGTCACATCCAGATCGGGAGCAAAGTTCGCGTCCTGATAAGTGAGATCGGTGGAGATACGCTGACCGAAATTGCTACCTCTGGGATCCAGCGCCGAAGCTATCCCGGCGCCGGATTCTACATTGTCACGCTGCTGAAAGCCGGCGCGCAGCCGCCATTTATTGCGCGACAAGTCGATGCGGCCATCAATGGCGTCGCGGCCAACGTTGACCGGCCCCGGCGCAAGGGAAAATGGTGCGGGGGACAGCGCGTCTGCGCTAATGATTTGTCGCTGACCGTCGGTGGCGCCCACCCGCAAATAGGCGGCCGCATCGAACCCTCCCCATGTGCCGCCATGCTGCACCCAGGCATCGCGGCTGTTGAATGAGCCGACGCGCAAACCAAGTTGAGTGCCGCCGATATCGGTTGCGGTCTTGGTGATGATGTTGATCACGCCGGAAAAGGCATCCGCGCCGTACAGCGCGGAACCGGGGCCGCGTATCACCTCGATACGCGCGATGTTCTCCACCGGCATGCCGCCCCAGACGATGGAACGGTCGCCGTAAATCACGCCGGTGATCGGAATACCATTCACCAGCATCAGCACCTGCGGATTGTACTGGGTGTGTATACCGCGTATGGTATAGATCGGGTTGTAGCCGGTGCCGGAGCGCGCCACGTGCAGACCCGGCACCGTTTCCAGCACTTCGTCCAGGTCCGCCGCGCCTATGGCAGCGATGTCTTCCACGGTGACCACGGTGGCGACCGACGGTGCCCGCGCGATGGGTTGGCGGGTGCCGCTGGCGATGGTGACGAAGGATTTATCGCCGTAGGCCAGCGCCAATTCTTCTTCCTCGGACTGCGGCGCGGCATGGGTATTGACGGCCCACACCGCTATTAGCAACACAGCCAATAACTGCACTATGGATTTTTTCATGATGATTTCCCTTTTATATTCTGACATTCACCATCTTTATTACTGAATACATTCCTGCATCAGGAGATGTTATTCCATTTCCCAATCAATAGTGAAATATTGTAGGGGCGTGATTTATCACGCCCCTACCGAGTTATTCTAGCTTTGAAATAGAATCGGAATTACCCTTAATCCCAAACAGTTAGTTTTGCTGCGCGCCAACGGCGGCGAGCAACACCTTCGTACAACATAACGCGGCAAGGCAGCGGAAACAATTGACCTTCAGGTTTTTCCGCCGCCTCCAGGTAGCACGGCGGCATGCCGGCGAGAAAAGCCGGAATACCAAAAAAATAATATTCGCGCGGCGACATACCAAAATCAGCAGCCAGCGCCGCAGATATCGCGGCATGATTCATATGCAATCGCCAGCGTCCAGCGAGCAGGATTTTTTCCACCTCGAAAGCGAGCTTGAGATGCTCGCCACCGTCCAGCCCCTGCTCTCTCACCAGCACCATCATAGGTGCGATGCGCTCGTCCCCTGAGACGATCGGCCGTCCGTAGCCGGCGATGCCCCGCCGCTGCTTGAGCTCTGCACGCACCAGTTCTTTTAATTCTGCGCCTGCACCTGCTTGGGTCTTGGCACGAGTCAGGAACTCGCTGGCACGCAGTGCAGCGCCCCAGCCATATATCTGTGCTTCGGAAACGGCCATCGCGGCGGCGATACCGAGAGTACCGGTGCTGCGCGCCGTGCCCGCCAGTGCCGCCACGCGGTTGTTCCACAGGCGCGTATCGGGATAGCTGGTATAACTCCACAGAGCATGCAGCACTTTCATCTGTTGCGGCGTAAACCGGCGGCCGGTAATGCCAAACAAATAAAGTTCCAGCCAGTCCATGTCCTTAAGAGATGTATGAAGATCATGACCGCGGAACACCGCGCGTTCACCCGGGAAAATCGCTCCCATGCGGGTGGCCAGCCGCCCGACCTGTTCTTCCAGCAATTGCGGTCCGTTCACGCCCTCGCTCCCATATGATCTGATTTACCTTGTGCTGGACCGGGATCATTTTCCAGATCGATGCGGAAGAACGGAAAATTCTTGTGGCCGTAACCCTTTTGCTCCAGCGCATGCACCGCAGCGCCCGGCAACCGCAGCAGCAAATGCAGCATTTCTCCCTGCGCCGGTGTGCAGCCCAGATCGCGCAATGCCGCTGCAGCCACACCGGACATCGCCAGCGGCAGTCCGGCAGCGGTTTCCAGCGACGAGCGGTTAGCCTGCAACCAGACCAATGACTGACCACAGCCAAATCCCGCTAGGTGTGACAGTGTTTGCAGCACCGGTGTAGTGCAGCTCACTCCATAGGGATCGAAACCGGGCGGATGACCGGGCACGGGCCAGATATCCGCCGGGTCTTCCACTGGTTTTGCCGCCAGACCCGTTTGCCACAGCAACAAATCAGTGCCGCGCGCTTGCCAGTCCTGCATTGCATTGAACACTTCGCGCGCGCCGCCGGATGCACCTGCGCCTACTGCGAGTGCTGCCATTAAACAGGATGCCGAAGTGGAGCCGCCAACTCCGCCGCACATCGCGGCATGGACCGCCGCATCGCGCGGCCCCGGATTTGCCAATGCAATTGCCAAACTTTCCAACAGTCTGGCCTGCTCTCGTGAAGGGGCCTCACCGCGAAATAGCAAGAACAGATATTCTATCCAACTGGCATGAACCAGCAGGTCACCATAGACATCGTAGCCGTGACAATGACAGGACGCTGCCGCGAACGCGTTGTCGGGCTCAGCTTCTTCCTGCCAGATGCGGGTGTGGATAGTTTCCGTGCTTTCGTCGCTCATTCGGTAATCTCAGGTAAAAGTGGCTAGAGCAAGCTCATGCCCCCGTCCACGACGATTTCGTCGCCGACTATGTAAGAAGAATCTTCCGAGGCAAGAAAGAGTACCACCTTGGCAACTTCTTCCGGCGCACCGAAACGTTTGATCGGCGACTTATGCGTGATTTCCGCCTTAATTGCTTGTTGAACTTCGTCCGGCAGACCGAACCGTCCGTACATGGGGGTGGTGATAGGCCCGGGGCTGATAGCGTTGATGCGGATTCCCCGTCCGATCAATTCCAGCCCCAGCGTCTGTACCAGCGAACGAAGTGCCGCTTTACAGGCAGCATAAACGCTCAAATTTGGCGTTCCCATCTGGTTGGTTATCGAAGTATTGACGATGATGGCAGTGTTATTTTTCAAGAGAGGCAAGGCTTTCTGGATGGTGAAAAAAACTCCCTTGAAGTCGATTGCCACCATGGCGTCAAACTGTTGTTCGGTCACGAAATCAAAAGGCGCCGCTTGGGCGGTGCCTGCATTGACGAAAAGAATATCCAGTTGCCCGAATTGTTTCTGTATTTGCTGCATCAACGACTCGATATCGGCAAGCTTGCCGGCATCGCTTTGGATAGCAAGGACATCATCTCCCAAAGCACTTCTGGCTTGAGCCAGACTCTCCTTGTCCCTTCCGGTAATGACGAGGTGTGCCCCATGTTCACGAAAAAGTTTGGCGGTGGCCAAGCCGATTCCGCTGTTACCGCCGGTGATCAGAGCGGTCTTTCCTGTAAGTTTTTGCATCATTTCCATTGTCTCCTGTGTGCCGGGTTTAATGTCTTGTGTGTCAAATTTGCTGCTTATCTCACCGACCCCAGCGTTCTGAGCCGCAGTTCCATCGGCGGGGCTTCTTCCCTGTCGACGCGCACATCCAGCACAGCCGGGCCCGGATGGCGCAGGATCGCGTCCAGGTCCAGATTTTCGAAATCCTGCGCGGTATGAATCACATGACCCGGGATGCCCATGGATTCGGCCATCATGCTGAAATCTACCGCCGGCAGCTCGAAGCCGATCTGCTCAGCACCGGCCAGGCGCTGACCATGCTTCACCATGCCCAGTGCTGCATCGTTGAGTATCACGAATAGCACGGTGAGTTTCTCGGTCAGCGCCACAGTCATTTCCAGGCCATTCATCAGCAAGCTGCCATCGCCGGTGATGCAGACCACCGGCGCCGCGCGGTTGGCCAGTGCGGTGCCGACCGCGCCGCCGATAGCCCAGCCCATCGGAGCGAAATTCATCGTGACGCGCATCCACCCTCCCGCGCTAGGCCGGTGGTCGTACATGGCCAGGTGGTGGATCGCCCAGGTCGTGCTGTTGCCGGAATCGGTAAGGAAGCGCGTATCAGGCGGGCTGCGCCAGCCGAGTTCGCGCATCAAATACTGCGGTTTGATCGGTGCACCGGCGGACGCGGATTTGAACGGATCGTCGACCGAAGCCTTCTTGAATCTTCGCTTCTCGCCAACGGAAATTTCTTTCGGGCCATCTCTGCGCAGCGTTCTAAGCAGCCGCTCGAATACCGGGCGAATACCTCCGCGCACATGCAAACGCGCCATCGGCGAACGCGCCAGGTGCGCTTCAAAGGAGTCAACATGCACCAGCCGGTTATTCAACACCGCTTCGCTCCAGCCGTTGCTGGTCCATTCACTCAGATTGGAGCCAACCACCAGAATCATGTCCACACCCGTATCCTCCATCGCCGCAACTGCGGAGCGGTGGCCGGCAAATCCGAACACGCCACGATACAAAGGATGGCGCGGGCTGATGAATCCCTTGGCGTCGGGTGTGACGACAAAAACCGCACCCATCCTTTCCACCAGCTCGATGACCAGGTCTATCGCTTGGCCGCAACCGCTGCCGATCAACACCACGACCTTCTTAGTCTGCGCAAGTTGCGCCTGCAATTCCCGGACTGCTCCGTCATCAACCGCGGACAGCGGCTGAAGCAAATGCGCCAGATCGTAGGCCGGCCCGCTTTTCATCACCGAGCGCTGCACGTCCACCGGAATGCTGAGGTGAACCGGGCCAGGGGTCGGCTGGTATGCGCCCAGCAGTGCATTGGTCAGCTGTCTCTCCAGTTGATCCGGGTGGGATATCAACGCGCTGTAGCGTGTGCAGGTGCGAAACATGGCGACTGTGTCTATGCCGGCGCCGGATGACTCCTGCAACGCCCCCCGGCCCAGCAAACGCAACGAAGGCTGGCCGGTGATGACCAGCATCGGGATCTCGTTTTCATAAGCGCAGACCACGCCGGTGATCAGATTGGTGGCGCCCGGACCGGAAGTGGCACAGCACACACCGATCTTGCCCGATTCACGTGCGTAGCCATCGGCCATGAAAGCGGCTCCCGTTTCGTGGCGCGCGACTACCGGGCGCGGCCCGCCGCGCCGGGCGCTGCGCGCGAGCGCGTTGTACAACGGCTCGATGGCGCCACCCGGAACTCCAAATACATATTCGACATCTATCTGTTCAAGATAGGCAACCAGCAAGCCTGCCGCTTCCAATGGTTGAGCCTGAAGTTCTCCTTCGAGAGATTGTGGTAGTATTTTTGCCATTAACTGATCACTGTTCCAATTTCTGAACGCAGCATCCCATCATCATTCCAATCCTGGAAACGTTGTGTATCCGCAGTCTGGGGAAGAATTTATCGTTCCAAGATATGCATGTAACTGTAGCACAGTGGCCACTGCTCGCCGAACAACCCGGCAAGTATTTTCAGCACAACCATATTAATGGTCGCAGCAATCTTCATCATACTTTGAGGTGAATCAGGTGGTTATACTGCAAGGTGCACCCGCCAGACTGGCGGGAGTCATACATGCAAAATGCAGCAATTGTCGCGGCAACCTATGCTAAAAAACAAGTACGATGTCATGCCGGAATGAGTAATTCTGATATTGGCTGACTGATAAGCCAAAAATGGATATCTTGATTTCTATCCGCCCAGCAATTGCTTCAGTTCGCCGCTCTGATACATCTCGGTCATGATGTCCGAACCGCCGATGAATTCACCCTTGATATAAAGCTGCGGGATGGTTGGCCAATTGGCATATTCCTTGATGCCATTGCGGATTTCCGGATCCTGCAGCACGTCAACTGTAAACACTTCTTTTACGCCCAATGCATTGAGTATGCCCACCGCATTGGCGGAAAAACCGCACTGCGGGAATTGCGGATTGCCCTTCATATACAGCACCACCGGGTGCGTGGTGACTTGCTCGCGAATACGTTGTTGTACGTCTGTGCTCATGGCTTATTACCTTAATTAAATGGTCGGGAATTTTATGTGCAGTGGCGCTGCCGCGTCAAGCTCAAACTACATATCAGTTTCATCGCCTCAACGCCTTATCAGAACAGATTGCGGTTGATCAGCATGTGCACGGCGATGCTGGCCGCGTAGCCGAGTGAGATCACCGGTGTCCATTTGAGGTGACCGAAGAATGTATAGACACCGCGCGCCTGCCCCATCAGAGCGACGCCGGCCGCAGAACCGATCGACAACAGCGATCCCCCGACTCCTGCGGTCATCGTCACCAATAACCATTGTCCGATGGACATATCAGGCTGCATGGTCAGCACTGCGAACATCACCGGGATGTTGTCGACCACCGCCGAAATAATGCCGACAGCAATGTTGGCATTGGTCGTACCCCATTCGCCATAGATCACCTGCGAGATCATCCCAAGGTAACCGATAAAGCCCAGCCCGCCCACACACATCACCACCCCATAGAAGAAGAACAGCGTATCCCATTCCGAGCGTGCCACTTCCTTGTATATGTCGAAAGCCACCGGACTGCCGATGTTCTCGTCAGCCTTGCTGCGGGCACGGGAGCGCCTGTCGACCACCTTCAGGTAATAGGCGTAAAACTTCAGCAGACTCAGTCCGGTGAGCATGCCAATGACCGGCGGCAACTGGAGAAAACTATGGAAACTCACCGCCAGTGCGATAGTGGTCAAAAACAGTATCGCGATAGCAATCGCGCCGCGCTTCATCGAGACCATTTCGCCGCCTCCCCTGGGCTTCAGACCCGGTATCGAGAAGTGCATGAATGCAGCCGGCACCAGCCAATTGACCAATGAAGGAATGAACAGGTTGAAGAACGACCAGAAATCGACGATGCCGTTGCTCGCATGGATGTTCTTCTGCCACACCATCAGCGTGGTGATGTCGCCGAACGGACTGAAAGCCCCCCCGGCATTGGCGGCGACGACCAGGCTGATGCACGAGAGGGTGACGAATTTCCTGTTGTCGGCCCCGACCGCCAGTATCACAGCCACCATCAGCAGGGCCGTGGTCAGATTATCGGCCACCGCCGAAATGAAGAACGCCAGCAGGCCGGTCACCCAGAACAGCGCTCGATAGCCGAAACCCTTGCGGATCAGCCAGGAACGCAGCGCCTCGAACACGTTGCGCTCGTCCATCGCGTTGATGAAAGTCATCGCTACCAGCAGGAACAGCATCAACTCCGCGTATTCCTCCAGGTTGTGGCGCAGCGCAGCTTCGACGACATGCGGAATGCCGTGCGACTGGTAATGCCAGGCAATCAGCGCCCAGATGATGCCGGCCGCCAGCATCACCGGCTTGGACTTGCGCAGAAGAGTGAATTCTTCGGCCATCACAGCCAGATAGGCGGCGAAGAACAGCAGCACCGAGGTGATGCCGACCCAGCTATTGGTCAGGTCGAGCCGTTCTCCGCTCTCCGCGGCGAACACTAGCTGCGGCATGAATAGCAGTACGGCCAACACAGCAAAATGGTTCATCGGAATATTTCCAGAAAATGTTGTAGGGAAATACAGTGCGCAGATCTGTTAACCCGGCTTGGGCATTCCCAGGCCGTGCTCGATGCGCTTCATTTTGCTCTCCAAGGATATTGATTGCCTATTATCAACCCCCGGCTGGCGGCTTTTGCCCGCGTGTGGCAATCAGGCTCAACATCATGCTGGTGCCCAGCACGGCGATGATCACGCCCAAGGACACCGCCACCGGAATCTTGAACCAATCCACGATCAGCATTTTGGTGCCGACGAACATCAACACCACCGCCAGGCCGTATTTGAGCAAGTGAAAACGCCCGGCCATGTCGGCCAGCAGGAAGTACAGCGCGCGCAAGCCTAGAATGGCGAAGATGTTGGAAGTGAGAACGATGAACGGGTCGCTGGTGACGGCGAAAATGGCGGGGATGCTGTCCATCGCGAAAATCAGGTCGGAGGCCTCGATCAGCACCAGCACCAGGAACATCGGCGTGAACCAGCGCACGCCCTTTTCATAAATCCAGAATTTGTCGCCGTGATAGCTATCGGTGATGCGCACATGGCTGCGCAGCCACTTCAACAGCGGGTTTTTGGTCAGATCGGGCTCGTGTTCGGCGAACAGGAACATCTTGATGCCGGTGACCAGCAGAAACGCGCCGAATATATACAGCACCCAGTGGAACTGCGCGATCAGCCATGCGCCGAACAGGATCAGCACGACGCGCATGACGATGGCGCCCAGCACGCCATACACCAGCACGCGCTTCTGGTATTCCAGCGGCACGGCAAAATAGCCGAACAGCATGACAAAAACGAAAATGTTGTCCATCGCCAGCGTCTTTTCCAGCAAATAGCCGGTGAGGTATTCCATCACCTTGGCTTCCGCCACCTCGCGCCCGGCGGTGTAATCCAGCCAGCCCCACAACGCACCGCCGAACAGCATGGCCATGGCGAACCACACCAGCGACCAAGCCAATGCTTCGCGCAACGTGACTTTTTGCGCGCCATGCCGTCCCAGCAGAAACATATCCACCGCCAGCATGGCCAGCACGAACACGCCGAACCCTGCCCACATCCACCACGTGCCGATTGATTGCAATTCGCCCATTACCGTTCTCTTTGTCTATTCGATTTTCACCGGCCAGTATATTACGCCGCCAGTGTTTTAGTGCTTCCGTAGAACCATTTGAGCAGGAACGGGGGCGACATGGTGGTCAGCGCGATGACGATCAGCAAGGCGGCATACAATTCACCGTTCAGGATGCCCTGGCTGAAACCGAGCTGCGCAAAGATCAGCCCCACCTCGCCGCGCGGGATCATGGAAAGGCCGATCGAGATCTGATTGCGGCGCGGCTCGCGGATAAAGAAGCCTGCCGCGAATTTGCCGAAAAAAGCGACAAACAACAGTGAGCCGGCCAACGCCCAAACGAACGACGAACCCCAGTCCACTGCGCTGAGGTTGAGCGACACACCGACCATCACGAAGAACAGCGGCGAAAAAGTATGGATCAGCGGTCGCATCTGTTCTTCGAGGCGGTGCGCCAATTTCGGGCTGGGTTGAAAAATGAGCGCCGTTTCACCCATCGGGAACTTGAAACCGAAATGCTGGCTGAACGCCAGACCTGCCGCGAAGCCGCCCATGATCTCCGGCGCGCCGACTGCATGCGCCAGCCAGGAGAACAGCAAAATCAACGATAACGCCATCGTCAGCAACAGCCCCGGTGTCGCCGCGTGCTGGTCGAGACGGTCGATCACCACCGCCGCCAGTTTGGCGACGATGGGCGCCAACACCATGAACAGCACGATGTACAGACTCACCTCGCCCAAGGCCTTGATCGAGACTTGTTGCTCGACCGCGAACTGGTACAGGAACGCCAAGGCCAACACACCGAGGATATCGTCCAGCACCGCCGCGCCGATCACGATCTGCGCCTCGTCGGACTGGCGCTTGCCCAGATCATCCAGCACGCGCACGGTGATGCCGATGCTGGTGGCAGTGAGCGTGCCGCCTATGAACAGTGCTGTGAGTTCGGGCAGGTGGAACAGCCACGCGCTGGCGCCGTAACCCAGCGCAAACGGCAAGGCAAAGCCCACCACCGCGACGACATAGGGTTTGCTGCCGGAACGCGCAAGGCGCGAAAGATTGGTGTCCATGCCGACCTCGAACAGCAGCAGGATGATGCCGATCTCGGCCAGCAGTTTCATCGTGGTGTCGGGCGATACCCAGCCCAGCAGCGAGGGTCCGATCAGCAGACCGGCCAGCAGTTCGCCAATCACCGAAGGCACGCCGAAGCGCGCCACGGTTTCGGACAGCAAGCGCGCGGCGATCAGAATGATGGCGAGGAACAGGAAGAGTTGGTGCAGTTCCATGTCATGAACCTTGATTTCCGGAGGAGATCGATTTACCTATTGCCCGCGCGTAAAAATGCTGCGCAATGCGCGTGGGGTAGGCGATCACCAGCAAGGCGGCAAGCGTGATGCTGACCAGCACCACCATGTAGGTGGTATCGCGGATCACTTCGCCGCCGGCAACGCCGAAGACTGCGGCAAAAACCAACGAGGCCAATACACCGCCGAATAGTCTGCCTAGTTCTACAGTTCCTTGCGTGAAAATCTGCACCAGCGCGATGGTGGCGATCAGCGAGCCGATCTTGCCGAAATCTTCAGGGGTTACGATACCCAGCGCCGGGCCGATCAGGATGCCAATCAGCACCAACACGTCCGGGATGTTGGTCTTGCGGAATTGCAACGTTAAAAAGTGAGCCAAAAAGCCCATCAGCCCGATGACGAGTATGGTTGTGAACATCAGGCGCCTCCAGTGCAAAAGAGCGGGGATTATAACTGACGCGATGCGTCAAATATTTGCGGGTCATAAGTGAGTCCGTGTAGGGCGGAACGCATCGCGGTTCCGCCGAATGCTTTTTGAATTGCGGCGGAACGCCCCGCAAGGGGGCTTCCGCCCTACCAAAATTTATGGCCACTCGTGGCTTGCTTAGAGTGCAATAACAGTCAACTCGCGCGGTAGATCCACCCGCGCCGCACCAGCCACTTTTCGATTTCCACCGCAAGAAAAACCACGCTGGATAAAACGAGGCATAGCGCGAGTTCATCCAAGCTCAGCGCTTGTGTCTTGAAGATCGGGTTGAGCGACGGCAGGTAGATCGTTGCCATCTGCAGCGCGAAAGTCAGCAGCACGGCAAAGATCAGCAAAGGATTGGTAAACACGCCGGCGCTGAACAGCGATTCTTTTTCTGTGCGTATCGCGAGCACGTGCCCCATCTGCGAGAGGGTGAGTACCGTGAACACCATGGTCTGCCAGTGCGCCGATCCGGTGTGCAATGCCCATGCCTGCACCAGCAGGCATACCCCGCCCATCAGCAAGCCGACCCAGACCATGTGCTGCCACATGCCGTGCGCGAAGATGCTTTCACGAAGCGGTCGCGGCGGGCGGCGCATGATGCCCCGCTCTTCGGGTTCCGCCGTCAGCGCCAGGCCGGGCAGCCCATCGGTGACCAAGTTGATCCACAGGATGTGTATCGGCAGCAGCGGTATCGGCAGGCCGAGGAACGGCGCCAGGAAGATCGTCCAGATCTCTCCGGCATTGCTGGTCATCGTGTATTTGATGAACTTGCGGATGTTGTCGAAGATGCGGCGCCCCTGGCGCACCGCATGCACTATGGTGGCGAAGTTGTCGTCGAGCAGCACCATGTGCGCCGCCTCGCGCGCCACGTCGGTGCCGCCCTTGCCCATCGCGATGCCGATGTCCGCCGCTTTGAGCGCGGGCGCATCGTTGACCCCGTCGCCGGTCATAGCCACCACCTCGCCCTTGTCTTGCAGCGCCTGGACGATCTTGATCTTCTGTGCCGGGTCGACACGCGCATAAACACGCACCTGCTCGGCTTCCGCCTCGAACGCTTCCTGATCAAGCCGCGCCAGCTCGGCGCCCGTCATCACTCTGCCGTCGCCGTCAACGAGTATGCCGAGTTCGCGGGCGATCGCGCGCGCGGTGGCGGGATGGTCGCCGGTGATCATCACCGGCGTGATGCCGGCCGACCTGCACAAGGAAACCGATTCTCTGGCTTCACTGCGCGGCGGGTCGATCAGGCCGGCGAAACCGAGAAATACCAGCTCGTTCTCCAGCTCGTCAGGCCGCTCGCTTGCAGGTAACGCCGGCCACCGGCGACAGGCTATCGCCAGCACGCGCAAGCCGTCGGCAGCCATGGCTTCGGCTCGCTGCAACAAGGCGGCCCGGTCGATGGCCTGCTCGCCATCAGCCATGAGCATGCGGGCGCATTGTGGAATTACTGCTTCCGGCGAACCCTTGGTGTAGGCGATGACATCCTCAGCCGTGCCGTGAAAGGTGGTCATGCGCTTGCGTTCAGAATCGAACGGCAATTCCTTGAGGCGCGGAGCTTCGCCTTCCAGCGCCGTCTTGTCCCAGCCCGCTGCCTGCGCGGCACGCAACAGGGCCGCCTCGGTCGGCTCGCCACGCGCCTTGTTGTGGCGATCCAGATGCGCGTCGTTGCTTAACGCCAGTGCGCGGAACAGCGTGGGCCAGGGTTCTGTCTGCTTCTCGCCTTGCAATGTGTCGCTTAACGCACCGTCGGCGTAAATCGCCGTCACATGCATCTTGTTCTGCGTGAGCGTGCCGGTCTTGTCGGAGCAGATGAACGTCACCGACCCCAGCGTCTCCACAGCGGGCAGGCGGCGGATCAGGGCGTGCTGCCTGACCATCTTGCGCGCGCCCAGAGCCAGCGAAATCGTCACCACGGCGGGCAGAGCCTCGGGAATGGCCGCCACCGCCAGGCTGACCGAAGTCAAGAGCATCAGCAGCAGCGGCTCGCCGCGCAGCACGCCGACGATGAATATCAGCACGCAGATCGCCAGCGCCGCCAGCGCCAGCCGTTTGCCGAAACTGGCCAGCCGCCTCTGCAGCGGAGTCCTGGCTTCGTTGTCAGCGCCGAGCAGCGCGGCGATTTTGCCCAATTCGCTGTTCATGCCGGTCGCTGTCACCAAGCCGCGCGCACGCCCGTACGTTACGATGGTGCCCTTGTAGGCTAGGCAGATCTTGTCGCCCAGCGGCGCGGCGGCGATGTCAAGCGGCTGAGTTTGCTTTTCCACCGCAACCGATTCGCCGGTGAGCGCAGACTCATCGATCTTGAGGCGCACCGCTTCGATGATGCGCAGATCGGCGGGCACCACGTTGCCGGCTTCCAGCAGCACCACATCGCCCGGCACCAGTTCCGATGCGTTGACGATTTCTGCATGACCATCGCGCAACACATGCGCGCCAGCCTCGGCCATCTTCTTGAGCGCGGCCATCGCGCGCTCCGCGCGATATTCCTGCACGAATCCGATCACCGCATTGAGGATCACGATGACGATGATGGCAACGGTGTCTTCCACATCGCCCACGATGCCGGAAACGACTGCCGCGATTATCAGCACGATGATCATGAAATCGCTGAACTGATCGAACAACATGCGCCATGGGGAACGCGCGCGCTTCTCCTTTAATTCATTGGCGCCGAAGTGCGCCAGCCGCTTGGCTGCATGAGCCGAACTCAGGCCCGACTGTGGATTAGTCTCCAGCTGTTGCGCCGTCTCGGCGGCGCTCAGCATGTGCCAGTGGTGCTTGTTGCTATTGTCCATGCTCGAAGAGTATCCATGAGTTGAGCACATACAGCAGGAACAGCCCCAGGCTGATCCAGGTCAGCCCCAACACGACACGCCCTTGCGGGCGGAACACCAGGCCGACGATCACCAGCGCGCTCATCATCACCGCAGTGAATGCGGTCAGCGCGTGGCTGGCATCGACGTGCGCAAACAGGGGGCCCTTGGCGTAAAACAAATCGTCCACCGCCAGGATGACGATGTCGAACAAATTGCTGCCCAGCAGGTTGGCAATGGCCATGTCCAGCGCACCAAGGCGCAAAGCCGAGATGGTGACGGCGGCTTCGGGGGCGGAGGTCACAGCCGCCACCAGCAAGGTCCCGACAAAACTTTGTCCCCATCCCATCAGATCGGAAATATCCTTGGCGACAAACGGCAGCCAGGAACCCGCGACCACCACCGCCATCGCCGCCCACGCATAACCTTTGACAGCGCTACGCAGCGTGACGTCGGGATAACGTTCGGCGCTCGCCTCGACAAATTCGGACACAGTGCGGCGTTCATAGCTGTAAACAGCGCGCACAGCCACAAGATAGACCAGCAGGATGAAAGGCGAGTAGAGTCCCATATGCCCCAGTGCCGGACTCATTCCCGCCTGATCCAGCAGCAGGCTGAAACCGGCGAAGGCTATCAGGATCGCACCCAGAGAAGCGGACAGGATGTGCCCCTGCGCCGCGCGGCTGTAAAGCGTCTCGCGTTTGTACAATGCATCCAGCATCACCAGTATGGCCAGATTGAACACCGTGCTGCCCAGCACATCGCCGACCGCAATATCCGGCGCACCGGCGAATGTGACGGAGGAGATTCCGGTCACCAACTCGGGCAGCGAAGTGGCGGTGGAAAGCAGAATCAGGCCTATCCATGAGGCGGAGATGCCCGACTTCTCCGCGATGATGTCACCATAGCGGGAAAGGAAATAGCCCGCATAGCTGATGACGCCGAGACAAAGCATGAGTTGCAACCAGAGCAGCATGATCAGCCGTCTCCTTGCCGGGTTAATGACTTAATAGTACAACGAACCGGAAGTTTGTTTTTGAGGGCGTATCTAACTAACAAAATCCCGTCATTCCCGCCTTTGCGGGAATGTGGATTCACATTTGAAGTGCAACAGTTTAGAGAACACCTTAGCGGGTGTCTGATATTCAAGACACTTGCGCGGAATGTGATTATAACGCCGCGCAATCTGCAGCAGGTCATCCGGGCTGAGGGTATCAAGGTCGGTTTTACGTGGCAGGTCACGCCGCAGTCTGCCGATGGCATTCTCGACACCACCTTTTTGCCAGGGCGCATGCGGATCGCAAAAGAAGGTTTTCATGTTGAGTGGTTTATGGAGCATATAGTGGTGGGCAAATTCGGTACCATTATCAAAGGTGAGCGTACGCCTCAGGCGCGCTGGCAGCGGCGCGAGCAGTGCGGTCAAAGTGTCGGCCAGGGGCGCAGCAGCCTTGCTCGGCTGACGCACGACCAAAGTCAGCCGCGAGCGGCGCTCATGAACGGCGAGCACGGCTTGTCCATAACGCGCGAACAGAATCAGATCGGCCTCCCAATGGCCGGGCTGCTTGCGCGTCTCGATATGGGCCGGGCGCGTGGCAATGGAGACACGTTGCCGGATGTGCTCGACCGGAGACCCGCCTTTGCTTCCGCGCCACCCGCGTTTGCTCTTGGCCTGCGGCAGATAATGGCGCCAACTGTAATCCTTGGTACGCGTAATCTGGGCTGCAATGAAACGGTAAATGGTTTCATGGCTGACCACCGTCTGCCCGCGTTCGCGCTTGAGCCGACCGGCCACCGCTTGCGGCGAAGCGCCCGCCGCCAACCGGCTCAACACGTCGGCCTGCAAAGCCGGATCGCGCAGCAACTTACTCCCCGTCCAGCGCCGCGTCCGCGCCTGCTGCTGGGCATACGTCGGCACATAGCCTTGTGATGAATCATTGCGTTTCAGCTCCCGAGCAATGCTTGATGGCGCGCGATCCAGACTTGCCGCGATTTGCCGGATCGATTCCCCGGCTTGGCGCCGACGGGCAATCTCGCACCGCTCCTCCACCCCCAATTGCGTATACTTTTGTCCCATCGCAACACCCCCTTAACCAGATTAGAGTGTTGCACTTGGTTTGTGAATTCAGGGAATAACAAAAATTTGGAGGCTGTTTTAATTCACTCGTTACCCATCATTTCTTTTGCAATACGATGCCGCGAACCCAGCCTCCGGCGAGCAACGGCATATCGCTGACCAGTTGCAGCTGCGGCACTTCGCTCAACACTTCTTCGAACACTACATCCATGCGCGTGGCAATGCGGCGTGACAGCGGAGTGAGCGCGCGGCGCAGCAACGCGCGCTGCTCCGGACGCAGAAATTTATCCAGGAGAATGATCGTGCCTCCCGGCTTGAGAACGCGCGCAGCTTCACTCAGACACAGCCCGGATCGCGGCACAATGGCGAGGATCAGGTGCAACACGACATGATCGAACCGGGCATCGGAAAACGGCAGGGCCATGCTGTCGCCCAGCACCCAATCTATTTGCAATCCCGCACCGCGCGGCCTGGCGCGTGACAACATCGCAGCGTTGAAATCAAGCGCGGTGTAGTGATGCAGTACCGGCAGCAACGGCAGATCAAGTCCGGTGCCAACGCCGCTCAGCAACACCTCTGCTGCCGCAACTGCCGGTAACGAGCTCAACGAACGGCTGCGCGCCTTATGCAACGAACGTGCGATGACCAGATCATAGAACGGAGCGATCAGGCTGTAGCTCCATCTGAGCAGCGGGTTGTCGCGGTAAGGCTGCCGTTGTGGCTTCATGGCAAATGCCGGACTCCGGTGATTCTGGTCAATGCTATGGCTTTGCTTAGCGCCTCGATCGCCTGGGTGCGGGCGAAGCTCTTGCGCCAGGCCAGCGCAATACGCCGCGAGGGCACCGGCTTGGCGAACGGGATGACTTGCAGCAAACGGTTGCGATAACGCGCGCTGTTCGCCGAGGCGGGCAGCACGGTGATGCCCAGTCCGGAGGCAACCATGTTGCGGATGGTTTCAAACGAGGTGCCCTGTTGAATATCCGCGCCCTTGCGGTCAAGTTCCGGGCAGGCCTCGGCGACCTGATTGCTGAAGCAATGGCCGGAATCGAGCAGCAACACCTTCTCTGCTGCCAGTTCCTGCGCCTTGATGCTGCGCCGTTTGGCCCAGCGATGCTGATTGTCGACCACGACCTCGAACGGTTCGTCGTACAACGGACGGGTGAGGATACCGGTATCGCCGAACGGCAGCGCGATGATGATGACATCCAGCTTGCCGTTGCGCAGCAGGGTTTCAAGATTTGCAGTGATATTCTCCTCGATTTCCAGCGTCATCCCCGGCGCAAGTTTTTTCAGTGCGGGGACCAGATCGGGAAGCAGGTAGGGACCGACGCTGTAAATGATGCCGAGGCGCAACGTGCTGGCCAGTTGATCTTTGCCTTGCCTGGCCAGTTCGCGGATACGCCCGACTTCCTCCAGCGCGCGATGTGCCTGTTCGACGATTTCGGCGCCGGTCGGCGTGACGGTAACCTCGTTCTTCCCGCGCTCGAAAATCTTGATGTCCAATTCCTGTTCCAGCTTCTGTATCGCCAGCGACAGCGCCGGCTGGCTGATGAAGGATTTTTCCGCAGCACGGCGAAAGTTGCGTTCCTGCGCCACCGCGACGATATAGCGCAGCTCGTTGAGGGTCATGACAATACCTTATGAATATTTGCCCGGCCGGTCGTTAATCCGGCTGATGATTTGCATAATAAATCATGTTGTTTAATTAATTCAATTAGATTTATAGGATGCCCGGGTCTATATTGCGCCTGTGGATCAACAACCACTGTTCGGGATTTACCCGTATTCCAACTTTTTCAAGGAGAACAACCATGAAACTCAAAGGATCCAAGACCCATCAGCATCTGAAAGATGCGTTTGCCGGTGAATCGCAGGCCAACCGCCGTTATCTGTATTTCGCCGCCAAGGCGGACGTAGAAGGCCAGAACGATGTGGCTGCGGTGTTCCGTTCCACAGCGGAAGGCGAGACCGGGCACGCCCACGGCCATCTGGAGTATATGGAAGCCTGCGGCGATCCCGCCACCGATCTGCCGATCGGCAAATCTCGTGACAACCTGAAATCCGCGATCGCCGGCGAAACCCACGAATACACCGACATGTATCCGGGCATGGCCAAGACTGCGCGCGGAGAAGGTTTTGACGAGATCGCCGACTGGTTCGAAACGCTGGCCAAGGCCGAGCGCTCCCACGCCAACCGCTTCCAGAAAGCGCTGGACGCATTGGCAGACTGACATTAACCCGGATTGTCCGTTAGCGCAAAAACTCCGCGTAGGAGCGTGCTCCTGCGGCTAAAGGATTTTCCGGGATTAAAATTAACGCAGTATTGCAGCGGCGCAGTCTGTCGCGCAGCTGCATTATTGCGACATCTCCCGAATATGAGGAATTGAAATGAGCACACGCGAAGGAAATCTGGAAGCGCCGCAGCGCCACCCGCTCGATTGGCAGAATCCAGAGTTCTACAACGAAGCCTCGCTGATGGATGAGCTGCACCGCGTCTATGACATCTGTCATGGCTGCCGGCGCTGTTTCAACCTGTGCAATGCCTTCCCCACTTTGTTCGATGCGATAGATGAAAGCCCTTCCAACGAGCTCGACACCGTCGAAAAGACCGTCTACTGGAAAGTGGTAGACCAATGCTACCTGTGCGACATGTGCTTCATGACCAAATGTCCGTATGTGCCGCCGCATCCATTCGATCTGGATTTTCCCCATCTGATGCTGCGCGCCAAGGCAGTCAAGTTCAAAAAGGGCGAAACCAGATTCCGCGACAAGCTGCTGTCCAGCACCGACATCATGGGCAAACTGGCTTCGATACCGGTGATCACCCAGACGGTGAACGCGGTGAACAACACCGCCATCACCCGCAAGGTGATGGACAGCATGCTGGGCATCCACCAGGATCGCAAACTGCCCGAATATACCAGCAGCACCTTCCGCAACCATGCCGCTCCAGACGACCGCTTCCCGGTCAGAAACGGCGAAGTCACACCGGGCAAGGTAGCAATCTATGCAACCTGTTACATCAATTACAACGAGCCGGGCATAGGACATGACCTGCTCAGCATCCTGGCACACAACGAAATCCCGGCCCGCCTGGTGGAAAAGGAAGCATGCTGCGGCATGCCCAAGCTCGAACTGGGCGATCTTGATGCGGTCGGCCGCCTCAAGGAAATCAACATCCCGCATCTGGCCAAGCTGGCGCGCGAGGGTTATGCCATCCTGACGGCGATCCCCTCCTGCACGCTGATGTACAAGCAGGAGCTGCCGCTGCTGTTCCCCGGCGATGCGGATGTCAAAGCGGTAGCGGAGGCTATGTACGATCCGTTCGAATATCTGATGTTGCGCCACAAGGATGGCCTGCTCAAGACCGACTTCAAGCACAAGCTCGGCAAGGTCTCCTACCATGTGCCGTGCCACCTGCGCGTGCAGAACATGGGGCTGAAGACCCGCGAGACGCTGCAACTGGTGCCGGATACCGAGATCACCACGGTGGAGCGCTGCTCCGGCCACGACGGCACCTGGGGCGTGAAAAGCGAATTCTTCGCGGACTCGATGAAGATCGGCAAACCGGTGTTCAAGCAGATGGGATCGGGCGAACCGGACTATGTCAGCTCGGACTGCGCGATCGCCGGACGGCACATCATGCAGGGCATCGGCGAAACCCCGGCGCAGAAACAGCACCCGCTGACGCTGATCCGTATCGCCTACGGTTTATAGACCAACCACACCAAGGAGAAACAAATGGCCAACGAAGGTTATCACGAGCCGGTGGAGAGACTTTCCACCGCCACCATGGACATGCACCGCGCGATCGTTTCCCTGATGGAGGAGCTTGAAGCGGTGGACTGGTACAACCAGCGCGTGGATGGCGCCACCGACCCGGAACTGAAGAAGATTCTCGCGCATAACCGCGACGAGGAAAAAGAGCACGCCGCAATGGTGCTGGAGTGGATACGCCGGCATGATCCGTCGTTCGACCACGAACTGAAGGACAGTCTGTTCAAGCAAGGGCCGATTGCCGGCCAGCACAAATAATCATGGCCAAGCTTACCCGTGATGCCCTGATGACGCTGGAAGCCTACGCCAGGGCGCGCAACGACTTTCGCGCCCGGGTGATGGCGCACAAGAGAAATCGCCATGTCGCGCTGGGCGACCATGTCGCGCTGCTCTTCGAGGACGAGCTGACGATACGCTATCAGGTGCAGGAAATGCTGCGCGCGGAAAAAATCTTCGAGGAAGCCGGCATCCAGGACGAACTCGATGCCTACAACCCGCTGATCCCGGATGGCAGCAACTGGAAAGCAACGATGCTGATCGAATACGAAAACATCGATGAGCGCCGTCGCATGCTCGCCCTGCTGCTCGGCATCGAAGACCGCGTTTGGGTGGGCGTGGCCGGTTTCGAGCATGTCTTCGCGATTGCCGACGAAGACCTGGAGCGCGCCACCGAACAGAAGACCTCGGCGGTGCACTTCCTGCGCTTCGAGCTGACATCGGCAATAACAGCCGCCCTGAAGCAGGGCGCAGGATTGAGCATGGGTGTCGATCACCCGGCCTATCAGGCCACTGTCCATATCCCGCCAGCGGTACGCGAATCCCTGCTGAACGATTTGAAGTGATTAGTGCGGCAACCTTATGGTCACATCAGATAATCCGCAGCAATCCCGGCAAACACTGCCGCGCCGAACCAGTTGTTGTGCAGGAAAGCCTTGAAGCACCTTTCGCGCTCGCGACGTTTGATCAGGCGGTAATGGTACAGCGCAATACCCCCAGCCAGTATCAGCCCGGCGGAATAGAACATTCCCGCTCCGATCATCAGCCCGGTCATTGCCAGCAACACCAGCGCGATCAGGTAGCAAGCCATCACCGCAGCGACATCATGTTTTCCGAACAGCAGCGCCGAGGAATGGATGCCGATACGGATGTCGTCGTCCCGGTCCACCATTGCATACTCGGTGTCATAGGCGATCGCCCAGAACGCATTGGCGACGAGCATCAGCCACGCCACCGGCGGCACACCGCCTTGCTGGGCGGCGAACGCCATCGGAATGCCGAAGCCGAACGCGATGCCGAGATAGGCTTGCGGAATCGCAAAGAAGCGTTTGGTGAACGGATAGCTTGCTGCAATAAACACTGCGGGGAACGACATAAGCAGCGTCAGATTATTCAGCGGCAGTATCAGCAGGAATGCGAGCAATGAGAAAATGACAGCAACCCACACCGCCTCGCCGGGAGAGATGCGCCCGCTGGTGACGGGCCTATCCTTGGTGCGTTGCACATGGCGGTCGAAGTCGCGGTCGGCGTAATCGTTGATTGCGCATCCTGCCGAGCGCATCAGCACCGTGCCCAGCACGAAGATCAGCACAACGTGCCATTCCGGATGGCCGTTACCCGCGATCCACACACCCCACAGCGTCGGCCACAGCAGCAGCATGATGCCGATGGGGCGATTCAACCGCGTGAGTTGCAGGTACAGTGCAAGGCGTTCGGCAAGCAGCATGAGGTAACAGACGGACGGCCTAGCGGTTGCCGGAATCGGCTTTTTCGTTCCCGGCGGGTGCCTTTTGCAACTCTTTGGTGTATTCCTCCAGGCGCTGCTTGGCTTTGATGGTCGAGGAAACCGAACTGTAATAAACCAGTCCGATCAACACCGCGATGGCGCCGAATACCGCCGCGGCAGGCGCCGCCGGCGCCTTGTGCACTTCCCTTGTCGCGACCACCATCAAGTAGAACCACCAGGCAATGCCGAGCAGTGCCAGATAGGGCACGATGCTGAGCAGTATCATCAGCGGGAACAATATCTGCGTATATGCCAGACAGCGATAACTGGTCTCATAGCTTTCGTTTGAACCCATGAACGACCAGGTCACATAAAAGATTCCCGCCACAAAAAAACTCAGGATGATCGCGATCAGCGGCATGATGATCAGACTGATGGCCAGCATGCCCAGACCATAAACGCCGGTACCGTGTGTAACGAACGATCCGGCAAAGATCAGTATTACACCGAGCAGCACCGTCGTGACCAGGAACAGCATCGGATCGAGCAGCCCGCCGTTTTTTGGCATGTTCCGGAAGAAATCAACCGGGCCTGCGATCAGCTTGATTGCAAGATCCATCAATCCCTTGAAGTAAGATTTCACGGCGGCAGTATTCGGATTCATCGTTTTCCTTTAGGTGCTTGGCAAGTCATCCTCCTGATGCCGCAACATAACAGGTTTTGGCAATGAAACTCAATGGCCCGGATGCGAGCTATCCCGCCAACAGTAAGTTGGCGCAACCAGCAGCGCACCATTCATCGAACCTGGGTATACAAGGGATTTCAAATGTGTTTGGCCAGGCTCAGGATTTCCGGCAGGAACACTTCCGTCACCAGTAGCGGCGCGCCGCGTAAATGGAACAGCGAGCGGCGCGCCCACAACCTGTCTGGCGGATCGCTCAATACGGCGGCAGCACGCTGATGCAACGGGTGTGTATTGCGCAGAGCTTTGTAGTGCAGCGGCCTGCGTTCCACCAGCGGATGCGCGAACAGCATCGCGCCGAGCGGTTTGCTGCCCAGGCTGCGCACTGCAGCCCAGGCGCCGCGCAAATGCTCCATAGCAACAACACTGTGGGCAAATACCACGGGACTATCGTCGGCATACAGGAACACTTCGCGCGAATAGGCAAGCTGTTGCGCGGCAACGCCCAGCAATGCCGACTCATCCAGTGCGATGCGCGCCAGGCCGCTGTGCACGTTGCGCACCGCAAAGCTGGCGCAGCGTTGCTGGATACGCTGCGTTAACGAACCGTGATCTCGCAGCCAGGGCGCAAGATCTGCGCCGCAACCCAGTGCCGCCCCATGCCAGAATTTGTCAGACGTGCAAGTAGTCATGTTTGCTTGCCATCCAGCGTTGCAGATGCGCCCGCGCCGCATCCGGAAAGTCGCGCAGCATTTCATCTGCGGCCTGGCGCGCCTGATCCAGCAGATCCTCGTCCGCGCCGATGTCGGCGAAACGCAGCATCGCCACGCCGCTCTGCCTTGCGCCGAGCAGCTCGCCGGGACCGCGCAAGCGCAGATCATGCTGCGCGATGGCGAAACCGTCGTTGCTCTCGAAAATGATCTTCAGCCGCGCCCGCGCCAACTCCGATAGCGGCTGCTGATACAGCAGGATGCACAGGCTTTGCTCTGCGCCGCGCCCGACCCGCCCGCGCAGTTGATGCAGCTGCGCCAGCCCCATGCGCTCGGCATGGTCGATCACCATCAGACTGGCATTCGGCACATCCACGCCCACTTCGATGACCGTGGTGGCAACCAGCAATTGCAATTCGTTGGCCTTGAATGCTGCCATCACCCGCGCTTTTTCGGCATTGTCCAGTTTGCCGTGCACCAGTCCCACGCGCAGATCGGGGAAAGTCTCCGTGAGCAGTTGATAGGTCTCCAGCGCGGTCTGCAATTGCAGCGCTTCGGACTCGTCGATCAGCGGACATACCCAATAGGCCTGCTGCCCTGCCATGCAGGCGGCACGCACCCTGGAGATCACTTCCTCGCGGCGCGCATCGCTGACCAGCTTGGTGAGCACCGGCGTGCGCCCGGGCGGCAGCTCGTCGATCACCGACACATCCAGATCGGCGTAATAGCTCATCGCCAATGTTCTTGGTATAGGTGTCGCGCTCATCATCAGCTGATGGGGTTCCGTTCCTTTATTCCGAAGCGCGAGTCTCTGCTGAACTCCAAATTTATGCTGCTCATCGACGATGGCCAAACCAAGCTTGTGGAAGCTGATCTGCTCCTGGAACAGCGCGTGCGTGCCGACTGCAAGCAGTGTCTCGCCGGAAGCGATGCGTTCGGCAGCCAGCCGCTTGTCCTTTTTCTTCAGGCTGCCGGACAGCCATACCGGTGTGATGTGCAGCGGTTCCAGCCACTCGCGCAGCTTGAGGAAATGCTGCTCGGCGAGTATTTCGGTGGGAGACAGCAGCGCGGCCTGATAGCCGTTTTCGATGGCCTGCAATGCGGCCAGCGCCGCCACGATGGTCTTGCCGCTGCCGACATCGCCGAGCAACAACCGCTGCATCGGGTGCGGCCGGGCAAGATCGCCGCTGATCACGGCAAAGGTGCGCTGCTGCGCCCCGGTCAGTGTGAACGGCAATTGCTTCATCAAACGCATGGTTAACTGCCGGTGAGGCACCAGCTCCGGAGCAATGCGCTTGCTGCGCTCGCGATGATGCACGCGCATCGACAACTGCTGAGCCAGCAGTTCATCGAACTTGATGCGTCTCCAGGCAGCGTGGCTGCGGCCTTCCAGGGTAGCGGCAGAAACGTCCGGAGAAGGATTGTGCAACATCCGGATGCTGCCGGAAAAGCCGGCCAGCCTGAATTTATTCAACAGCGCGTCCGGCAAAGTGTCGGCCTGCGGCAAAGTCTCCAGCGCGTTGCTGATCAGCTTGCGCAGCACGGCTTGCGACAGCCCCGCCGTGGCCGGGTAGACCGGCGTGAGACTCTGCTGCAACGGCGTATCGTCATCCACCGCGCGGCATTTCGGATGCACCATCTCCAACCCGTGGTAACCGGTGCGCGCTTCACCGATGGCGCGTATCTGCTTGCCCTCGGCGAGTTGCTTCTGCTGGCTGGGATAGAAATTCAGGAAACGCAGATAAAGTTCGCCGCTGTTATCTTCCAGTCGGCAGACCAGCGTGCGGCGCGGCCGAAAAGCGATCTCGCTGTGCGTGATGACACCCTGCACCTGCGCGGTCATGCCCGGCTGCAGAGCGGCTATCGGCGCAAGATGGGTCTCGTCCTCATAGCGCAACGGCAGATGCAGCAACAGATCGGCGCGATGGTGGATGCCGAGCTTGGCGAGTTTGCTTAGTGTGGCGGGGGAGATTTTGGTCGGGGCGTTCAATTCGAGTTTTTCACAGTAATGTTCAACGCACGTAGCACGTAGGGCGCAATAACCAACGGGCATTGCGCCGCATGTGTAACGGATAACCATCCGATGCAATGCGCTACGCTTATTGCACCCTGCTACCTTCTACTCTCTATTGTTGTTAATCATCATAACCCAATTCACCTTCTTTTCCGCCCGCCCAATTCAACGGATATACCCCTTCAGCAACCAGACGGTGAAACGTCGAATAAGGCCAATCTGCGACTCGTCCAACCAAACCATGTTTCACCGGATTGATATGCACATAATCCATGTGCGCCAGATAATCGCTTTCATCACGAATCAAGTGTTCCCAATATCGCCGCTGCCATATGCCACGCTCGCCACGACGGGTGCGCACTGCCGATATTCTTTCGGTGCGCGGCAGTACCTTGGAAAATCCCATCTTGATAAGCCGCCAGCGCACGGCGAAATTAGCATCACCCGGTGGCAATTCGATGACGCAGTGCAGGTGTTCGGGCAAGACCACCCAGCCATGAATCCTGAATGGGTGACGTTGCAGCACCGATTTGATCACTGCCCGTAACTGTTCGATGTGGCGAGTCAGCAGTCCATTACCTTGCCGCTGGAGCAGGTTGACAGTGAAGAAATATGTTCCGCCCGGAAGCCAGGCGCGACGGTATTCAGGCATGGTGGAAGTATCACTGAGGATAATATCCGGCGCAATGCCCGTTGGTTATTGCGCCCTACGTGCTTACTAAGAGTGGGAGGGGAAATTTTGATCTGTTGCACAAGTAGCCTATTCCAGTTTCATTTCGAAGGCAAAACAAGGCGGCAACGAGCGAACGACGCAGGCAGTGCTGATAGCACGACTATAACCAGCGACTTGGCTATCGTATTCTGATAGCCTAGTCGAATGGCTAGTTGTTTCATCAGGAGTGAGCGAGGAAGCCAACGCAGTGTCGCCGATGAAGTGGAATCGGAATTAATCCTGAACCACCAGCACCCCATCCATCTCCACCAGCGCGCCGCGCGGCAGCGCGGCCACGCCCACCGCGGCGCGCGCAGGATATGGCTGGCGGAAATAGGTGGCCATGATCTCGTTCACCTTGGTGAAATTCACCAAGTCGGTGAGATACACGTTCAGTTTCATCATGTCGTCAAAGCTGCTGTCCGCCGCGCTTGCCACCGCGCGCAGATTCTGGAATACCCGATGCACCTGTGCATCGATACCATCCACCAGTTGCATCGTGATCGGGTCGAGCCCGATCTGTCCGGACAGATATACCGTATCGCCGATGCGTATCGCCTGCGAATATGTGCCGATCGCGGCAGGGGCATCCAGGGTCTGGATGATCTTTTTGTGTGCCATGCCTTTCTCCGAAAAATTCAGCCCTCGCCATTTATAGCGCGGGCAATTATCCAAGTCTCGATTATAGCCGCTCAGGTGATCACCGTAGGCTGCTCTCGCCCGGTGCGCTCGCGCAATTCCGAAATTTCCAGTGCGATGCGAATCAACGGCGCCAGCGCCTGCTGCGCATCGAGGTGATGTTTGGCGACATCGGGCTCAAAACATTCCAGGTAGATGCGCAGCGTCGCGCCCTCGGTGCCGGTGCCGGAGAGCCGGAACACGATGCGCGATCCGTCGGCGAACAGGATGCGCACTCCCTGCGCTGTGCTGACACTGCCATCCACCGGATCGGTATAACTGAAGTCGTCGCACAGTTTCACCTGCAATTTACCGAATCGCTTTCCGTTCAATGCGGCAAAGCGGTCATGCAACAAATCCATCACACCGTTGGCGACACCGGATGAAATGCCTTCGTAATCATGCCGCGAATAGACGTTGCGCCCGAAACGCGCCCAGTGTTCGCGCACTATATTCTCCACCGGCTGTTTGCGTGCCGCGAGTATGTTCAGCCAGAACAAGACTGCCCAAAGTCCGTCCTTTTCGCGGATGTGGTCAGAGCCGGTGCCGAAACTCTCCTCTCCGCACAGCGTCACCTTGCCCGCATCCATCAGGTTGCCGAAGAATTTCCAGCCGGTCGGCGTTTCGTAACAGGGAATGCCGAGCACCTTGGCCACGCGATCCACCGCCGCACTGGTCGGCATCGAGCGCGCGATACCCGCCAGACCCCGTTTGTAGCCCGGCACCAGATGGGCATTTGCGGCCAGAATGGCAATGCTGTCGGATGGCGTGACAAAAAAACGTTTGCCCAGGATCATGTTGCGGTCGCCGTCACCATCGGAGGCGGCGCCGAAATCCGGCGCATTGTCCCGATACAGCACCTCCACCAGTTCATGTGCATAAGTGAGGTTGGGGTCGGGATGGCCACCGCCGAAATCCGGCAGCGGTACCGCATTCATCACGCTGTCCGCCGGAGCGCCCAGGCGATTCACCAGAATTTCCTGCGCATACGGGCCATTGACCGCATGCATCGCATCGAACTTTATACGAAAACCGCCGGTTAACAGCGAACGGATCGCGGAGAAATCGAACAGCGATTCCATCAACCCGGCATAGTCGCTGACCGGATCGATCACGGTCACCGCCATGTCGCCAATCTCGTAATCACCCGTCCTGTCCAGCACGATATCCGCTGCTTCGGCGATACGGTACTGCGAGATCTTTTTGCTTTGCGCAAAAATCGCCTCGGTGATTTTTTCCGGCGCCGGACCGCCGTTGGCGGCGTTGTACTTGATGCCGAAATCGCCGTCAGGGCCGCCGGGGTTATGGCTGGCAGAAAGTATGATGCCGCCATGGGTCCGGTATTTGCGTATCACGCATGATGCCGCAGGCGTCGAAAGGATGCCATCCCTGCCGACCAGCACGCGCCAGAATCCGTTTGCAGCCGCCATTTTCAAAATGATCTGGATCGCCTCGCGATTGTAAAAGCGGCCATCGCCGCCCAGCACCAGCGTCGCGCGCGGAGGAACCCCGATAGTGTCGAAAATGGACTGCACGAAATTTTCCAGATAGTGCGCCTGCCTAAAAGCCGGCACGCGCTTGCGCAAGCCGGATGTGCCGGGTTTTTGATCGCTGAAAGGGGCTGTGGTTACTGTGCGGATCTGCATCGTTGCTCCGGGAATTTGTTGTGATTTTTTGGGCTATCTTACCACTGCCGCGTGCAGACTAACCTCAGGATAGCTGATAGCATTCGATTAAATGCAGAGTAAAAACCTTATGAAAGACCGCCGAAGATTCGTTTGCAAAATCGCGATTTCCTCCCTCCTGGCAGTTATCACCAGGATGGTTCTCGCCACTGTGCAGCAGCCTTTGGTTGTTGCGCTTTTTATACTGGCGCTGTCCCATGCCACACCCGCGCGTGCAGTCGAGGTCGCAGCGTACACCGGCCATCGCTACGGCGGCAGCTTCATGGACTCCAATACCGCAGCCGATTTCGAAGTCGCCGATGCGGCCGCATACGGTTTGGTGCTCGACTTCGACCTTGAGCCGGACAAGCAGATCGAAGTTCTGCTGAGCCGGCAGAACACCTACCTGTCGACTACCGGAACATTCACCGGCAACCCGCTGTTCGATCTCAAGGTAGACTACTTTCACATCGGCGGGCTTTATATGATGCCGGATGGCGAGCGCGTTCGTCCCTTCCTGTCGGGCACGTTCGGCCTCACGCGCATGGCTCCGGAACGCGCCGACCTCACCACGGAAAATCGCCTGTCACTCTCGCTCGGCGGCGGCGCAAAGATCTATTTCAGCAAGAATCTCGGTTTGCGCCTCGATGTGCGCGCAATCTACACGGCTCTTGATGCCGACGCTGAGGTTTTCTGTTCCGGCGGCTGTGCCATCAAGGTTTACAGCAACGGCTTTGTGCAAACGGAAGCCGGCGCGGCCTTGATGCTGCGTTTCTAAACCAGGGTATCGATCTGGCAACAATCCATGCCGCGAACCGATCCGGTACTTTGAATCATTGCCATGCTGTCACCCTGAACCAGCAAACTTCCACAAACATTTCAAATCCTGCAATAATCGCGGGTGTGTGCAAAACTACGAAAGCGAGCCGGCAAAATGAAAAGCAAAGTTGAGCTGAAATTGGAACGGGTATTCGCCAAAGTCGCGGCCATAGCGGTTTGTGTCTTGCTTCCCGCAATTTCTTCCGCATCGCAGGACACCGACGCGATCAATGCCAGAGCGTCTGCAATGAAGTCTGCGCAATCGGAAGGCAACCGTGTTTACATGGTGCAAGGCAGCGTTTTTGTCACGCCCGGCAAGAATCCCGCGCATCGTGTGATCGACAGCGAGGCCATCGGTTCCGACACTTTGGTCAGCACCGGCGAAGATAGCGCCGCGCTGCTGAAATTCGAGGACGGCCAGATCGTCACGATGCGTGCCAACTCCACATTCCGGGTTCGCGAATACCGCTACAATGCCCGCAAGGTCGAGGACAGCAGCATCATATTCTCTTTGCTCAAGGGCGGAATGCGCTTCGTCACCGGTCTGATCGGCCAGCGCAAAAAGCAGGCGTTCAGGCTATTGACCCCGAATGCGACCCTCGGCATACGCGGCACTGAATTCATGGTGGCGATGGTAGACAACTCATTGTACAGCCAGGTGCAAGCAGGAAAGATCTCGATGACGAATGCCGCCGGCGTGTCTGTGATCGGTGCAGGCCAGTCCGCTGTCGTGGCATCTTCAGGGGCGCTGGCTGCGATGATCTCCGCTTCGGCAATACCCGCCGGCACTTTCGGTGAACTGCTTTCGATACCGGTTGATCCATCAGCGATTTCCGCTCCCGCTCCCGCTCCTGCTGATGCTTCCATACCTGCTGATGCGAGCGGTGCTGTGACGAGCGCGGCAGGAACAACCGGTGCGGCAGCTTCTGTGGCCGGTGCTTCGATAGGCGTTGCGGGGGGTGCATTGGCGGGAGTGGCGGGCAGCGATTCAGATTCAACACAAACCGCCGCTCAACCAGTTGAACCCGCAGCGGTCGCTGTCGTACAAGAACCGGTTGAACCCGCCAAGACGGCTGATGATCAGGAAATGTACGCGGAGAGTAAATCCGGCACTGCCTTGACCGGCAAGATCGGCACGCTGGGTTTAGGCGCCGAACTGAATCTGGGCATCTCTGAAAACTTCAGTGCCCGTTTCGGTGTTAACGGCTTCAATTACAAATATAACGCCAATTCAGCCTCGGTTAACTATGACTTCAAAATGCAATTGCAAACGGCCAGCGCAATCGCGGACTGGTATCCGTTCTCGGGCGGCTTCCGCACCAGCGGCGGTTTGTTTTACAACAATAACAAGTTCGGTTTGACGGGCAAACCCACTGGCGGAACCTTTACCATAGGCAACACGACCTACCCTTCAGGCGATATCAGTTCGCTGCAAGCTGACGTATCATTCAACACAGTTGCACCCTACCTCGGGATAGGCTGGGGCAATCCGGTGGCAACTGGCAAGGGATTGGGCATAACCACCGATATCGGGGTACTTCTACAGGGCTCCCCAAAGGTGAATATGGTTGTCACATGTGCCACAACCTGCAACACTCTGCAAGCCGATGCCGATGCAGAAAGAATCAAGCTGCAGAATGACATGAGCAATCTTAAATGGTGGCCAGTAGCCTCGATCGGGATTTCCTATCAGTGGTAAGCGGCTATCCCCGGATTGACCATTAGCCTGAATGTACCCAAACCCCCTCTAACTCCCCCTTATCAGGGGGAGAACCGAACCCGCTCCTCCCCTGACAAGGGGAGGTTGGGAGGGGTTTGTGGCTAATGATCAATCCGTAAAAATAATGGATAGACCAACATGATTAAGGGCGGGATTCCCCGCCCTTTTTCTTTCGCAGTCCGCTTCCAACTTGAGCAATATTCCACAAACTTTTCAAATCCTGCAATAATCGCGATTACGAATGAATAATATTAAAAAAGGAATTCAGCATGAGTAACCAGGATGACCTGAAGCGCGCCGTCGCCAAGGCCGCGATCGAATATGTCCCGGTCGATTGCATTGTCGGGGTGGGCACCGGTTCCACAGCTAATTTCTTCATCGACGAATTGGCAAAGATCAAGCACAAGATCCGCGGCGCGGTCGCCAGTTCAGAGGCGTCGGCAAAACGCCTCAAAGGACATGGCATCGAGGTGTTGTCGCTGAACGACGCGGGCGACCTGCCGGTGTATGTCGACGGTGCGGACGAGATCACGCGCCACATGCACATGATCAAGGGCGGCGGCGGCGCGCTGACACGCGAAAAGATCGTGGCGGCGGCGAGCAGGAAATTCATCTGCGTGTGCGATGCCAGCAAGCTGGTGGACGTGCTGGGCAAGTTCCCGTTGCCGATCGAGGTGATCCCGATGGCGCGCAGTTCGGTGGCGCGGCAACTGGTTGCGCTGGGCGGGCAGCCCAGGCTGCGCGAAGGATTCACTACCGACAACGGCAATATCATCATTGACGTGCACGGGATGAATATCATGAATCCGGTGGAGTTGGAATCCACGCTGGACCATATCGCCGGCGTGGTAACCAACGGTTTGTTTGCGCGCCGCGCTGCCGATGTGCTGCTGCTCGGCACGGCTGATGGCGTAAAAAAGATGACTGTTTAGCGAACTGTCATCTGACATTAACAATCTTTGGTTATCCTGCTCAGTTACAAAATTTAAAGGAATAGATCATGACCAATAGCGACCATATCTCCCGGCAATTCGATGCCGATCTCGAAGCCATCCGCGCCAGCGTGTTGCAGATGGGCGGCCTGGTGGAGAGCCAGATCAAAAGCGCCGTCGATTCGCTGGTCAGCGGCAATGTGGCTTTGATGAACCGGGTGATCGAAGACGACCATCGCGTCAACGCGATGGAGGTGAAAATAGACGAAGCATGCAGCCAGGTGATCGCGCGCCGCCAGCCGGCCGCTGGCGACCTGCGTCTGGTGATGGCGGTGATCAAGACCATCACCGACCTTGAGCGCATCGGCGACGAGGCGGAGAAGATCTCGCGCATGGCCAAGCTGCTGTCGCAAAAGCAGGGTTTCGCGCTGCCTCGTTACCAGGAGATCAAGCATGCCGCGGAGATCGCGCTGGATATGCTGCGCAAGTCCCTGGATGCCTTCGCGCGCCTTGATGTGATGCTGGCTGCGCAAGTGGTGCGGCAGGATGACCAGGTGGACGACGAGTTTCGCGCCATCATGCGCTATCTGATCACCTTCATGATGGAAGATCCGCGCACCATTTCGACCTCCCTGGAGATACTGTTTGTGGCGAAGGCGATCGAGCGTATCGGCGATCATTCCAAGAACATGGCCGAGTATGTCATCTACATGGTCAAGGGCCGCGATGTCCGCCACATTACCGCTGAAGAGATCGATCAGGAAATCAATCACTAGTGCAGCAGCAACCCATCCTCGCCGCCGTAGATCTCGGCTCGAACAGTTTCCGGCTGCAAATCGCACGGGTCGAAGGTGACCAGCTGTACATGCTGGACGGCTTGCGCGAATCGGTGCGTCTTGCCGCCGGACTCACCCCGGAAAGATTTCTCGACAGCGAAGCCCAACAGCGCGCACTGACCGCATTGGGACTATTTGCCGAGCGACTGCGCGACCTGCCGCAGCAAGCAGTGCGCGCAGTCGCCACCAACGTTTTCCGCATGGCAAAAAATTCCGCAGAATTCATCGCGCAGGCTGAGAGTGTGCTGGGATTCCCGATAGAGGTGATCTCCGGACTTGAAGAGGCGCGCCTGATCTATCTTGGCGTGGCGCATGGCCTGCCACCATCGGATGACAATCTGCTGGTGATAGACATAGGCGGCGGCTCCACCGAATTCATCATCGGCAACGGTCTGACGCCGCTCCAGCTGGAAAGCCTGTACATGGGTTGTGTCAGTTTCAGCAACCGGTTCTTCCCCGACGGAAAAATCACCAGGAGCAAACTCGAAAAGGCGGAGCTTGCCGCACGAAGCGAATTGCAAACCATAGTTGCCGGCTTCCGCGGACAGTGGCAGAAGGCGCTCGGCTCTTCGGGGACCGCCAAGTCTATCGCCGAAATACTGGAATTGAACGGATACAGCAAGGGTGGCATCACCCGGGATGGGATGGAGAAAATCCGTGCGCGCCTGCTCAAGGCCGGCGATGTTTACAAGCTCGACTTGCAAGGTTTGCGCCCCGACCGCGTGCCCGTGCTGGCGGGCGGTTTCGCCATCATGTATGCCGTATTTTGCGAACTGCAAATAGAGACGATGCAACCCGCGAACAGCGCCCTGCGCGAAGGGGTGTTGTACGACCTGTGGGGACGCTATCACAACGACGACATGCGCGACGTGACAGTTCAGCATTTCATGCATAGCTACGACGTCGACACCCGGCAGGCAGAGCGGGTATCGAAACTGTCGAACATGCTGGCCCGGCAATTTCTGGGCAAGGACGCCGGCGAGCCTGCCCTGCAAATTCTCGGCTGGGTCGCCAGATTGCATGGTATCGGCATCCGGGTGGCGCACAGCGGCTACCATAAACATAGCGCTTATATCCTCGCCAATGCCGACATGCCCGGTTTTTCCAAGAAGGAACAGGCCCGGCTGAGTTTGCTGGCGCTGTCGCATCGCGGCAATCTGAAAAAACTGAAAGGCCTATTGACCGGCGGGGAGGATTGCGTGCTGGCGATGAGTCTGCGCATGGCTGCGCTGTTCTACCGCAATCGCAGCGATATTGCCCTGCCTGAAATTCAGGCAAGCATCAATGGCAAGGATTATCGCATCGCCGTTGAACCTGAATGGCTGAAAAACAACCCGCTGACCGAAACCGCTCTGCAGGAAGAAGTAAAGCAGTGGAAGACGCTGGGGATAAGTTTGCAGGTTGTAGCAGAATAAACCCGAAACCCCCTCTGATATAACTACTAGCCATTCGACTAGGCTGTCAAAAGACTACAGCCAAGTCGCTGGTTATAGCTCCCCCTTATCAGGGGGAGAACTGAACCCCGCTCCTCCCCTGACAAGGGGAGGTTGGGAGGGGTTTGTGGTTATATAGATAATTTGGGTTTAACTGCCAGACAGTTTCGTAGGGTGCATTCCATTATCATTGGTGCGCATAGCGCACCCTACGAGCTCTCCAGCACCTCACTCAACATCCGCGCCACGCCGATCTTCCAATCCGGTAGATACAGATCGAAGCTTTTTTGCAGCCTGGCGGTATTCATCCGCGAATTCAATGGTCGTTTGGCCGGCGTGGGGTAGGCTGTGGTCGGCACCGGCTTGATCGCATCCGCAGCGACTTTCAACGGGATGCCAGCCTGCCGGGCAAACTCGATGACGAAACTGGCATAGCCGTGCCATGAGGTCACCCCTGCTGCGGTCAGGTGATACAGGCCGGAAAGTTCCGGTCGCTGCCGCGCCGCGCGGAGCGCATGGGCGGTCACGTCAGCCAGCAGATCTGCCCCGGTCGGCGCGCCGAACTGGTCGTTGATGACACTCAGGCTGTCGCGCTCGCGAGCCAGCCGCAGCATGGTTTTGGCGAAATTGCCGCCGCGTGCGCCATACACCCAACTGGTGCGGAAGATCAGGTGCTTGCAACCTGATTGTTGAATGAGCTGCTCGCCTTCCAGCTTGGTCAAGCCGTACACGCTGAGCGGCCCGGCAGTATCCGTCTCCAGCCAGGGTTTGTCGCCGCTGCCGTCGAACACATAGTCGGTCGAGTAATGGACCAGCCATGCGCCGGACTGTCTGGCTTCCCGGGCCAGCACTGCCGGCGCGAGCGCGTTGAGCGTGTGGGCAAGCTCCGCTTCGCTTTCGGCTTTATCCACTGCGGTATGCGCAGCCGCGTTGACGATCACATCCGGCGCAACGGATCGTATCGTGCGTGCGATGCCCTCAAGATCGGTAAAGTCGCCGCACAAACCCTGGCTGTCGCGGCCCAGCGCGACCAGTTCGCCCAGCGGGGCAAGACTGCGCTGCAGTTCCCAGCCGACCTGGCCGTTCTTTCCGAATAGCAATATTTTCATCCCGGATTTCCCTTGGGCACAAAACACCCAGTAGGAGCCAGCTTGCTGGCGATGTGGCTGGCATTTATTTGCTTATTCGCAGCAAAATTCGCCAGCAAGCTGGCTCCTACGGTTAATGGATTTTCCGGATTCATCAAGCCCGTCCCGCGTAGTTCTTCTCGACCCACTGCCGGTAGGAACCGGACTGCACATTGGTCACCCAGTCCTGGTTGTCCAGATACCACTGCACTGTTTTGCGTATGCCGGTCTCGAACGTCTCGGCCGGTTTCCAGCCGAGTTCGCGCTCAATCTTGCGCGCATCGATCGCATAGCGGCGGTCGTGGCCGGGACGATCGGCAACGAAAGCAATCTGCTCGCGATAGGACTTGCGATCGGATCTCGGGCTGAGTTCATCGAGCAGCGCGCAAACCGTGTGCACGATGTCGAGATTGGCCTTTTCGTTCCAGCCGCCGACGTTGTACACCTCACCCAGGCGGCCCTTTTCCAGCACGCGGCGGATCGCGCTGCAATGGTCCCTGACGTACAGCCAGTCGCGGATCTGCTGGCCGTCGCCGTACACCGGCAGCGCCTTGCCGGCGAGCGCGTTGACGATCATCAGCGGGATCAGCTTCTCCGGAAAATGATACGGGCCGTAGTTGTTGGAACAATTGGTTGTCAGCACCGGCAAGCCGTAGGTGTGATGATAGGCGCGCACCAGATGGTCGCTGGCGGCCTTGCTGGCGGAGTAAGGGCTGTTCGGCTCATAGCGGTGTGTCTCGCTGAACGCTGGATCGTTCTTCGCAAGCGAGCCGTACACTTCATCGGTGGAAACATGCAGCAAGCGGAAACCGGATTTTTCCGCAGCAGTCAAACCCGACCAGTAACCGCGCACTTCCTCCAGCAAATGAAAGGTGCCGACGATATTGGTCTGGATGAAATCTTCGGGGCCGTGTATCGATCTGTCCACGTGGCTTTCCGCCGCAAAATTGACGACGGCGCGCGGACGGTATTCGGACAGCAGCCTGCCCACCAATGCCGCATCGCCGATGTCGCCCTGCACGAAGACATGGCGCGGGTCACCTTTGAGCGATGCAAGATTCTCCAGGTTGCCGGCGTAAGTCAGCTTGTCAAGGCTGACCACGCCTTCGTCCTGTTGCGCGAACCAATCCAGTACGAAATTCGAACCGATGAAACCTGCGCTGCCGGTGACTAAGATCATGTCGTTCTATCGCCTCGTCCGAGGCTCTGAAAATATAAAGAACGGCGATTATATGGCACCACTAAACATCCGTCATTCGGGATGTAGGAGCGGCTTCAGCCGCGATGTATTTTAGTTTTGCGGCTGAAGCCGCTCCTACGCAAAAGTCATTACCGCATTTTCTCGATGGGTGAAGTCACACGCGTTATCAGCGCAATCACGGCTCGTTCAAGACGAACATTGAAAAATAATCATGCGGAAGCATTCTTTATACTTGGTGCCTGAAACCGCCTTGTTATTATTCAATGCCATAAGCTAAACTTCATTACCGAAGACAACGCCGCCGTCCGATGCTTTTCAATTCCTACGGTTTCATTTTTCTGTTTTTGCCTGTGGTGCTGCTGGGATTCTTCCAACTGGCACGCGTCAGCCATGCCTTTGCCGCCGGCTGGCTGTCGGCCGCCTCGCTGTTTTTCTACGGCTATTGGAATCTTTCCTACGTCGGACTGTTGCTGGGTTCGGTGGTGTTCAATTATGCATTCGGCATGTGGATCGCCAAAGCCGGAGTCAAGCAGGATGCCTTGCTCAAGAAGCGCCTGCTGCTGCTGGCGCTCGCGGCGAACCTGCTGCTGCTTGCCTATTACAAATACGCCAATTTTTTTCTGGGCAGCATCAACGGCCTGGCGGACACACACTTGTCCCTGGGCGAGATCATCCTGCCGCTGGGCATCTCGTTCTTCACCTTCACCCAGATCGCCTTTCTGGTCGACACTTACCAAGGCAAGGTGAAGGAATACAATTTCATCCATTACACCCTGTTCGTCACTTACTTCCCGCACCTGATCGCCGGCCCGATATTGCACCACAAGGAAATGATGCCGCAATTCGGGCATGCATCAACCTACCGCTTCAATTACGAGAACATGGCGGTGGGGCTGACGATATTCTTCATCGGCCTGTTCAAGAAAGTCATCCTGGCAGACGGCATCGCCGCCTATGTCGGGCCGGTATTCAGCGCACCGGCAGCGGGCATCCATCTGACCTTCATCGAAGCCTGGGTCGGCGCGTTGAGCTACACGCTGCAATTGTATTTCGATTTTTCCGGCTATTCGGACATGGCGATCGGGCTATCGCGCATGTTCGGCGTCGTCCTGCCGCTCAATTTTCACTCGCCTTACAAGGCTGCCAACATCATCGAATTCTGGCGCCGCTGGCATATGACTCTTTCGCGCTTCCTGCGCGACTACTTGTACATCCCGCTGGGCGGCAACCGCAGGGGGATACCAAGACGTTACCTGAATCTGATGGCGACCATGCTGCTGGGCGGACTATGGCACGGCGCGGGGTGGACCTTTGTGCTGTGGGGCGGATTGCACGGACTGTACCTGGTCATCAACAACGGCTGGCGCTCGTTGCGCAACAAGCTGGGATTTAATCCGGACCGGCCGCTGTCGCGCCCGATGCATGCGCTTTCTGTGCTGCTGACTTTCTTGGCGGTAGTGGTGGCGTGGGTGGTTTTCAGGGCGGACAATCTCGACACTGCCATTGCGATGCTCAAGGCCATGGCCGGGATGAACGGCTTTGTGCTGCCGTATGCCTGGCTGTTCAGGTGGGGTGCGGCCGGACAATGGCTGTCCGCGCATGGCGTCGCCTTTGGCGCGAGCAATTTCCTGATTCCGATCACCGGCGGGGCTTACTACTGGATACCGGCTTTACTGCTGATCGTGTGGCTGGCACCCAACACCCAGCAAATGCTCGCGGCCTACAGGCCGGCGCTCAACCTGTTGGCAGACAGCAAACCAAAATGGCTGCAGTGGCAGCCTAACCACGCATGGCTGGCAGCAGGCGTGCTGTGCTCTGTCTATGCAACGATCTCGATCACAAAGATCTCCGAATTCATTTATTTCCAGTTTTGATCCGACCATGACATACCGGCAGTTCGTTATCAGATTCGCTATTGGATATTTCCTGCTGTTGGCGCTGCTCGGGATATTCAATCGCATCGTCGATCCGTCCTGGTATTACCGCGATATCGAGATCCAGGGCTTTAACGCAGTCAAGCCGGAATACCTGTCGTTCGAGCGCGAAGTCAAACCAGCCCTGCTGGCACGCGACAAGCCCGAAGCGATCATCCTGGGCAGCTCATATGCGGAAATCGGTTTCGATCCTGTCAATCCATACTTTACCGATCGCGGCAATTTGAAGAGCATGAACTTTGCGTTTGCGAGGGCATCGTGGGCAGAAGTGCAATGCGATTTTGAGTTTGCCGTCACACATTCCCACATCAAACGCGCCTTGATCGGCATTCATCCGGGGAATCTGCCGATCAGCAACTGCGAGAAGGATTTTGCATCCATCGAGCGTTTCAACCCGGTAGACATACTGTTCACATACTCCGCGCTTGAATATTCGATCAAAACCATCAAAAAGCAGCGCGCAAGCGACATCACCCATACCTATGAAGGAATGTTTTTTTATAATCGGGACAGGAATCCTTTCCCCTTCTTTCAGGAAGATCTGAAAGCCCGGGCTGCCGAGTGCCGGAAGAATCTGGCCGCCGGAAGTTCCTCGAACGGCTCTGCAAACTTGCTCGACCTGAGCGGATTGCAGCGCATGATCAGGACTGCCCGGGAACATAACGTTGAGCTGGTGTTATTCGCCTACCCCAAGCACGCTTATCTGCTGGAAATGGACAATCTGTGCGGCGGCCAGGATGCCGAGTGGCAGGCCATGAAGCGGATTTCAGAATTTATAGATTCGGAATCAGGAGGGCAGGTCAAGGCATGGCAGTTTTTCGGCTATAACGATATCACCGCCGAGCGGGTCAGGAATACCAGGGGATATTGGCAGGATGCGAAACACTTCAACTTTGAAGCGGGGAACATCATGCTGGACGACATGTTTAACAAAACCCGCAGCAAGCCGGTGCTTGCCCGCCCGCTTGCTGCGGACTACGCGGATTTCCTGCGCGAGCGTGAGGAGTATTTGCAGAGGCACCCTGAATTCAGTGTCAATCTTTCAAGATGACGCTGCGATGCAAAACCTCACCTGAATAGTCAGCCGTTGCGCGCAAGTCCCGCTCCTGAGTGTAAGGCGGAATCCAACCCCAATCGTTGCGCAGTTATGCATCGCTCACGCGCAACCACTCAAACAATCTGCCCACGCGGCTTTTCGCCGCGAAATTATTGAGCATTCCATAATTAGTGACAAACCTACCGTTCGGGCTGATGCTTCGACGAGCCCAGCACAGGGTACATCCGTTCGTGGTGAGGTATCGAACCATAACGGATATATCGAAACCCAATCACCAAACGGTCGGCACCCTTCGATACCTGATGCAACTACTAGCCATTCGACTAGGCTGCCAGAAAACACCAGCCAAATCGCTGGTTATCAGGGTGAACGGTGTAATGAATAGCGGAAAGATCAATATTGACGGCGCGCAGACGATGCAGTGTCAGCAGCCTACCAACTGCCCATCGCTGACGTCGCCCTCACGAGGACATGGCGAGGGCCGCCCATGAATGATGCGAGA
This sequence comes from Pseudomonadota bacterium, assembly GCA_049320585.1. Taxonomy (GTDB): domain Bacteria; phylum Pseudomonadota; class Gammaproteobacteria; order Burkholderiales; family Gallionellaceae; genus Gallionella. Next base: position 5,410 of record JBMOQB010000027.1, on the reverse strand, counting down.
TGCTACAGATTGCCGGCATCAGCCAGCTTGCTCAATGTCTGCAAAGCAATAAGTTAAGGATCCGAATGCGGCACTTAGTGCACTGAAAATACTGCAATTTTAAATTTTGAACATCTCACCGAAGGGAATTGTGGCACTTAAGTCTTCCATAATATGAGAAAGCAGCCATGCAAAATACTTTATAAAAATATTATTTATTTACAAATCAAACGATTAATTTTTATGGCATGTAAAGTGCTTCTGACGTTATCCCATTATCAAGTCAAGCGAAAAGTCAATCCTGAATACCAGGGCACTGAGTAGCGGATCTATCCAATGAGGGGAATTACAGCAAACACAATCGGGGGGATGACATGTTTAATTTTTGCGCAGGTGAAGCCGATGTAAACGAGCAGGGACGTATTAACTTAAGCAAGGGCGCAGTCAAAACCCGCGCTTTCGGATTAGTGGCACTCGCGGTGTTTTTGTGTAGCAGCTTTCAGCCCGCGTATGCAGATGGAAATGATGGCCATAAGAAAAAGGGCAAAAAACAATTTGTTGCGATCAATAATGCGATCGTGGAGGTACAAGGTGCAATCGCATCGCTGCAGGACCAACTCAATTCCCTGGTGGCCAGGGTAAGCACTCTCGAAGAGCGTGTAACTGCTGATGAAGTCGCGATCGGAACATTGCAAAGCCAGAACCAGGCGCTTCAAGCCCTTGCAGCACAGAACCTGACAGATATCACAGCCATCCAGAATGAAGTCCTGACACTGCAGAGTCAGAATACCTACCTTCAGTCTCTGATTGCTGCCAACTCAGGCAATATTACAACTCTTCAAGCTGAATTCGATGCAAATTCTGCGCTGATCACAACCCTGCAACAAGCGATATTGCTGGTACAGACCAATGTCATTGATCTCTCCACCAGCCTGCAGGCTCAGATCAACGATAATATGGTATTGATCACGGCATTGCAGGGAGAGATCGACATGATCAGATCCGACTTGGCATTCAGGGATAAACTGCTGGGTGGCATCTGCCCGAACGGCCAGGCGGCAACGGCGATCCAGGCAGATGGTTCCCTGGTTTGTGCATCTGTAGGAAGCGGTGGTGGTGCTACGCAATTGACACAATTCAGTGTGTATCAAATTGCGACCATAGCTCCCGGTGCAAATTCCGGCAACATTATTACCGGTTGTCCCGCCGGCTCCGTGGCCACGGATAGTGGAATAGCGGGTGCAGATCGCGTCAAGATCAATCGCATGTATACTCTCGGTAATGTCGCTCCTGATAATGGCGGGCCTTTGACATTAAGCTCGGCAGTATTGCGAGTTATAAACACAGACAACTCTTTGCCGACGAACGTGTACCACGTCGTAAATTGTATCCAATATTCCGCTGTTGCCCCTTGATACGAGTAGGTCGATATCCAGCTGGCATGATTGAATATTAAACTGCCCGATTATTCTGGCCTTATCAAGCCCCGCTACTCGCGGGGCTTTTTTATGGATGCAAGGCCACCGCTTGTTCGCAAAGACAGGAAAGCCTTGCAAACCTGGTATATCCTTTTCTTGCGCCAATGGCGGTTCATGGCACATTGCTTGGCGTCCCATCACAACCCGATGCTGTGCAGCATGACTGATATTTCGACATGTTGTGGCTGAAAATCCCGTTGACGGATTTTGCAGCCTGTTGATCATATGATCACTGCTCGGATGCAAGAGCGGAATACCAGTCAGCAGTTGCGCGCAAACCCTGCTCCAGCGTGTAAGGCGGGGTCCAGCCCAGTTCGCTGCGCAGCTTCGCATCGCTCACGCGCAGCGAGCCGAATAACCGGTCGATCTGTACCGAACGTCCCAGCAGTGATGCGACAACACGAAGCAAACCGGGCGGAAAATAGAATGAGCGGCTGCTGCGCCCCAACGCACCGGCGATCTTTTCCGCCAGCAGTGCGGTCGAGACATCCTCGCCATCACTCACCAGATAGGTCTGCCCCGCCGCAGCCGGGTGGGTCGCGCAGGCGATCAGCGCATCGACCAGATTGCCGGCGTATACCAGGCTGCGCGCATTGTTCGCGCCCGACAAGGGCAACGGGATCCCCTTGTTTATCGCGGCCAGCAGGCTGATGAAATTTCCTTTCACGCCGGGGCCATACACCAGCGGCGGGCGCACCATCACCACTTCCAGACCGGTGTCCTGCGCGATGCGCCGCAAGGCTTGCTCGGCCTGCCATTTCGAGATGCCGTAAGCATCTTGCGGGTCAGGTCCATCGAACTCGGTAAAGACACTCTTCATCTTCCTTTTCCCCACTTTATTCCCCTCTCCCTCTAAGGGAGAGGGGTTAGGGGAGAGAGTGTTTGAAAAAGAGATATTGGCAGTACATTCACCATTCACCTTGATCGAACTCACATACACCAGCCGCTTCACCCCTGCTCGCACCGCTTGATGGGCCAGATTCTCCGTGCCTTGCAGATTGACCTTGAGAAACTCAGCCAGCGGATCGGCAGCGGTATCTTTCATCACGTGCACACGCGCTGCGAGATGGAACACCACCTCCACGCCCCTCAGCGCATCAGCCCAATTCGTATCGCCATCGATATCACCAACGGCGACAACTTCAACCTCTTCCGGCATTTTTGCGGAAGAGCGCACTGCCGCCCTGACCCGCCAGCCTTGGCGCAGCAGTTCAGCGCACAACGCCCTGCCAACGAAACCATTGGCGCCGGTGATCAGCGCTTGTGTGCTTTCCGGCATTGACATGTTGCATGGAGTCATGACATCAACTGCCCGCACCGCGTAACCAACTCCGCTGTGATTTTCTCGCTGGCAAACAAATCCAAAGCTCGAATTCGCGCAGCCTCACCCATACGCTTGCGCAATGCGCGATCTTCGATCAATTCAGACAAGGCACTGGCAAGGGCTGGCACATCTCCCGCAGCAAACAGTATTCCTGTCGTGCCGTCTTCCACCGCATCGGTGATGCCATAGATGCGCGAGGCAACCGTCGGCACCCCGCAAGCGGCTGCCTCGATAATGACTTGGCCAAAACCTTCGCGATAACTGGGCAGGCAAAAAACATCCGCCGCTGCCATGTAACGTTCCGGATAAGGAGTAAAACCCACCCTGCGCAAGCGCTCGCGATGCGTCCCGCAAATCTGCTGCACCTGCGCAAAGGAGACATCCTCCTCTGCGCCCACCAGCACCAGCACCACATCGGTCCGACGGGATGCAATTTCTGCAAACGCCGCCGCGAGATTGAGCATGCCCTTGTCGCGATTCAACCTGCCCAGGAACAGGATCATGGTCTGGGTTGAACCGATGCCCAGTTCCTCACGAACCGTTTCCCTCACTTGCGCATCCGTGTGGAAGCGGGATTGATCGACACCGCAGATCGACCCGTGGCCGATGACCTCGCCCTTGCCCTGCGGCAGCACGCCTTCGGCGACCAGAAAGTCGCGCTGTGATGGACTATCCACCAGAATATGTGTCGCCAGTGCGACGATCATCATGTCGAACATCTTCAGAGCAGCGCGCTTCCATCCCTGCTTATTCGCCCACACCTGTCCGGTAAAGGTATGCATACGCACCGGAACCCCGGCTAGCCTGGCTGCCAGCATCGCCAGCAACCCGGTCTTGGGCATGATGGAATGAACCAGGCCGAATCGTTCGCGGCGAAACAGCGATGTCAGCCGGATCAACACGATCAGATCGTGCCAGGGCGACGCCTTGCGCCGGATCGCGAGCGGAATCAACCGTGCATCCAGGCCGTTCAACAGCTCTGCACTTTTTGGATTCGTTACGATCGTGACCGGCCACTTCTTTGCCGAAGCGCGAATGTGACCTTTCAGGAAGGAATACACCACATCGGGTATCGTTGCGACAAAACAGAGACTTTTCATCTTGCGCGCAAAGCCATCATCTTTGCCGGTAGGCTGCAACCAGTTCGCGCAGGCCTTCTTCCATCGTGACGATGTGCCGGTATCCCAGCACATGCCGGATACGCGAGATCGGGTAGATCGAACGATTGGTCAAGGCAGCTATCCTTGATCGGGTGAGGGGAAAACCAGGCACCCTGCCCAAGGCCGCGCCCATCATGCGTGCGGCCGGCAGCGGAATCCGCAGACTCGGCGCGGACCGGCCGAGCGCTTCGGCGATCACGCCGGCGAAATGCTCCAGGGTACAGTGACCGGAAAGATTGAAAGTCATGCCGTGCGCGGCTTGCATCGTTCCGCATCTGACCAGTCCTTCTGCCACATTATCCACATGAATATAGTTCGCAGATGCGCCGGGCTTGCCGATATAAAAGAACCATCCCCGGTCTATCATCGATATCATTTTAAACAGGGACTGATTTCTCATGTGTATCCCGAATACGTTGGAGGGACGCAGAACCGAATAACTGAATCCTGCGAGTGCTGCGCCATTGGCAACGATACTATCCGATTCTGCCTTGGTGATCTCGTATTCGCCAACCGGATTGATCGCCGAATCTTCATCAATGGCGCCTTCATGCACCGGGCCGTATACCCCTACACTGCTCAACTGCACCCAATGACCGATACGCCGCGAGGCCGCTTCGACCAGCTTGCGCGTGGCATCGACATGCAGAGCGCGCATGGCCTGCGGATTCGTCAGTTGACCTGCACAATGATAAAGCACGTCCACCCCGTCCAGTATCGACGAGAGATCGCTGGCATTCATTGTTACCAGGTCGCAGTTGTGCACTTCCACCAGCGGGTGCTTTCCCGGGATCACAGATGCGCGCGTCAGCAACCTGACGGTATCGCCGCGCCCGACCAGGTGCTCGACCAGCCTTTTTCCGATGAACCCGGTTCCGCCGGTAACCGCGACAATCACAAATGTTCTCCATAGTTAGAGCGTGTTCCGTATAGGGAAACGCTGATTATTGAGCATTCCATAATTAGTGACAAACCTACCGTTCGGGCTGATGCTTCAACGAGCTCAGCACAGGGTACATCCGTTCGTGGTGAGGTATCGAACCATAACGGATATATCGAAGCCCAATCACCAAACGGTCGGCACCCTTCGATACCTGATGCAACTACTAGCCATTCGACTAGGCTGCCAGAAAACACCAGCCAAGTCGCTGGTTATCAGGGTGAACGGTGTAATGAATAACGGAAAAATCAATAAGTCGTCATTCCCGCAAAAGCGGGAATCCAGCCCTTTTATCTAACTGGGTTCCCGCTTTCGCGGGAACGACAAAACCATACTTCTTTAGCGTATCCATAGCTCTTACAGAACGAAAACCGGCAATATTATTTCACGCAGCAGTCAAATGAGTTAAATGACCTCCGGCAAAGCCGGAGGCTTATTGGGTGAGCGCCTCAAAGGCGCCAATAAAACCATGAGCCGCCTCAAGGCGGCTGGATTGCACTCCTTCCCCATATCAGGGGGAAGGTTGGGA
>JBMOQB010000026.1:0-96294 GCA_049320585.1 Pseudomonadota bacterium | reverse complement strand
CCCCATATCAGGGGGAAGGTTGGGATGGGGGTACAAATTGCTGACAGCATCCATACTTTAATTTCTACCCCCACCCTACCCCTCCCCCTGCAAGGGGGAGAGCGAAGCGAGGGGGCCGAATAATGTCGCTGAATTTTGACTTTTCTTTATGTGACCGCCGCATAGGTCAAACCCTTGTGAGTCCCCCGGCATAGCCGGGGGTTTACTTAACCGAATTATACACACGCAGATGGCGAATCGGGGCTTCTAACTGCTACAGTTTTACTTTGCAGGCAATGGCTGAATGTCGCCTTCGTGTCGGGAGTGACGGCTCGAAAAAGTTGAAAGCGGACAAACAAATAATCTGGGGTAGCCCATGATTCACAAAAACGTCGATCAGTGATCGCCTTATTCTTCCCTTGCAAAGAAACTCATACACCACCCACCACCTCGCATTCTGGAGCATGCGCAACCACGCACCATTCTCCTGCCACTCGCTCGGATACCACAAGTTCGGCACCGTGCGGAGCACGCGCTCGGGGTCCGGCATCATGATGCCGAAGCGCACATCCCCTCGGCAACTTCATATTCATCGCAATTGGTTAAAGAGTGCTTTGAGACCCGGCAGCGCAGTCTCCACAGCACGCTCGCCCTCTTCGATCGCTTCCTTGGAGCGGTGAAAGTCGAGCAGGCCGAGGTGTGCCAGGCGCGGCGCCACGATCACATCCGGGGGATCGCCCGCCATGCGACTGCGGCTGATGCGCACTTGCATGATGTTGATGCTCTTGGCTACTACGTCGAGCATCGATGGAAGCTCAGGCTCATCATCCGAGTCCGCGGGAATGAATGCGCTGAGATTCTCCTGCAGTTTGCGTCTCCATTCGCTGATCTCGGTGGCCGGCACTTCGGGCTCGGGCTCCTCACGCAAGTGACGGCCCAAAAGGTCAGAGCCAAGATCGACTGCAATCACGATATCGGCGCCCATCGCGCGTGCCAGCGATACCGGTACCGGGTTGACCAGGGCGCCGTCCACAAGGATCCGGCCCTCGCGCACCACCGGCGTAAACAGGGCGGGAAGCGCGATGGAGGCGCGCACTGCCTCGATGGTCGAGCCCTCACGCAACCAGATTTCCGCGCCGTTGTGAAATGCAGTGGCCACTGCTGCGAAGGGCATGGCCAGGTTCTCGATCGGGCGGTCGACGAAACTTCGGCGGAAGAACTCCATCAGCCGCTCGCCCTTGATCATCCCTCCACTCAGACGCACATCCATGAACGAGAGCACGTCCGCAATGCCCAACCCACGCAGCCATTTCTCGAAACTCTCCATCTCGCCCGCAGCGTAGGCCGCTCCCACCAGGGCACCGATCGACGTGCCACACACCAGGTCCGGCTTGATGCCGACTCGTTCCAAGGCACGGATGACGCCCACATGCGCCCAGCCGCGTGCCGAGCCGCTGCCCAATGCGAGTCCTACTCGCGGCCTGTGTGGTGAATTCATGTTTAAACTCCCTGCCTGTATATCAGTGCCAAATTATGCTCCAACTGTTCCAAAACAACTATGGACAGAAAAAGCCATATGTCCGCCAACGAATGTCAGATACCGCGCGTGCTCCTTGTCAAAGGTATGCGGGAAACCCCAGCCATGGATTACATATATTTTAAGTGTAGCCACCAGATGGCATCCTCGTTACAATCCGACACATTGGTTGTGCGGTTGTCTTTCGTCGTGTCTTTGCTGCATCGTAATGTGTCATCCATTGATGGTGTGATATAGGTTGAGGAGGTTCGATTGATGAGTATCGACATCGCAGCACCCGATTACGTCAAGCATGCAAAGCTCAAGGCATGGGTTGCCGAAGTTGCTGCCCTGACCGAACCCGACCGCATCGTCTGGTGCGACGGATCGCAGCAGGAATACGATAGCCTGTGCGCCGAGATGGTTGCCGCAGGCACCTTCGTCAAGCTCAACCCGGCCAAGCGCCGCAATTCTTTCCTTGCCTGCTCCGATCCTTCCGATGTGGCGCGAGTGGAAGACCGCACCTATATCTGTTCCGCGCACCGGGATGATGCAGGGCCGACCAACAACTGGGAAGACCCGAAGGTGATGCGCGAGAAGCTCACCGGCCTGTTCATGGGTTCGATGCGCGGCCGCACACTGTATGTGATTCCCTTCAGCATGGGACCGCTCGGCTCGCCCATCGCCCACATCGGGATCGAGATTTCCGACTCGCCCTACGTGGTGGTCAACATGCGCATCATGACGCGCATGGGCAAAGCGGTGATCGACGCACTCGGCACGGATGGCGTATTCGTGCCCTGTCTGCACAGCGTCGGCGCCCCGCTGCAGCCGGGCGCGCAGGACGTAAAATGGCCGTGCAATCCGAGCGTCAAGTACATCGTGCATTTCCCGGAGACGCGCGAGATATGGTCCTATGGCTCAGGCTACGGCGGCAATGCCCTGCTCGGCAAGAAGTGCTTCGCGCTGCGCATCGCTTCGACCATGGCGCGAGACGAGGGTTGGCTGGCCGAACACATGCTGATCCTCGGCATTGAATCTCCGTCCGGCGAAAAATGCTATGTCGCCGCGGCCTTTCCTTCGGCATGCGGCAAAACCAACCTCGCCATGCTGATCCCGCCGAAAACTTTCGATGGCTGGAAGATCACCACGGTGGGCGACGACATTGCCTGGATCAAGCCCGGCAAGGACGGCCGGTTTTACGCCATCAATCCGGAAGCGGGCTTCTTTGGCGTTGCACCGGGCACCTCCGAGAAAACCAACTACAACGCCCTGGAGACCCTCAAGGAAAATATCATTTTCACCAACGTCGCGCTGACCGACGACGGCGATGTCTGGTGGGAAGGCATGACCAAGGAGGCCCCCGAACACCTGATCGACTGGCAGGGCAAAGACTGGACGCCGGCAGACGGCAAGAACGGCCGCAAGGCGGCCCATGCCAATGCCCGCTTCACCGCGCCGGCAAGCCAGTGCCCGTCAATAGATCCGGACTGGGAAAACCCGGAGGGTGTGCCGATCTCCGCCTTTATCTTCGGCGGTCGCCGCGCCACCACGGTGCCGCTGGTCTATGAGGCGTTCAACTGGAATTTCGGTGTCTACATGGCCTCCACACTGGGCTCCGAGACTACCGCTGCGGCTTCTGGAACACAGGGTGTGGTGCGTCGCGACCCTTTCGCCATGCTGCCGTTCTGCGGATACCACATGGGCGACTACTTCAACCATTGGCTGAAGATGGGTCACGTGGTAGAGCAAGCGCCGAAGATCTTCTGCGTGAACTGGTTTCGGATGAACGAAAGGGGCGAATTCATGTGGCCCGGTTTCGGCGACAACATGCGCGTGCTGAAATGGATCGTGGATCGCGTCAAGAACCGGATTTCTGCAAACAAAACCGTGCTGGGCTGGATGCCGCGCTTCGAGGACATCGACTGGTCCGGAATTGAAATCAGCAAGACCGATTTCGACAAACTGAACCAGATTGATGCTGATGCCTGGAAACAGGAGCTGGCGCTGCACAAGGAATGGTTCGACAAGATGGGCGAAAAGCTGCCCGGCCAACTGGCGCAGAATCACAGCCTGTTCGAATTGTCGCTGATCGATTGAGTAATCGGTATATTCGATTTATCGCCGATGCTGCACAGTCATTGCCGGGCATAATAAGCCGCAATCGCTTTCATTTCCACCAGGCTCAGCACATCCGACATGGCATTCATGGTGTGCTGCTTGCGCGTCCCGTCCTGATATTCCTTGATCGCCAGCAGCAGATAGGTTTCGGATTGCCCCGCCAGGCTGGGAATGCCGGGTATGCTGCTTCTGCCGCTCTCCCCGTGGCAACGGCTGCACTTCCGGGCGATGGATAACTGCGGCGGCAAAGGCAATGCGGTATCGGGCTTGACCGCCTTGAGCGAGGCAAAATATCCGGCCACGCTGGCAATATCTTTCGGCTTCAATCCCCTTGCCGGCCCGGACATGGTTTCGTTGCTGCGCACACCCCGCGCATAATCGCGGGTTGCTGCAGCGAGGTAGCCGGCATCCTGCCCAGCCAGGCTCGGTGTCCCCGGGGTGGTGCTGACCCCGCCTTCACCATGACAGGATGTGCAGCCGGAGCTGATTTTCTCGCCTGCAGCAAGATCGGCTTTGGGCGCGGTTTTGCCGGCCACCGGGGACTGCGTTGCATAGTAAAAGGCAACCTTCTCGATGTCGGTATCACTCAGTGTGGCTACCATATTTTTCATCACTTTATTTTTGCGCAACCCGTCCCGATAATCCCGTGTGGCTGAAACAAGATATTTGACATTCAGTCCGGTGAGGCTGGGAATGCCGGTTTTCACGCTGTTGCCATTTTTGCCGTGGCAGCCGCCACAGGAGCCGGCGATCCTGGCTCCCTCCGCGACCGGATCGAATTTGCTGTAGTCCATTCTTGCCATTTGCAGCGGCGATTCCAGGTGCTGATTAGCGTAATAGGCGGCGAGATTGACTATCGTTTCATCCTGAATGTTGCGCATCACATCTGCCATCATCGGATCATCGCGGCGCCCGTCGCGATAATCCTTCATCGCCTTGATCAGGTATTCCGCCGGCTGGCCGGCCAAGCTGGGGAAATTCGGGTTCAGGGCATTGCCGTCGATGCTGTGGCATCCGGCGCACATACCGGTTTCATGCTCGCCGGCTTTGGCATCTCCTTTGCCCGGAAGGGACATCTGGATCGGTGGCTGCACCGCGTAATAGGCGGCCAGCTGTTTGATTTCGCTCTCCTTGATCGAAGAGCCGAAAATTTTCATCACGCCATGATTGCGCTTGCCGTTGAAATAACTTTTCAATGCGTGGATGAAATATTCCGGCGTCATGGCCGCAAGCACCGGAGTGCTCTGATATCCGGTGCCATTGGATTTCCCGCCATGGCATTGATTGCAGCCCGAGGCAATGGCGGAACCGGCTTCGATGGCATCCTGGCTGAGGGAAACCGTGCTGTCGGGTGCGTTGCCGACATTGGCGCCTTTCCACGGTGTCTTGAGGCTGGCGTAGTAGGCGGAGACATTGGCTATCAGTTCCGGCTTCAGCTTCAGTTCATTGACGATGAGCTTCATCTGCTCATTCTTGCGCAAGCCGTCGGCATAGGCCAGCATCGCGCTGACCATATAGTCCTGGGCAACGCCGGCAATAAAAGGAGCGCCCATGCGGGCGAGCACACCATCCATTCCGTGGCAACGGGCGCATCGCCCGGCAATGACTTTACCCGCCTCGGCATTCCCTACAGGCATGGGTTTAGCCGACTTATCGTAAGCTTGCTTGACCTTGTCTGCGACATCCTGGTGTTCATCGGTATTGTCACAGCCTGCCAGAGCGATCATTGCAACAAGCATCAAGCCAAAAAGATTATTCATCGCGCCTGCCGATTCATTTATTCATTGAACCCTGATCAAGTGTCATTTGCCTAGGCCAGTTCCGGCGGCAAATTGCGCGCAACCCACAACTGCCAGATGGAGACAAAGAACATGATGGAAAAACTGGTTCCCATCAATGCGCCGCTGCCGATGACGATCCAGGCGAATTCCGCATTGAGTTTGGTGAGATACCATGAGGCGATATCCGCAATGATGCAGATGAATGGCGTGATGACGATCGCCCCCTGCAACCACTCACGGCGGAAGTAGGCATGCCTGAACACCAGACCGATGGACAGGAATATGAATGTCAGCCCGAACAAGTGGATATGAGACACCCTGACCAGGGTCGGAACGCTGGCGCCAGTGTCTTTTTCTGCGACCTTCATCACGCCTTCATAGCTCTCGAGACTGGGCAGGTGAGGATTGCGGTCGTTATGGCACGCCACGCACCGGTTTGCCATCAGAGGACCTATTTTGGCATCGAACTCGTCCTTGTTTGCGCCCTTGCGCACCCAGTCCACGATCTGGATATTCTCTTCCGGTTGTAGCATCCTGGACATTGGTCCCATCAGGGCGCTTTCCAGCTTGGTGCCGCTGCTGCTGCCGGCATAGGCAATCGCAATATCTTTCGCCGACAGCCCCGGCTTGCCATCGCGCCCGGCATGGGACATATACACATACACCATCGCCGCAAGATATCCTGCACCCAGCACGCAGAGCACCCCTGTATAAAGCATCTTGCTGGTCAGGTTCAGATGGGAAAAATGCACCAGATTGCGTTGGTTCATGATAACCGCCTTTAAGTTAGAAATATGAAATTACCGATTGTCGATGTCTACACTTTAGCCAATCACGCCACCCACTTCCTTGCATTCTGGAACATGCGCAGCCACGCACCGTTTTCCTGCCAATCGCTCGGATACCAGGAATTCTGCACCGCGCGGAACACGCGCTCGGGGTGCGGCATCATGATACTGAAGCGGCCGTCCGGTGTGGTCAGTCCGGTGACGCCTTGCGGCGAACCGTTGGGGTTGAGTGGATAGGTTTCGGTGGCATTGCCGCGATGATCCACGTAGCGCAGCGTGACCAAAGGCTGTGCCGCTTGCAGGCGCTTGTCGTCGCCAAAATCTGCATAGCCTTCGCCGTGCGACACCACAATGGGCATGCGGCTGCCTGCCATGCCGCTGAACAAGATCGACGGCGAGTCTTGCACCTCGACCATCACGAAACGCGCCTCGAATTGTTCTGACTGGTTGCGCGAAAAGTGCGCCCAGTTTTCCGCGCCGGGAATGATGTCGTGCAGGTTGCTCATCATCTGGCAACCGTTGCACACGCCCAGCGCAAACGTGTCGCTGCGCTGGAAGAACGCCGCAAATTCGTCGCGTGCGCGCGGATTGAACAGGATGGATTTCGCCCAGCCCTCGCCCGCGCCGAGCACGTCGCCGTATGAGAACCCGCCGCAGGCCGCAACACCCTTGAAGTCTGACAGCTTCACGCGGCCGCTGATGATGTCGCTCATGTGCACGTCCACCGCCGCAAAACCGGCGCGATCGAATGCCGCTGCCATTTCCACCTGTCCGTTCACACCCTGCTCGCGCAGGATGGCGATGCCGGGACGGCTGCGCAGCAAAAACGCAGAGGTCTTCTCGTTCTGGTCGTAAGTGAGTTTGACATGCAAACCCGGATCGCCGGCATCCAGCAAGCGGTCGAATTCCTGCAGCGCGCAGGACGGATTGTCGCGCAGTTTCTGCATCCGGTAACTGGTCTCGGACCAGATGCGCTGCAGCTTCACGCCGTTTTCCGAAAACAATTTTTCGCCGTTGCGGAATATCTCGATCATGCCGGTTTGGTTCAGCGTGGCGATCCTGTGCACGTGCTTCAGCCCGGCGTTATGGGCCAGGTTTCGCACATGCTGGACGTCCCGGTTGCGCACCTGTATCACCGCGCCGAGTTCTTCATTGAACAACACACGCAGCGTATCGCCGTGGGTCTCGTCCAGGCTGATGGTCAATCCGGCGTGCGTTGCGAATGCCATTTCGCACAGGGTGACGAACAAACCGCCATCGGAGCGGTCGTGATAGCTGGACAACTTGCCCTCGATATTCAGGCGTTGCACAAACTCGAAAAACGACTTGAGCACCTGCGCGTCGTCCACATCCGGCGCGACATCGCCGACCTGCTTGTATACCTGCGCCAGTGCCGAACCGCCCATGCGATTCTTGCCCTGCCCCAGATCGAACAGCAGCAATGTGGTATCCAGGTATGCTCCCAACTGCGGCGTGGCCGTGTCGCGCGCGTCAGCACACGGCGCGAAAGCAGTGACGATCAGCGATAGCGGTGCGGTGACGGACTTTTCTTCATCGCCGTCCTTCCACACCGTTTTCATCGACATGGAATCCTTGCCGACCGGGATGCTGATGCCGAGTTGCGGGCACAGCTCCATGGCCACCGCTCTCACAGTATCGAACAGCGCGGCGTCCTCGCCGCGATGCCCTGCAGCCGCCATCCAGTTCGCCGACAGTTTGATGTCGCCGATCTTGTCGATGCGCGCCGCCGCGATATTGGTGATCGCCTCGCCGACAGCCATGCGGCCCGAAGCGCGTGCATTCACCAGCGCCAGGGGCGTGCGCTCGCCGATGGCGAACGCTTCGCCGCGATACGTGTTGAAACCCATCAGCGTGACGGCAACATCAGCCACCGGCACCTGCCAGCGGCCGACCATCTGGTCGCGCGCAGTCATTCCTCCCACGGTGCGGTCGCCGATGCTGATCAGGAAATTCTTGTTCGCCACGGCAGGCAGACGCAGCACCCGCCCGACCGCGTCGCGCAATTCGATCTTGCCGATATCGCAGGATTTCAGCCGCGGAATTTCGCGCACGACGTTGCGTGTCATCTTGGGCGGCTTGCCAAGCAGTACTGACAATGGCATGTCCACCGGATAATCGCCGAACTCCCTGTCATGCACGGTAAGCTGGCTTTCTTGCGTCGCTACGCCGATCACCGCAAACGGACAACGTTCGCGCTCGCACAGGGCGCGAAATTCCTCCAGGCGCTCCGGTGCGATCGCCAGCACATAACGCTCCTGCGATTCGTTGCACCAGATCTGTTTCGGCGACATGCCGGTCTCATCCAGCGGGATCTTGCGCAACTCGAAACGCGCACCGCGCCCGCCGCCATGCACGAGTTCCGGCAACGCATTGGACATGCCGCCGGCGCCGACGTCGTGTATCGACAGGACAGGATTGTTCGCGCCCATTTGCCAGCAGCGGTCTATCACTTCCTGCGCGCGGCGCTGCATCTCCGGATTGCCGCGCTGCACCGAATCGAAATCGAGGTTCTCGGCATTGCTGCCGGTGTCCATGCTGGATGCCGCGCCGCCGCCCAGGCCGATCAGCATGCCGGGGCCGCCCAGATGCACCACCAGCGCGCCGACCGGCAGCGCGTGCTTATGCGTGTGCTCTGCCTTGATGTTGCCCACCCCGCCGGCCAGCATGATCGGCTTGTGATATCCGCGCATCTCTCCGCTGACGCTCTCTTCGAAGGTGCGGAAATACCCCGCCAGATTAGGACGGCCGAATTCGTTGTTGAACGCCGCCGCGCCGATCGGGCCATCCAGCATGATCTGCAGCGCGGAGACGATGCGGCTCGGTTTCCCGTACGAGGATTCCCACGGCTGTTCGAAGCCGGGGATGTTCAGGTTGGACACCGAGAATCCGGTCAGCCCGGCCTTGGGCTTGGAACCGCTGCCGGTCGCGCCTTCGTCGCGGATCTCGCCGCCTGCACCGGTCGCGGCACCGGCGAACGGCGCGATGGCGGTCGGATGATTGTGCGTTTCGACCTTCATCAAGGTGTGCGTCAGTTCGTCGCTGAACGCATAGCCACCGTCAGTGCGCGGATAAAAGCGCTCGACGCGCGCACCCTCGATCACCGAGGAATTGTCGGAATAGGCCACCACCGTACCCTGCGGGCTGACCCTGTGGGTGTTGCGTATCATGCCGAACAGCGAGATGTCCTGCGGCACGCCGTCGATCACCCAGTCGGCATTAAAGATCTTGTGGCGGCAGTGCTCGGAATTCGCCTGTGCGAACATCATCAGCTCGACGTCGGTCGGATTGCGTTCCAGCTTCCGGAAATTCTCGACCAGATATTCGATCTCATCCGCGGATAGCGCCAGACCCATCTCGCGGTCGGCTTTCTCCAGCGCCTTGCGCCCACCCTTCAACACGTTCACCCTGGCAAAAGGTTGCGGCTTGCCGTGCTGGAAGATTTTTTGTGCCGCACCGGCGATATCGTCCAGTACCGTTTCGGTCATGCGGTCATGCAGCAATGGCAACAGCGCCGCCAGCCCGGTCTTGCTCAGCACTTGGCCGTTGCTGGTGCTCAGGTAATACACCACGCCGCGCTCGATGCGCCGCACACCGGACACGCCGCAATGCTGCGCAATGTCGGTGGCCTTGGTCGACCAGGGCGAGATTGTGCCCAGGCGCGGCACCACCAGCAGACGCTGGCAGTTCCCGGCATCCTCGGGTTCACCCGCCGTCTTGCCCAGCCCCAGCACCTTGTCCAGCAGCCTGGCTTGCGCCTTGCTCAAATCCGTGCCGCGCAGCGCGCAGAAATAATAGTGTCGGGTACCCTTGATAGCGGTGTTGGGAGCGACATCGTTCAGGGCTGAGCGCAGCTTTTCCAGGCGGAAGGCAGACAAGGCAGCGGAGCCAACAGAGACTCGAAACATGGAGAAGACCAAAATGAAAACTCAGGACGCGATTATACTATGCACTACCCATATGAACGACTCCTGAAAAATGAGCAAACACATCCCGGCGCTTAGCCAGAAGCAGGTCGTCGCATGCTTTCCGAAGCGCCCGCGCGACAGCCACAAGGGACTGTTCGGCACTGTCGCCGTTATCGGCGGCGATGCCGGCATGATCGGTGCGCCATTGCTTGCAGCACGGGCGGCGCTCAAACTTGGTGCAGGCTGCGTGCATGCCGGTTTGCTGACGGAAAACGCTCCGCGCGTTGATATGCAGCAAGCGGAACTGATGCTGCACAGCGCGTCAGCCGCATTGAGGCTTCCCGGAGTGGACGTACTGGCGATCGGCTGCGGGCTGGGCACCTCGATTGCCGCCCAGAAAATTCTGTACGAAGCGTTGATGCGCGACACAGCGCTGGTGATTGATGCCGACGCGTTGAATATCCTCGCCCGCCAATCCGATCTGCAAGACGACCTGCGCATCCGCCAAGCCACCTCTGTACTCACCCCGCATCCCGGAGAGGCCTCACGCCTGCTGGGTTGCGACTGCAAAACAATACAGGCCGACCGCGTCGCTGCGGTGCGGAAGCTGGCGCAGAAATTCGCATGCAGCGTGGTGCTGAAAGGCGCGGACAGCCTGTGCGCCACACGCGACGGCAGGATATATCAGAACAAGTCCGGTAACCCCGGCATGAGCAGCGCAGGCATGGGCGATGTGCTGACCGGCATGATCGCCGCCTTCATCGCACAAGGCATGAGTGCGGATGACGCGCTGCTGTTGGCGGTACACCTGCACGGCGCGGCGGGCGACGCGCTGGCGCAGCAAGGCATCAGTGTCGGCATGACGGCAAGCGACTTGACCGAGTGGGCGCGCTGGCTGCTGAACCAATGGCACCTTGGCTAGATTGGCAACTCACATCGATATCCGCGAAGAAGCCGGCGTCCGCACGCTGCTGTTCAGTTCCGAATGGATACAGGGCGCAATGCGCATCGCGCGGCCGTGGCGCCTGGAACTGGAATACACCCGCGAGATGATGGCCTCGCTATTGCTGTGCGACGCGCCAAGGAAAGCGCTGCTGATCGGTTTGGGCGCGGCCTCCCTGACCAAATTCCTGTATCGCCACTATCCGCTTGCGCACCTCACCGTAGTGGAGATCGAACCTGCCGTGGTCGCCGCCGCCAGACAGTTCTTCAAGCTGCCCGAAGACCCGCAACGCCTCAACCTGGTGATCGGCGACGGCGCCGAGTATGTGCTGAACAGCAACGGGAAATTCGACCTGATCCTGGTGGACGGTTTCGATGAGAATGCGCACAGCGGCGCGCTTGAAACACTGCCTTTCTATCAGGCATGCCGCACACACCTGAACAGTGACGGGATCATGGCAGTCAATCTGCTGGCCCGCAGCCGCAGCCCGGAAGCGATAACGGCACGCATCGCGAAGGCGTTCGATGATCGCGCGCTGATGTTTCCTTCGTGCGAGAGCGGCAACGCCATCGTGTTCGCAGCGACGGGCGACCCTATCGAGATATCACTCGATGATCTGAAAGAAAGCGCGCTGGCACTGAAGGAAACAACCGGATTGAATCTGCTGCCGACGCTTGCGCGTCTCGTGCAGGCCAGAACCTGTTTGAATAACCGATTGACGCTATAGCCCGGAAAACACCATGCGGCTCCGTTTTGTTTTAGCATACACACTCATCAACACCGGGAGAAAGTCATGTTGCGTATCGCGTTGCTTTGCGGGCTGTTGTCTTTCAATGTTCCAGCCCATGCCGAATCCGAACCGTATAACCGCGTCGACTTCCAGATAGAAATAGCGCGCGAAGTCGCCAATGATCTCCTCGTTGCCAACATGAGCGTGGAAATCCAGGACAAGCAACCGTCCCGTGTCGCCCAGCAAGTCAACACCGCGATAAACGACGCGCTGAAGAAGTCCTCAGCATTCAGTGCCGTTAAAACCAGCAGCGGAAATCAGAACACGTACCCGGTTTACGGAAAAAACAACCAGGTGGATGCCTGGCGCGGCCACGCCGAGATTCATCTTGAAAGCCGCGACTTCAAAGCTGCGGGGGAACTCATCATGCAATTGCAGCAGCGCATGCAGCTCGTCAACATCCAGTTCACCGTCGCGCCTGACACCAGGGCGCAGATCGAGAACGAACTGATCGCCGAAGCGATCAAAAAATTCCAGACTCGCGCCAATGCGATACGCACCGCAATGAATGCAAGCTCCTACAAGAACGTCAGTCTTTCCATCAACAACGGTGCAGGAATGCCGATGCCCTCCCCGAAAGCAATGATGCGCAGCACGATGGCGATGGACGCGGCGATTCCCGCTCCGGAGTTCGCCGCTGGCGACAGCCGCATGGCAATGCAAGTCAGCGGCATAATTGAACTGCAGTGATGCCCCGGTTCACCCTATAATAATTGCAGCAAAAAACAAGGAGTCAATATGTATACGCTGATCCTCTTGGGTTTCGTCGCTGTAATGCTGTTCTACGGCATCAGCCTGTACAACCATCTGGTCAATGTCAAACACGCCGTTGCCAAGGCGTGGGCGAATATCGATGTGCTGCTCAAACAACGTCATGACGAGTTGCCCAAACTGGTCGAGGTGTGCAAACAATACAAGCAGTTCGAACAGAGCACCCTGCAAAAGGTCATCGAGGCGCGCTCGCAAGTGCAGGCCGCTCGCCAGAACCAGGATATCCCCGCACTGGGTCAGGCTGAAGGCATGCTGCGCATGGGGCTGGGAAACATATTTGCAGTGGCTGAGGCCTATCCGGAACTGAAAGCCAACGAAAACTTCATGCAGTTGCAGATCCGCATCACCTCGCTGGAAAATGGCATCGCCGACCGCCGCGAGTTGTATAACGATTCGGTGAACATCAACAACGTGCAGATCGAAGTGTTCCCCGCCAGCATCATCGCCAAGATGTTCAATTTCGGAGAAAAACCGCTGCTTGAATTTTCATCCGCCGAAAAGGCCGACGTGGATATCAAGCAACTGTTCAGTTAATCACGATGCTGGTCAGGCTGCGCCGCGAATACGCGCAACTCGTCACTTCGGGTGCACAGCTGTTGCTGCTGCTGGTCGGCTTCAAGCTGGAATCGCGTAACGGCTGGCTGTTCTGCTTCTCGGCCATCGCGGCCATCAGCGTCCCGGCCTGGTTGTCGGCTTTGAACAGGTTGCGTGCAATTCGCGACACGCCCACCTCAAGAATCGCTTCAGCCGCACAGGGCTATGTGGAACTCGCAGGCCGTGGCGGGCAAATCAAGGAAGCTCCATTGCTCAGCAAATTCACTGCGCTGCCCTGTTTATGGTATCGCTACAAGGTAGAGCGCCGGGATTCCAATGACAAGTGGGAAATCATAGACAGCGGCGAGAGCGATGACTGTTTTTTACTTCTGGACGATACCGGGTCATGCCTGGTAGATCCAGAGCAGGCCGAGATCATTACCAAGCACCGTGATCAATGGGAAAAAGACGGTTACCAATACACCGAATGGAAAATTATCGATCAGGATTTCCTGTATGTCATCGGACACTTCCGCACCCAGGGCGGCAGCAATCTGGAATTTGACACGCGTGCAGAACTCAACGCGCTGCTGGCCGAATGGAAAAAAGACATGCCCAAGCTGCACGCGCGCTTTGATCTGGATGGCAGCGGCGAACTGGACATGAAGGAATGGATGCTGGCGCGATCCGCCGCCAAACGCGAAGTGAGCAAGATGTTACGCGCAGCCCGGTCACAGCCTGACTTTCATATCATCGGCCAGCCTCGCGATGGCAAACTGTTCCTGATCAGCAACCTCACACCGGAAAAACTATCGCGACGCTACCTGTTCTGGGCCTGGGCGCATTTGACCATATTCTTCGGTGCGTTGGGCGGGATAGGCTGGCTGCTGCAAACAGTCGATTTCTAGAATATAAAAAAGGCGGGTTTGATAAAATTTTTAGCCATTCCACTAAACCACCAAAGCAACGGTGTCCAACTGGCTGGTTAAAGAATCCGCCCATGCATTCGATACAGAAAAGATCAGCCTTTTCTGCGCAACGACATGCGTTCCATCAAGCCATCCTTGGTGATGAACTGATGTTTGATCGCTCCCAGCAGATGCACCGCCACCAGTACTATCAAAACAGTCACCATGGTTTCGTGCACTTCATGAGCAAACACGTGATCATAACCACCTTCCTTCGGCAACAGACTCGCATCGCCTGCCAGCAAGGCTTTACCTGCATCGCTGGTGATGACGGTAGTCATGCCGCTCACCGGCAACATGATCAGCGCAAGATACAAAATGTAATGAATACCCTTCGCCAGTTTGTCCAGCGCAGACTGGCCAACGGCAGGAGGCGTGCCATCGTTGCTACGGAAAAACAGACGAGTCACGGTAAGCAGCAGGATCGTGGCGCCCACCAACGCATGCGCGAAGTATCCGGCCAGGGTCGCCTTGCTTTCATCAGTCGCCTCGGCTAAATCCTCTCCAAGATACCAGCCAGCGATCAGCAGTCCCAAGGTCAACCAATGAACGATCACCATGCGTTTGCTGTATTGCGTCATAACCTAACTCCTAAAATTTGCGGGTTTTGTTGGGTCAGTCCACCCCAGCAAAGTTCCATTACGAAAAATGAACGCGCCAATTTACCCGAAACTCGCACAATGCGCAGCATTTTATCACCCTCAAGGCGCAGAAATTTACTCCTGAACCTGTATCGCGGTATGCTCTCGATAGCATGGACGAAGCAAAACGAGCACTTGGACATATTCTTGCATCCCTGACGATTCCCCGGATTCAAACTTTGGTTCTGCGTCCGGTTCAGGTCTATCAGCACACAGCCGGGAACCTGCCAACATGAGCGCAGCGCAAAACGACCAGTCCATTTCGGGCCTGAGCACCGCAGAAGCACAGAAGCGGCTCGCCGCATCCGGCTATAACGAATTAAGCCCACCACAGCCACGCCGCGTTTGGCACATCGTTGCCGATGTGCTGCTCGAGCCTATGTTTTTGTTGCTGATCTCTGCGGGCGGAATTTATCTGTTGCTGGGTGATGTCGGGGACGCGCTGATGCTGATGTTTTTCGTGCTGATCGTGATAACACTGACCGTGTTTCAGCAGCGCAAAAGTGAGCGTGTACTGGTAGCATTGCGCGACCTGTCCAGCCCGCGCGCATTGGTGATACGCGATGGCAAGCAGCAACGCATCGCGGGACGCGAGGTGGTGCAAGGCGACTTGATGCTGCTGAAAGAAGGAGACCGCGTCGCCGCCGATGCTGTGCTGCTCAGTTGCAACAATCTGTTTGCCGACGAATCCATGCTGACTGGCGAGTCGGTTCCGGTGCTCAAACATGCAGGCAGTCCGGACTCGGTGGCGCGTCAACCGGGTGGCGACGATCAGCCGTTCGTATACGCCGGAACGGTGCTGGTGCAAGGCAGCGGCATCGGCTTGGTGACGGCCACCGGCAAGTCCAGCGCCATCGGACAGATCGGCAAATCGCTGGAAGACACCCGCTCCGGCACATCTCCGCTGCGTATCCAGACCGACCGACTGGTACATTACCTGGCAATATTCGCCATCACCGTTTGTCTGATACTCGTGCTTACCTATGGCATTGCGCATGGCAAATGGCTGGATGCGTTGCTGGCCGGCATCAGTCTGGCGATGGCCTCGCTGCCGGAAGAATTCCCGGTGATCCTGTCGGTGTTCATGGCGCTAGGCGCATGGCGCATCTCGCGGCGCAATGTGCTGACTCGGCGGCTGGATGCGATCGAAACCCTCGGTGCCACCACCGTGCTGTGCACCGACAAGACCGGCACGCTGACCGAAAATCGCATGGTGATCCGCAAGCTGTACAGCGAGGGTCGAATACTCGAAGTGGACAATCACAGCCCTTTGCCTGAACCGTGGCATGAATTGGTGGAGTTCGGCATCCTTGCAAGTGTGCGCGAACCGTTCGACCCGATGGAGCGCGCCCTGCACGAGTTAGGCAACCGCACCCTGAGCGGCAGCGAGCACCTGCATGCAGCATGGCAGCTGGTACACGAGTACAGCCTGTCGCCGGAGCTGGCGGCGATGTCGCACGTCTGGCAGGGCGGCGGCCAGGAACATCACATGGTCGCCGCCAAGGGCGCGCCGGAAGCCATCATCGACCTGTGCCACCTGCCCGAAACGCAGGCTGCATCCATCGCGCAAGTCGCCGCCGAGATAGCCGACCAGGGTTTGCGCGTACTGGGCGTGGCACGCGCCGAACTCAAGCCCGGCCAAAAGTGGCCGGCACAGCAGCACGACATTGAGTTCTCATTCGTCGGCTTGCTCGGTCTGCAGGATCCGTTGCGCCCGGATGTGATCGGTGCGATCGCGCAGTGCCATGCGGCAGGCATTCGTGTAGTGATAATCACCGGCGACCATGCGCGTACCGCACAGTCGATCGCCCGCGAACTAGGCTTGCCTTTTGCAGGGGTATTGACCGGCATCGAACTGGACACGCTATCCGATGCAGCATTGCGTTCCCGATTGCGCGAAGTACAGGTATTCGCGCGCATCGTTCCGCAACAGAAACTGCGCTTGGTAGAAACCTTCAAGGCTAATGGAGAGATCGTCGCGATGACCGGCGATGGCGTGAATGATGCGCCAGCCCTCAGGGCGGCACATATCGGCGTGGCGATGGGCAAACGCGGCACCGACGTGGCGCGCGAAGCCGCCGGTCTGGTGCTGCTCAACGATGATTTTGCCTCGCTGGTCGCAACTATCCGCCTTGGGCGGCGCATCTACGACAACCTGCGCAAGGCGATGAGCTACGCACTTGCCGTGCATATCCCCATCGTTGGCATGGCACTCCTGCCGGTGCTGGTCGGCGAACCGCTGCTATTGCTACCCGCGCACATCATGTTCTTGCAGATGATCATTGACCCAGCCTGCTCGATATTCTTCGAGGCGGAGCCGGAAGAAAGCAACCTGATGCAACGCCCACCCAGAAATGCGAAAGAGCCGCTGTTCGGCGGCAAATTGATGGCTGGCAGTCTGCTGCAAGGGTTGGTGGCTTTCGCCGTTGCCGCCATGATTTATTTTTGGGGATTATCAAATGGGATGAACGAAAACACTGTACGCACGCTGGTGTTCGTCGGGATGGTAGCGGGGAACATCGCGCTGGTATTCAGCAACCGCTCGCTGAATGCGTCATGGAACGGTACATGGGTTCGGGAAAACCCGGTACTGTGGTGGATCGTGCTGGGCGGCGTTGCCGGGTTGGGTTTGGTGCTCAGCGTCCCGGTGTTGCGCGAACTGTTTCATTTTTCAGGCACGGCACCGCACATCCTGGGAGCTGGTGCTATGTCAGCGATCAGCGTACTGTTGCTCAGCACTGGCATGAAACGGATACTGCGCTAAGATTGCTCTAGAAACCCGGAACCAATTTAATCTTTCCATTGACGCCAGCACGAATTACGCGTACAAGGCACTCAGGTATTTGATTCAAAGTCTTTGCAGTACTGGTTTTTCCATGTGCATTCTTCGATTCAAATAGTTTCTCGGGAGTTTTTCCCGTTTTTTATAAGGAAGTAATCACATGGCAACAGGTACAGTTAAATGGTTCAACGACGCTAAGGGTTTTGGTTTTGTCACACCCGATGATGGCAGCGAAGATTTGTTCGCGCACTTTTCCGCAATCAATATGAACGGCTTCAAATCACTCCAGGAAGGCCAAAAAGTCAGCTTTGAAGTGACACAAGGCCCAAAGGGCAAGCAAGCTTCCAACATCCAGGCCGGTTGATCGGTCTCGAGTTGGTAAAAAAGCCCGGCACGCAGGTGCCGGGCTTTTTTGTTTGCCGGATTTGAGGTGATCAATCGAGTGCTCTGTGCCAAATCATCCAGACTGAACGGTCTAACGGTTTAACCTCAACCAGCGTTTCTTTGGACTCGACACGCAATTGTGGGGATAATGATGCGCGGCTACTTTCAGCATTGGCAGTCAGATGCCAGCGTATGCTTGCCACCCAGGAAGTAAATTTTTCCAGATTGATGTATCCGGGAAAGCTTGAAGTTCCTCCAAACCCAACTCTGACTGACGCGCTGTCCGCCAATCCGACTCTCGCACTGAAATGGTCAGTGATTGGCTGCGCGGTGTCTGCGGTGTCATAGTGCGCAAGCCTGATCGATGCCAGATCAAACCCTGGAGAAAATGGATCCGTTTCTGGCTGTGCGCCATGAGCGGCGTGTATCTCAAAAAACAAGCTGCATATGACACACCCCAAACACATGCGAAGCATTGCTGCTCGCAGCTGAATGAAATAAGAACATGAAGCGGAGGTGGTCATATTGCTCTCCTTAATCCATCTATTCAGACGGCTTAGGAGGCTAGCTGGTGCACACGAAAGAGCTTCCGTGTCGCAGTCCCGCTGCCATAGTTTCCCTTAGGCCGGTGACTTTGCGCCCTTACCTTTCAGTAAGTTTGCCAAGTGGGTGCAGAATATTCGAAAGCTGCGATAGAGTCAAAACCTGGAAGAACAAACGGTAGATTCCTCGGATGAACGGTATCTGGTGATAAAAATGCCTATTTCGACAAACAAGGAACCAGATGGCATTTATATTGTTTTTCCTATTGATTCAACAAGTAAGCTATGCTGTCTTTCACGGGGTTCCATTGGCAATGGTGCATGTCAAAGCTGCTTAGCCCGTGCTATAGAGTTTCGATATGTTCAGGAATCCTGACACCGAGGATTCAGCACTTTTTCTCAATGAACTCAATCTTGTATCCGTCCGGGTCGGATACGAAGGCAATAATACTCTTGCCATGCTTCATAGGCCCGGCCTCTCTGGACACCAATCCGCCTTTTTGCCTAACCAGTTCGCATGCTTTATATGCGTCATCGACCTCAATCGCCATGTGACCGTAACCTGTGCCAATGTCATATTTTTCAACACCCCAATTGTATGTGAGCTCTATAACCGCACCCTCCTTTTCTTCCTGGTAACCGATAAATGCCAGCGTGAACTTTCCATCCGGATAGTCGTTGCGACGCAACAATTTCATTCCCAGCACTTCCGTATAAAAAGCGATGGAACGGTCCAAGTTCCCCACTCTGAGCATGGTGTGGAGAATACGCATAAATCACTCCTTTCGTTTTTCAAGCTCTTCCCAACGCGTCATTGCCGCCAATACTTCAGCTTCAATCTCCTCACTGCGGGTCTGCAATTGTTTGGCGCGCTTGGCATCGTTCCGATAGATTACGCCATCGGCAAGATGCGCAGCGATTTCGCTTTGTTCCCGTTCAAGTGCTTCTATGTGCTTGGGCAAATCCTCAAGTTCGCGCACTTCCTTATAACTGAGCTTGCTGGCGGACTTTGATTTTTTGTCAATTGCAACTGTCGGACGGGGTGGATCAAGAACAATGGGCTTGTCGGCAGCAACCGTGGCCTGATATTTTTTTACCCGCACCCAATCTTCATAACCGCCGGCGTATTCGATCAACGTGCCGTCTCCCTCGAACGCGATCACCTGAGTGACCACGTTATCGAGAAAAGTTCGGTCATGGCTGACCAGGAACAACGTGCCTTCGTAATTGGCGAGCAATTCTTCGAGCAGCTCCAGCGTCTCGATATCCAAATCGTTGGTTGGTTCGTCCAGCACCATCACGTTTGCAGGCTGTGTAAACAAGCGCGCCAGCAGCAGGCGGTTGCGCTCGCCGCCGGAACAGCTCTTGACCGGCGAACGGGCGCGCTCCGGCGGAAACAGGAAATCGCCGAGATAGCTGATGACATGCTTCTTCTGCCCGCCAATCTCGATGAAATCCGATCCTTGGCTGATGGTGTCTGCCAGCGTCGCCTCGTCATCGAGTTGCTCGCGCAACTGATCGAAATAGGCTACCGAAATCTTCGTGCCCAGCTTCACCTGCCCGCTGTCCGGTTGCAACTCGCCGAGTATGATCTTGAGCAGCGTGCTCTTGCCCGAGCCGTTCGGCCCGAGCAGGCCGATCTTGTCGCCGCGCTGGATGCGGCAGGAGAAATCCTTGATGATCTTGCGCTCGCCATATGACTTGCTGACATGGCTAAGCTCCGCAACCAGCTTGCCGGACCGCTCGCCGGTATCCACGCTCATCTCGACCTTGCCGAGTTTCTCGCGGCGTGCAGCCCGCTCGCGACGCAACTGCTCCAGGCGCAGCACTCGGCCTTCGTTGCGGGTGCGGCGGGCTTTGATCCCTTGGCGTATCCATACCTCTTCCTGTGCCAGCACCTTGTCGAACTTGGCATTTACCACCGCCTCGTCGCTCATCATGCGTTCCTTTATCGCCTGATAAGCAGAAAAATTGCCGGGAAAATGTAATTTCAGTGAAGACTCATGCCCGCTTGCGGGCGTGATGTTGGAACTAAAACTCGCCAGCTTGCCGCGGTCCAGTTCGACGATACGCGTCGCGACGTTATCCAGGAAACGCCTGTCGTGCGTGACGAACAATACAGCGCCGACAAAATTATTCAGCAACCCTTCCAGCCATTCTATAGAGGCGAAATCCAGATGATTGGTCGGTTCATCCAGGATCAGCACATCCGGCTCCGCCACCAGTGCCTGCGCCAGTGCGACGCGTTTGCGCTGTCCGCCGGACATGTCGCCGATGCGCTTGTCGGCATCCAGATCCAGCTTGCTGATCGCTGTCTCAATGCGTGTCTGTACCGACCAGCCGTCTTGCGCCTCAAGTTGAGTCTGTAAATGTTGCATCTGCTCCAGCAACTTTTCCACATCCGCATCCGGTTCCGATATTGCGTGTGAGACTTGATGGTAATCGTGCAGCAAATTCTGTATCGCCCCCAGACCTTTGGCAACGGCATCGAACACCGTGTCTTCTGGATCCAGCACAGGCTCCTGGCTGACGTAGCAGATCCGCGCCGTCGGTGCTCGCCACACCAAGCCATCATCAAGGTTTCCTTGCCCTGCAAGCACGCGCATCATGCTTGACTTGCCGCCGCCGTTGCGTCCGATCAGGCCGACGCGCTCGCCCTCGTCGAGCTGGAAATCGGCGTGATCAAGCAAGGCAACGTGCCCGAACGCAAGGCATGCCTTGTCCAAAGTGATGAATGGCATGACTGAAAACTACTTCTTGGGCAGTGAAGATTGATAGAGAAAAGAGAAGCCCACCACCCAGAAAGCCATGGCCCAGTAGCCGAACGCGTTGGTGAAGCGGTCCAGCACCAGCCACAGATCGCGGCTCCCGATCAGAAGATAGGTGAATTGAAAAATGATGAACAGGCCGGACAGCAGATTTCCCGCCAGCACCAGGCGCTGGCCGAACCGGAACCCGTTCCCTTCCGGTTTACCATCCGGCGGAAGGGAGCCGCGGAGATGCAACACCAGGTACACCGCGCCAAACAGCAGCAATGCGCCCACGATACGGCCGGGAATGTCCCCTTCATGCGTGTTCACGCCGAGCAACTCCAGCACGACACGCCCGATCGCAGCCACCCAGCCCATCGACAGGGTCAATGGAATGAAGAACCATGCCACAAACATATTCACCTTCTGCCACATTACTGCTTGCTCCTTGCTGTCAGTTTTTGCAGATCCTCGATGATCTCTTTCGAATGCCGCGAGGTTTCGACGCTCAGATACACCTTTCCGACATTGCCCTGCGGGTCGATCAAAAAGGTATAGCGGTGCGCGACTTTCATGAACACCAGATTCATCAGCGCGCCGTAGCGCGCCGCAGTTTCCGTGGTCTTGTCCGACAGCAACGGAAACGGCAGATTATATTTTTTGGCGAATTCCGCATGGCTTGTGGTGTCGTCCACGCTAACGCCCACCACTTCAGCCCCCATTGCGGTTATTTGGTGCAAATCATCGCGAAACGCGCATGCTTCTTTCGTGCAGCCCGGCGTATCGTCCTTGGGATAGAAATACAGCACCAGCCACTTGCCGCGATAATCTTTCAGCGTATGGTGCTTGCCATTCTGATCGGGCAGATTGAAATCCGGCGCCGGCTTGCCCACCTCCGGCAACTCTCCGGCGCGCGATGCGCGCGCCACGAACAACGCAGCGAATACGATCAATGCAGCAACGATTGCCAACCATTTCATGTTGTTCTCCTTAAATCGGTATCTGCCTGAAACTCCACAAGCGCAGCAACAGCACGCACAACAGCGCCAGCGTCCCGGCAAATAAAAATGCGGCGCCGGCATCCCAGTAATGCCACACCGCGCCGAACAGCACGCCGGCGGGGATCGCGCTCAATCCGACGGAGAGATGATACCAGCCAAACGCCGTGCCGCGCTCGCGCTCGTCGGCATACAGGCTGATCAACGCCCGTTCCGAGCCTTCGCCCAGTCCGATCAGCAGGCCGTACAACACGGTGACGATCCACAATGCGCCGGCGTATTCGACCAGGCCAAGCAGGACAAAACTCACTGCGTATCCAGCCCAGCTGATGATCGTCAGTCGCTGCATCCCGAACGCATCCGCCATGCGCCCGCCCAGCAGCGATGTGGCGGATTTGCTGACATTGAGCGTCGCCCACAGCAGCAATACCTGCACCAGACTCATGCCCAATTCGTTGCCGCGCAGCAGGATAAAGGTCTCCGACGCGCGTGCAAAGGTGAACAGCACCAGCACCCACAGATAGCGGCGCATGACCGGCGACAGCAACGACCAGGCCAGCGGCGCGCGCAGCTTTTCAATCTCGACTTCCAGACGCGGCGGTTCGCGCACGCCGAAGATCAGCACCACCAGCACCAGCACGCCCGGCACGACCGACCACAGGATCACCTCGCTCACAGACCAGTGCAACCAGCTCAGCGCGGCAACGGCAAGCAGCGTGCCGCCCAGCGCACCGGCGTTATCCATCGCACGATGATAGCCGTAGGCAAACCCATGTATGGTGGGATGCGCACTATCCGCCAGCAGCGCGTCGCGCGGTGCATTGCGCAAGCCCTTGCCGGCGCGATCCAGGCTGCGTAGCAACAATAGTGCGCCCCAACTCGACACGATGCCCAGCAGCGGGCGCGCCAGATTGGAAATGCCGTAACCCCATACCATCAACTTCTTGCGCCGTCCGTGTTTGCCGTCGGAATAACGCCCCGCCCACAACTTGAGAAAACTCGCCGCCGCATCCGCCGCCCCTTCCACCAGCCCCAGTATCACCGGTCCCGCGCCGAGTACCGTAGCGATCAGGATAGGGATGAACGGCGTCACCATTTCCGACGCCAGATCGTTCAGGAAGCTGACCAGACCGATGGCGATCACGGTGGCGGGTAATTTGTGTCGAACCATGTCGTATATGTTCCGTTTAAGCTAAAATGGCCGTGCCAGTTACCCAGCTTACGCTGTCCCCGTAGTTAAATGGATATAACCGGCCCCTCCTAAGGGTCAATTACAGGTTCGATTCCTGTCGAGGACACCAAATTCTACTTAGTATCTGATCCTGTGCCGTCCGCATAGCTCGCATAAATCCTAATAATTGGCGGTGATTTTTTCATTTCATGCTGTCCATTTTGGTTGGGAATTGCATGATGCATCCCGTGACTAAGATTAAGAGTGCTGAGGTGGGCACTCCCTCGTTTGCTTTCAGTCAAATCGGGTCATAGCTGCAAGATTACTCTTCGACGTTGGGCGGCTTGGGCAGGGTGATTCTATTGGCGTCTGTCTCTCGTTAAAGCGAGCCGACGCAGACATTGTCACCTCCATCACAGCATATTTACCATTACAGAAAAAAGCCAACAACACCACGCCAACCATACCAGCGGATACCGAAGGCTGTTGTTCAATTTAATTCGCGGCACGGTGCCAATATGAAGTCAATATCTCTTCTAAGGTAATTAGCCCGTTTTTTGCACCCAGAACTGATACATATCGAGAAAGATATTTGGATTTTCATTTTCGAAAGTCTGCCAATGGAAAAGATTCGTGGCCGATCTGTCATCCGGGAAGCGTAACCGATAAGCCTGGAGAATATTTGGGGGGATTTCGAATCCGATTAATTGCAACTTGTTTTCGCCTAGAAAGTCGCCAATCTGAGACAGAGTCATGCGGTGTTCCTGAACATGCGAAAGCAAATCTCGGCACGCGCTGACACTGAAAAAATCTCGTGACTGAAGCACATCTGAAAAACCTGCGGTTTTGTCCAAACTCATTAAATATTGGCGATAGTGCCGTATTTCATCAGGGGAAGAGCCAAATTTTTGGCTTTTGATCAGTTTCTGCGCTCTAACAATATCACGGCGCGCCACCTCACTATAGAAACCAAGACGCATCAAACCGCCAATGCGCAGCCGAGACGATAATATGCGCCATCCTGCCATTGGGTCGGCAAGGTGGTGCAGGACACCTGAGGATTCGATAACATCAAATTCCCGGTCGATATCCGCCAATTTCATAATGTCAGCTTGTGCATAGCAGATTGACTTCAAACCCAGCTCTTGCGTCTTGCGTTTTGCATAACTTAGACTGGTTAGACTGAGATCGATAGCCAATACCTGCGCATCAGGGAATTGTTGGGCCGTCTGTATCGACTGCTGTCCAGTGCCACAACCCGCAATCAAAATGTCGTCGTGATTGCCCTTGCGAGTTATCTGGAAAGGCGACAGTGGAAAACGTTTAAGAATAAATTCATCAATGTTGGATGATTTTCCTGTGGGTGCAACCTTGATCCAGCGCGGATACGGATTTTCTTCATATTGATTTTGAACGAGCAGTGAAATCTCATTCTCTATGGGCGTTAATTGCGGGATGGTATTGCGCAATGCACCCTCGTCAGCAGGTTCGCTCACCTGTTGTGTCAGAATCGCAGCCAGCGCATCCGGCCAGGCAGCGTTTAGCATCCGATCAACAGATGGGAGGGTATGAAGCGGGAAGTAGGCTGAAACGGTTACCAAACATAGTGGGGAAATTTGTGCACCACGTTGTAAGTCCGCAACCAAAGTGTCGCGCAATGCAAGAGCTTGTGTAGCTTCGCTTTCCGTCCAATCGAACACATATTCGTTAATGAAACATTGTCGCGCGAGCGCGCTGTACAAACCAAAAGTCAAATCGCTTGGCACTTCTGAATTTGGCGTGGTAGCAGCTTCGAGCATGGTATGCCGTACCATGGTGAGGAATCGCTCCATCTCAATGTCGCTAATCGGTGTCGCTTCAAGAAGCGCGCGCAGAATGGCATCCTTGGCAATTGCCGAGATGCCGGCAGGCCCATACATAGCCTGTGCCGATAAGCGTTGGGGCCACGCACTGATCGCACGGGTCATGCAGACTCTGATTTCCGGGTTGAGCTTTATTACGTCAGTACTTACCCGTGCTAAATCTGTCGTTCTACCCCATGGCTCGGACAGTGCTCTAACAATTGCGGTGCGCAACGTTTCGGTGACACTCGTAAACCGGATCTCCCTTAAGCACTGCACAAAAATATTTTTGCTTTCCCAGCTTTCCCTTATCTGTATTGCGTGGAAAGCGACTGACAATGCTTCCATCCATTTGCTTTGCACAATCAGAACGAGTGCAAGGCCGTTCAGTGCCTCGACGAAATCAGGCTTGAGGGCGAGTGCTTGACGATAACTTTGTTCTGCTTCTGCTGGCCGGCCCAGTTTTACTAACGTGTTGCCCAGGTTGAAATGAGCCTCAGTGAATGCAGGAGACAATTGCAGTGCGCGCCGATAGCTGGCTTCTGCTTCTGGTAACTGATCAAGTTTTATATATGTGTTAGCCAGGTTGTTGTGCGTCTGCGGGTCATTTGGTAACAATTTAGCCGCCTTTTGCAATGGCAACAGCGCTGCTGAATGGCGTCCTTGCTGCAGGATAGCCACCCCCATTGCTTGCCAGCTAAACCCGTGATTGGGAAAACGAGTCGTCAAATTACCTGCACTGGCTTCCATTTCGGCAAACCGCTCATGTTCGAATAGTTTGACAAGTGCATTAATTTCGTCGATGTTGGGCTCTGTTATTGGATGAGTGCTCATTTTGGAATAGCAGCAGATGAAAGTTGACTTTGGATTATGGTAGAACAATCAAACAGGGTCAAACTGAGCATATATAACCAGTTCGCATGCTGACTGAATATATCTGTTTCGCACATTCGTCAAGCGCTGGTTTGCGGCCGGAAACTGCAGTTCGCAGTTGCTAGATTGCAGTGGTTCAGACTTAATCTGACAGTAGTCCTTGCCAAAGGGCGGGGTTACCCGGAAAACCAAAGACGGATTGCAATCCAATAGTGACACCTCAGTTCGCGATTAATCATTTTTTCAAATTTCTTCATTCAAACTCCACGGAAAGATTCACATACTGGTGTGCAGATTTTTCTGCAGCCAGCACGGAACTCTTTTCCATCTTCCCTATCTGATTTATACCTGTCGCTGTATCGTGTAACAAAGCTGTGCCGGGACGGGTGTTTGATTTCAATCAATTAAGGAGTGCCCATATGAAAAGAGCTTATTCTGCAGTGAAAGAAACGATCGCACGTTTCGTGCGTTGGGTCATCGCAGGTGTCATATCCCTCATCGTTGCGCTGCCCACCATCGGTTCTTTCGGTACTTCCGTATAGTGCTCTAAAGCCCGCGCCAGCTTATCCTTTTGGCTAGCGCGGTTTCTGTTTCGCTGTACTACTCACTTTTGCATGAACCATCAGGTTTGCCGTAACTGGCAAACCTTTTTTTTGCCTCCTGAAATTCCTCTGCGGTCAGCAATACCGGCTGGCCGGCTTGTAAAGCACGCAGGTACAGTTCGCTGAGCGCTTCCACCTCCACCGCGATCCTGAACGCTTCGGCGAGATCCGCGCCCGCCGCAATCATGCCGTGGTTGGATAACAGGCAGGCCTTGCGTCCGCGCAGCGCGGCCAGCGCGTTATCGGATAACTCCTGCGTGCCGAATGTCGCGTATTTCGCGCATCGGATATTGTCGCCGCCAATCAGTGCGATCATGTAGTGAAACGGCGGGATGTCTTTTCGCAAACAGGCCAGCGCAGTCGATGCGATGGCATGGGTATGCACGATTGCGCCGAACTCCGGGTGCTGCGCCAGAATATCGCGATGGAACAACCATTCGCTGGAAGGCTGCCAGCGACCGCGCGCAGTCCCGTCCATGTGCACGAACACGATATCGTCCTCGGTCAGTCCTTCCGCACCCATGCCGGAAGGCGTGATCAGCATGCCCTCGCCGAAACGCACCGAGAGGTTGCCGGAGGTGCCGCGATTCAGACCCTGCTGATCCAGTCGCTTCGCGATACGCACCAGTTCGCTACGTAATTCGGTTTCGTTCATTCCAAGTTCCCCATAGATCTAACTTTAACTCCAACCCCAACCCCTCCCAACCCCCCTTGTCAGGGGAGGAGCAGATTCAGTTCTCCCCCTGACAAGGGGGAGAGCTTGCGAGGGGGCATAGAGGGGGTTTGGAAGTTATTGGATACTTAGGATTTACGCATCCTCTCCACTTCATCTTCTCCCGGATGCCAGAGAAAGTTGCCAGACAACACCCGCATCGCCTCAGCGTTCGCCTTCACCACCCCACGCTCGGTGATCAACCCCGTCACCAGCCGCGCCGGAGTCACGTCAAAACCGTAGTTCGCGGCACGCGAGCCTTGCGGGGTGATCTGCACACTGCGCACCTGTCCGTCGTCGCACAGCCCGGAGATATGCGTCACCTCCCCTGGAATGCGTTCCTCGATCGGTATTTCCTTCACGCCGTCCTGCAGCGTCCAGTCTATCGTCGGCGTGGGCAGCGCCACGTAGAACGGCACGCCGTTGTCGTGAGCGGCGAGCGCTTTCAGATAAGTACCGATCTTGTTGCACACGTCGCCGCGCGCAGTGACGCGGTCGCAGCCGACGATCGCCATGTCCACCATGCCGTGCTGCATCAAGTGCCCGCCGGTATTGTCCGCGATCACCGTGTGCGGCACGCCGTGCTGGCCGAGCTCCCATGCGGTCAGGCTGGCGCCCTGGTTGCGCGGGCGGGTCTCGTCCACCCACATGTGCAGCGGAATGCCCGCGTCGAATGCGGTATAGACCGGCGCCAGCGCCGTGCCCCAATCCACGGTAGCGAGCCAGCCGGCGTTGCAGTGGGTGAGTATGTTTACCGTGCTACCTTTTTTCTGGTGAATCGCGCGGATGATCTCGCTGCCATGCTTGCCGATGCTCGCATTGATTTCCACATCCTCGTCGGCGATGCGCGCCGCCTCTTTCCATGCCGCAGCAGCGCGTTCGCTTTCAGGCAGCGGCGCCAGCACCGTGCGCATCTTCTCCACGCCCCAGCGCAGATTCACCGCCGTCGGACGCGCCAGTAGCAGCTTGTCGCAGGTCGCTTTCAACGCCGCATCCGAAGCATGGTGCCGCATCGACAGCGCCACGCCATAAGCCCCCGTCACGCCGATCAGCGGCGCACCGCGCACCTGCATATCCTTGATCGCGCGCTCGGCGTCGCGCATGGATTCCAGGCGCAGCGTCTCGAAGATGTGCGGAAGTTTCGTCTGGTCGATGATCTCCACCGCAGTATTGTCGGCGGTGGGCCAGATGGTGCGATAGGGTGTGCCGTTGATTTTCATAACGTATCTTTAAAAGACGTACTTAGGACCTTGGTCTAGGTAAACCATTACTCCTTAGGCCAGCTTCTAAGTTTTCAAACCGCTCCCATTCAATTTTTCTAATTTCTTTAGATAAATATTTTTTAGGATTTCCTTGTCTATATGCTAGTTCCTCATCAATAATTTCTTGTGCGATTGCTATACACCACTCAAGCGCACTTTGAGCCTCATCAAGTAATACATCATCTTCAAAATTATAATTAACTGAGCGGCAGGCTCTATCCCACCATTTCCTTACTCTGAACAGTTCTTCGCGCAACTCTTGATTGTCAGGCAATCGGCCATCAATGACACCCAAGTGTAGGGTGTTAACTGCTGCGTCGCGTCTATAACTTTTATTTTTACTTTCTTCATAATGCTCTTCGCATAGCCCATCCCGATAAGGTGGTTCAGAACAACGATATTCTCTGCACTTAAGTATTTTTTTCAAGGCTTACTCCTTTACAGCAGGTTAAGCAAATCAATTCGTGAAACCCGATAAAAATCGTAGCGAGCGGTTCGAGAGCAAGGCGCACGGAACGCAGAAACCGGAATGTACTTAAAGTACATGAGGATTTCGAGTACCGCGCAACGCCGCTATCGAATCGCGCAGTAGATTTTTACAGGATTCCATCAATCCCCCTCGAACTCGCATAAAGCAAACACCTTATGCCCATGCTTCTCCAGCCTTGCGCGTCCGCCGATGTCAGGCAGGTCGATGATGAAACAGCATTCGACGATCTTGCCGCCCATCTTGTCGATCAGCTTGCAGGCGGCTTCCGCGGTGCCGCCGGTCGCGATCAGGTCGTCGACCAGCAAGATCTTCTCGCCCTTGGAGATCGCGTCGGTGTGGATCTCGATGCGGTCGGTGCCGTATTCGAGCGCGTAGTCATGGCCGATGGTTTCGGCGGGCAGTTTGCCTTTTTTGCGGATCGGGATGAAGCCCTTGCCCAGGACATAGGCCAGCGGCGCGCCGATGATGAAGCCGCGCGACTCGATGCCGGCGACCTTGTCGATCTTCACGTCCTTGTAGCGGCGCACCAGTTCATCCACCGTGGCGCGCAGGCCGATCGGGTCCTTGAGCAATGTGGTGATGTCGCGGAACATGATGTTCGGCTTGGGGTAATTCGGGACGGTGCGGATTCTTGATTTGATTGTCATGTGATCCACCAAATAACGATTGAAAAACTATTTTTCCACGAAAAACACGAAAGGCACAAACAAGACCTCAAGTAATAATTCCAGTTTTTAGCTCGTCATGTCTTTATGTGCTTGTTCGTGCCTTTCGTGTTTTTCGTGGACCAATGATTTTTTATTTAGTCAACATTCGCCCGGCCACTGCAGACAACTTTTCTATCATCGTAGCATCGCGCGCTTCCGGCGCGGTGATGATGGCGTATTGCAACGCGCTGCGGCAGCCGCATTCGCTGGCTTTTGCATCGCCATGCACGCGCGGCGCGACATTCTTGACCAGTGCGCGCGCCTTGTCGGCGTTCGCCAGCAGCACCTTGACGATCGCTTCGACCGTGACATCGTCGTGATTCGGATGCCAGCAGTCGTAGTCGGTCACCATCGCGACGGTGGCGTAGCAGATCTCGGCTTCGCGCGCGAGCTTGGCTTCCGGCATGTTGGTCATGCCGACCACGTCGCACTGCCAGGAGCGATACAGCTCGGATTCGGCAAGGCTGGAGAACTGCGGCCCTTCCATCACCAGATAAGTGCCGCCGCGCGCCGCCGGGATGCCGGCCTGTTGCGCGGCGGAAT
This sequence comes from Pseudomonadota bacterium, assembly GCA_049320585.1. GTDB lineage: Bacteria > Pseudomonadota > Gammaproteobacteria > Burkholderiales > Gallionellaceae > Gallionella. The sequence goes on along the minus strand of JBMOQB010000026.1, from coordinate 65,879 downwards.
AAAGATGTTGCCCCAGGCGGCTGCACACCGGATGCGCCATCGACACATGCGCGACCAAGCCGTTGCCGAAGAAACTTTTTTCGCGGGCGAAAGTGCGGTCGATGAACTGGTCGACGATGACGAACATGCCCGGCGTGAGATGCTCGCGCAGCGAACCCACCGCGCTGACCGAGACGATATCGGTCACGCCGAGACGCTTGAGCGCGTCGATGTTGGCGCGGAAGTTGATCTCCGACGGCGGGATGCGATGCCCGCGGCCGTGGCGCGGCAGGAAGGAGATGGGCTGCCCGTTCAATTCGCCGATCAGGACTTCGTCCGACGGCTCACCGAATGAAGATTCCGCCTTCACCCAGCGCGTGTTCGCCAAGCCTTCGATGTTGTATACGCCGCTGCCGCCGATGATAGCTAACATCTCCGCTCCTTTACCCTCCGGCCATGGTTCGATAAATATATCCCTGCAATGCCATACGTACGCCGCCTTCCGGCTGGATGAACTCCAGGCCATGCGTCGTGCCCTCCATGCCGTCGAGCCCCCTCGGCAACGTTTCGTTATACGATTTGCGGATCACTGCCGGGATTGAAAAAGCCTGCTCCTCTTCGTCTATCGCCAGTCGGAACATGACCTTCATTTCGTCGCCAATATTGCCGAATTTACTTTGCACATGGACACGCGCGCCGGAAGTGCTTATGTCAATGATGGTCATCGGTATTTTGAACGAGACGGAATCTGCCCTCAGCGGCTCGATCCAACCCTCCAGCGATTCTGGCTTGATGCGCAGCGCGCCGGGCATAGTCATGCACTCCACTTTTTTTGGAAAAGCAAGATGCAAATGGGGATAGGGTATAGCGCTGAAAGACAGTACATCGGCATTAAACTCATAAGTTTTCCTGCCGGAGAATCCGCGCACCAGAAAACTTCTTCCAACCTCCAGAGGCAGCAATGCTCCATTAATGAGCGGGTGAGAAACGATAACGCCAGCCTTGTTCAGAAAACCGATCAACTTGACGTAATAACGCAGTTTCAATGCCGAGGTGTCCTGCAACTGGAGCGCATCGCCTATACTGAGATTTAGTGCCAGCAAACTATCGTCTGGGACATTGCTGCTTGCGTTCGGGTGCAACTCATCGTTCATAACGACTACTCCAATAGTTTCAATGTACAATCGGCACACGCTTGGTCAGCGCGCACATCAATTCATAGCTGATGGTGCCCGCAGCCCGCGCCACTTCCTCGATCGGCATGCCATCTCCCCAGAGCACCACACTGCTGCCGACTCCGGCTCGCGGCAAGGCGCCCAAATCCACCTGCAGCATATCCATCGAGACGCGCCCTACCGTTCGCGTGCGCTGCCCGTCCACCAATATCGGCGTACCGTTGGGCGCATGGCGCGGATAGCCGTCGGCATAACCGCAGGCGACGATGCCGATGCGCATCGGATGTTCAGCACGGAACAGCGCGCCATAGCCGACCTCATCGCCGGCATGCAAATCCTGCGTGGCGATGATGCGGCTGCTCAGGGTCATGACCGGCCTGAGTCCCAGTTGTTGCGCGCTGACTTCAGGAAATGGCGATGCGCCATACAGCATGATGCCGGGGCGCACCCAATCGCCATGCGTTTCCGGGTAGCGCAACAATGCGGCGGAATTCGCCAGCGAGCGGGCGAGCCGATAGGGTGCGGCAAGAAGATTGAACAAGGCGAGCGGCTCGGCCACCCCGCGTGCCTCGTCTGCATTCGCGAAATGCGTCATCAGCGTGATGTCGCGCACGGCACGGTTACGGCGCAGTTGTTCGATAGCCTGTGCCACTTGCTGCGGCGCAAAACCCAGGCGGTTCATGCCGCTGTTCACCTTGAGCCAGACATCCAGCGTTCCTTTTCCCTTTGGCGAGCTTCCCGGATGGGCATCCAGCATCGCGATCTGCTCCGCGCTGTGGATCACGCAGGTCAAATTGTATCCAGCGATGACGGACAGATCTTCCGCGCTGAAAAATCCTTCCAGCAGCAAGATGGTCTGGCGAAAACCCGCCTCGCGCAATTGCACCGCGTTCTGTATATCCAGCAGCGCGTATCCATCTGTCGCAGACAAAGCTTCGGCCGCACGCAGCAAACCGTGCCCGTAGCCATCCGCCTTGATGACGGACATGATGCGTGCGGAAGTGGCCCGGCGCGCTACATGGAGATTACTCTCCAGCGCACCCATGTCTATGTTGGCTTGTATCGGACGAGGCATGAAAATCGGCTTGCTGCAACGGAATTTGACAGTCCGAATGATAGCAGGGGCAATGCTTTCGTGTTATAAAACGGATTGATAAAAAATTCTCCAGGCAATGAATCTCGGTTTCTACATCATCCTTGCGGCGCAGTTTTTGTCTGCGCTCGCGGACAACGCACTGCTGTTTGCCGCCATCGCCGTGCTCAAGGATCTCGACTCGCCAGCCTGGCACACGCCGGTGCTGCAACAGGGCTTCATCGTCTCTTACATCGTGCTGGCACCCTTCGTCGGCGCATTTGCCGACTCGCTGCCCAAAGGGCGCGTGATGTTCATCAGCAACATCATCAAGCTGGCAGGCTGTATCGCAATGCTGGTCGGCGTCCATCCGCTGCTTGCATACGGACTGGTCGGCCTGGGAGCTGCAGCCTATTCCCCGGCCAAGTACGGCATACTCACCGAATATCTGCCGCCGGGGCAATTGGTCAAGGCGAACAGCTGGATGGAAGGACTTACCGTCGCCGCCATCGTGCTCGGCGCGGTGGTAAGCGGCATACTGATCAGCCCCGACATCGCCAAGCCGATCCTGCACACGCTGAATATTCCGCTGCTCGACAGCGCCGCAGAACTGACTATCGTCGCCATCGTGCTGATATACATCGCCGCGGCGATCTTCAACCTTTACATTCCATATGTGCCTATCGAACACAGGCCGTTCAGCCGCAACCCGCTATTCCTGACCAGGGATTTCTGGCACTGCTTCCGCCTGCTATGGAAAGACCCGCTCGGCCAGGTTTCGCTGGCGGTCACCACCTTGTTCTGGGGTGCCGGAGCCACGCTGCGGCTGCTGGTGCTGGCCTGGGCTGCGATAGCGCTGAATTACGATATCGGTGAAGGCGCCAAACTCACAGCCTGGGTAGCCATCGGCATCGCGATCGGCTCGGTGCTGGCGGCGAAATTCGTCAAACTGGAACATTCGGTCAAAGTGCTGCCGGTCGGCATCGCAATGGGCATGATGGTGCTGGTGATGATCCCGATCACCAACAGCACGCTGGCAACCCTGCTGTTGGTCGCGATCGGCGCGATGGGTGGCTACTTCGTGGTGCCGATGAACGCGCTGCTACAGCATCGCGGCCACCTGCTGATGGGCGCGGGGCGCTCGATCGCGGTGCAGAATTTCAACGAGAACCTGAGCATTTTCGCGATGCTGGGGCTGTATGCGGTGATGGAAAAACTTGAGTTCAACATCTACGTGATCATTCTGGTGTTCGGCCTGCTGCTGGCCGGGATCATGACTGCGTTGTACAAGCGGCATGGCCATGACCAGGACAGCGGGCAGATGTAGGCTCACCCGGTAGGTTGCTGTGCTCCTTTGCCCGTTATTGCGCAGATTCATTTCCCACAACCGCGATGGCATCAGGTCGGGCTTGTGAATTCCTGCATCTTTTGCACCGCCAGACACAAATCCTGCCATGTCTTGGCTTTTTCCGTCGGGCTGCGCAACAGATAGGCCGGGTGATAAGTGACGATCACCGGGATGCCGCGATAGTCGTGCAGTTTGCCGCGCAAACTGGCAAGTGTCGCATCCCTGCCTAACAGAGCATTCGAAGCGACCTTGCCCAGCGCGACGATCAATTTGGGTTTGATCAGCTCGATCTGGCGTTGCAGATATGGCAGGCAGGTCGCGATCTCATCCGCTGCCGGTGTGCGATTGCCCGGCGGCCGGCATTTGACGATGTTGGCGATATAAACGTTGTTGCCGCGCTTGAGCTTGATCGCCAGCAGCATGTTGTCCAGCAGCTTGCCCGCCTGCCCGACGAACGGCTCGCCCAGCGCATCCTCGTCCGCCCCCGGCCCTTCGCCGATGAACAGCCAGTCTGCGTTTTCGTCGCCGACGCCGAACACCGTCTGGGTGCATCCCGCACGCAGTCTGCAGGCAGTGCAGTCATGCACCAGTTGTTTGAGTTCCGGCCAGTCTAGCCCCCCAACCCCCCTCGCTCCCCCCTTGTCAGGGGGAAAGACAACCTGCTCTCCGGCTCCTCCCCTGACTGCGGAAGGGTCGCTGCGAAGTAGCGGGGAACCCACCGGCGTACCCCTTGCGGGTGCAAGGGGAGGCTGGGAGGGGTTTGGGTTGGGAGTTGGCGTCGTCGACACATCCGCAGCAAGTGGAACCCTCATTTCATCTGCTGCCAATACATGCACGGGCGCGTCCAACACAACAGATGCAGGTTGATCACGCCGCACCCATAGAGGATACAGATTCAGTTCGCGCAACACCGCTTCACGTTTGTCCATTTGCCCTATCCCCTGTCCCACTCCCGCTTGCGGGAGAGGGGGAAAGTTGTGCCAGTTCACAAGCCATCACCAGCGCGTCCTCGCTGCCGTTGGCATTCTGATAATAGCCGCGCCGCACGCCGATCAGGGAAAATCCCGCGCTGCGATACAAAGCGATCGCTGCCGCATTGGAAGGGCGCACTTCCAGGAACACGCGTTGCATATTCATCGCGCGCGCTGTTTGCAGCATCTCATTCAGCACCATCCGGCCCAGCCCCCTGCGCTGCTGCGCTGCAGCCACACCGATGTTGAGCAGCTCCGCCTCATCCACCGCCGGCATCAGGATCGCATAACCGCGTAGCGCACCCTGATCTTCATCCACACGGCACACATAGCCGTGTTCCAACGCATCCATGAAATTGCCGCGCGTCCAAGGGTAGGCTTGCACCGTCTGCTCGATACTCAATACCTCATCAATATCAGCCAGTGTCATGGAACGAATCAACTTGTGTCCCGTTCAGATGTCTTTAGCGCAACCCTGTCGCGCAGATACAATGGCAATGCTGCTGCCGCATCCATGCCCTGCCCGAGCGCGAATCGCGCAGCGCCGAGAACGGCTATCGCCGAAGCCTGTGGTATTGCGCCGCCATCCACGCCCAGCAACTGCCCGGCATATCTGTCGGCCAACGCGTCGCCCTGTACCGCAAAACCGCTGCCCGTGCCAAACCAGCCGGAACCTGGCAGCATCGGCGCGTCTTCGGCTCTGCACAAGCACGGCTCGATCACGGTCATCCATGTCCCATCGCGCTTTTCATACGCGGCAAGATACAGTTCGCCCATGCGCGCATCCAATGCCGCGACCACCCGCGGCTTGCCGGAAGCTTCGGCGAGCGCCTGCAACGTACATACCCCTGCAACCGGAAGATTCGCACCGAGCGCCAGGCCCTGCGCCGAACCGCAGGCGATACGCACCCCGGTGAACGAACCCGGCCCCATGCCGAACGCGATGCCATCGAGTTGCGCCAGTTTCGCACGGGTGCCCGGATATAAGTTTTTCATATCGGCGTCGCGCAGCAGCGCGTCCACCATCTCCATCAATACTTCGGAGTGTTTTTGCCCGACCAGATCGCAGCGCTCGAGGATCGTGCCGTCCCGCCACAGCGCGACCGAGCAATACTCGGTGGAGGTATCCAACGCCAGCACCTGCATTAATTGTCCGCCAGCAATAACACCACCGCCTGTGCCGCGATGCCTTCGCCACGCCCGGTAAGTCCCAGTTTTTCGGTGGTGGTCGCTTTTACGTTGACGGCACTTTTTTCCACGCGCAGATCGGCAGCGATATTTGCCACCATCTGAAAGATGTGCGGGGCCATTTTCGGTTCCTGCGCGATTATGGTCGCATCCACGTTGGCTACGCGGAAACCCTGCTCGCGAACCAGGTGCATCGCTTCACGCAACAGGATACGGCTGTCGATATTCTTGTATTTGGCGTCGGTATCGGCGAAGTGCCGCCCGATATCACCGAGCGCCGCTGCGCCCAGAACCGCATCGCTGATCGCGTGCAACAGCACATCCGCATCGGAATGTCCGAGCAAGCCCTTGCCATACGGAATCTCGACACCACCGATGATGAGCTTGCGCCCTTCCACCAGTTGATGAACATCGAAACCTTGGCCGATACGCATATTCATTCCTCAATATTTATTCTGTGCACAACGCGCAGGGCGGAAGCCCTGCAAGGGCGTTCCGCCGCAATTCAAATCAGTTCGGCGGAACCGCGTTGCGTTCCGCCCTGCACTCTCGCTTTATTTCCCCGTCAGCAGCAACTCCGCCAGCAGCATGTCCTGTGGAAAGGTCACTTTCAGGTTGGCCAATTCGCTCGCAACCAGCTTGGGATGCAGGCCCAGCGCCTCGACAGCGGAAGCCTCGTCGGTAAAGCTGCCGGATTGCTGCAAAGCCTGCGTCAGCAGCCCGGCACGAAACATTTGCGGGGTCTGCGCCTGCCACAACAGCTCGCGGCTTTCAGTACGCAGGATGCGGCCATGGCCATCGTCTCGTTTCAGCGTATCCGCCACCGGCACCGCAAGGATGCCGCCCACCTCATCATTACGAACTTCCGCGATCAGTTTGCCCAGGTCTGCAGGGGTCAGGCAGGGACGTGCCGCATCGTGCACCAGCACCCATTCGTCCGGCTCCAGTTCGGAGGCCAGCAGGCCGTTCAGCACGCTTTCCGAGCGCGTTTCTCCGCCACAATACAAGGTCTGCAGTTTTTCGCCGAACCGCGACCAATCGTAACCATGGAACAGCATATCGCCGGGCGCCAGCACCACGAACACCGTGGAAATCTCCGGGCAGGCACATAGCGTGGCGAGTGCGTGCGCGATCATCGGCTGCCCTGCCAGCGGCAGATACTGTTTGGGCAACCCGTATCCCATGCGCGCCCCTGTACCGGCGGCGGGAACCAATGCGTAAAATTCCGACATGGGCGGATTGTAATGGAAAATCCGTAATGGGGATTTTTCAATTGATTCGACAGGATTTTCCCGGCTTATCTGCTATGATTCCAGGCAATAAAAAAGGGGGGAAGTATGGACAAGATACTGCACAAGCTTGACTCGATATTCGGCCAGCACTCGGCCACGCGCATGTGGACGATCCCGCTGCTGCTGCTTGGTTTTATCAGCGCAATCGGCTACATGGTAGGATACGAGATCACTGTCTCGCTGTTCCTGTTGATACCCATCGCGCTGACCACATGGTACGGAAGCTACCGCAACAGCGTCATCATGTGCCTGCTTTCCACGTTCATCTGGTATCTGGTAGATATCGGATCGTCTGGCCATCCCTATAGCAATCCCTTTGCGCCATATTGGAATTCAGTCATACGAATGGGCCTGTTTTTGATCACGGTGCAATTGCTGATCCAGTTGAAAGCCAGCCTGAACACCGAAAAGGAACTATCCAGGACGGACGATCTGACCGGCGCCATGAATGGGCGGGGGTTCACCGAAGCGGCTGAAAAGCTGTTCGAGTTGGGAGCGCGACATCACAGACCGACCTCCATCGCTTACATCGATCTGGATAACTTCAAGAAAGTGAATGACGAATTCGGTCATTTCGAGGGAGACAAGGTTCTGCAGACAGTCGGCGCCATCCTCCTTAATACCGTACGCAAATCTGATGTAGTGGGCCGATTGGGCGGCGATGAATTTTCCATCGTACTGCCGGAAACCAACGAGATCGGTGCAAAATCGACTTTCCTCAAACTGAAAAACGATCTCACCGATGCGATGAAACAGCACAGTTGGCCTATCGGCTTCAGCATCGGCGTCGTTTCGTTCGACCTGCCGCCGGCCAGACTTGACGAAGCCATCAGGTCAGCCGATGAGTTGATGTATCACGTCAAGAGGCATGGCAAGAACGACATTCTGTTCAAGCATTACCAAACCGAGAAAAGATCCCCATCGGAATTCAGGCGGCGAATCAATACCCTCAGAAGCACCTGAAACACCGCACTGCCGCAAGCAGTCACGAAACGTGCGCGAGTATCCCGTATAATGCGCACCCTTAATCCGGCTGCTTTCCATGCTGTTCTCGACATCCCATACCCGCCCGCGCTACACGAATCTGTACGGCTCTTCCGACGCGCTGGCATTGGCGCAATATGCCGCGAAAAACTCGCCGCTGGTGGTGATCGCAGCGAACGCGCTTGAGGCGCAACGATTGGTCGAAGAGATCCCGTTTTTCGATCCGAAATTGCGCGTGCACCTGCTGCCGGACTGGGAGACGCTTCCGTATGACCATTTTTCGCCGCATCAGGACCTGATCTCCGAACGGCTGGCGACACTGCACCACATCCGCTCAAACGCCTGTGATGTAGTCGTGGTGCCGATCACTACCGCACTGTATCCGCTGCCCCCGGTGGAATACCTGGCCGCGTTCACCTTCTTCCTCAAGCGCGGCGAGAAGCTCGACCTCGCCAGGTTGCGTGAGCAGATGATGCTGGCCGGATACAGTCATGTGCAGCAAGTGTTATCTCCCGGTGAGTATTGCGTGCGCGGCGGCATCATCGATCTGTTCGCGATGGGCAGCGTGCTGCCTTACCGCATCGACCTGTTCGATGACGATATCGAGACCATCGCCACCTTCGATGTGGACACGCAGCGCACGCTGTATCCGGTGCCGGAGATCCGCCTGCTGCCGGCGCGCGAGTTCCCGCTGGACGAGGCGGGCCAGGCGCGCTTCCGCCAGAGTTTCCGCGAACGATTCGAGGGCGACCCGTCCAGGTCGCACATCTACAAGAACGTCAGCAAGGGCGTCGCCCCGGCGGGCATCGAGTATTACCTGCCGCTGTTCTTCGACAGCACCGCGACGCTGTTCGATTACCTGCCGAAACACGCCACGCTGTGCCTGCATCATGAAGTGGATAATGCCATCGCCACTTTCGGCAAGGATGCCGCCTCGCGCTACAAGCTGCTGCGCGGCGATCCGGAGCGCCCGCTGCTGGAGCCTAAAGAACTGTTCCTGGATGCGGAACAGTTCTACATACGCGCCAAGGAGTTTGCGCGGCTGGATATTCTTCCAAACCAAACCCCTGATGGAACTACTAGCCATTCGACTAGGCCATCAAAAGACGATAGCCAAGTCGCTGGTTATCCCAACCTCCCCAACCCCTCCCAACCTCCCCAACCCCTCCCAGCCTCCCCTTATCAGGGGAGGAGCGGGGGAGGAGCCAGTGAGCTGGTTGCCTTCCCCCCTGACAAGGGGGGATCGAGGGGGGTTGCCTGTTCCACCGCCCCGCTGCCCGGCATCGCGGTGAACCGCCGCGCCGAGATTCCCACCCAGGCGTTCCAGAATTTTCTGCAGGATTACCCGGGGCGCGTGCTGCTGCTCGCCGACAGCCTCGGGCGGCGCGAGATCATCGCGGGCTATCTTAAAGAGTACGGCCTCACGCCTCTTGTTTGCGAGAACTATGCCTCCTTCATCGCCAGCAAGGATAACTTCATGCTCGGTGTCGGACCTGTTCAAAGCGGATTTATTCTTTCTGATGACAATGTCGCCGTTGTGACAGAAACAGAGCTTTACGCTACGCAGCCACGCAGCCGCGCTGCGCGCGCCGCCAAAAAGAGCAATGTCGAGGGCATGCTGCGCGACCTGTCCGAGCTCAAAGTCGGCGATCCGGTGGTGCATGAGCAGCATGGCATCGCGCGCTATCAGGGCCTGGTCAATCTCGACCTCGGCGAAGGAGAGAACGAGTTCCTGCTGCTGGAATATGCCGATACCGATAAACTCTACGTGCCGGTGGCGCAGTTGCACGTCATCAGCCGCTACAGTGGCGGCGCGCCGGAAGCCGCGCCGTTGCACAAGCTGGGCAGCGGCGCGTGGGACAAGGCGAAGCGCCGCGCGATGAAACAGGTGCGCGATACCGCCGCTGAATTGCTGAACCTCTACGCACAGCGCGCCACGCGCAAGGGCCACATGTTCAAGCTGACGCCGCACGACTACGAAGCATTCGCCGCCGGGTTCGGCTTCGAGGAGACGCCCGACCAGGCCGCCACCATAGAGGCGGTGATCGCCGACCTGCAATCCGGCAAACCGATGGATCGCCTGGTATGCGGCGATGTCGGTTTCGGCAAGACCGAAGTCGCGCTACGCGCTGCATTCGTCGCGGCGATGGACGGCAAGCAGGTGGCAGTGCTGGTGCCCACCACGCTGCTGGCCGAGCAGCATTTCCAGAATTTCTCCGACCGCTTCGCCGACCTGCCGGTCAGGATCGCCGAACTGTCGCGCTTCCGCTCTGCCAAGGAACAAGCCCAGTCACTCAGGGACATGGAGGACGGCAAGCTCGACATCATCATCGGCACGCACAAGCTGATCCAGAAGGGTGTGAAGTTCCATAATCTCGGCCTGGTGATCATCGACGAGGAGCACCGCTTTGGCGTGCAGCAAAAGGAAAGACTGAAAGCGCTGCGTGCCGAAGTGGACGTGCTGACGCTGACCGCCACGCCGATCCCGCGCACGCTGGCGATGTCGCTGGAAGGCCTGCGCGATTTCTCGGTGATCGCCACCGCGCCGCAACGCCGCCTGTCGATCAAGACTTTCGTCGCGCAGGCCAGCGACGGCATCATCCGCGAGGCGGTGCTGCGCGAACTGAAGCGCGGCGGGCAGATCTATTTCCTGCATAACGAGGTGGACACCATCGCCAACATGGCGGAAAAACTGACCGCACTGCTGCCCGAAGCGCGCCTGCGCGTGGCACACGGCCAGATGAACGAGCGCGAACTGGAAGCGGTGATGCGCGACTTTTACCAGCAGCGTTTCAATATGCTGCTGTGCACCACCATCATCGAGACCGGCATCGACGTGCCCAGCGCCAACACCATCCTGATCAACCGCGCCGACCGCTTCGGCCTGGCACAGTTGCACCAGTTGCGCGGCCGCGTCGGCCGTTCGCACCACCAGGCTTACGCCTATCTGTTGGTGGAGACCGAGGCGCTGACCGCGCAGGCGAAGAAACGCCTGGAAGCGATCCAGGCGATGGAACAGCTCGGCAGCGGCTTCTATCTCGCGATGCACGATCTGGAGATACGCGGCGCCGGCGAAGTGCTGGGCGAATCGCAAAGCGGCGAGATGCTGGAGATCGGCTTCAGCCTGTACAACGACATGCTCTCCGCCGCGATCGCGTCATTGCGCCAGGGCAAGGAACCGGACATGTCGCACCCGCTCGGCGTCACCACTGAGATCAATTTGCACACCCCGGCACTGCTGCCCAACGACTATTGCGGCGACATCCACCAGCGCCTGGTGATCTACAAACGCCTGGCCAACTGCGCTGCGCCGGAACAACTGGATGACATGCACCAGGAACTGATCGACCGCTTCGGCCTGCTGCCGGAGCCCGCCAGGATTTTGCTGGACTGCCACCGCCTGCGCATCGCCGCCCGTCCGCTCGGCATCAGCAAAGTGGATGCGTCCGCAGAAGCCATCGTGATCCAGTTTGTGCCGAATCCGACTATCGACCCGATGAAGGTCATCACGATGATCCAGAGCAAACGGCACGTCAAAATGGCGGGGCAGGACAAGCTGCGCATCGAATTAAAATATTCCGATATCAACCAGCGCCTGCTCGCCCTCAGAAATTTTTTCAATGAGCTGAAGTAGCAAGGCCCGGATAGTCCAGCAGCAGCCAAGGGATTTAAGTTGCCGAATGACCATGCCTCATGGAACAATGCGGCACATGAGGACTATATAGCCATGAAACGTTGTATTGGTTTTTTCAGCGCCCTGTTGGCCTTGTGGATGACCTCGCTCGCGCCCGCACAGGCAGAAACCATCGTGCTGGCGGTCCCCGGCCCCGGCACCCTGTCTTACCTGCCCGCCTATCTTGCCAAGGCCATAGCAGCCGACCAAGCCGAAGGGCTGGAACTCAGGCTGCGCTATTTTAGCGGCGGCCCCTTGGCGATGCGCGACATGATGGCCAACAACAGCGATTTCCTGGCGATCGGCCTGCCTGCGATTGCCGCCGGCCGCGCAGATGACATGCCCATCGTCGCCATCGGCCAACTCAGCCAGTCAGCGATGTTCGTATTTCTGCTGCGGAGTGAACTTAAAGACCAGGTGCACAGCATTGCACAACTCAAGGGCAGACGTATCGGCACGTCCTCCAGCACAAACACGCAGCGTTCCATGGGGCAGATGATGACGGAATACCTCATTCGGCGCGCCGGGCTCAAGCCCGGCGAAGTACAATTCATCGCGACCGGGCAGAATCGCGAAACACAGCGTGCCGCACTTGTCAGCGCGACCGTCGATGCCACCATGGGGGACGAGCCATTCGCCTCGGAACTGGTTGCCCAAGGCGCGGCCGTCAGGCTGGCCGATCTGTATGCTCCGAAACAAAGCAGTGAACTGCTCGGCGGTGTTATCGTACACGCCGCGCTGGCCACCCGCGAAGACGTGCATGAGCGGCACCCGGAGACCGTGAAGAAAGTCCGGCGCATGTTCGATCACACCCTGCAATGGATGTCCGCGCACTCCGCCCAGGAAATCGCTGACAAGCTCGCCGGCCAACCCGGCTTCGATGCCGCCAACAGCAAGCTGCTGGCCGATATTCTGCAGCGCAACCAGGGCATGTTCCCGAACAGGGCAGACTGGGATGCGCAAGCAGTGGCAACAACGGAAAACTTCTTTCACAACATGGCGACAAGCTCGAATGAGTCGAATTTGTCATTTGCTGATTTCATCCGCTACTCGCCCGGGAACGAACCACATTGAAGCTCAATCCGGACGCCATGAAACACAGCACCCTGAGGCAGATATTCGGGCGCAGATTATTGCTGTTGCTGGGTTCGTTCTCGGTGGCGATGAGCACCATCATCGTGCTGGCTTACCAGCATCAAACCGACCAGTTGAATCGATCGGTGCTGCAAGTCAACCTCACCAATTTCATGCAGCGTATCCACCTGCAACAGCGGGTTTGGGATGATGACGCAGACCATATACTGGACATCGTCGAGTGGTCCGGCCTGCTCAACCTGAAAGAACCGGCGCGCAAAGCCAAGTTGCAGGCATTTTTTGCCGCCCAGGCAGACAGCATGGAATTTGAAGGCATCGTCATCACCGATGCCGGCACCGGGAAGCCGGTGTTCGATTTCTGGAATAACGCCGAAACACCGGATTTACAACTTGCCATATCCGAAAATGCGCCGATCTGGCACGACGACAAGCACGCAATCCTGTACACGAGAATACATAAGACTTCACCGGCACTGGGACATAATTTCAATACCATCTTTTTCAAGGCATGGGATAGCGCCATGCTGCGCCGCCTGGGTTTTCCCGGCACGATCACCTATATTTCCCTTGGCAACCAGGCTTTGCTGAGTTCCGCCGGCAATCTGGCTCTGGAATCGTCGCCGCCATCCATCGGCGAATATTCCGAAAGAATCCTGAGCGGGATTAAATACCAGGAAGGCAGCTACATCCTGGATGATGAGCTCATTCCAGGCAACCAACCGACGGGATTGATGCTGACGCTGCGCTCCCCGATAAAAAACAACCTGCCGATGCCACTGGTGCTGACCGCATCCATCGGGATCACGCTGCTGTTTGGCATGTTGCTGTTCCTGGTTTTTGGCCGCTGGCTCACGAGGATCGGGGCAAGGCTGGATGCGCTGGCCCATGCTGCGCTGAATTTTCAACGGGAGCCGGCAAAGGGATTCACGGCAGAAACCCGCCGCTTGCTGGAATTTGTCGACTCCAGGAAAGAAGACCAGATCAGCGTGGTTGCGCATGAGCTTTCCTCACTGATGTCAGGTGCCGCACAACGCCATGAAGAACAGCGCGCTTACCTGCAGACGCTCGATCTGCTTCAGGATGCGGTGATCGAATTCACCGTCGAAGGACGTTTGCTGCGCGCCACCGACGCATGGAAGGCGATGACAGGCATGGATGATTTCAGCTCCTATGGCCTTGTCGATTGGGTGCATCCCGAAGACGTTTCCGGTCTGATGGAACAAATCAGCGCGCTGATCCACAACCAGAAAAAGCAGGTCAATATCCGCTTCAGGATGCACCGCCAACGCGACTTCCATGCGCATTTCTGGGTCGAAGGACGCTTTGCCCCGGTCAAACATGGCGACCAGATCACCAGCATCCGCGGCGTAGTGCGCGACATCACCAGCACCTACGATCAGGAGCGCCAGATCAGCCACATGGCATTGCATGACGCGTTGACCGACCTGCCCAATCGCGTGTTACTGGAAGACCGCATGCAAATGGCGATCACCCGCGCGGCGCGCGGCAACCAACGCGTGGCGCTGTGCTTCCTCGATCTCGACCACTTCAAGCAGGTCAACGACAACTTCGGCCACAAACTCGGCGATCGCATGCTCAAGGAGGTCTCCCAACGGCTCCAGTCGTCCTTGCGCGGCACCGACACCCTGTCGCGCTGGGGCGGCGATGAATTTGTAGTGCTGTGCCCAGACTTGGACAGCCTGGAAGATGCCAGGGATATTTCCATGAAGCTGTCTTTGCTGGCACGCGAGAACATCACGATAGACGGCACGGATTTCCCGTTCACCTTCAGCGCGGGTTTCGCCGTATATCCTGATGATGCCAACAACAGCGAAATGCTGCTGGCGCAAGCGGATCGCGCAATGTTCTATGCCAAGGCACAAGGACGCAACAACATCCAGTTCTTCAATTCCATCGCCGGCAAGGAAACGGGAAGGCAGTCGTTCTATATCCAGAGCCGCTTGTTGCAGGCCGTCAACAACGACCAGATCCTGTGCTGGTTACAGCCGCTAGTGGCGGCGCGGACCGGAAAGGTGATCGGGGCCGAAGCGCTGGCGCGCTGGCATGAGCCGGAACAAGGCTGGATATCCCCTTCGGTGTTCATACCGATGGCAGAAAGCCTGGGCTTGATCGACAAGGTCGGGCAATCGGTCTGGCAACAGGCATTGCACGCGCTGACCCTGTTGCCTGCCCATCATCGCTTGTCGATGAATCTCTCCAAGCGGCAACTGTTTTCGAACACCATCGTTCAGCAACTGCTAGATGATCTGGCGCATGCCAATATCGAACCCGGGCGCATCATGCTGGAAATCACCGAAAGCATCGCACTTTCCGAAGTCACGTATGCCCGCGAGCGCATCATCGAACTCGATGCCAAGGGCTTCGGCATCTCCATCGACGACTTCGGCGTGGGCTACTCTTCGCTGTCGCAACTGCACGAAATTCCCGCCGCCGAGCTCAAACTGGACATTTCCTTCGTAAAGCGTATCCACGACAAGACCGGCCTGAGCATGGCAACTGCGATCATTTCGATCGCGAAGTCGCTCAATCTGGAATGCGTCGCTGAAAGCGTCGAGGATGAACCCACCGCCGAACTGCTCAGAACGATGGGAGTGGAGATTCTGCAGGGCTATCACTTCGCCAGGCCGATGCCGATAGACGACTATCTGTCCTGGCTGTCGGAACGCACCAGTCTGCAAGAGCAAACCTAGCGAGGGCGCATCTGCGCATGCATCACTTCGTGCAACAACGCAGTAGCGCAACCCGGATTTTCACGGTGACGCGGTCTTACACCCCCATCAATAGCAACCACAATGGCAGTGTCAACGCAGCCAGCAATGTGCTCAACATGATTTGTGCCGCAATGGTGTTGCCGTCGGCGCCCATCCGGGTTGCAATCACATAGGCCATCGTGGATATGGGCAATGCGGCCAGCAATACGGCAATGTGGAAATAAACGCCGCTCAATCCAAACATCGCGGCCAACCCCCACGCGATACCCGGCAGCACCAGCAATTTGACGATCACGCCGTACCACAACGTTCCCTGATAGTGGTGGAACCCTATCGCCCTGAGCCCCGAGCCTACCGCGATCAACCCCATCGGAACCGAAGCCTGCGACAGCAATCCCAGCACGCTGCCGACCAGGGACGGCAGTTCCAGTCCGCTCAGACTGATGGCTATGCCGCCTGCCGTGGCAATGATCAACGGGTTGAGCAAGATCTCCCTGAGCCAGTGACTCTCGCTGTGGCGCGCCAGCATCAATACCGAGGCGACATTGGCGAGCGGCACCATGAAGCCCAGCAACAGGCCGAGCGCCGCCAGCCCTTCCTTGCCGTGTATCCCTCCGGCTATGGCCAGGCCGATGAAGCTGTTGAACCGGAACGTCGCCTGAAAGGTTGCGGAGAACACCTTGCCGGGCGCGTGAAACAGGTATCGCCCGACATAGCCCAACGCGATGCCCGCTGTCATGAACAGCGCCGCCACCAGCAGCATCGGGGTCGCGCTGGAAAAGTCCACCGTGAAATGGGTAAGCGAATAGAACAGCAGCGCCGGGAAAAATACGTAGTAGATCATTCGATCCAGTTGCGGCCAGAAATCCTCGCGCAATCCGAACCAGCGGCGCAACACCACGCCCAGCAGGATCAGCAGGAAGATAGGAGCAATGATTTGCACGACGAACATAAAGGCTAACCGCTATTCCGGAACAATCGGGGCATGGAGCAAGTGCGAACCTGGCGCGGCAACTTGCCGCATGCGCGCCATTCTAGTTCAAACCCTGCCGTGAATATCCGTTAAAATACCAAAGCTTCCTTAAAAACGCATCCTCACAATGAACCTCATCCTCCAAGCCGGACACGACATCCCCGCCGCTCACCTTGATCGCATCGCCAATCTCTCGAATGCAACCCGCATCGAACAGATCTCCCTGAAAGTTTATCGCCTGACCGAAGCCAAGCCGCAGCCTCACATCGCTGCCTACTGCTTCGAGCACCGGATCGATTACGGTTTTGTGGCGCAAGACAGTCATCTGTCCAATATAGGGCTGGTAGTGATGGACATGGATTCGACGCTGATCAGCATCGAGTGCATCGACGAGATCGCCGATATGCATGGCCTGAAGCCGCAAGTCTCGGCCATCACCGAAGCGGCGATGCGCGGCGATATCGATTTCGCAGAAAGCCTGCGCCGGCGCGTGGCTTTGCTGCAAGGGCTGGATGAAAACGCGCTGCAGCGCGTTTATGATGAACGTCTGCGGCTGAATCCCGGCGCCGGGATCATGCTGGCCGGGCTGAAGCAGCACTGCATCAAGACCTTGCTGGTGTCAGGCGGTTTCACATTCTTCACCGAACGCCTCAAGCACAGACTTGGGCTGGATTACACCCACGCCAACACGCTGGAGATCGCCGGGGGCAAGCTCACCGGCAAAGTGGCCGGCAAGATATTCGATGCACAAGGCAAGGCCGACTGCCTGATAAGGATCCGTGAGGAACTGGGTCTGAAACCCGCGCAGGTCGTCGCGATGGGCGACGGCGCGAACGACCTGAAAATGATGGCGCAGGCGGGAATCAGCATCGCGTACCATGCCAAGCCAGTGGTGCGCGAGCAGGCCAGCTACGCGCTGAATTTCGCCGGGCTGGATGGATTGTTGAATTTACTAGCTTAATCAATTGGATAATGCAAATTTGTGCCAATTCAATTGCGCCCAGTGACGCAACCGTATCAATTAGACGGCCGCAATGCAAATTGCATGCCCTTGTTTTTATTTTTGCAGCTAAGTTATTGTTGCGAAAAGCCAAAAATTTTTGGCCAAAATTTTTGCTTGCAAAAACCTTCCTGACCCCTACAATTAGTCAACTTTGTTCGGCCAACCACTACATATAGTGGTTTTTTGCTTTTTTGGGACTAGGGAACCTCTGATTAAGTCCCGCATGGCCGCGCATTCGGCTTTGCGGGATGGGATGCAAGAAAGGCGACGACGCGAATGGTGATTCCCTTCGCTAGAAGCCTGACGCCGCAGACCGCCCGCAAAACCAATGCCCTTGCGGGTTGAGACAAAACAGGCGCTCGCGGTGTTGCGCTCCAACGACAGGATGCGGCAGATCAACGGGCAGACAGGCAAGCTCGAGGAATTTCGCAGCGAACTCGCCGAGGAAGCGAATCAGGCCGGCAGCGGGCCGCAAAATAATAAGCACAAGTAAATATGAACAACCAGTTTTTCCGGGGGTAACGACTATGGATCAAGTGATAACAAAACAAGAGATCAGCACCGAAGTGCTGCTGGAAAAATACGCCGAGCCGGGCGAGACCACGGTCGAGGACGTGCGCCGCCGCGTGGCGCGCGGCCTGGCCCAGGCAGAAAAACCGGAACAGCGCGCCCACTGGGAAGAGATGTTCTTCCGCGCGCAGCAGGAAGGCTTCGTGCCGGCCGGCCGGATCAACTCGGCAGCCGGATTGAAGAACCAGGCGACGCTGATCAACTGTTTCGTGCAGCCGGTGGGCGATTCGATCTCCGGCATCCACGACGGCAAGCCCGGCATCTATGATGCGCTGCAGCAGGCCGCCGAAACGATGCGGCGCGGCGGCGGCGTCGGCTATGATTTTTCGGCGATCCGCCCCGAGGGCGCGCAGGTCAAGGGCACCAATTCGCGCGCCAGCGGGCCGATCTCCTACATGCGCGTGTTCGACCGCTCCTGCGAGACCGTCGAATCGGCCGGCGCGCGGCGCGGCGCGCAGATGGGTGTGTTGCGCTGCGACCATCCCGACATCGAGCGCTTCATCCACGCCAAGGACCACGGCGACCTGCGCAACTTTAACATCTCGGTCGGCGTGACCGATGCGTTGATGCAGGCGCTGGAGAAAAACCAGCCGTTCGAGCTGGTGCACCGGGCTGAACCATCTGAGGCGCTCAAGGAACAAGGCGCTGTCCAGCGCAGCGACGGCAAATGGGTATATCGCACGGTGCAGGCCGCCGATCTGTGGAAGCAGATCATGGAGAGCACCTACGACCACGCCGAACCGGGCGTGCTGTTCATCGACCTGATGAACCGCGACAACAACCTGTCCTATTGCGAAGTGATCGAGGCTACGAATCCCTGCGGAGAACAACCCCTCCCCCCATACGGCTGCTGCTGCCTGGGTTCGATCGACCTGACCCGCATGCTGGAAAACCCGTATACGCCGCATGCGTCGTTCGACTTTGCGCAATTCAAGAAACTGGTGCATGTCGCGGTGCGCATGCTGGACAATGTGCTGGATGTCACCGCATGGCCACTGCCCGAACAGCAACTGGAAGCGCAGAACAAGCGCCGCGTCGGGCTGGGCTTTACCGGGCTGGGCGACGCGCTGGTGATACTGGGCTTGCGCTACGATACCGACGAGGCGCGCGAGTTTGCCTCGGACATCTCCCGCATCATGCGCGACGAGGCGTATCTCGCCTCGGTGGAACTGGCGCAGGAGCGCGGCGCGTTCCCGCTGCTGGATGCCGCCCAATATCTGTCCGCACCGCGCTTCGCCTCGCGCCTGCCGGAAGAGATCAAGGACAGGATACGCACGCACGGCATCCGCAACAGCCACCTGTTGTCGATCGCGCCGACCGGGACGATCTCGCTGGCGTTCGCCGACAATGCCTCGAACGGCATCGAACCGGCGTTCTCGTGGTTCTACACGCGCAAGAAGCGCATGGCGGAAGGCGGCACCAAGGATTATCAGGTGGAAGACCACGCCTGGCGCATGTACAAGAACATGGGCGGCGACATGAACCACCTGCCGCCCGCCTTCGTCACCGCGCTGGAGATCTCCGCGATCGATCACATGAAGATGGTGGCGGCCGTCGCGCCGTTCATCGACACCTCGATCAGCAAGACCGTCAACGTGCCCGAGGACTATCCCTACAAAGATTTCGAGCACCTCTACACCGAAGCGTGGAAAGCCGGCCTGAAGGGCCTGGCGACCTATCGCCCGAACACCGTGCTGGGCTCGGTGCTGTCGGTCACGACAGAAGCCAAACCTGTAATTAAGGAAGAGCAGCCGCAGGATTTCGTGTTCGACCAGGACCGGCGCATCGTACTGGAAGCCGCAGCGACCCCCACGCCGGCGCTTGCGTCGCTGCGCTGGCCGGGCCGCCCCCAGTTGCCGAACGGCAGCGAAGGCTGGGTCTCGCAGGTGGTGGAGCATCCGCTCGGCAATTTCGTGATCTTCGTCTCGCACACCACCAACGGCAAGAACCATCCGTTCGAAGTGTGGGTGAACGGCTCGGAGCAGCCGCGCGGGCTCGGCGCGCTGGCCAAATCGCTGTCGATGGACATGCGCACCCAGGATCAGGTGTGGGTAAGGATGAAGCTCGAGATGCTGATGAAGACCGCCGGCGACGACGCCTTCGACATGCCCATGCCGCCGAACGGCGAAGTGCAGCGCATGCCCAGCCTGGTCTCCGCGTTTGCGCACCTGCTGAAATACCGCATCGAGCAACTGGGCGCGCTGGAAGCCAGCGCGGACGCGACCACCCCGATGATGGACGCGCTGTTCGCCAAGAAGGAACCCAAGACCGGCACCGACGGCACGATGAGCTGGACGGTGGACATCGCCAACGCCGGCAGCGGCGACGACTTCGTGCTGGGGCTGAAGGAACTGGTGCTGCCGGACGGGCAGCGCCGCCCCTACTCGATGTGGCTGGCCGGCGTGTATCCGCGCGCGCTCGATGGGCTATGCAAGGTGTTGAGCCTGGACATGCGCGTGATCGACCCGGCCTGGATAGGTATGAAGCTGCGCAAGCTGCTCAACTTCGGCGAGCCGCTCGGCGACTTCATGGCGCGCGTGCCGGGCAGCGTCAAGATGGAAAGCTACCCCTCGACAGTTTCCTACGTCGCCAACCTGATCATCCACCGCTACGCGATGCTCGGCATCCTCGACGAGCACGGCTATCCGGTGCTGCAGATGGGCGTGCTGGAGATCCCGAAGAAGCGCAGCAAGACCGCCGGCATCAAGACGCTGGCCGGCAAGCTCTGCAAGGAATGCCACAACGCCACGCTGATCAAGAAGGACGGCTGCGAGTTCTGCACCAGTTGCGGCGCGATCGGGGCGTGCGGGTGATGCTAATAAGTTATTGCTGAAGTCCTGCTATTAGAGTTGTTTAAGTTATTGCAGCCCCTCGTTCAATAAACACGGGGGGCTTTATTTTTCTCTTCCACAACCACTTACACTGAACACGAATCAAAATATTTATATCTAAATTTATAGACTGAGACTTACCTGTGCTATGGAGATTTGAATTGATTAGGCAAGCATTTATTAAATACATGAGTGAAATTAAAGCTTTCTTCGGTGAAGAATGGTTTCAAGCAGAATGTGATAAAGCTGGGGAAATTCCAGACGTGTTAAAAAAACGTTCAATTCACCCAATGATTTATTACTGGATTCAAACAGAAAGATACATAAACAATAAAACTTCGCTTCCAGGCTTAAATCTAGTTCCTAAATATGAAATGTTGTCTGTTTTTGAGCTGGCTCAATATATTCGCATAGTGAATAAGGCAAAAGTATGCGACCTCAGCGGCAATATTCTAAGTATGACCATTCAAGATTTATTTCAAAACAAATTGAGGGCCACATCTCATTACTATAGTACTTTGTATGAGATTCAGATTGCTAGTTTGTATATACGAAAAGGATATTTAGTCAACTTCATTCACGATACAAAAAAGCATCCTGAATTTGTTGTAAATATTGATGGCGAAGACATTTACATTGAATGTAAATGGATTGGAAAGAAAGTAATCGAAAGAGCTAATGAAGAAAATATTATTCAACTTTACCTTAAAATTGAAAAATTACTCATCGCTAAAAATTTAGGTGTAATAATCGTTAGTGATAGAGATATATTTAACGAAGATAATTGGTTGCTGAATAAGGTTAAGGGGCTAATTAATGCAGGTATATCAACCCATGTTGAAAAAGATGGTGATTATTCATTTAAAACATTTTCTGCTTCTCTGGCAGTGCCTGTATCAGACAACGAGCCAGATGGTCTTGCTTATGAACAAACTAAGCAATTTATAGAAAAACAGGTACATGAATCATTCTCTGGTAATTTGAAAATATTTCCATGGTTCGCTGGTAAATTATCTATTCGACCTCCAAATTTTCGTTGTAACGAACTTCAGGGTTGCCTTGCTGTAGCGTTTCGAGAAACCCCTAACCTTATTTCAGGAATAAATAATTTGATTAAGAGGGCATCGAGCCAACTTCCTAAGCAAGGGATAGGGATTCTCTATGTAGCTTGTCCTCCTTATGACGCATCGGATGTAGAAATAAATGAATTTTGGAAGACTATTGAGAATGAACTAAATTCCATTACAAGAATTTATGCTTTAGTCATTACAGGTACTTTGGAAGAAGAAAATAGCTTTTCTCATTTCTCTACAATTAAGACAAATATCAAATGCAACAAACTTTTACCAAATGATTTTCAGGTTTTGCCATTACTGGACAAATTTGCATTAAAATTTGAAAAGACTTGAACACATTAAAGAAATTAATGGTAATTATAGAAACAATAGGGGACAAACCACGGTCTCTACAATTTATAAATCAATATCCGCTCTGAGTTTGCTGAGCGGCGATTAGCGATTTCGCACATACATTATGTGGTCTATTTCGGGGGTGGCAAGCAAACTTCGGCCTCGCCCCTTTCATGGACGGTCGAGGCCATGCAAAAAACAGATTGCCGTAAAGCGGCGTTGTTGATTCGAAATGCGATTGCGCTGTGGTTGCTACCCCTGGCACTGGTCGCTTCAAAACCCTCACTGGCGGATTATTTTGGTGTCGAGCCCTCCCGGGAAGAAATTCAGCAGGAGATGAAGCTGGTCAAGATGCTGCTGGATAATTCTCCGCTCGCCGGTCGCACGGCCCAAAACAAGGAGGAGCACCTCATACAACCGATGGAATTGGCGCGCACCCTTTATGGCAGGGCAGTTGATGCCTACAATGAAGGCAACATGGTATGGGCCGATGTGTTTCTGGGCGAAGCGCTGAGTGTGATAGAAGACGCAGTACACCTTTCTTCCGATCCGCTACAGGTGGAAACGAAGCAACGAGAGCAATACGCCGAGCAGATGGATGACGTGCGCGCCTTCGATGCCACCTATCAGAATGTCCGCAAGGGCATGCCAGCGCAAGACGCAATGAAATATGATGCAGCGATCGAGCCCACCTACAGCCTGATCAACCATGCCCAGAAGCTGGTGAGCGACGGCAAGTATACTGAAGGTTCCGAGCTCCTGAAGAAAGTGCATGCCATCTATATTTCGGTTCTCAACGAACTGCTTGCATCGACTGCCTTCGTGTACGACCATGTGTTCAGCACACCGGCTGAAGAATTCGAATACGAGATGGCGCGTTACCACAGTTACGAGGAACTGATACCGATCGCGATCGACCAATTAAAGCCGGACGAAAACCTGATCAAATTGAGCGATCGTTTTGTCCAGGAAGCACTCAAAGCACACGTTACCGCCGAAAAGCAGGCGGCGGGTGGAGACCATACAGCCGCCATCAAGACACTACAGGAAGCAACGAAACGTCTTCAGTCCGCTCTGCGCACCTTGGGTTTGAATGCGCCTGAATGAAATATAAGATCAAAGGAGCCATGCTCGAGTTATTTCTTCATGGGGCCAATAGCTACCGGAGTCGAATTGTTTCGAAGGAGAATGGCATGGTTGAAAAGGAAATCGACTCCGGTTCCTTTTACCTGCCAAGACCGCGGCCAACAAGGCAACATTCCGGTTAGCCGAAACAGTCCGGGGAGTTGTGGGTGAAGCGGCGATGATATATTCTGAACACGCACATTGTACCGTTATCATCGTTCAACCGATGGAGGGATCAACCATGTATATACTACTGCGCAGACTTCTCGTCTTGTCGCTATTGATTTTACCGACCGCCCAAGCCCTCGCCGATGACTACGCGGATACGATCAAAGTGTTCCGCGAGGCCGGTGAAAGCGGAAAGTTTTTCAAGACGAACTACGGGTATGCCGTGTTTCCGACTATCGGCAAAGGCGGCATCGGAATTGGCGGCGCGCATGGCTCAGGCCGGGTGTACGCCGAGGGCAAATACGTGGGCGATACCTCGATGACCCAGATCACCGTGGGCTTGCAGTTAGGCGGGCAGGCCTTCAGCCAAATCATATTCTTTGAAGACAAACGCGCGTTCGATGAATTCACCGGCGGAAATTTCGAGTTCGGTGCGCAGGCATCGGCGGTAGCGATCACCGCCGGTGCTTCAGCACAAGCGACGACCACCGGCTCTTCCGCCGGTGCGAGTGGTGGCAAGCATGACGCCAATACCACGGGCAGCTACTACCGGGGCATGGCTATTTTCACAGTCGCGAAAGGCGGGTTGATGTATGAGGCCAGCGTCGGCGGCCAAAAGTTTAGCTATACGCCGAAAAAATAGCCTCAACGCGATGTCAGATCGCCGGCTGGATCCGCCACGCGGTCAACACGCAGAACTAAAGCAGAACTAAAGGCAGAGAGAACTGCCGGGGACGGAGCCCGTGATTTAGTGAAATGAATCGGGCTTACCCATTTCAATCCAATGTTCTCCAGGAGGAGCCATGAGCATAAAGTTGCGCAGCACGGAACTGTCTCGCGCGGAAGCGTCGTTCCTGAAATGGCAGTACGGTTTTGACGAAGAGGACGAGCCGTTCGAGCGGGCGTTGTGGCAGGCCATCCAGCGAGCCTGGGAGGCCGATAACGCCACGGGCGGAGACACAGGCTATCTCGAACGCCTCGGCAGCATCGGCGCTTTCCCCGAGGAAGTTGCGTTGTACCTGCAATTCAAGTCCGAAGACAGCGACGAAGCCTGGAACGAATTGATCCGCCGTGCCGACCTGGCTGATCGCCGCACCGCCAAAGTCGATACGCCAATCAATCGCCGTCGTAGCCATTAACTAATGCCATTGGGATGGTCAGCATCGTAATAGTTTCTCTGCGATAAAGCACAGCGGCAATGACGGTGTAACGCGATCATGCAGCCAGTGTATCCCCCGTCAGGGAAACATTCAGCACCACATCTTTCCACGGCACATAAACCTTCCCATCTTCATCGCGCGCCAGGAGCTCAAGCTCCAGCAGTTTGCGCACGTCGCGATGAACGTTCGAGTAGTTGCGCCCCAACGCCTTGGCCAAGGCATAAACACTGAGCGCGCCGAGTTGCTTGGAGGTTTCGATCACTTGCATACGCGCAGGTGTAATGTCCGAAAAGAGGCTCGCCATTGAATCGAAATCAAGGTGGTAGTCTGCGGAGACAGGCTTGCCCGCATCGGCTCTTTTGGCTGCGCGCAAGGCGCGCGCCTGTGTAGTTTTCCAACTGGTCAGTTCAATGATCGCTTTCATTTTTGTCTCCTAACAGGCGGATGACATCCGCTTCGAAATCCATAATCAGTTGTTCCAGCGTGGTGAACAGATAGGCTTGCTGACGCTCGTTATTGCCCAGATGCCGATGGTCACCCTTGCCGGATTCATTGTCATAGCGCACCACCGTTGCCCCATTCTGCCCGCAGTACAGCCGATACTTGAAATGATGCAAACAGCCATTTACGGGTGCCGGTACAGCCCAAACAACCCGCTCAATCAAAGCGTTGCCTTTGCGTATCCTGTCTTTAATGACGAGCTGCGCTTTCATATATGGCATTCTAGCAATATATTGCTGGTAAGCAATAGCCTAATGAGCAACCAGCAGAAAAGCAGCAGAAAAGGGTCAGCATCAAATAATTCTTCAGGGTTGTTCGAAATGAAAAACCAAAGAATCAAAAACGATGCCGAACCCTGCAAAATACTGCTGGTTCTGCTGTTGCCCATTGGCCATCGTCTGGCTGTTCATTGCGATCAACCGGAAACCCGTGACACGAAATTTTTCGGCTTGACTCAAACATTCATTTCCTGCTCTACAGGAGGAATAAAACCTGCACCTGTAAATTCACATTGACAGGAATCTGGATGGAGTATGATTCAGGTTGTAACACAGCCCATATCTTTAATTTCAGAAATGAGGATATCTACCATGAAAAAACCAACCCTATTCAGCCTGACAGCAGCTTTAGCACTGATCGCCATCCCGTTCGGTTCCCAGGCAGCATCATGGAGCTGTAAGCATGACAGCAACGTCCGTGAAATCCATATCCAGGCTGAGTCTCCCTCCAGCCCGGTACCCTGCAGCGTAGTCTATAAAAAAACTACCGAAGGTGTGGCAGATCAGACCCCGTGGACTGCAGCAAACGATGCCGGTTACTGCGAAGAAAAAGCCAAAGCTCTTGTTGAAAAGCTGGTTTCCCTGGGCTGGACCTGCGAAGAAGCAACGGGTGGTGCAAGCACTACGACCGGAACAAACCCCTGAGTGAAGATAGGTGGGCAGGCCACGGCTTCCGGCAACATCATTGAAGCTGGATGATTTAACCATCGTCCTATTGTGCGCATCAGTCACACATACAAATCCATGGAACTGCCCACTCGATACATCAAGCGGCAATAATCATTGGGGAATAAGAGCTAAAGAAGTCGGCATCAAATGATCGCCCGATGGTGTCGGCGAAATGAAAGCGTCCAGGAAAGCATTTCAATGTCGGCCCATTTGACACCGATATCCCTGCAAGAAAGAACCATGCATACGCTTATTTCCATCACGTTCCGGATCTGCTTCCGGTTCGGCCTGTTCGTTTTGGCTTTTGCCTTTGCCTTTACTTTTTCTGGGCTTGCACATGCAGGTCTGCCACTATCCTCCAATGTACCCGGCGGCGTGGCGATCATTCCGCTCGGCAGCGTTTCAGCCAGTGCCGATACGCCGCAAACCTGGTTGGGCGATCAGCCTGTTCTCGTTACATCCGATCACGATCAATGGTACGCGGTGGTCGGCCTGCCGCTTGATATGACGCCGGGTTCGCATCAGCTGCGCGTTGAAATTGGCGGCGCAACGAAAGCGCTGGCCTTCGTGGTCAACACAAAAATCTACCCCGAGCAGCACATCACCCTTGAAGATACCAGCAAGATACAACTATCGGCCGCAGATCAGGCTCGCGCTGACCGCGAGCTCGCTGTCATCCAGGAGCTGAAACGCAACTGGCGCGCTGCGCAGGATACCGATCTGGCTTTTATCCTTCCCGTTAACGGGAGGCTGGCCGGGCGTTTCGGTGTGCATCGTTTCTTCAACGGGGAGCCGCGCGCACCACATGCCGGCCTTGATATGGCGGTAGCGCGCGGCACACCGGTCAAGGCGAGCGCGCAAGGCCAGGTGCTGGCGGTCGATGATTATTTTTTCAACGGCAGAACGGTCTTTGTCGACCATGGCAACGGGCTGATCACCATGTACTGCCACCTTGAACGGATCGACGTGGAAACCGGCGAAACTGTAAGCAAAGGTCAGCTGATCGGGCTTTCCGGACAAACAGGGCGCGCCACGGGCCCGCATCTGCACTGGAGCGTCGTACTTAACGGCGCAATGGTCGATCCTGAATTATTCATTCCTGCAAAACATCGGCGTCAATGACTTATTTACAGATCGCGCGCCAAACATTAGGGTGCGGATATCGGTGCGTGCGGGGGCGGCATTCCAGGGTAAGTGCTGAAATCCGTGTGGCGGCAGCCCTGGAGCCAAGCCGCCACTTGCCGGGCAGTTATTCCTGGTAGGAGTACATCTTCCGCAAAACGATCTCTGCGACGACCGCCGTTGTGACATCAACCGGGGGTTCGATCTCCTGCAACCCGCAAACCAGATCGACGGCAGGATTCCAACCGGTGTTCATAATCTCCTCGTCATATTCCTCGAACTCCGTCGCATCCTGTTCGATTTCGTAGCTGCTCATGTCCATGGTGATTTTCATGACACACCTCCTTCGGTTTAAACCGCATCACGGTTTGCAACTGCCGAACCGGAATGAGCGGTCTTGATTAATAACGAGCATATTGCATGCCAAATTAATAATAATCTTTAAACTCCTTGAAAACATTGGACTTCATGGCATTCCCGCCATGTCAGGGCAATGGCAGAAAGTGCTGAAATTGGCAATATTTGTCACTTTTCGTCTTACCAGTGAGAAAGATGCTTCAGCTAAAGTTTGGGTATCAGAGCGAACATAAAGGTCAATCTCCGGTTGCCAGCATCTGCCAAATGCAGACACTGGTGCATGGCAAGAATGCCTGATACGCTGTATGCGGATGTTCTTTACAACGAGAGAGCCATGAAAATAAGCGGGATAACAATCAAGTCTGGCGTAATGATGCTGTCGTTATTGGCAGTGGGCATGATGGCGGGCTGTGGTACGACGGCCAATCGTTCAGGTAAAGTCGCCGCGAGATGCGCCGACCGCGGCCCGATCACCTTCGCTGAATTCAAGATGCTGGAGGATGGCCAAACCCGGGAACAAGTGAATGCCATTTTTGGATGTCGCGGGGTGCTGAGACTAGGCATTGTAGGTAATGGGCCTTATACAGTCGAGTGGACTGGTGGTGCCGGCGGATCGACTTCCGTACTGGTCATTTTTATTGATGACCGGCTAAGCAGCGAAGGTGTGCAAAAGTATGGTTTTTAAATCTGCATCTCAAACAGCAGTCCGGATGGAAACATTAGCGGACAGACCACGGTTCCCGCCAGCATCCTCTAGTCAACCCGCTCATTCGACGGACAGGCAGGACGTTGTATGAAAATCCCGGTGCAATAACACCGGGATTGATGGTTTGTGAGGCTTAGATGTAAGTGCTGACGGATGTCAGAGCCGGCAATGCCGTGATCAACAACACCAGTCCAGCCACAGCCCAGCGTACCAACTTGAATACACCTTCATAAGATTTTTTCATTTCGGTCTCCTTAAGTTGCATTGCTACGTGGACAATATAAGCAATGAATCTTAAGGATCGCTTAAGCGTGCAAATAATTATTGAAGACGGCTTTTACCTCGACTGGTTTATTGCCCGGAGAACGGCCTAAGTGACGACGGCCGCAGCGCGGCCGTCTTTCGATCATCATCGGTAATCAGCGGCGATCCTGACCGCGCTCTTCGCGCTTGTTTTCGCGTTGCTTGCCTTGTTGTCCGGCCTGGCGGCGATCCTGATAATACTCGCGCGTAACCGGCTCGCGCGGCTGATAGCGGTATCGCTCGGATCGTATCGAATGCTGTTTTTCCGGCTCGTGAGGATAGCGGTCCCCGGAATACTTGCGCTGGTAGCTCGGCAGCGGGGCGGGGCGCGGGGCGGAACGACGGTTCCATTGATCCCATCCGCTGCGGCGCCGCTCCCAGTCGCCACCCCAGTGGTCACCCCAGCGCGGCGGGGCGTCGGCACGCCAGCCGCGAAAATATGGCGGCGGTCTGCGGTAGTAGCGCACCGGAACGCGCAGCACATAGAGCGGCACATAATCGCGTTCCACCAATTGCCACGGCCCGTTGTACCAGCCGCTCACATACCAGTCGTCACCCTGAAGCACCCAGTACAGGCCGTCGTAAAAGAAGTAATTCGAATCCAGCATGGGATCGTAGTAGACCGGATAGCCCGGCACCCGGACCAGCCGCGGATACGCCGGCAGGTTGATCCCGATGCTGACGCCGGGAACGCTGATTCCGATGCCGACACTTACCTCGGCGTGGGCTGCATTTACCGGGAAAAGCAGTATCGACAATACAATGAGTAGATTGCGCATTTTCTGTCCTCCTGTTGGATAAACGGCCATCGCGGCGATGGTCATGGTAAAGGTTACTTACCTAAGGCGAGCAAGGCAAGCGAAACATTCGCTGCGGTATAAAACCCGATCGCAAAAATTCGATGACTGCTTTCGAGCAAGGTATTGCAAGGATCGAAAGGCAGCAGCATGATGATAACGGTCATTGGACGTTCATCGATATATCATTTATTCTGGCCATTCCAGAAAAGTTGTCAGATCTACCGGGATATTCCCTTTCAAAATGAATACAGTCCAGATGTCACACGATATTTTGCATCGCCTCCGACTCCTGGGTGTATTGGATCGGATTACGCAGGTCACTCTTGCCAGTGAGGATATGGATGATGTGATGCGTGGCGTACTGGATCTGGTGCTTGAGGTTTTCAATGCGGATCGTGCCTGGTTCTTGTATCCCTGCGAACCCGATGCACCATCCTGGAGTGTTCCGATGGAGCGCACTCGTCCGGAATGGCCAGGGCTGTTCGCGCATGGCGGGGACATGCCGATGGATAGCAGTACATCTGAAATATTCAGTGAATTGCTCAGAGCCAATAGCGTAATCCAATATAGCTCGAATCATGACAACCCTGTCCCGCCCCAGATTGCAGAGCGCTTTTCAGTCAAATCCCAATTGATGATAGCGATACGGCCGAAGATCGGGAAGGCTTGGGTGTTCGGCCTGCACCATTGTGACAACATGGTGGTGCATGATGAGCAGGATATGCATCTTTTCACGGCGATCGCACATCGTCTTTCGGACACTTTGAGCGTCTTGATTTCGACCAGGCAACTGCGCGAGAGCGAGAAGCGTTCACAAGGGATGGCCGATTCAGTCATTGACGATGCCGGGGTGCTGGTAGTGGTGCTGGACAAGGATGGCCGCATCGTGCGCTTCAACCGTGCCAGCGAGAAGATGAGCGGTTACAGCTATGCCGAAGTCGAAGGCAAATTTCCGTGGGACCTGCTGCTAGCTCCAGAGGATGCCGACGACGTTCGCCGAAATGCCTTCGAGGCGCTGGCGCATAACCCGGAGGTCATGGCGGGGCACTATACCAAT
Source organism: Pseudomonadota bacterium (assembly GCA_049320585.1). Lineage (GTDB taxonomy): Bacteria > Pseudomonadota > Gammaproteobacteria > Burkholderiales > Gallionellaceae > Gallionella. Next base: position 35,338 of record JBMOQB010000026.1, on the reverse strand, counting down.
TACTGGTTGAACAAGAGCGGCGAACGCTACCTGATAGAGTGGGCCAATACCCTGCTGCTCGACGCCATTGGCAATATGGAATTCATGGTCAGTGTCGGCACCGACGTCACTGCTCGCATGCGTGGAGAGGAGGCACTACGTGAAAGCGAGGCGAGATTTCGCGGCATCATCGAGGCAACACCAGTGCCTCTTGCCCTGAATGATGAGCAAGGAAACATCACTTATTTGAACAAGGCATTCATACAAACCCTGGGCTATACCACGGACGACATTCCCACCTTGGCAGACTGGTGGCCCCGGGCCTATCCTGACCCGCAATACCGGCAATGGGTGTCCGAGAGCTGGCAGAACAATATGGAGGAGGTAAGGCGTACCCATAAGGACTTTGTCCCCATGGAACTGAACATCAAGTGCAAAGATGGCATGGCGCGAACTTTCATGGTCAGCGCCGCATCCTTAAAGGGGAGTATTGCCGGAACTCATCTGGTCATACTGTACAAAATCACTCTGCGCAAGGCAGCAGAAGAAGAGATCAATCATCTGGCTTATTTCGACCCGCTCACTCACTTGCCCAACCGGAGGCTTCTTCTGGATAGGCTCAAGCAGGCATTGGCTTCCAGTGCGCGCAGTGGCCGGGAAGGCGCACTGTTGTTCATTGACTTGGATAATTTCAAGATTCTCAATGATACCCTCGGTCATGACACCGGTGATTTGCTGCTGCAACAGGTGGCGCAACGCCTGGCTCCCTGCGTCCGGGAGGGCGACACAGTTGCGCGTCTGGGTGGCGACGAGTTCGTGGTGATGCTGGAAAGCCTGAGTGAACAAGCTCTTGTTGCGGCGGCGAAGACGCAAGAAATCGGGGAGAAAATTCTTGCTACGCTCAACAAGACTTACCAGCTGGGCCCATACGAGAGTCACAGCACAGCCAGCATCGGTGTCACCCTGTTCAAAGGCCACGAACAAGGGGTAGATGAATTGTTGAAACAAGCCGACATCGCCATGTATCAGGCCAAGAGAGCTGGACGCAATACTCTGCGCTTCTTCGATCCTGCAATGCAAGCAAGCCTCGCTGTACGCGCCGCATTAGAAGGTGAATTACGCAAGGCACTCGAGAAGCAACAATTCCATTTGTATTATCAAATCCAGGTGGACAGTTTGCGCCGGCCATTGGGGGCAGAGGCATTGATCCGCTGGATACATCCTGAACGTGGCCTGGTTTCTCCCATGCAATTTATTCCACTGGCCGAAGAAACGGGATTGATCCTGTCCATCGGGGAATGGGTGCTGGAGACGTCATGCGCCCAGATTAAGGCATGGCAGAAAGATGCACTCACCCGCGATCTCGTGCTTTCGGTGAACGTGAGTGCCAGGCAATTCCGCCAGGCAGATTTCGCAGCTCAAGTAAGTGATATTGTGCAGCGCCATGCCATCCCTCCAAGTTTGCTCAAGCTGGAACTGACCGAAAGTCTGTTGCAGGAGGACATCGAAGACATCATTGCCATCATGAACGCATTGAATAAAGTTGGTGTTCAATTCTCGTTGGATGACTTCGGCACCGGCTATTCATCCCTGCAATACCTCAAACGGCTGCCGCTCGACCAGCTTAAGATCGATCAGTCATTCATACGCGATATTGCCACCGACAGCAACGATGAAACGATTGTGCGCACCATCATTACCATGGCGCACAGCCTGGACCTGAACGTCATTGCCGAAGGGGTGGAGACGGAAGCGCAACGACAATTCCTTCTGCAAAACGGCTGCACTCAATACCAAGGCTACCTGTTCAGCAAACCGGTGCCAATCGGGCAGTTCGAGGAATTGCTCAAGCTGGGCTGATTGCGTTTGATATTGTTGTGTATGGCAAGTATCTCCCTTGGAGAAAATCGATCTTGGAGAACCACATGAAACTGCTCGGTACCAATACCAGTCCCTATGTGCGCAAGGTACGGCTGGTGCTGCTGGAAAAGCGCATCCCGCACAAATTCCTCGTCGATGCGCCGCGCGAGCCCGGCAGCCTGGCGGCGCGGGTCAATCCGCTCGGGCGCATCCCGGCGCTGATACTCGACGATGAAACCTGCGTGTTCGATTCGCCGGTGATCGCCGAATATGCGGATTCGCTGAACGACACTCCGATCCTGATCCCGCGCTCCGATGCGCTGGCGCGGATGCACGTCAGGCGCTGGGAAGCGCTGGCAGACGGCATCATGGATTCGGCTGTCGTGGTGCGCACCGAGCGCATCCGCCCGGAAGACAAACAGGAAGCCGGCAACATCGCCCGGCACAACGATGCTGTCACCCGCGCGCTTGCCTATGCGGCCGGTCAGCTTGGCCAGCGTGAATGGTGCGAAGGTTCATCGATCACGCTGGCCGACCTGGCGCTGGCGAGCGCGCTGGTCTATCTGGATCTGCGCCAGCCCGAACGCGACTGGCGCGGCGCGCACCCGAACCTGTCCGGATGGTTCAACCATATCAGCGAGCGCGCCAGCGTGCGCGCAACACTCGCGGACTAGCGTTGGCAGATAAAGCTCCCCGCCGGAAAATCTGTCGCAAACGCGCGTTCCAGCTGCTGGTGTTGATTGCCCTGGTCGCGGGCATCCGCGCATGGCAACAGCGCGACATGGTCAGCGGCGCCGCGCCGCCGTTGCAAGGCATGCTGCTCAGCGGCAATGCATACGCCCTGCCCGCCGCGCCCGGGCAACCGGTGCTGGTGCATTTCTGGGCAAGCTGGTGCCCGATCTGCCGTGCCGAACAGGATTCCATCGCAGCCATCGCACAGGATCATCCGAACACAATCACCGTGGCGATGCAAAGCGGCAGCAACGCGGAAGTCGCCAGGCATCTTGCTGCGCAAGGCTTGCACTTGCCGGTGCTGAACGATGCCGACGGCCGCCTCTCCTCGGCGTGGGGAGTGCGCGCCGTGCCCGCGAGTTTCATCATCGGCCCGGATGGCCGGATACGCTTCGTCGAAGTCGGCTATACCACCGCGCCCGGATTGCGGTTCAGGTTGTGGCTGGCAGGAGTGACAGGTTAAGCGCGGCGATCAGGCCTGGCGGGCACTATATCGACATCAACGGCGGTTCATCCATCAGCGCGATCTGCTCGCGCAACTCCAGGATGCGGTCCTGCCAGTAGCGCTGGGTGTTGAACCACGGAAAGGCAACGGTAAAGGCTGGATCATCCCAGCGCCGCGCGATCCACGCGGCGTAATGAATCAGGCGCAGCGTGCGCAGCGCCTCGAGCAGATGCAATTCGCGCGGTTCGAAGTCGTAAAAATCCTCGTAGCCCGCCAGCAGATCGGAGAACTGCCGGGTCTGGTCGGCGCGTTCGCCGGACAGCAGCATCCACAAATCCTGTATCGCCGGACCGCTGCGGCTGTCGTCGAAATCCACGAAGTGCGGGCCGTCATCGCTCCATAGCACGTTGCCGGCATGGCAGTCGCCGTGGATGCGCAATCTTTTCACTTCACCGGCACGGTCGAAACAGCGCCGCACGCCCTCCAGCGCCTGCGCGACCACCCCGCGATAGACTTCGACCAGCTCGGCCGGGATAAAATCGTGCGCCAGCATATATGCGCTCGGTTCCACGCCGAAGCTCTCGATGTCCAGCACGGGGCGATGCCGGTAGGACTCCAGCGCGCCAACCGCATGAATGCGGCCGATGAATCTCCCCATCCATTCCAGCGTGTCGCGGTCATCCAGTTCCGGCGCGCGGCCACCCTGCCTGGCGAACACCGAAAAACGGAAGCCGTCGAACAGGTGCAGCGTGCGGCCGTTGATTTCCTGCGCCGGCACCACCTGGATCTCGCGCATGGCCAGTGCCGCGACAAACGCGTGCTCTTCCATGATGGCCGCATCGGTCCAGCGCTCGGGACGATAGAACTTGGCAACCAGCGGCGGGCCGTCTTGCATGCCCGCCTGATAGACGCGGTTTTCATAGCTGTTGAGCGCCAGCAGGCGGCCATCGCCGTGCAAACCGATGCTGTCCAGCGCATCCAGCACGGAATCCGGGGTGAGCGAGCTAAACGGTCGGGTATGCATGGGAGGATTGTAAGGCACGACGCATGGGGTATCACGGACTGATTGTCTCGGGTAGCCTTTGATCAAGTTATATTTGTTTGCGGGGCCATGCTAACTGTGGGAAAATTCCTGCCGAACTGATGCCAACAACTGTCACTTCGGAGAACTCCATGTCAAGAATTCACACTGTTGCACTGCTTGTAGCCCTGCTGCTTTCGTCGCTGTTTTTATCCTCTTGCGCTTCCACTCCGGAAGAGGCTGCTGTTATCGAACCGGCCCAGGTTGAGACGCCTGCCGAAACAGCGGCTGTGCCCGAGCCCGAGCCTGCACCCGCTCCGGTAGTCGTCGCCGAGCCGCAGGAAGTTGCACCGGCGCCTCCGCCCCCGCCGAAAGCGCTGCCCAAGCCGAAGAGAAAAGCGGCCAAGCCTGCGCCGCCTCCACCTGTAGTCGTTGCGGAACCGGAGCCGGTCGCACCCCCTCCGCCGCCAGTCGTTCAGCCGCCAAAACCCGCTCCGGTGGTTGCCGCACCGGTCCAGGAACCCCCGCCGATGGGCTTCTTCGAAGAATACTGGTTATGGCTGCTGGTCCTTGCGATAGCCATCGGCATAGCGGTCTGGTGGAAAAAAGGCAGGGAATGAGTTTGGCAACCTGCCAGTCTTGAGGAATGACCGGGACAGCCTTGTCCCGGTTGCAGCACGACTTGATGATGTTCTGTTTTAGGGAGCAATCAGCATGGCCGGCAAAAATTCCGCGCTTAACGGCAAGCGCACGCTGGATGCGTTCCCCGACCGCATCGATCTGCGCGACTGGGCTTACCAGCCTGCGCTGATCGGCCTGCCGGACACGCTGGACAACAGCGCCGAAGCGCCCGTCATCCTTGACCAGGGCAAGGAAGGCGCCTGCACCGGCTTTGCGCTGGCCGCCACCATCAATCTGCTGCTCGCGCGGCGCGGCGTAAAACGCATCGCCAGCCCGCGCATGCTGTATGAGATGGCGCGTTGCCACGATGAATGGCCCGGCGAGAACTACGCCGGCTCCTCGGCGCGCGGCGCGATGAAGGGCTGGGCGAGCCACGGCGTGTGCGAGCGCAAGCAGTGGCCCGATTCGCTGCAGGGCCGCAGTCATTTCGATACCGCGATCAGTGAGGCGGCTCTCGCCACACCTTGCGGCGCCTACTACCGGATCAAGCACCGCGAAGTGCGCGATGTGCATGCCGCACTGAACGAGACCGGCGCGGTATTCTGCACGATGATGGTTCACGATGGCTGGGACGATCCCGGCAAGATCAAGATCAAAATCAGCGCCGCCGGACATACCCATACTTTCCCCGTCATCCAGCGCAAGGGCCGCGCATCTTCCGGCCACGCCATCGCGCTGGTCGGCTACGGCCGCGAAGGTTTCATCGTACAGAATTCCTGGGGCAAGAAATGGGGCAGCAACGGTTTTGCTCTGCTGCCCTACGAGGACTTCATGCTGCACGCCACCGACCTGTGGGTGGCGCAGCTGGGCGTGCCGCTGGCGACCGACCTGTGGGAAAGCAAGGCCAACGCGGCAGACAGCTGTGCCGGACGCTATCGCCGCAGCGGCCTGATCCCGCTCGCAGAAGTAAGGCCATACATCGTCGATGTCGGCAACAACGGCGAACTGTCGCAAACCGGCAATTACTGGACCAGCGAGCAGGACCTGCAGCGCCTGTTCAGCGAGACCATCCCGCAGACTGCCAAACAGCACGGCTGGAGCAAAAAGCGGGTGATGCTCTATCTGCATGGCGGACTCAACAGCGAAGCGGATACAGCCAAGCGGGCGGTCGCGTTCCGCGACAAGTGCCTTGCCAATGAGATCTATCCGCTGCACATCATGTGGGAAACCGGTCCGCTGGAGACGCTCGGAAGTTCGCTTGCCGACCTGTTCACCGACGCCGACAAGCGCGCCGGCGGCGGTCTGCTCGAGGGCATGAAGAACGCCAGGGATTTCATGCTCGAGCTCACCGCTGCCCCGATCGGCGGACCGATGTGGTCGGAGATGAAAGAGAACGCATGGCGCGCCTCGGATCACCGCCGCGGCATCGGTGCGATCCAGTTGATGCGCAAACATGCCCTGGAATCGCTCGCACAGGCCGGCGATGCGGAGCGCCGCAAATGGGAGCTGCATGTCGTCGCGCACAGCGCCGGCAGCATCCTGTTCACGCACGCGATCGAACATTTGTGCTCGCTCGGCATCGCGCTGAAGACGTTGCAGTTCTTTGCGCCCGCGGTGCGCATCGACGAGTTCAAGCAGTATGCCTTGCCGGAGATCAAGTCCGGGCGCTGTCCGCAGGCGACGCTTTATCTGCTGAACGAGCAGCAGGAATTGGACGACAGCGTCGGCCCTTACGGACGCTCGCTGCTGTGGCTGGTCGCCAATGCCTTCGAGGACAAGCGCGGCACGCCGCTGCTCGGCATGCAATATTTTCTGAAAACGGAAACGGCGCTGCGCAAGGCGGCATTCGGCGATGTGATCGAATCGAACTGCACCGGGACGCCGGGCTCGGAATCCTCTTCCAGAACTCACGGCGGATTCGACAATGATGCCTATTCGATGAACTCGGTGCTGCACCGCATCCTCGGCAGGCAGCCCGCTCATCCTTTCGAGAAAAGGGATCTAGACTACGACTGATGGATGAACGGCGTCATCTGACGCCGGCAGTTACCGGGCGGGCAGACTTTGCGCAGCAGTTTTCCGCTGCTCCTGCAACAACTGCCGGAATTCTTCCGGCGTGATCTCGGGTTTCGAAAATGCCGGCATGTCGATGCTCAGCACATTATGGCTGATGTTTTGTGTTCCGTCGGGCGCGATCGCGACCGCATCGTAACTCCCTGCCGGCATGTCCCTGGTCAGCAGCATCCGCACTTCCCTGCTGGCGCGCCGCGTCAGCGTAGCCGGCGGCAGCAGTTTCACCGAAGTGATGATGTCGTTGCCCGCCAGCAAAGCGATCCCATCGATGATCTTGATGCCGCTGGCCGGCCTGGACAGCGGGTATATCGCCCTGATCCTGAGCGGGTTCAGCCTGGCAATATCCAGCTCCAGCAGATTCCCGTTTGTTCCGGTGGCATATAGCACGTCGCCATCCACGGTCATGCCGGACAATTTTTCTGCCGGCTCGAATGACGACACGGGCCTGACCTTGATGCCGGACACATCCAGCACGCGCATCCCCAATTTCTCGCCATAAAGAAAAACTTTGCTGCCGCGCGCGCGGACCATGCTGGCCGCATGCCTGGTCTGGTAGTGCAACTTCAGCCTGAACTTCTCATCCAGCACTTCCATGCCCTTCCCGGTAGCCAGATAGATGCGCCCGCCCTCGGCGCGGAGATCATTTATTTTCGTGGCATGCTTATGCCATGATCTGACCCGGTCCGGAGCCCGGATATCGATCACACCCAATCCGCTGTCGTTGCTGAAATACAATCTGCCCGCGTCGTTGCCGATGTGCTGCACTCCGCCTTTTACAGCGAGATGTTTGATGCGACGGACCTGAAAGGGGTCGCTCACGTCTATCGTCACCAGCCCGCTGTCCTTGCCGCTGCCGACCGCGACAAAGATCATGGCTCCATCCAGCAACAGCCCCGTGGCATTGCCGTCGATCTCCACCGAAGTCATCCAGGTCGGATTAAGGGGGTTGGTGATGTCGAATATCTGCACCCCACCCTTGTCCATCAACGCATAGGCGAACTTTTGCTGCGCCGCGATCTGCATCACCTTCCCTCTGGCTTGATAGCGATCCACCTGTACAGGCTTGTTCGGAGCGCTGATGTCGAGCGTTGCGAATCCGCCCCACCAATCGCCGATATAGGCATGATCGCCTTTGATGGCTATACCCCACGCCGCGCCGCCGGTATCGTATGCGCCAACGATGGCCGGAGCCGCCTTGTCGCTGACATCGATCACCTGTATTCCGGCGAACCAATCGGTGACATAAGCAAGCTCACCTTTCAACGCGATGCCGCGCGCATTGCCTGGGGTCGGCGTATGTCCGGTCTCGCGGGGATGGGCCGGATCGCTGATGTCCAGCACATAAAACCCCTTGTCGAAAAACGCCGCATACGCGGTGTCGCCGCGCACCACCACATCTTCGGCAGCACCGCCCGGATCGAATGCACCGACCTGCACGGGATGCGCCGCATCACTGACATCGAACAGCAGCACTCCGGCCGTATCATCCGCGACCAACAGCGTATTGCCCGCAACTTCCAGGCTCCATGCTTTGCCCGGCGTCCGGATATCGGCAAGCAGCTTTGGAGCCGTCGCATCGCTGACATCGATGATCTGGAACCCGCCCCTATGACCGGCCAGATAAAGCAGGTCGCCGGACAGCTTGGGCGTATAGGCCAATCCGCTCGTGGCCAGACTGGAAACATGCGCGGGGTGCAGCGGATCGCGCACATCGATTATCTGCAGGCCGTGGTCATCATCCGCGACGTAAGCATAACCATCACGCACCACCACACCCTTGGCCGAGCCGGGCGTATGAAAACTCGACAGCAGGCGCGGCCTGGATGGCGTGCCTATGTCGTACAGATGCAGGCCGGAAAACCAGTCGGCCACATAGGCAATGTCGCCGGCGATGAACAACCGGCGCTCTCCGCCGAAGTTGACACCCTGTCCGGTATCGAGATTTTCATTGGAGAACAGCGGAGGAGTTGGGTAAAAGGCTATGCTCTGCAGCACCGACGAACAGGAGGCGAGCACGGTCTTGTCATCCAGCCAGACCGCATCCAGACAGTTGCCGGCACCTGCGCCGCTGTTTCTATACGACGCCGCGATGGCAGGCAACTCGGGATTGATGATGTCCAGGCTGATCAGCTCGGCCCGGTCGTTCCACAGCACCACCTTGCCGGCATGCGCAGATAGTCCGGCAACCTCACCAACCCTTGCATGACTGCCCAGCCATCTGGCATGCGCGGGATCGGACACATCGAACAGCGTGATGCCATGCCCGCCGCGCGCCACCAGCGCTATACCATCCTGCACGGTGACTGCCGTGGCGCCGCCGGTAACGGGATGGCGCCCAATCTGCCTGAGATGTGCCTTGTCTGCGACATCGAATATCGCCAGGCCATATCCGGGTTGGGCTGCGTAGAATTGATCGCCGCTGGCGAATATATTTTTCGCTGCACCATCCAGCTCGAAGCGGGACAGCTCGACTGGCGCTTGCGGCATGCGCATATCGATTACGGCTATCGTGGTATTGCCCAGCAACAGATAAACGCAGCCATTCTGCACTGCGATATCGGCAATGGACTTATCGGCAACATAACGAGCCAGCACAGCCGGCTTTTTCAGGTTGCGGATATCCAGCATGACGATTTCGGTTCCGTCATTGACCAGCCATGCGTGATCATGTTCGACTGCGACACGAGTTGTATAGCCCTTTGTGACACCACTGGCGGATATATTTATCTTGCCGGAGGCTGTGATATCGGCGACCAGCAAGCCCCGCTCACCCGCGGCTAGCAAACCATGCCCTTTAAATGCCGCAATGTCGCGGATGCGAAAGTCCAGCGGCAAGGCCTGCTTGATATAAGGTCCGCCCGGCATGATCACAAACTGGTATTTCATGCCATCCGATACATGCATGCGCACTTCAGCCGCGCGTCCCGGCGGAAGATGATTCGGAGAAACTGACTGGATGACGGGTTGCGCCCGGGAGAAAGTGGATATCAGCGTTAGAAACAGCACGCGCGCGTACATAATGGAACCTTTATAAAATAGCCATTCCCGCCGACCGCAGGTCAGCCTGGCCTGAGCTTGCCGAAGGGTGGGAATGACGGAATTTGAAATTTCACAGGCGCCAATGCATGGAACACTCGTACGATGCAGGCTACCGTTCAAGATTGGCTGCTATCCCTTGCCGCGATCAGCACTGCCCACACACCCAGCGCGAGGTAGCACAGCAGCGACCATTCAGGGATGCCGAGCGTGAGGAAAGTCCAGCCTTTGGCCGCGCATTCGCCGGAGCCGTACATGAGTTGCTTGAGCACATCGCCCATCGGCATGGTTTCCAGCATGTAGTCCAGCCCCGGACCGCAGGCGGGAACCTGATCCTTGGGCAGATTCTGTATCCAGATATGGCGCCCGGCTACGCCCATGCCGGCAAGCGCCAGCAGTGCGATGAGCACCGCATAGATCCATTCGCCGCGACGCTTGGGCCCGTGCAATGCGGCAAGCGCGAACGCCGTCGCCAGAACAATGAATACCACGCGCTGCACCATGCACAACGGACAGGGATCCTGGTGTTTGACATATTGCAGGAACAGGGCGAAACCTATCAGGCCGCCGGCAAACAGCGCGCCTGCCAGATACAGCCAGCGATTGGAGATGCAGTTCCATAATTTGGACATGATCATGCGACCCTCTCTAACAGGCAGACTCTAAACTTTCTTTGGATAAAGCGCCACATCACGGCAGCGACCGGCGCGGACAGGTGCCTGCGAATTACCCGCAGGCAAAGGAATCAGTTCCGCACCGGATGCGGGTCAATTCCAGAATAACAGGGTGGCTCAGCCAAAATCGGCACTTTCACTCGCCAACCGATGGGTGATGCCTATCAGGCAACGATACTCCGCGATTTGGCCATCGCATTGCTTATGGTGATACTGGACACCTCGGCGCTGGGTTTGTTGTGACTGTCAACCAGCTGTTGCAGAGAGACGCTTTCAAGGTAATCGAAAATCTTCTCGTTCAACCCCATCCACAAATCATGGGTGATGCATTTCTGGCCGTCCTGGCAATTGTGTTCGCCATGGCATTTGGTCGCATCGATCGGTTCATCCACCGCCACGACGATATCTGCCACGGAAATCTGGCTGCCCGGACGCGCCAGGTTATAGCCGCCGCCGGGACCGCGCACACTTTCGACGATGTTGTTCTTGCGCAACTTGCCAAACAACTGCTCAAGATAGGAGAGCGATATCTGTTGCCGCTCGCTGATCTTCGCCAATGTCACAGGCCCTCGACCACCCCGCATCGCCAAGTCTACCATCGCCATCACGGCGAAACGTCCTTTGGTGGTTAATCTCATATCACTTCCTTAACAATAACGGATCGGGGTTTAATGGCTTGCGGCAAACGGCACCCGCCGATACCGCCAGACCCGATCCCGGACATTGCATCATAGAATTCCCAAATTGTTTAGTCAACTATTTTATTCAGGTGATTGGGGTCGAACTTGTCGGCGGTGGCACGCTCTTCATCGACACGCACGCCCATCTTTTCCAGTTGCTGCAGTATAAAATCGATGCGCTGATCCACCGTCACGCTATGTCCGATCAACCCGTGCAATGCCTTGTTGACCGGATCATTCTGGTCGTTGCCGATACCATAGGCATTGAAACCGCCGGAACTTTTCTTCTCTTCATCCAGAATCCGGGCCGGGATGCCCGCCGCAGTCGCACCGGCAGGCACGTCTTTCACCACCACTGCATTGGAGCCGATCTTTGCGCCGTCGCCAATGATGATCGGGCCGAGTATCTTGGCTCCGGCTCCGACCACCACACCGTTGCCCAGGGTCGGATGCCGCTTGCCGTGTTGCCACGAAGTACCGCCCAGTGTAACACCGTGATAGAGCGTGACATCATCCCCAATCTCGGCGGTCTGGCCGATCACCACGCCCATACCGTGATCGATGAAGAAGCGCCGCCCTATGGTCGCACCGGGATGAATCTCGATACCCGTCAACCACCGCGCAATGTGCGACAAAAAGCGCGCCAGCCACTTCAGTTTGGCCTTCCACAACGTGTTCGCCAGGCGATGCATGATGCGCGCATGCAATCCGGGATAGCAGGTCAGCACCTCAAAAGTGCTGCGCGCGGCCGGGTCGCGGTCGAATACGCTGGCGATATCCTCTCTAATGTTTTCAAACATCATGGCCGTTCTTGATCTTTCTGTAGCTCTTCCATATAGCGCGATCTGAGGCGCGCATTGTACTCGGTTGTGACGCTCAGGATACCTCGCAGGATGTTGATCTCTTCCGGCTCCAGCCTTGCCCGCGCATACAAACGGCGCAGGCGCTGCATCAGGCGCGCCGGATTCTGCGTAGTGAAAAAACCGATCTCCAGCAAGGTTCTTTCCAGATGCTCGAAAAACCCCTCCACCTGCTCATGCGCTGCGGGATGTACTTCGAGAGTGACAGGCGGTTGATTCTGAGCCGCCACGCCCAATTCGTAGCACAATACCTGCACTGCCGCAGCAAGATTGAGCGAGGAAAAATCCGGGTCTGCCGGAATATTCACCAGCAGCTGCGCCTTTCCCGTTTCTTCATTGGTCAGACCGGACATCTCGGTGCCGAACAACAACGCTACCGGCTGCGAGGCGGCGTGCTGCAGCAGCAGCGGCATTGCTACACGCGGCGTCTTCACCTCGATGGAGATATCGCGCACGCGCGCGGTCATCGCCGCCGTGAACACCACGCCCTGCAATGCTTGATCTATGGATGAACAAACCACAGCATCGCGCAACACATCGTCTGCTCCCGCCGCCATCGCATCGGCTTGCGCATCGGGGAAATAACGCGGATTGATCAGATACAGATGGCGCAAGCCCATCGTCTTCATCGCGCGTGCCGCCGCACCGATATTGCCCGGATGGGTGGTGTGGCTGAGGACGATTCTTACATTTCCAAAATGATTTTGTTTATCCAAAGCTCAATACACACTAAAATACCCGGCCGGAATCTTCCGACCGCTCATTAAACTTAAGGCAACCATGCACCCCATGCTCAACATCGCGGTGAAAGCCGCACGACGCGCCGGCAATCTGATCCACCGCGCCACCGACAAGATAGATCTGCTTACCATCACGAAAAAATCCCATGCGGATTTTGTCAGCGAGGTGGATCATGTCGCCGAGCAGACCATCATCCAGACGCTGCTGGAAGCCTATCCGGACCACGCGATTCTAGCAGAAGAGAGCGGCATACAGGGCGAGTCGGACTACCTCTGGATCATCGATCCGCTGGATGGCACGACCAATTTTTTGCACGGCTTGCCGCAATTCGCCGTGTCGATCGCACTGCAGCACAAGGGTATCATCACCCAGGCGGTGGTATACGGCCCGTCCAGCAACGAACTGTTCACCGCCACACGCGGGCGTGGCGCGTTTCTCAACGACAAGCGCCTGCGGGTCAGCCGGCGCGTTCAGCTTTCGGACAGTTTGATCGGTACCGGCTTCCCCTACTCCAGGTTCGAATATCTGGATGCCTATATGGCGATCCTGAGGGAGCTGATGCAAAAGACCGCCGGTCTGCGCCGGCCCGGTTCTGCCGCGCTGGACCTGGCGTGGACGGCAGCAGGACGCTATGACGGATTCTTCGAGACCGGCCTCAAGCCATGGGACATCGCTGCGGGTTGTTTGCTGATCACCGAGGCCGGCGGCATGGTCAGCGACCTGAGCGGCAACAACACCTATCTCGAAACCGGACACCTCTGTGCAGGCAATCCGGATATCCATCCGCAATTGCTGCAGGTGATGGCCCCACATTTGACAGCGGGATTGAAGGGAAAATAGCGCAGCAGGTCAATCGTCGAGCTTCAGCACCTGGAAAGCCGCAGTGGCATCACCGGGGATACCGAACCGGTATCTGTTCTTGCCCGCCGCCTTGGCCGCATACATGGCCTTGTCCGCCACGACAAGCAAAGTACCCTTGGACGGGGCATCGTCGGGATAGTGCGCTATTCCGATGCTTGCGCCGATTTTCACCTGGTGCCCTTCCAGATTGAAAGGAAGGGAAACCGATTCGATGATCTTCTGGGCCACCATCGCCACGGCCTCGCGCACATGCGTATCATTCAGTATCACCGTAAATTCATCGCCGCCGAGCCGCGCCAAAGTATCGCTTTCACGCACGCACACACGCAGCCGTTCGGCCACTTTCACCAGCAGCAAATCACCAAAATGGTGCCCCAGACTGTCATTGATCTGCTTGAAGCCATCCAGATCAATGAACAACAGCGCCAGATTGCGCTGATTGCGTTTCGCCACCACGATGGCCTGTTCGAGCCGGTCGTAGAACAGGGTGCGATTCGGCAGATGGGTCAGCACATCGTAGTGCGCCAATTGCTCGATTTGCTTTTGCGCAAGCTTCTGTTCGCTGATGTCGCGCAACATGGCAGTAAAAAAATGCGCATCGCCGAACTTGACCTCGCTTACCGCCAATTCCATCGGAAAAGGCATGCCGTTCTTGCGCCTCCCCTCCATTTCCTGGGTCTTGCCGATCACATGCGCTTCGCCGGTCTGCAAATAGCGCGCCAGATATCCATCGTGACGGTCGCGATGCGGCGGCGGCATCAACATCGAGACATTTTTGCCGAGAACTTCGGCCTCGCTATAACCGAATATTCTTTGCGCGACGAGATTGAATGACTGGATAGTGCCTCCGGTATCGATACTGATGATCCCTTCTGCCGCCATCTCGACGATCTTGTGCGATTTGATGCTCTCCAGTTCCAGGGTTTGTTGCAGCGGCTTCACTAAAAAAACCCAGAAAAACGGGACACACAGCGTGGTCAGCAGGATCGAATCAACCAGGGCTTCCGGCCAGTTTATTTCGGGTTTGATCTGGATGACACTGAGCAGATACATGATGCCCAGTTCGACAAAGAAGATATACATCAGCAACAGCAGATATATTTTCAGCGGGTGTTGTTTGTCGTACATACCCTAATAACCTGTAAACATGAGTTGGCATGGAAGCACGAACTCCAAATTTTCCTGGTCAAACTGAGCAAACATCGCTTTGCACTTCAAACCGGCCATGATAACTTCCCGATAACGATACTCGAAACCAGCCCTTCATTCCGGCCGCGATGAACAATCAAGATATTACCCCAAAACACACGCCCATGATGCAGCAATATCTGGGCATCAAGGCGCAGTATCCCGGCATGTTGCTGTTCTACCGCATGGGCGATTTTTACGAGCTGTTCCATCAGGATGCCGAGCGCGCGGCCAGGCTGCTCGACATCACGCTGACGCAGCGCGGCGCATCCAACGGGCAGCCGATCAAAATGGCAGGCGTGCCTTACCACGCCGCCGAGCAATACCTGGCGCGACTGGTCAAGCTCGGCGAGTCGGTCGCAATCTGCGAACAGATCGGCGACCCCGGTGCCAGCAAAGGGCCGGTTGAACGCAAAGTGGTGCGCATAGTCACGCCCGGAACGCTGACCGATTCTGCGCTTCTGGAAGAGAAGCGCGACAGCCTGCTGCTGGCGCTGCATATGCGCAATAACGAAGCGGGGCTGGCGTGGCTCAACCTTGCTTCGGGCCGGTTCTTTGTCGCCGAAATCGACGCCAGACAACTCCCCGCCGAATTGGAGCGCCTGCTGCCTTCCGAGATACTGTTCTCAGAGGATGCAAATGCCCCGCAATTCAAAAGTGCCGCGAACAAATCCCTGCCCGTCTGGCATTTCGACCTGGAAACTGCGCGCCGCACGCTGTGCCAGCAGTTCGCCACCCGCGATCTCGCCGGTTTCGGTTGCGATGATTACACGCTGGGTCTGGAGGCGGCAGGCGCATTGCTGGGTTACGCAAAGCTCACACAAGGACAGGGCATCGCGCACATACGCGCCTTGCAGGTGTATCACGCCGACCGGTTCGTGCGCATGGATGCCGCAACCCGGCGCAATCTGGAGATCACCCAGACGCTGCGCGGCGAAGCCGCACCGACGCTGCTTTCGCTGCTGGACACCTGCGCCACCAACATGGGCAGCCGCCTGCTGGCGCGCTGGCTGCACCATCCGCTGCGCGACCGTGGCGTGCTGCGCGCGAGGCTGGATGCGGTGGACAAACTTGGTGAACTTTACCGCAAGGCGCACGGGCAACTCAAACCCTGTGTGGACGTAGAACGCATCACCGCGCGCATCGCATTGAAATCCGCCCGTCCGCGCGACCTGTCCGGCCTGCGCGATACGCTGGTGCAGCTGCCGCAACTGCATGGTTTGCTGGCCGCATGTGATTCGCCGCTCATCAAAGACTGGTCCGATGCATTACAAACCGAGCACGCACTGGTCGAATTGCTGCAAAAAACCATCAAAGCAGAACCTTCAAGCGTATTGAGAGAGGGAGGAGTCATCACCGACGGTTTCGATGCCGAGCTGGACGAGCTGCGCGCCATCCAGAACAACTGCGGCGGCTTCCTGCTTGCGCTGGAAACTCGCGAACGGGCGCGCTCCGGCATCGCAACGCTCAAGGTTGAATATAACCGCGTGCACGGCTTCTACATCGAGGTGACGCACGCGCAAAGCGGCAACGTGCCGGACGACTACCGCCGCCGCCAGACATTGAAGAACGCCGAGCGCTATATCACGCCGGAACTAAAGGCCTTCGAGGACAAGGCGCTTTCTGCCAACGACCGCGCGCTGGCACGCGAAAAATTCCTCTACGAACAACTACTCGACCAACTCGCACCGTTCATCCCGCAACTGCAACGCATCGCCGCTGCGATCGCCGAACTCGACGTGCTCGCCACTTTCGCCGAGCGTGCCGCGACGCTGAACTTCAGCGCGCCGGCATTTTCGGATGATGCTCAAGTCGTCATCAAACAAGGCCGCCATCCGGTGGTGGAAACCCAGGTAGACCAATTCACTCCGAACGACACCACTCTGCACGACTCGCGCCGCATGCTGCTTATCACCGGTCCCAACATGGGCGGCAAATCCACCTACATGCGCCAGGTGGCATTGATTGCACTGCTCGCGCATATCGGCTGCTTCGTCCCGGCACAGACCGCAGTGCTCGGCGAGATCGACCAGATATTCACCCGCATCGGAGCTTCCGACGACTTGGCCAGCGGACGCTCCACCTTCATGGTCGAGATGACCGAGGCCGCCAATATCCTGCACAACGCCACAGAAAAAAGCCTGGTGCTGGTGGACGAAATCGGGCGCGGCACCTCCACTTTTGACGGCATGGCCCTCGCTTACGCGATCGCGCGCCATCTGCTGAACAACAACCGCAGCTACACGCTGTTCGCCACGCACTATTTCGAGCTGACCAGGCTCGCCGAGGAATTCACCCAGATTGCCAATGTCCACCTCGCTGCCATCGAACACCAGCACAGCATCGTGTTTCTGCACGCAGTCAATGAAGGCGCTGCCAGCCAGAGCTACGGGCTGCAAGTCGCCGCACTGGCGGGAGTGCCGAACAGCATCATCCGCAACGCGAAGAAACAACTCGTCAGACTCGAACAGCAAAGCGCCGCGCAGAGCCCGCAAGGCGATCTGTTCACCGCAGTACCTGAAGCGCCGCAGCCGGAAGAGCATCCGCTAGTCTCGGCATTGCGCGACGTGCAGCCGGATGAACTCAGCCCTAAAGCAGCGCTGGAGAAGCTGTATCAGCTAAAAAGGCTGGTTTAATCAACGGTTAACCAAACAGGGCTTCCACTAGCCGGTGCTGCTGCAATCACCCTGTTTTTCAGCGGGCCATATAGTTGAATTATCTACTCTGATATTCTGCTCCGGAGGGTATTATTCGGAAAAAGATTGTGATAAATTCCCGCCGGGATGAATTTTTCACCCTTTGATCAACCAATCTGAAGGAGGCCTGAATGAGCATTTTTAATATGATACTTTCCGCTATTGGAGCCGCCGCAGTCATTGGTGGCATCGTGGCGTACATCGCCATTAAAATGACCAACAAGTAAACTGGAACCGGAGGGCTTGACCCGATCGGTGTCAAGCCCTCAATCACACCAACCCCTGCCCATCCCCTCAAGTAACCGGGGACGTAGCGCGATTTCCAACCGGCCGGATGAACTGCTCCTGAACCCGGCAAGGCGACGCCGAAATGACCAAGCGCTACTTCTCCAGACAGACCTTCAATTTTTTAGCAGCGCTGGCGAAGAACAACAACCGCGAGTGGTTCGATGCACACCGGCAGGAATACGAAGATATGGTGCGCACGCCCGCCTTGGCGTTCATCAGCGACATGGCGGATGAGATGCCCGCGATCTCGCCGCACTTTCTCGCATCGGCCAAAAAGGCCGGGGGTTCGCTGATGCGCATCCACCGCGATATCAGGTTCGGCAAGGACAAGGCGCCCTACAAGACCAACATCGGTATCCAGTTCCGCCATGAGGCAGGCAAGGACATCCATGCGCCGGGTTATTACCTGCACATCGAACCCGACGATTGTTTTATCGGCATCGGCCTGTGGCGTCCCGATGCCGATGCGTTGTTCAAGATACGCGAGGCCATCGTGAAGAATGGCGACGCATGGGCGGCGGCGCGCGATGACAAGACCTTCAGCAAGCATTTCACGCCTGAGGGCGATGCGCTTGCCAACGCGCCGCGCGGCTATGCCAGGGATCACCCGCTGGTGGAAGACCTCAAGCGCAAGGATTTCATCTGCCTCGCGGAAATGCGCGAGGCGACAGTGACTTCAGGGAATTTCCGCCCCCGGGTTGTCGAGCGCTTCAGGCAGGCAGCTCCCTATATGCGCTTCTTGTGCAGGGCGCTGGCGTTAAGATTTTAGGGTTGCGCACCGGTCTGATCAGGCGCTGTTCCGTTGCTTGCCGGCACCATGGTACTGGAGTTTTCTTCGGACAATGGCTCAACAGCCGGCTTGTTCGCGGGTTTGTTATTTTTAATGGCTGGTGCCGCTGCTTGCGCCGCATCGGGCTGTGCAACGGGTTGGATAATGGCCGGCGGTTTGACAGGCATTGACGGCTTCGCCGCCGGGACAGTTGCTGCAGGTCCGCTTTTCGGTGGCAAGTCCGGTTGGGCAATTACTGGTTTTTCCACCATCGCCGCTTTGGCTTGTGTCCCGGGCGGTGTTTGCGTTTTGGCCGGCGCTGCCGGCGGGGCCGCTTTATTGACCATAGCCGGCACAGCCTGCAATGTTTGCGGACTCATCTGCGCGTCGCCTTCACTGGCAACCGACCTTACGATGATCCGCATCGGTTCGGGCGGTTTCGGTGTGTCCTGCTCCAGCCAGACTGCTATCGCCACTCCCGTTGCGGCCAGCACTGCCAGCGGCCATACCAGGCTGCGTTTATGCTGCGGGTGTATTACACGGACTTTGGCCCTGCCGAACATCGAATTGACGACACACACTTCGCCGATTTCGGTGAACCTGCGTGCATGGTCCGGCCCATAAGCCGTCGTTTTCAGATGCTCAGGAATATCGAATTGGCTGATATCGGTCCACATATACTGTTCCCTAAATGTTGCAGCATGATGGCCAGCATTGCCCGATTACGCGCGGAATATCCGCACGAACCAGCTCTGCGCCAATTCTAGACTGTTTTTCCCGGCACTGTCAGCAAAAAACCGTGCAGCAAGGATCACGATCCCGCCGGACGATTACATTTGCTTTGCCTTGCAGGACTTGCTGCCAGAATCAAATCCTTACTTCGCCATTGCAGAATCGAACTAGGATAAAATGGCAATGCGCATCAGAGTAAAATGAGTCATCCCGTTCAGCATTGCCCGACAAATTGAAAGCGAATGATGTCAGACTATCCAGCAGGTGCAAACGATTCTTCCATTAGTTTAAGCATGCTGAAGCTGCGCCCCGGAACTCCGTTAAAATTCCGGAACATGGCAATTGCCGCCCCCGAAGTTGAATTACAGTTGCTTGGGATCATCGAAGGGAAAGGCGTCATGGTCACCCCGAATATTTCCAGCAACGCTATCACGGCATTAAAGCCCGGCGAAAGCTACCAGATTTCCGGGTTCAGCGGACAACATGCCTTCTCCTTTTCGGCGCAGGTCATGCAGTCCTTCGTTGCACCGATGGCCTATACCCTGCTTTCCTACCCGACTTCCATCAATGCCAGCCTGGTGCGCAACTACATGCGCTCTAAAACCTCCCTGCCTGCCGCTGCAACGCCCCGGGGGGGAAACGCACCTGTCGCGGTAATGATGATGGATCTGAGCATCGGCGGAACCATGATCAGCTCGCCAACTCTGCTCGGCCAACGGGATGACGAGGTCAGACTTGCTTTCGCGGTAACATTTGAAGCGAACAACCTGAATCTCGACGTCGGCGCAACCATATGCCATAGCGGACCGATCGACACCGGAAAGGGCTACCGGATCGGCCTGTTATTCCAGAATCTCACGCAGAACGACAAGCTGATTTTGCACTACATCGTGCAATCGACAGCCGAACGCGGGTAAGCCGGTTCGGGCCCGAATCGCATTCGAGCGTAATGTCAGGGACGCAAATACCGGCGCAACCGCGCTGTTTCAGCTAAGTTATTTTTGGACAAACCGCGCAATGCCCCACCTTGTCGTTTCGATTTCCGGTCATGGATTCGGACATGTCGCCCAGACCGCTCCGATCCTGAACCGGCTGCATCAGTGCATGCCGCAGCTGCGCCTTACAGTACGTTCCGCCGTGCCACTTTCCCACCTGCGTTCACGCATCCATGCGCCGTTCACCCATCTGTGCAGCGAAGGTGACATCGGCATGGTGATGTCTTCGGCGCTGGATGTGCTTGTCGGGGACAGTTGCCTGGCCTATCGTGCCTTTCATGCCGATTGGGATGCGCGCGTCGCCGGCGAGGCGCGACTTCTGAGCGAACTCAAAGCCGATCTGGTATTTTCCAACGTCGGCTATCTGCCGCTGGCTGGCGCGCAGCGCGCAGGCATCCGGAGTGCCGCGCTGTGCTCGCTGAACTGGCTCGACATCTACCGCCACTATTGCGGCGATGACGCTATCGCTGCACAGATACAGGAATGTTACGCCGGCGCGGATGCATTCCTGCGCGCCACACCGGGCATGGCGATGGCGCATCTGCCCAATCTGGTTGAGGTCGCGCCCATCGCCGATGCAGGCAATGACCGGCGCGATGAGCTGAACCGCAAGTTACGATTATCGAAAGAGGAGAAGCTGGTGCTGGTCAGCATGGGCGGCATCCGCAGCCGCTTGCCCATGGAAAAATGGCCCAGAATAGAGGGTGTGCACTGGCTGGTGCAGGCCGACTGGCAGATCGGGCATCCCGATGCCATCGTGCTTGAATCCTTGCCGCTGGGATTCGGCGATCTGCTCGCCAGCAGCGATGCATTGCTGTGCAAGCCGGGTTACGGCAGTTTCACCGAAGCAGCATGCAGCGCCACGCCAGTCTTGTATGTTGCCCGCTCCGACTGGCCGGAATCGCCTGCCTTGGTCGAATGGCTGCAACGTTATGGCATATGCCGCGAAGTATCGCGGCAGGCATTGGAACAGGGGGATATAGCCACAGAGCTGGCAAGCCTCTGGCTAGTACCAGAGTCACGCAATCCCCTACAACAACCGGAAAAGGTGATGCCCGGAGGCGCGGCCCAAGTGGCGGCCTGGTTAGTCGGTAAACTTGATGGGTAACACTTCCTGGCGCATGACTGTCTCATTGCCAGATTGAGCGTTGAAAAACTGATAGTTGTTCCTGCCGCCCCTTTTTGCCATATACATCGCATCGTCCGCCATTTTGACCAGAGTCTCCGTGGCATCGGTATCGTCCGGAAAAATCGAGATCCCGATACTGCAACCGATCGAACAGGTGCTTCCGTTGATGGCAAATAGCCGGGAAAATGAATCCAGAATTTTATTGGCCACCAGCACAGCGTTATTGGCATGGTCGATGTTGTTCAGTATGAATATGAACTCATCGCCGCCGACACGCGCCACGGTATCCATGTCGCGCGCATTTTCGGTAAGGCGACTGGCCACCATTTTCAGCAGGCTATCTCCGACATGATGGCCGAATTCATCGTTGACCTGCTTGAAACCATCCAGATCCATGAACAGGACGGCGAACTTCTGCTGATAGCGCCTGGCCCGGGCAACGGCCTGGTCCAGGCGGTCATAAAAGAGGGTCCGGTTGGGCAGTTTGGTGAGCATGTCGAAATGCGCCAGTTGTGCGATCCTCTGCTCTGCCGTCCTGCGCCCGGTAATGTCACGAATGACACTGAACATCACCTTCTTCCCGTCCAGCTCGATGATCCGGGTATTTATCTCGACCGGCATGGCGGTGCCATCCTTGCGTAGATGCGCGGATTCGAAGATGGAAAAACCCTTCTTCTCGATATCCTCCAGCCGTTTGGGAACCTTGGCGGCGAATTCAGGCGGATCAAGCCGGGTGATGTGCATCCCGATCATCTCGTCCCTGGTATAACCACGCTGTTCAAGACCGGTGCGGTTGATGTCGATGATAGTGCCGTCCAGGTCCAGCACCATCAGGCAATCGGCAGCAAGATCAAACAGGGCGCGGTATCTGGCTTCGCTCATTATGTTTGCCCGGAAGGTTAGTGCACGTGCCCGCCCGGCGCATGCACATGCCCATGCGCCAGCTCCTCCGCAGTGGCCGGCCGCACGCCTGTCACGGTACAGTTGAAAGTCAGGGTCTTGCCTGCCAATGGATGGTTGCCGTCTACCGTCACTTCGTCGTCGGTCACGTCCACCACGGTGAACAACATGTAGTCGTCATCGTCTGCACCTTCCGGGCCGCCCTCGAACTGCATCCCAACCGCGACTTCCTTCGGGAATGAACTGCGCGCCTCGACTTCCACCAAATCCTGGTCGTATTCGCCGAAGGCATCATCCGGTTGCATCGTGACACTGCACCGGTCGCCGGCTTTTTTTCCGTGCAAGGCTTCCTCGACCAGGGGAAAGATGCCGTCGTATCCGCCGTGCAGGTAGCTGATCGGGGTTTCAACCTGCTCCAGCAGTTCCCCTTCCGAGTCGAACAATTCATAGTTCAGTGAAACCACGGTGTCTTTGCCGATTATCATTTCAACTCCTTGACCAGTTTGAATATATCCTGCGCATGCCCGTGCGCCTGCACGCCATACATGGCATGGCGCAGCTTGCCGTGCTGATCGATCACGAACGTGGAGCGCTTGATGGAAAGTTTTTTCTGCCCATCGACTTCCTTTTCATACATCACGCCGTAGCGTTTGCAGACGCGCGCATCCGGATCGGAGAGCAACAACACCGACAGGCCGTACTTGTCGCGAAACGAGGCATGGCTGAGGCAATCATCGCGGCTGATGCCGATCACGATGGTGTCGAATTTGGCAAACTCCTCTTCGAGATCGCTGAACTCGTTGGCCTCCATGGTGCAACCGGGGGTATCGTCCTTGGGGTAGAAATACAGCACGACATTTTTCCTGCCCTGCTGCGAGGTGAGGCTGAAAGTCTGCATGTCAGCATCCGGCAACTCGAAGTGCGGCGCCTCCATCCCGGTAGTGAGTTGTACACACTGCATTGATGATTCCCCCTGTGCCACATTCTAAACACTTTTCGGCCGCACGATAAAAGTTTTTTCGCCATGCCCGAACCCTGCGTGGCGAGGATATAATTCAGCGATGAAAAACCGACTCACCCTGCTCGGCGGGCTGACCGTCAAGGAATTTCTCCGCGACTATTGGCAAAAAAAACCGTTGCTGATCCGCCGGGCGCTGCCGCAATTCACCGGCTTGCTCGAACCGCGACAGCTGCTGGCTCTGGCCTGCGAGCAAGACGTGCAGGCGCGCCTGGTGACACAGCAGCGCGGCAAGTTCGAACTGCGCCATGCGCCATTCACTGCCGGGGATTTCGACAACTCCGGCAAAAAAAAGTGGACGGTGCTGGTGCAAGGGCTGAACCATTATCTGCCCGAAGCCGCAGCACTGCTGAAGCATTTCGATTTCATACCCCATGCACGCATGGACGACCTGATGGTGAGCTACGCAACCGAGGGCGGCGGAGTCGGTCCACACTTCGATTCCTACGACGTATTTTTGCTGCAAGGCACCGGGCATCGCCGCTGGCAGATTTCCACCCAGGCGGATCGCGCGCTGATCGATGGCGCGCCATTGCGCATCCTGAAAGACTTTCGCGCAGAACAGGAATGGGTGCTGGAAACGGGCGACATGCTATATCTGCCGCCGCACTGCGCGCACAACGGCATCGCCGAAAACGGCTGCATGACATATTCCATCGGCTTCCGCACCCCCGCCTATCAGGAGCTGGCGGAGCAATTCCTGGTATACCTTCAGGATCGCATCGAGGTGGACGGCATGTATGCAGACCCGGATCTGAAGTTGCAGAAGCATCCCTCCGAGATCAGCACAGCCATGCTGCGTCAGGTGGGGCAGGTCATAAAACGGGTACGGTGGGACAGGGAAGACATCGCGAATTTCCTCGGATGCTATTTGAGCGAACCCAAGCCGCATGTGTTTTTCGCTGGCCCCGATCCTGCGTTGAGCGCGGCCAGGTTCCAGCAGGCGGCGCAAAAGCATGGCTTGAAACTCGGCCTGAAGAGTCTGATGCTGTGCCATGCGGGATGGGTCTTCATGAACGGCGAGGCGCACCGGCCGGCCATGCAGGATTACCCGGTGATCCGCACCCTGGCAGATGTACGCGAATTGCCGCCCCTGCCAACCATCTCTGCCGGATCGGCCGGCTTGCTTTACCAATGGTATCTGGACGGCTATATTTCACCTGCCAAGAATGGGAGCGGATCATGAGCGAATACGCTATTCAACACAGCAAGCTGGACGGCATCAATGATTACTCCGATGCGCTGGACAAGCTGTGCAAACTTGCCGAGCACAACCTGTACCTGTTCGAGAAGAACTACGATGGCATGGGCTTTAACTCCGAGACGCGCTATTCGACGCTGCGGAATTTTTTGCTTTCCAGTCCCTCACACCGGCTGTACGTGCTGGCGCACGACACACGCTGGCTGTCCACGCAGTGTCCGCGCATGATGATGTTGCTGCGCCAGTTCGGCGCCAGCATGTTCATCCATCAGACGCCGAAACACCTGCAGAATATCACCGAGCCGTTCTCCATCGCGGATGACTCCAGTTTTGTCCGCCGTTTCCACTTCGACGATCCGCGCGGCATACTTGGAACAAACGATCCGGAAACTGCGCGCGTGTTGCAGTCGCGCTTCATGGAAATGTGGTCGGCGTCGCGCCAGGGGATATCCTCTACCACTTCGGGTTTATGAATATTATGCTGGACCCGATAAATATTGCTGCAACTGCGCTTGATTTCCCCTATTGAATTGCTATGATGCGCCGCCTTTGATTTTGGGTGCCTTCCCGCTAATGATTTTGGAAGCATTTAAAGCCGGGTATATCTTTTGCTTATCAACTTTTATTGTCCGAAGGAAAACGAAATGAAATATTCTGTTCTTGTTGCTGCTCTGTTGGCTTTGTCCTTGTCTGCTTGCGGCGAAAAGGCTGCTACATCTGAAGCTCCTGCCGCAACCGAATCTGCTGCTCCTGCTGCTCCTGCCACAACCGAAGCTGCCGCTCCTGCCGCAGACGACGCGATGAAGAAATAAGCATCATGTTCTGATCAGCATAAAAAAGCCGGCGCAAGCCGGCTTTTTTATTGCTGCACTCTCGTTTTAATGGATTTGCTGCGGAACCATCTTCAATTGAAACAAACGGCCATTGTTGGCTGACGGATTCAAACCCTGCTCGGTCTTGCCGTAATCCGGAACACTGAAACAAAGAGTCTTGCTTTTCCATGCCTGCGGGTACAGATAGATACCCGCCAGCATGTTCCCGGGCGCATAGCCGATCTTGTAATCCCCGATAATTTCGAGGATTCTTCCCGTACTGCAATCCTGTTCACGGATCACCATTCGACTCAGCACATTGCTTTCCAGGACAGCGCCATCCGGACCGAGAAATCGCACATAGACCATATCCTCCTTATCCATGCGCTGCGCAGACATGGACATGATCAAGCGGTCGCTGCCCGCATAACCGCAAGGCGCCACGCCCAGCATGGCAATTGACGCCAGCAAGGCTTGCAATAAAGTTTTGCTCATGACTCCCCCAATCGACCGGCCAAAACAGAATCCCGACATGTTTCCTGCGCGCTTCATGTGATCTCGCGCCAGGCGAATCCCTCTTCCTGCGTCGCCACGCCCACCCAGCTTGCTTCGCAACCAAGCGCGCCGCACAAAGCCCGTACCGCAAGCTCGGGTGTATTGTTTTTGCGGCTGAGATGCGCGGCAATCAGATGCTGCAGGTTGCCCACATCCAGCCTGGCCAGGATGCCGGCAGCATCGCGGTTGTTCAGATGGCCGAATCGCCCGCCCACGCGCTGCTTGAGGGTGAACGGATAGTCGCCCTGCATCAGCATATCGCTGTCGTGATTGCACTCCAGCACGAGTGCATGGCAGCCGTTCAGCGTCTGCTCGATATGCGCGGTACTGCATCCGGTATCGGTCAAAACTGCCAGCCGCCGCGCGCCGTCGCTGAAAACGAATTGCACCGGCTCTGCAGCATCATGCGGGACCGGATAGGGGATGATTTCGATGTCGCCGATGGCAAACGCCTGGTGCGAATCGATTTCATGAAGCTGCTCGATTCCGAAGAAGGCTTTCGGCTGGCCGCGCAGCGTGCCGTGGGTGAGCCAGACCGGGAGGCCGAATTTGCGCGCCAGCCTGGCCACACCGCCAATATGGTCGCCGTGCTCGTGGGTCACGACGATACCGCTCAACTGATCCGGGGAAACGCCGAGGCGCGCCAGACGCGAGATGGTGTCCTGCAGACCGAAGCCGCAATCCATCAGCACCAGCGTCTGGCCGGCTTCGGCCAGCAGCGCGTTGCCTTCGCTACCGCTACCTAATGAAGAGAATCTCACCGTTTGGTCCCCGGGGAATCGGAATTACTGGTTGATGTGCTTGTAAATCTCCTCGATCAGCTTCCTGGTCACATTGTCGCTTGCGCCGTCCTGCCCGGTGACCGAGACTTCGCATGCCGTGCCGCCATCCTTGACGTTGACCCGATAATGTTTGCCGGCCGGATCGCTATGCTTCCAGAATTTCAACTTCTCGGCCCAGTTGCCCTGCACCTTGATCGGGCGCAGGAAATAAGTGCCCATTTCGCGATCCTTGTCCTCCACGCCCAATTCGGCGCTCTCGATGGCCAGTCCCACCCTGCGCCAGGATCTGTCGAACGCATCGTTCACCACGATGATGACGTTGCCGCCGGAAACCTCGCGCAGGCTGGCCGTCCCGGCTGGTTCGGGCGTGCTTCCTGTTGCTGCGCTGCTCGCCGCCTTTGCATCGGCCGCCGCCACTGCCTGCTTCGCCTGCGTCTCGCTGGCGCCGAAACGCACCATCAGGCGCTGCAGCATGATCGCTTCCAGTTCCGGCTCATTGGCGCGCGCCTGCCATCTGGAGCTGGTCTTGTCTTCAGAATAAACCTGTTCGATGCCGCGATGGGTGATGTACACCTCGGTACTCTTCCCGTCCTTGCCGCGTTCCAGGCGTGTCAGATACTGATCTTTCTCGTTTGACGAATAGATGTTGTCGAACACCTTGCCGAGCACATCCCGTATCGCGCTCTTCGGGATCCTGGCGCGATTCTCCGCCCAGTCCGTTTCCATCACCCCGGCTGCCGCATCTTCGCTCATGATGGTCAGCCCGGTCTCCTGCCAGAATGCCTTGGCCACAGCCCAGACCTTGTCGGAGTCTTCGTTCACCACCAGCCAGCGGCGCGCGCCTTCACGTTCCAGATGAACGTTCTTCATTTCCGGCAATACCGTGCCGGCGCCACTGCCCCGGGCAGTATCGCCCTTGCTATAGTCGGAATAGGTCGCGGTGGTTGCGCCATCTGACTGGGGCACCTTGTAGCGCTCATCAGTTTCCGGTGCGGTCAGGTCGGGCGGAACTTCCAGCTTGGGCAACTGCTTCGCGCCGGCACCGTAATCGACAAGCTTGTCCGATCCGAGCGAACTGCAACCCGTCAGCGCAAACAACACCACAGCGGAAATCCCGACTTGCAAAACTTTCATTGATACTCTCCAGCGATGCTATTTATGGAACATCGGAATTTTAAAGTACCCCGGCCTGACGCATCGCTGCCTCGACCAATGCGTACGAGGATTGCGACAACGGTGTCAGCGGCAGGCGCAATATGTTTTTCATCTGCCCCATGCGCGCCACCGCCCACTTCACCGGTATCGGGTTGGCTTCGACGAACAGGTTGCGGTGCAGGCCGAGCAGCCTGAAATTGATCGCGCGCGCCTTGGCCACTTCACCGTTCAGCGCGGCTGCACACATCTCGCGCATCAGCCTGGGCGCGACGTTCGCCGTCACCGAGATCGTGCCGTGCGCGCCGAGCAGCATCAATGCCAGCGTGCTGGCATCGTCCCCGCTATATACCGCAAAATCCCGCGGGGCGCGCTGCAGCAGGTCGCTGCCGCGCTCGACGTTGCCGGTCGCGTCCTTGATGCCGACGATATTGGGAATCTGCGCCAGGCGCAGCGCCGTGTCGTTGCTCAAATCGGCAACGGTGCGTCCCGGCACGTTATACAGGATATGCGGCATGTCCACCGCCTCGGCAATGGCCTTGAAGTGCTGATACAAGCCTTCCTGGGTCGGCTTGTTGTAATAGGGGACGACCGACAGCGAAGCGTCGGCTCCGGCCTTTTTCGAAAACGCGGCCAGTTCGATGGCTTCCCTGGTCGAGTTGGCGCCGGTGCCGGCGATGATCGGAATGCGCCCGGCGGCATGCTTCACCGCCTCGGCGATCAGCAACTCATGCTCTTCAACATCCACCGTGGGCGATTCGCCGGTCGTGCCGACCACCACGATGCCATCCGTCCCTTGCCCGATATGGAAATCGATCAGCGCCCGGAACGCCGCCATGTCGAGACTGCCGTCCTCGCGCATAGGCGTGACGATTGCTACCATGCTGCCTGTGATCATTTTCTTTGTGCTCGTCGAAAGCGCGCATTTTACCTGAATACCTGCACGCGCCAAAGGGGCTGCGCGACAAAAACCCCCTGACTGTGGAATAATGCCGCCACTCTTGAATTTTGGCGGCTTAATGTCTGCAATCACCCTTACCACCCTGCACCCCGGCGACATCGCCACCATCGTCGCAATTCACGCCGAAGAAGCATTGCATCTGCGCTTGCTGGCGCTTGGCTTCCGCAGCGGCAAGCAGATCGAGATGATCCGCAAGGCCAGTTTCTCCGGCCCGCTGCAAGTCCGAATCGGCACCACCGATATCCTGCTGCGGCGCGCCGAGGCCACCAAGATCACCGTGAAAAAATCATGAAGCGAGATTGTCCGCCCTACCGCATTTGTGGGAGCGGCTTTAGCCGCGAGAAATGTTTCGCTCTTGCAACGCGACCTATCGCGGCTAAAGCCGCTCCTACAATACCTCCCCCCGTTTCCAGAACTAATCCAATGGGCACGCCAGAATGAAACGCATCGCTCTGCTCGGTATGCCCAACACCGGCAAATCGACGCTGTTCAACCGCATGACCGGCGGCGCGGCGCGGGTCGGCAACTGGCCGGGCATCACCGTCGAATTGCTCAGCGGCAAGATCCTGCTTGGCGGCGACATGGTGGAGATCATCGACCTGCCCGGCATTTACGACCTGCACGGCTTCTCCGACGACGAGCAAGTAGTGCGCCACTTTTTGCACGACAACGTGCCCGACCTCGCGCTGGTTATCCTGAACACCACGCAGATCGAACGCCAGATGAGCCTGTTGCTGCAACTGAAGCAGCTCGACATGAACATCGTCGTGGTGCTCAACATGGCGGACGAAGCGAAGAAATTCGGCATCAGCGTCGATGTGGAAATGATGTCCGCAATGCTCGGGCTGCCGATCTTCCTGCTCAGCGCAAAATATGGCAGCGGCTATCCGGAAGCGATGCAGGCCGTGGCAAAGGCCCTGCGCTACCCGACCCCCGGCATGGCGGAAGAGCTGCGCAGCCAGCTGGAAAGGGACGAACAGATCGAAACTGAAATGGCACACGTATTGAAGAGCACCGTGCAGGTGCCGGCGCAACTTTCGGACAAGCTCACCGAAAAGCTGGACAGCGTCATGCTGCATCCGTGGCTGGGCCTGCCGATCTTTTTTGGTGTCATGTATCTGCTGTTCCAGGGCGTGTTCTTTCTGGGGCAGCCGTTGCAGGGCGTGGTCAACGACCTGCTCGGCTGGTTCCGCGGCGCGGCGCTCGAGCCGCTGTTCAGCGGCCTGCCGCAATCCGCGCAGGGCTTGCTGCTCGACGGCATCTACAACGGCGTGGCCACGGTCGCGGCGTTCGTGCCCATCATCGTGCTGTTCTTTCTGTTCATGGCGATCGTCGAGGACAGCGGTTACCTTTCGCGCGCCGCGTTTCTGATGGATGCGCTGATGTCGCGCCTGGGTCTGGACGGCCGCGGCTTCGTGATGCTGCTGATGGGCTTCGGCTGCAACGTCCCCGCGCTGATGGGCACGCGCGTGATGCGTTCGCGCGCGATGCGCCTGCTCACCATGCTGGTGATACCGCTGTCGCTGTGCTCGGCGCGCCTGCAGGTATTCATCTTCTTCACCGCCGCGCTGTTCACTGCAAAGGCCGCGCCGGTCGTGCTGTTCAGCCTGTACCTGTTCAGCTTCGCCACCGCGATACTCACCGCATTGCTGTTCAAGGGACGCTTCAAGAACAATGAACCGTTCGTGCTGGAACTGCCGCCGTACCGCTTCCCCACCGTGCGCCAGATGACACTGCGCGGCTGGCTGGAAGTGCGGCACTTCCTGCGCCGCGCCACCAAGTTCATCGTCGCCGGCGTGGTGCTGGTGTGGCTGCTCACCAATTTGCCGCCGTCCGCGGCGCCCGCCAGCGCCGACACCTGGGCCGGCATGATAGGCAGCGTGACGCACCCGTTCTTCGCGCCGCTCGGCATCAACGAGCAACTCACCATCGCGCTGATCTTCGGCTTCATCGCCAAGGAGATCGTGATCGGCGCGCTCGCGGTGATCTACGGCCTCTCCGGCGATGCGCTCGGCGGCGCGATCGGCCAGCAACTGGACTGGGTGCAGGCCTACAGTTTCATGCTGTTCACGCTGCTCTACACGCCCTGTCTGGCCACCATCGCCACGCTGCAAAGCGAATCGAAGCAGACCGGCTTCACCGCGCTGTCGCTCGCATGGTCGCTGGCGCTGGCATGGCTGGTAAGCTTCGCGTTCTATCAGGGCGCAAGGGCACTGGGATATTAGAGGGCGCACGGCAATATTATTGCTTGATATCTTATCGGGCTGATGCACGCGCGAGGCTGGCAACTACAGAAACGACAGAAGCCGGAACAGGACAGGTTTACTTGAGGGATCGCACGATGCACGAAGAAAATAATTCAACTCAATACTGACAGTTTCGAGCTTCAACCCGCCTCAAGTCTTCAGGGCTATTGCTATGACGATAAAACAGAAAATATGGAGCATCCCGCTCTTCACGATTCTTGTTTTCATTGCCTGGGTGGCATTCGCGTACAACTCTGCTGCTCATATTTATACCTCGCTTCAACGCATTGAAGCTGTTCACTATCTGTATTTGAGCAAAATCCAGACATTGTCGGAAGAACTCCCGGCTATCCAGGGAATTTTTCTTGATATCCTGGAAACCAAAAGCAAAATGGCTGTCGTCCGTTCACTCCGTAAAGCAGATGAATTCAGGGCCACTGTATCCGACATCTCGAGAATTGACGAGAAAGAAGCAGCCGCACAGGAAATCATGGCGCAATTTAACCAGTATTTTTCCTCTGCGGAGTATGCGACCTCCATATTGACAGGTACCAAGACGGGAGATAGTTCGGAAAGCACCGGCCGGATGGTAACCGCCCTGAATAAATTAAAAACCACTTTGGAAAATGAGGGTCTTGCGTCAAACCTGACCTTCCAGAACAGAATAATCGACATCAAGAACAGTATTCATAACATTCTTTGGGCCGGCCTGATCAGCGTCCTTATTCTTTTGGCGGGCATGTTTTATATTTCCCGGCTCCTGATCGCCTCGATCATGACCAGCCTGGAAGACCTGCGCAGCGGTGCCAGAAAGATTGCACAAGGCGATTTCGCTGCCCGCATAACTGAGCGAGGGAAAGATGAATTAACGTTGATCATCCAGAGCTTTAATAGCATGGGCGAAGATCTGCAAGCTGCCGCCGAGAGGCGTATCCAGAATGAAAAGCAGCTCGTAACCCTGAATGCGGAGCTTGAGGAACGCGTTTCCATCCGCACCACCGAACTCGCCGCAGCGCTGGAAGAAGCCAACAAGGCCAACGCGGCTGTGGCATACATGGCCGATCACGACACCCTGACCGGCTTATTGAGCCGGCGTCGTTTCCAGGAGGAGTATGAGCGCTGGGGGAAATACGCGCTACGCCATGAACGGCCGGTGGCATTGATGTTTATCGATCTGGACGAATTCAAGAATATCAACGATAACTATGGCCATCTGGGCGGCGACGAGTATTTGCAGGCTGTCGCAGCAGTGCTGAAAAACACCTTGCGCTCGACCGATTATGTCGGCCGCTGGGGCGGTGATGAATTTGCGGCATTGCTGCCGGAAACCACCTCTGATGCCGCGTGTGTGGTAGCCGCCAAACTCGTCACAGCTTTGAGCACCACAACGATTACTGTTGCAGGCAATCCTTTATACGCTTCCGCCAGCATCGGTATCGCGGTATTGCCTGAACATACCTCTGATATCGCCGAGCTGACTTCCTTTGCCGATGCGGCCATGTACAAGGCAAAAAGCGCCGGACGAGGCAGCTTCAATTTGTATTCCGAATCCGCGCAAGAGACCCGGCATCTGGGGGAATATGCGCGCTGGGCAGGGCGTATCAGGCGTGCGCTGGCCACCGACCAATTTATCCTTTTTTATCAGCCACTGCTCAACCTGAACACCGGAGAGTCCTCCGAATACGAGGCATTGCTGCGCATGGAAGACCAGGATGGGGAATACATCAGTCCCCTCCTGTTCCTGGCATCGGCGGAACGATTTGACTTGAGCACATCCATCGATCGCATGGTACTCAGGAAAGCTGCGCACAAGATCGCCACGTTCAAAGCCGATAAACTCAAACTGCAACTGTCGCTCAATCTTTCCTCCCGGTTCCTGGATGATGCAAGCGTGACAGATTATATTCGTGACGTGATCAGGGAGTTTGATATCGATCCGGCCAGTCTATCGATAGAAATTTCCGAATCGGCGATCCTGCAAAACATTCGCCGGGTGCGCGTGTTAAGCATGGAAATAGCCCAACTGGGCTGCCACCTGATTCTGGACGACATCGGTGTCGGCTTCACATCCTTCAACTATCTGGCGCCGCTTTCAATCCGTTCAATAAAAATCCGCGGCGACTTGATCAACAATCTGCATCTGGAGCAAAACCGGGATTATCTGGTTACGCTTTGCAGGACATGCCACGAACACGACATAGAAGTTGTTGCAAAATTTGTCGAGGATTTGTCGCTGCTGAGCACGCTGTGCAGCATCGGAATAGATTATGCCCAAGGCTTCGCGGTTGGCAAGCCGCTGGAATCATTGAGCGCGATTGATATAGCCTAGGGAACCTCTGATTAAGTCCGCCATGAGCCGCGTTGCTGACAAAAACGGAATGATCGCAAGGCGCACGACGCCGGTCGTAGTTATTCTTGCCCCCACGATACGGTGCGGCGAAGCCGTCCGGTGCGAGAGTGGGGGCAGCGGCCTTTCCCGCACCAAAGGGCTGCGCCCCACCGTGTCAAGGTCGCTATGCCAAGGAGCGCAACACCGCGAGCGCCCGTTTTTGTTGCAACCCGCAAGGGAATTGACCCGGCAATCTTTCAGCCGCCTGTTCCAGCGCTGACCGGGTCCCCAAAAAGAAAAAGCGCGGCCCATTTATTTCCGGATGCTGAAATTGAGCATATCCATACTTTACAGATAGCATCACCGGGACCAGGATAAAAAGCAGCAGTAACCTTTCAGGAGATGGTCGATGGACTTTATTTCATGGCTGGTGATCGGCGCCCTGTTCATGCTGGCCGAGTTCGGCGGCGGAAAATTCTACCTGCTGGCGATCGGGCTGGCTTTCGTCTACCCCGCCACCGCCGCCTATACGGGCGCCTCGATAGTCACGCAGATCGTTGCAGTCAGTTTGGGAGCCATGGCTCACGCTCTGGTCGTAGTGACCATACGCAAGCTCCGGCCATCCGCCCCGGATTCCGAAATCCCTACCGATGTGGGAAAGCGCGTCGAGGTGATCGAATGGCTCGATGAAGGCGCTGCCAGAGTGATGTATCGCGGCAAGGAGTGGCTGGCCGACAAGGCCAAAGGCGAAATGCCCGATGCTGACCACGGCGTCATCCAGGCCGTACAATACGGCCGTTTGATCATTTCAACCGAACCTGACCACAAGTAAAGAATCGCTGCTCTCGACATAAATATCCAAAGTGAAACCATGAACAAAACCGCAATCGCAATCATTCTGCTACTCGGCGTAACAGCTTGCACAGGCACCAAAGTGACGCCTGTCGCGGAGCGGCCCGAAGCAAGGATCGCGCTCGCGTTGGGCGGCGGCGCAGCGCGCGGCTTTGCCCACATCGGCGTGATCAAGGCCCTGGAGGCGCAGGGTATCTCTCCCGGCATCGTCGTCGGCACCAGCGCCGGTTCGGTCGTTGGCGCGCTCTATGCAGCCGGATATGACGGCTTCCGCATCCAGGAATTGTCGATGAACATGGAGGAAGACCAGCTTATCGACGGATCCGGCATGTACCGATGCATCGCCGAGACTGTGGTTTCTGATAAACGCGGCTGCATCAAGGGACAGGCACTGCAGGATTTCATCAACAGGAATGTCAAGGGCAGCCCGATCGAAAATCTCAACAAGACTTTTGCGGCGGTTGCGACCAACCTGAGCAGCGGTGAAATGATGGTGTTCCGCACCGGCAATACCGGTGCGGCAGTCCGGGCGTCTTCTTCCGTGCCGGTGTTTTTCCAGCCGGTCACGATCAACGCCCAGGATTACGTGGATGGCGGACTGGTAGCTCCTGTTCCGGTTAGCGTGGCCCGCTCACTTGGCGCAGATTTCGTCATCGCTGTCGACATCTCGGATCGCCCGCAGGACAAACCAACAACCGGGATCGTCGACATACTGTGGCAGACCTTCAACATCTTCGGGCAAACCATCAATCGCTATGAGCTTCCCGGGGCGGATGTGGTTATCCGGCCCGTCACCTACGGCATCCCCGCTACCGACATGAGCGGCCGCAATATCGCCGTACTTGAGGGAGAAAAGGCCGTTGCGGCAATTTTGCCGGAGTTGAAAGCCAAGCTGGCGATTTTGAATGAGACACGCCATGTCGCCGGCATGCGCTGAATTGTTGCCATATCAAAAGTAAAATCCGAATCACCCGTGCATCACCGGACCCCTTTTGAAATAACAGAATCAAAGGGGCCTGCCCCTTTAAGGAACCTCTGATTAAGTCCTCCATGAGCCGCGTTGCCGACAAAATCGCGATGATCGCAAGGAGTGCGACGAAGGTCGTAGCCGAGACTACGATGCCGAGGAGCGCGACACCGCGAGCGCGCG
>JBMOQB010000025.1:0-11701 GCA_049320585.1 Pseudomonadota bacterium | reverse complement strand
AGTGCTACGCAGCTATTTTCCTTTCTATAACCACAGTAGAATGCACTCATCCTTAAACTACGTATCGCCAGCAACGTATGAAAATCAGTTGGCTTAATCAGGTGTCAATTTTATTGGGGGAAGATTCCATCTGTACTTTTCGGCATCGGTGGTGGTGAACGATGACTCGCGGGAAGCAATCTGGGAGCTTCCCATAGAGGCCGTGCCTCAAGGCCTTGCGACATTGAAAGAGGGGGATGGTCGCTACGATCAGTTCTTGCGTATAACTCGCAGAGGCCCCCACGGCTGAGCTGTCCAACTCCGGTTTGCAACTGATGTGGCACTCGCGTTCGCCCGCATCTCGTAGCTGAAACCTGGTACGTTGACGTTCTGCTTTCAGGTTTACGCTATAGCCGCTATGTGTCTATATCGGCAACTCACCGAATGACCATTCTGCATTTTCATCACTGATCAGTGAATCATCAAGGCTGCTTGACCCACACCGAGCCAGATACCCGTTATTTCAGCCCGAGCACGTCCTGCATGTCGTACATGCCTGCCAGATTTTCTTTCAGGAAGCGCGCCGCACGCAGCGCACCCAGCGCGAAAGTGGCGCGGCTGCTGGCTTTGTGGGTGATCTCGATGCGCTCACCGGTGCCCGCGAACAGCACGGTGTGGTCCCCGACGATGTCGCCGCCGCGCACGGTGGCGAAACCTATCGTGGATGGATCGCGTTCGCCGGTGACACCTTCCCGGCCATACACGGCACACTTGGACAGATCGCGCCCCAGTGTCCGCGCCACGACCTCTCCCATGCCGAGCGCAGTGCCGGACGGCGCGTCCACTTTGTGGCGATGGTGCGCTTCGATGATCTCGATGTCGTAACCTTGCGCCAGTACCCTTGAGGCGATTTCCAGCAGCTTGAACACCAAGTTCACGCCGACGCTCATGTTGGGCGCGAACACGATGCCGATATCCTGCGCCGCCGCGCCGAGTTGCGCCTTTTGTTGCGCGTTCAGCCCGGTGGTGCCGATCACCATGTTCACCCCGAGCTTGCGGCAGATTTCGAGATGGTGCAGCGTGCCTTCGGGGCGGGTGAAGTCGATCAGCACGTCCGCCCCGGGCAATGCAGAATTCACGTCCGCGCTGATCTTCACACCGCAGGGCGCGCCTGACAACTCTCCGGCATCCTTGCCTAGCAGCGCGCTGCCGCTGTGTTCCAGCGCGGCGTGCAGCGCCAGATCATCCGACTGGAACACGCCTTCCAGCAAGGCTCGTCCCATGCGGCCGCCGCTGCCGGCAATTGCGATTTTTATTTTTCTCATGCGCTTTCCTTTGCTCGATCCGCTTATCGTCAGCTGCCCGGCTGCTCCGGCACGGAAACATCCGGCTTGATGGCCGGCACAGCCTCTGCAGATTTGCTTGCGTCATCAATGCGCGCCAGGCTGTCGCCGTCAAAATGCAGTGTAAGGCGTCGTTCCTCAACCAGTTTGCCTCGCTGTTCCAGCAGGTACACATAGTCCCAGCGGTTGCCGTGGAAGGCATCGCTGATCATCGGCGTGCCCAGCACATAACGCACCTGCTGTCTGGACATGCCAGGCTTCAGCTTGTCGCGCATCTCAGCGGTCACATAATTTCCCTGGCGGATATCCATCTTGTACGAGGTGCATGCGGATAGCACCGGGACAAACAGAGCCAAGGACAGCAAAATGATCTTGATATGCATCACATTCCTATTCGATTTTCAAATTTGATACATCATAACTCAAGCAGCCGCACTCAACATTTCGGCGGCGTGTTTGCGCGTGGTGTCGGTGATTTTCACTCCGCCCAACATGCGGGCGATTTCTTCCACTCGTTGCTCGCCGTTCAGTACAGTGATGCGGCTCAGCGTAACCCCTTCTTGCACTGCCTTGCTAACGCACCAATGATGATCCGCGGTCGCGGCAACCTGCGGCAGATGTGTGACGCACAACACCTGGTAATCCTTGCCCAGTCTTTT
Organism: Pseudomonadota bacterium; assembly: GCA_049320585.1. Lineage (GTDB taxonomy): Bacteria > Pseudomonadota > Gammaproteobacteria > Burkholderiales > Gallionellaceae > Gallionella. The sequence goes on along the minus strand of JBMOQB010000025.1, from coordinate 9,720 downwards.
CAGCAGCTTCCCGACGATTTCGGCAACGCGCCCGCCGATGCCGCTATCGACCTCGTCAAAGATCAGAGTTGGCACACTTGCTACCCTGGAGGTGGCTACCTGAATTGCCAGGCTGATGCGCGAAAGTTCTCCGCCCGATGCGACCTTGGCCAGGCTGCGTGGGGGCATGCCGGGATTGGCGGCAACCTGAAACTCCACCTCTTCCAAACCATAGGCATTGCCGCCGATACCATCAACCAGGGCCAACGGCAGCAATTCCACCGCAAAACTGCCGCCCTGCATCGCCAGCGTCTGCAGCGCCGCAGTGATCTCCTGTTCGAGCTTGCTGGCGGCCTTTTTACGCCCGGCAGACAATTTCTGCGCGGCAACAACATAACCTTGCTGCGCAGATTTTTCCTGCCGCTCCAATTCGGCAATATCGGCATCGCCGCCCAATTCCGCCAGGCGCGCCACGACACGCTGCAAGGCCTCGTCCAGATGCTCCGGTGCGACACGATATTTGCGCGCTGCATCCATCACGCTCTGGATGCGCTGCTCCTGTTCGCGCAGCCGCTGCGGGTCGGTATCCAGACGTTGCTGGTAATGCCGCAATGCATAGACCGCTTCCTGTATTTCTGCCTGCGCGCTTTCCAGCATGTGCAGTGTTTCGCCCAGGCTTGCATCATGCGCCATGCCTTCGCGCAAACGCGCCGTCAGGGCATTGAGTTGCGCCAGACACGCGCCATCCGCCTCGCTCAATGTTTCAATGCCGAATGCGGCCGTTTCCAGCAGACTTGCGGCGTGGGCCAGACGGGCATGCTCCTCCTGCAGGGCTTTCCAGTCTGCCACGCTGAAACCCAGACCCTCCAGCTCGTTGCGCTGAAACTGCAGCAACTCACGCTCGGCAGCCACCGCTTCGGCATTCTCGCTGAGGCTGATGCGGCGACGGCGCAATGCTTGCCATACGCGAAACAAATCGGCGACTTTTTCCGCATCCGCCGCGATGCCGGCATAGCCATCCAGCAGCATGCGCTGCGCATCAGGGCGCAACAGCGACTGATGGGCATGCTGTCCATGGATATCGAGCAACCGGTCGCCCGCTTCGCGCAGTTGCTGCAAGGTCGCGCTGCGCCCGTTGATGAAACCGCGCGACCGCCCCCCTGCATCCAGCACGCGACGCAGCAGGCACACGCCCTCATCGCCCTCCAACCCCTGCTCGCGCAACCAGGTCTGCATATCCGGCAATCCTGCGATATCGAACTCGGCGGCGATCTCGGCACGCTCGCAACCGTTGCGCACCATGCCCGCATCGCCGCGTTCACCCAGCGCCAATGACACCGCGTCAATCAAAATGGACTTGCCGGCGCCGGTTTCTCCGGTCAGCGCGGTGAAACCCGATGAAAAATCCAGTTCAAGCGAGGAGACGATGACGAAATCGCGGATACCCAGGAATTTCAGCATTTACAGAGTCTGGTTCCAAAGCAGTTTTTCGCGCAGCGTGTGGTAGTAGCTGTGCCCCACCGGATGGAGCAGACTGACAAGGGCGGGATGGCGGGTGACGACGATCTTGTCATGCAACTGCAGGTCGTAGCTGGTGTGGCTGTCGAAACGCACGTGTATATCTCCGGTACGATGCACCAGGATTTCGAGTTGGGAAGAACTTTTCACAATAATCGGGCGATTGCTCAGCGTGTGCGGGCATATCGGTGCCAGTTCCAGAACCTCAAGGCTGGGATGCAATATCGGGCCGCCGGCCGACATCGCGTAGGCAGTGGAACCGGTAGGGGTCGCCACGATCAATCCATCAGCGCGCTGATTGTAGAGATATTCGCCATCCACCCGCACCTCGAACTCGATCATGCTGCTGATGTTATTGCGATGCACCACCACTTCATTGAACGCCCGCCCGCTGTACACCTCAACATCGTCGCGCAATACGCGCGCTGCAAGCAGCAAACGCTGTTCGGTGACAAACTTGCCTTCCAGCATTGCCGCGATGCTTTCCTGCATGTTGTCCAGGGTGAGGTCTGTGAGAAACCCGAGCCGCCCCTGGTTCACTCCTATCAGCGGCACATCGCACAGAGACAGCGTGCGAGCGATGTTCAGCATGGTGCCGTCACCCCCGATAACGATCGCCAGATCCACCGCATTGCCGATCTCGGCCAGACTCATCTCGGCATAGGGATTGTCCCGCAGATGTTCTGCGGTGATGCTGTCCACCACCACGGTCAAACCCCTGGCAGTCAGAAATTCCGCCAATTGCAATAATGGCCCGGCAATTTCCGGAGCCTTGTATTTGCCGATCAGCGCGACGTTTTGGAAAGGGAATTTCATGTGCGCGATTAAACCACATCGCCCCTGCAATGACAAAGCCGTACCCGAACAACGTTAGAAACAGCCTGCAACCTCTCCCGCCGCCAATCGGAGAAGGAGGCTTGGTCTGCAGGATGATCGGCTATATCGAACGGCTCGGGGCCGGACTGGAGCGAGGATCATCAGCCGGTCAATTGCCGGGCTATCTGATTCGCAAACCCTGCTGAAACAGGCGTAGAATATGGGTTGCAAATGAATGTTTCTCCTGCTGATCAATCCGATCCGAGCATAACCTTATTGACAACCATCATGACACAATCAAGTTCCAATCCGGCCATGGCTCAGATTGAGCGCCATTTTACCGTGCGCTTTTCAAAATCCGATTCCGCCGATCGCGATGAAATCGAGCGATTCATAATCGATACCTTGCATCACACCTATGGGGCAGACATCAAGCGTTTCAAGCCTTACCTGATGAGCCTGCGCGACCAGGAAAACAAGCTGATTGCGGTGTGCGGTTTGCACAGTGCCGCGACCGAGCGGTTATTCCTGGAAAGTTTTCTGGATCAACCCATAGAAGCGCTACTCTCGGAACACGCTGGATTCCCTGTCAGGCGCAGCGATATCGTCGAAATAGACAACTTTTCGGTCGCAGAATTGGGCATGTCACGCCATCTGGTCACGGCCATCAACGATCAGCTTTATTTCACGTCCAAGCAATGGGCAGTACTTACCGCTACTCCGGCGCTGCGCGACGTGTTTGTCGATTTGGGCATAAGCCCGGAAATTCTTGCAGATACAGACATTAACCTGCTGTCTTCGGAAGATCGGCAGGCATGGGGCAGCTACTTTGAGCAGAAACCGCAAATCTTGGCGATAAGGCGCATCGACCGCCGCAACAAACCCAGAACCGGCAATGCCGGGTTTTCCGCAAAATGAAGTGGTGGAAATCATGCACGTCGACGCTGGAAGCCCTTGCCCGGCCAGCTTCCCCGCAATGGTAGAATCCTATTGATGCTCAACGAACGCGCACAAATCCTGCTCAAAACCCTGGTGGAGCGCTATATCAGCGAAGGCCAGCCGGTCGGCTCGCGCACGCTGCAGCAATATTCCGGTTTGGAAGTCAGTGCGTCGACCGTGCGCAATGTGATGGCCGATCTGGAAGAGATCGGCCTGGTCAGCAGCCCGCACACCTCCTCAGGCCGCATTCCGACAGGGTTGGCATATCGGCTGTTCATCGACACCATGCTGGTCACAAAACCGCTGGACAGTGTGCGCGTGCAGCAATTGGAAAGCCAGTTGCAGCCAGACTATCCTTCCCGCCTGATCACGCAGGCATCGAACATCCTCTCCGAGTTGACCAAATTTACCGGCGTAGTCGCCTCGGCAAAACGCAGTGCGATCACCGTGCGGCAAATCGAATTCCTGCGCCTGGGTGAAAAGCGTGTGCTGCTGATCATCGTTATGCCGGACGGGGAAGTTGAAAATCGCATTCTCCTGATGGATCGCGACTACTCGCAGTCACAACTTACCGAGGCAGGAAATTTCCTTAGCCAGAATTACGCCGGCTGCAGTTTCTCGCAGATACGCGACAGGCTGCGCGGCGAATTACAACAGCTCCACCAGGACATGAGCGCATTGATGGCAGCAGCCCTGGCCGCAGGAGATGCCGCAGAAGCAGATAAATCGGGGGATTATGTCATCAGCGGCGAGCACAATTTGTTGCATGTACAGGACTTTTCCACCGACATGAACAGGCTGCGCAGCCTGTTCGCCTTGTTCGAACAAAAGACCGAACTGCTGCAACTGCTCGATGCAAGCCGCCGGGGACAAGGGATTCACATCTTTGTCGGCAGCGAATCCGGGCTGGCCTCGCTGGACGAGTGCAGTGTGATCACGGCGCCTTATTCCGCAGATGGGCGGGTAGTCGGAACGCTGGCCGTAGTCGGACCGAAACGCATGGACTATGAACGTGTCATTCCCATTGTGGACATCACCGCGCGATTGCTCTGCAACGCACTTTCCCAAAACTAGATTCCAATACTCCAACAGCAAGGAACATACCAATGGCTTATCAAATTGAACCCGGCTTCACGCACGGCACACCAGTCAAAACCGGCGTGTTGCTGATCAATCTTGGCACACCCGACGCTCCCACCGCTAAAGCGGTGCGGCCCTACCTTAAGGAGTTCCTGAGCGATCCGCGCGTGGTGGAAATTCCAAAGCCAATCTGGTGGCTGATCCTAAATGGAATCATCCTCAACGTGCGCCCGAAGAAATCCGCCGCGAAATATGCCACGATATGGACCGAAGCAGGCTCTCCGCTGCGGGTCCATACCGAAAAGCAGGCTGCGCTTTTGCAAGGCTATCTTGGCGAGCGCAGCAAAGCTCCTTTGCTGGTTGACTACGCAATGCGCTACGGTAGTCCATCCATTCCCAGCGTGCTGCGCAAACTCAAGGAACAGAATTGCCAGCGTATCCTGATCGTACCGATGTACCCGCAATATGCCGCCAGCAGCACCGCCACCGCCTTCGACGTCGTGTTCGATGAATTGCGCCGAATGCGCAACACTCCCGCATTGCGCACCATCAGGAATTATCATGACCATCCCGGTTACATCAAAGCGCTGGCGAACAACATCAACGAATACTGGATGAAGAACGGCAGGCCGGACAAACTGGTGATGAGCTTCCACGGCGTAGCCCGCTACACGCTGGAAAAAGGCGACCCTTACCACTGCGAATGCCACAAGACCGGCCGCCTGCTGGCGCAGCAACTGGGTTTGAAGCCCGAGCAATACACGCTCAGCTTCCAATCGCGTTTCGGCAAAGCCGAGTGGATCAAGCCATACACCACCGCCACGCTGGTGGAACTGGGCAGGCAAAAGACCAAGCGCGTGGATGTGGTTTGCCCAGGCTTTGTCGCCGACTGCCTGGAGACACTTGAAGAAATAGCTCAGGAAGGCAAAGAGGATTTTCTGCATGCTGGCGGCGGCGAATACCACTACATCCCCTGTCTCAACGAACATAACGACTGGATGCATGCACTGACCGACTTGGTTCTGGACAACCTGCACGGCTGGCTTGCAGAACCAAACGCTGCGGAACTCGAGCAGAGCCGGCTGCGCGCCCTGAAAATGGGAGCAAATAGATAGGATGAAAATACTTCTTGTTCAGGCCGATTGGAAAAATAAGGCGATATACCCGGAATTACGAATACACTCAAGTTCCGGGAATTCAGCCAGCCGTATCAGTTAATATCGAACATGGCTTGAAAAAACAAACGGTTGGGAATGGGCATAGCACAATTCTTCGCGCCGCCAAGCAACTGAAGTTAATCGTCATTGAGGCGCGTTGAAGAGCCTTCTGCAGGTTCGCCAGTCTCCGGATCTATCCAGTTGGAGATGCCTATTTCCGCTTCCGCATCTTCCAGCGACTCTCCCTCTTCGAAATCGGTGTCGCTGTCACTGTCGCCTTGAAGTTGCATGTCAAGCACCGCTTCAAGCAGGGTGGGAAAAGGCCCGAAGAATTTGTCGGCGAGCTCTTCGTCCTGCCAATAGAAACCATCTGGTCGCTCTATCACCCGCGTTTGATCATAGTCAGGCGGAATCGGTGAGGTGTGCTTGGTAATCATGGTTGCCTCCAGCTAATGCTTGGTATTCTAATGCTTGATGTCAGAGTATACGCCAGCTTGACTATCGCCGTTTCAAAGCTTGATGAAATGTTCCCGGTAATACTTCATCTCGCCAATCGATTCATAGATATCGGCCAGCGCCTCATGCTTGCCGTGCTTTTTTATCCCCTGCGCCATGTCAGGCTTCCAGCGCTTGACCAGTTCTTTGAGCGTGCTCACGTCGAGATTGCGGTAATGGAAATATTCCTCCAATTTTGGCATCCAACGCGCCAGGAAACGCCGATCCTGACAGATGGAGTTGCCGCACATCGGTGAAGTACGAGTCGGCACATATTCCTTGAGGAACTCGGTCATCTCTGCCTCGACGATCGCCTCATCCAGCGTGGAAGCTTTTACTTTTTCGATCAAACCGGACTTGCTGTGGGTGGATTTGTTCCAGGCATCCATGCCGTCCAGCACGCTGTCCGGTTGATGCAACACCAGTACTGGAGCTTCGGCGACAGTCTGCAGATCGTTGTCGGTAATCACCAGCGCGACCTCGATCACGCGGTCGGTATCCGGATTCAAACCGGTCATTTCCATGTCTATCCAGATAAGATGATTTTGATTCTGTGCCATAATTCGCATGTCTAAATTGAACGCCGAGGCATGTATTGTGTCACAAGCGCGCTGCTTGAACAGCTTCAAGATGGACTTACCTGAAAGACCGCCAAATGACCGCCACGCAATTCACCGTTATTTTTACCGCCGCCTTGGCACTCACCACGCTTGCCAAGTTGTGGCTGGCGCGCAGGCATCTTGCCCATATCGCCGCTCATCGCGCATCAGTGCCCGAAGCGTTCCGTGAGAAAATCGAGCTTGAAGATCACCAGAAGGCGGCGGATTACACCTCTGCCAAAGTCCGCTTCGCGATGTTCAACATATTGTTCGAAGCTCTGCTGCTGCTGACTTTTACGCTGGCAGGAGGAATACAGTTCATCGCTGATCTCAGCCGAGGATGGTTCAGCGCACCGCTTGCACAGGGTATGGCGACCATCGTTGCGGTGCTGTTGCTCTCGTCGCTGCTGGAGACCCCGTTCAGCCTTTATCGCACTTTCGTCATCGAAGCGCGTTTCGGATTCAATAAAACGACTCTGGTGTTATATCTGACGGACACCCTGAAAAGCCTGGCACTCGGCGCGATCTTTGGCTTGCCCTTGTTGTTCGGCGTTTTATGGCTGATGGAACGCATGGGTGAATTCTGGTGGCTGTATGCGTGGCTGGTATGGGTGGCCTTCAACCTGCTCATCCTCTTCATTTACCCCTCGTTCATCGCACCGCTATTCAACAAGTTCACACCTTTGCAGGATGAGGCGATGAAAGCGCGCATAGAAGCCTTGCTCGCTCGTTGCGGATTTGCTGCGCAGGGCCTGTACGTGATGGACGGATCGAAACGCAGCGCTCACGGCAATGCCTACTTCACCGGCTTCGGCAAAACCAAACGCATCGTGTTTTTTGACACGCTGCTGGAACGTTTGAGCGGCGCTGAAATCGAGGCGGTGCTGGCTCATGAACTGGGACATTTCAAATGCCGGCACGTATTGAAACGTATCACGGCAACCTTTGCGATGAGTCTGGGGTTTTTGTGGCTGCTCGGAATGCTGATGCAGACCGGCTGGTTCTATCAGGGGCTGGGAGTCAGCACGCCTTCCACTGCACTCGCGTTGCTGCTGTTTTTCATGATACTGCCGATATTCAGCTTTTTGCTGCATCCGCTGCTGTCGGCATATTCGCGCAAACACGAATTCGAGGCGGATAGCTACGCCGCCGGGCAAACTGCGGCCACAGATCTGATCAGCGCGCTGGTAAAGATGTATCAGGATAATGCCGCCACCCTCACTCCAGACCCGCTTTATTCCAGGTTCTACGATTCGCATCCGCCTGCTATGGTGCGCATCACCAAATTACAAACTCAATAAGGAGAACACCATGAGAATGATATTCATATTTGCATTGCTGTGCATTGCAACAGCCGCACCGGCCAACCCCTTTCCGGGGGGCAATGCCCAGGCAGGGCAAAAATTGTTCGAAAAATACGATTGCAACAGCTGCCATAATTCGATCATGGGAGGGGACGGCAACAGAATCTTCACCCGCATCAATCGCAAGAGAAACAGCCCCGATGGATTGATCGAGCAAATCGGCATGTGCAGCGGCAACGTCAACGCGCACTTCACCACACAGGAAATACAGGATCTCGCTGCATATCTGAACATTTTTTACAAATTCAAGTGAGCCAGCCATGAGTAAAGAGCATAACTTAGCCAGCAGGCAGTGCAAGCCCTGCGAAGCCGGTACTCCTCCACTGTCACAGCCGGAAATCGACAGTCTATTGCAGCATCTTGAAGGCTGGCAGCAATATGACCACCTGATCAGCAAAACCTACCGCTTCAAGGATTACTACCGGACCATGGCGTTCGTGAATATGGTCGCTTGGATATCTCACCGCGAGGATCATCATCCCGAACTGGTCGTCAACTACAATAGTTGCCGCATGGAATACACAACCCACTCCATACACGGCCTGTCGGAAAACGATTTCATCTGCGCTGCCAAGGTGGATGCGCTATCTAGAACTTCTAATTGAGCGAACCCTTCGACCAGGTTTCCGAGATTCCATTGGCCGGGCATTTGCAGCACAAGCTGCCCGTCGCACAGGTCATCGCGGCTTTCGGCCGCCAATATCTGGCGCGCCTTGCCGATGGCAGCGAGATGACCTGTTTGACTCGCGGCAAAAAGAGCGAGGTTGCGTGCGGTGATATCGTCGAAGTGAGGCGTACCGACCATCCTTCGATCAGGCACGGGGCAGCAGTTGCGACCGAATTGTTGCCAAGCGCCCAAGGCGTCATCGAAAGCATCCTTCCGCGCAGCTCGCTGTTGCATCGCTCCGATGCTTATCGTGGAAAGGTCATCGCTGCCAACGTCACGCAGATCATCGTGGTGGTCGCAGCCGAGCCTTCGTTCAACGACGAGCTGCTGGCGCGTTGTCTGGTTGCGGCATACGACCAGAAGCTTGAGGTGCTGATCGTGTTGAACAAATGCGATCTGCTCGAGGCCGCTGCGGCCGCGCACAAGCGGCTCGCGCCCTATTCCGCCATCGGCTACCGCGTGCTGGAAATCAGCGCCAGGCAGGATGTATCACGATTGCGCCCGCTCCTGACGGGCCACAGCAGCGTGCTGGTCGGACAATCGGGCATGGGCAAATCCACCCTGATCAACGCTTTGCTGCCGGATGCGCAAGCCGTTACCCGCGAAATCTCTTCCGCGCTCGATTCCGGCAAACACACCACAACCCATGCGCGACTTTATCGCCTTGATGATACCAGTTGCATGATCGACTGTCCCGGTGTGCAGGCGTTCGGTCTGCACCACCTGAGCTTCGGCAGGATAGAGCAAGGGTTTGTGGAGTTCGCGCAATATCTCGGCCAGTGCCGTTTCCATGACTGCCATCATCTACATGAACCTGGCTGCGCGCTGCGCAGCGCGGTAGAGGCGGGGAAGATCGATGCGCGCAGGCTGGCCTTGTTCCAGCACATCACCGCTGCGCCACATTGAATTAATAAAGTCTGGCCCGAACTTGAAGCAATAGGGCCGTCCACTGGACGGCCCTATTGTGCTCAGATACAGGGATGCTTACTTGTTGTGGCAGGTCAGGCAGACAGCACTGCCCTGACCGCCGGCAGACTGTGATTTCCGCAGGAAAGTCGGGTTGAACTGCGTACCGACACCCGCAGAGGGTACGCCATGCGGATCAT
>JBMOQB010000024.1:0-103044 GCA_049320585.1 Pseudomonadota bacterium | reverse complement strand
TCACTCAAACGTACTGCGGTTGCCTTGAATTGCATGCTGTAGCGATGCACTTTTGGCAGACTTGATTTGCCCATGAAACACCTCCGTTTGGTTAGGGGGAGGTGTCAACTATTTTGGGGGAAGTTTAGGTTCCAATTCTTTATAGGTGTTAGGCATGGGCAAGACGGTACTTTGCGACCTTGCTGCTGAACCACACGATCACATCGTCAACATAGGTGAACACCACCGGTATCACCAGCAGGCTGAGGAAGGTCGAGGTAATCAATCCGCCAATCACGACGATCGCCATCGGCGAGCGGAAACTGCCATCGCCGGAACCGACGTCAAGCGCCACCGGCAGCATGCCCGCGCCCATCGCCATCGTCGTCATCACGATCGGCCGCACGCGCTTCCTGCACGCATCGAGCAGCGCTTCGGCGCGATTCATGCCGCGCTCGCGGCGCGAGACAATCGCGTATTCCACCAGCAGGATGGAGTTCTTGGTCGCGATACCCATCAGCATGATCAGGCCGATCATCGATGGCATAGAGATCGCGGTGTGGGTCAGGAACAACGCCAGGAACGCGCCGGGGATGGACAACACCAGCGCGCACAGGATCGTGGCAGGCTGCATGAAGTCCTTGAACAGCAGCACCAGCACGATGTAGATGCACAGCACGCCGGTGAACATCGCGAGGCCGAAACTTGCGAACAATTCCATCATCATCTCGGCATCGCCGATCGGCGCCATCTCCACTCCGGTCGGCATGTTCCTGATGGACGGCAAAGCAAGCACGGCTGCCTGCACCTTGCCCAGCGGCTGGCCGGCCAGCTCGACCTCGAAGGTGATATTGCGCTGCCGGTCATAGCGGTCGATCTGTGCAGGGCCGCTCTCCAGGCTCAATGTCGCCACATTGCCCAGCATCACCGGCCCGCGTGTACCCGGCACCACGAGACGCGAGAGCATTTCAATATCCTGCCGCGAGTCATCACGGAGTTTGACAATGATGGGCAGCTGCCGGTCCGGCAGGTTGAGTTTGGCCAGCGATTGGTCGTAGTCGCCGCTGGTTGCCACACGCAGGGTCTCGGCGATCGCGCTGGAAGTGACACCCAAGTCTGCAGCACGCGCAAAATCGGGGCGCACCACCAGTTCCGGGCGCAACACGCTGGAATTCGACACCACATTGCCGATGCCCTGGATGGTGCGCAGCTCCTGCCCCACCTTCAACGCATATTCGCTCAACAAGTTGCCGTTCTCGCTGGTCAGCACCAACTGGTACTTGTCGGCTCCGGCCCCCATCCCGATCTTGACGCGCACGCCGGGCAGCGCAGTCATCGCTTCGCGCAATTCATCTTCGATCTGCTGCTTGCGCAATGTCCGTTCTTCCCGCGGCTTCAGTTGTATGGAAAGCGTGGCCTTGCGCGCCTCCGGTGTCCCGGTTGGCTCGAACGCATTGCCTCCCGTCGTGCCGCCGCCGATCGCGGTATAGACCAGCGTCACATTCGGGTTCTGCATGACGATGCGGCGCGCCTGCTCGGCCAGCGCATAGGTCTGTTCGAACTTGGTGCCCGGCGGCAGGGTCAGCGTGACCTGGGTCTGCGGCTGATTGTCCTTGGGCTGGAATGCGGTCGGCAAACTGCTGGCCAGCACAAATGAACCGACGAAGAATACGGCTGCCGCGGCCAGCGTGGATTTGCGATGTGCCAGGCACCATTGCGCCCATATGAGATAGAGCTCTATCCATTTTGGCGTCGGATGCTCTGCGCGCGGTCGCAGGAAATAAGCTGACATCATCGGCGTCAGCAAGCGCGCCACCACAAGCGAGAACATCACTGCCACCGCGGCAGTCCAGCCGAACTGCACAAAGAATTTCCCGGGGATGCCGCTCATGAACGCGGTCGGCAGGAACACCGCCACCAGCGTGAAGGTGGTCGCGATCACCGCCATGCCGATCTCGTCGGCGGCCTCCATCGCCGCCTGATAGGGTTTCTTGCCCATTTCCAGATGGCGCATGATGTTTTCGATCTCAACGATCGCATCGTCCACCAGCACGCCGACGACCAGGGACATCGCCAGCAGTGTCACGACATTGATCGTGAAGCCGAACAGATACATGGCCGCAAATGTCGGGATCACCGCCAGCGGAAGCGCGGTCGCCGCAACGATGGTGGCGCGTGTATTGCGCAAGAAGAATATCACCACGATCACCGCCAGTAACGCGCCCTCGAAGATCATTTCCATCGATCCAACGTAGGTCTCATAGACCTGATCCACCATGTTGAACACCCGTTCCACGACGATCTCGGGATGGGTTTGCTTCATGCCCTGCAGCGCTGCCTTTACACCGTCAGCCACAGCAACATCGCCGGCACCCAGCGAGCGGACGACCTCGAACCCGACCACCTGCTTGCCATCATGCAAGGCCGCAGAGCGACGTTCGGCGATCGAGTCGCTGACATTCGCCACCTGGTCAAGACGCACGTGCCGGCCATCGCGCAAACTGATTTCCATATGTGCCAGTTGTTCTGCGGTTTGCACGGTCGCCACCATGCGCACGGATTGTTCCATGCCGCCAAGATCGGTGCGCCCTCCCGGCGCTTCCTGCTGGATCTGGCGCAACTGGCTGGAGATCTCGGATGCGGTGATATTCAAGGCCAGCATCCTGATCGGATCGAGCTCGACGCGGATCAACCGGGTCACGCCGCCGACGCGATTGACCGCACCAACGCCTTTGACGCCGAGCAGCACTTTGGTTACCTTATTGTCGACGAACCAGGACAGCTCTTCCTCGTTCATATCGGGCGCCGAGATGGTATAAGTCAGGATGGGTTTGCCGCTCAACTCAACCTTGTTGATGACCGGATCAAGCATCTCGCGCGGCAATTCGCTGCGAATACGCGAGACGGTGGATCGCACATCCTCCAGCGCCAACAGCGAGTTCCGCTCCAACCGGAATTCGGCGGAGATGATGGCACTCCCTTCCTTGACCTGGGTGTACAGGTGCTTCAACCCCTGTACGCTGGCCAGCGCATTCTCTATCTTGCGCGCCACTTCGGTCTCCATCTGGTCCGGCGAGGCTCCCGGCATCGAAGCCGTCACAGTGACCGTGGGCAAATCGATATCCGGGAACTGCTGGATCTTCATGGCCTTGAAAGCTGTCACGCCGAAGAAGGTGAGCATCACGAAGAGGAGCACCGCAGGGATCGGGTTGCGGATCGACCACGAAGAGACGTTGATCGCCATGGTTATCCCTTGACGATCTGCACGACATCACCTTCAGTCAGGAACGATCCGCCGCTTTCCACGACCGGTTCATCCGTTTTCAGTCCCTGCCTGATCTGGACGCGATCGCCGTTGCGCTGTCCGATCATCACCGCCTGTTCATGCACGCGGTTATCCTTTCCCACGACCAGCACATAAGTCATGCTGCCGCGCTGCATGACTGCAGACTGGGGCAATGTATGCAGCGTTTTCTTGCCGCCGCTGATATCGAACGTGCCGCGCGCAAAAGCGCCTGCGACGATCCCTTCACTGTCCGGCAGCGTGACCAGCGCATAGCCATAACGCGTCTGCATATTCACCGACGGAGAGATCGCGCGCACCGTGCCCTTGATAAAGCGCCCTTCGCCCAGCTCGATTTCCGCAGTCATGCCCTTGCGTATCATCATCAATTCTTCGGCAGTCAGCTCGGGGCGCCATTCCAGGCGCCCCTTGCGGATCAGACGGAACAGTTCCACGCCGGGTTGCGATATGGAACCCACGATGGCGTTCGCCGCCGAGATGACGCCGGAATCGGGCGCCACGACTTGCCCCTGGATCGAGAACGGGGCGGACGATTTGTCACCGTTGCGCGCCAGATTTCCCAGCGTCACCAGCACATCGCCATGCTGCACATGATCGCCGATGCCGACCTTGACCTCGGCGATCCGCAACCCCTGCACTTGCGCGCTGATGATGGCTTCCTGCCACGGAATGATGCTGCCGTTCGCCGCCAGTGTTCGCGCCCACTGGTCCTCGCGCAATGCAGTGGTGCGCACCGTCAGCGCGGGGCGGCTTACCGCAGGCGCGCCTTGCTCCGCCACACTGCTGCCAGCCAGCCAGGCCGATACGCCTGCCAGCAGCAATACCGGCAGGGCGATCTTGAGGAGATGGCGGCTGTGTTTGATGTCGATGTTCATTGTTGTTCTTTCTTGTAATGTCTGGTTATTGCCCTGTTCGCTCATCCAGCAATTCTATCCAATGTCTGACCGGCAATGCAGTACCGTTTTGCAGATGGGTCAGGCAACCGATGTTGGCGGTGACTATGCGCGACGGTGCGCCCGATTCCAGCGCACCGACCTTATTTTTAAGCAATTGCTGTGAGAGTTCTTTTTGCAGCAGCGAATAAGTGCCGGCAGAGCCGCAGCAAAGGTGCTGGTCCGGTATGGTGGTCAGTTCAAAACCAGCCATGCCCAGCAGCTCCTCGATCACGCCGATGATCTTCTGTCCGTGCTGCAGAGTGCATGGAGAATGGAAAGCCAGCCTTTCCTTCCCGCGCGAACTGGTATCAAGGTCTAGCCCTGCCTTGCCCAGCAATTCCACCAGGCGATCCTTCTCCGCCAGCATTATTTCCGAAATATCCCGGGTCGCGGCAGAGATCCTCGCGGCCTTGTCCGCATAGCCGGGATCATGTTTCAGCAGATGACCATATTCCTTGACGGCCACGCCGCAACCGCTGGCGGTCATCACGATCGCTTCTGCGCCACGATTGAGCAACGGTAGCCACGCGTCGATATTGCGCCGCATGAAGTCCAGCCCCTCGTGATGCGCATTGAGATGGTAGCTTAGCGCACCGCAGCAGCCGGCATTCTCGGCGCGCATCAAAGTGACGCCCAGCCTGTCGAGCAGACGGGCGGCCGCAGCGTTGATGTTGGGCTGCAGCGCGGGTTGCACGCAGCCGTCCAGCACCAGCATGGTCCGGGAGTGCCGCGTTTTCGGCCATGCCGTGCCGGACTTGGCGGGTGGCACGGTTTTTTGCCATGCGCGCGGCAGCATCGGGCGGGTGAACTGCCCCAGCCTGAGCAGAGCACCAAAGATCGCCGGGCTGGTCAGCGTCCTGCGCATAACACTGCGCTGCAGCGACTGCAATGGTTTGCGCCCGACTTTCTGCTCCGCGATGCCGCGCCCGATGTCGACCAGATGCCCGTATCGCACTCCAGACGGGCATGTCGTCTCGCAGGCACGACAGGTCAGACAACGATCCAGATGCATCTGGGTCTTGCCGGTGACCGGCCCGCCCTCGAGCATTTGCTTGATCAGGTAGATGCGCCCACGCGGACTATCCAGCTCGTCGCCCAGCAACTGGTAAGTCGGACAGGTGGTCAGGCAGAAACCGCAATGGGTGCAGGTGCGCAGAATTGCTTCGGCTTCCCGGCCCTCAGGAGTATCCCTGACAGATTCGTCTAATTTGGTTTGCACTTCATTTCACCCGTGAGGAACATTTCTTGCGCATACAAACAACCATGGCGCATGCGCTACGCGCACGCGAGACAGGCAAATACCCTAAGCCTGTGCCATTCAAGTCTGGTTCGTCCCCAATGCTATTCACTTGGCTCCCAACCGTTCGTGGTGAGGTATCGAACCACCTGATGCATGCCCTTCGATACCTCAGGGCGAACGGTTAAGTGAACAGCATTTGGGCCAACCCCTGTTATCCGCGGTTTCATGTTAACCTTTTCGCGCAACGAACTGCTGGAACAACCGGTGGCCATGAAAAAATCGCTGTTCATTATTCTCGCCTTCGCGCTAATCAGCAGCGGCTGCAGTACTGTCAGCCTGATCTACCGCAACGCCGATTGGTTCCTGATACACAAAATCAACGATTACACCTCGTTCAGTTCAAGGCAAAAGGACACGATCCGCAAGGAAATTTCCGATTATATGCAATGGCATCGCAAAAAAGCGCTGCCAGAATACATCATCTTTCTGCAAAACCTGAACGGCGCGGCACAATATGAAGGCCGATTGAAGGCGGAACAAGTCGCCCGGCTGAGAACCCAATTTTCCAATCTGTACAAAAAAACCATGGTTCCGGCGATCCGGCCTGCCGCACAACTATTGAGCGAACTGGACGGCCGGCAGATACAGGAACTGACCGAAACCTTTGCCGGGCAGATCCAGAAGCAAAGGCAAGAGTTTCTCACAAGCGGCCAAACTGAAAACCTCGACAAGCGCGCGGAAAAAACCATGGATTTTCTGGAATGGCTGGCGGGAGACCTGAGCGATGAACAAAAGCAACAGGTCACAAAATCGAGCCGCCAACTCCCTGTTGCCAGTTATAGTTACATCCAGCACCGGGAAGCCAATCAGGCGAGGCTGATAGCACTGTTGAACGGCCATGCCGGCGCAGAAAAAATAGCATCATTCCTGTCGTCGTGGATACTCGCACCCGAGGCGACCAGGACACCGCAACAGCAGCGTGCCATACAGTCATTCGAAACAGGTATGGATGAAATGATCGCGCAGATCCATGGGCTGCTGACGGCCAGGCAAAAAGAGCATATCGGCAACTTGATCTCGTCCTACATCCAGGAAATGCAAAAATTCGCCGCTGAAGGACAGGATGCAGCCGACCGTATCGGGGAAAAGTCCATCCGATGAATATATCTACCGGAAGATGCCGTATGCCACTTCCGGCACTGATCGGTTTAGCCGGGCTCTGTTTCGCGACCACTTCCGCTCTGGGACAGGGTGAACCTGCGCAGGCCCCTGATATCAGCACGACGCCCGAACTGCCGCTGTGGGAAGCCGGTTTGTTCGGCTTGGGATACACCCAGCCCGCCTACCCCGGAGCCGACGACCGTACCGGTCAGGCGCTGGTGCTGCCTTATGTCATCTACCGCGGCAAGTATTTGCGAGCCGAGCGGGGAGGCGTCGGGGTGCGTGCGGTGAAGACTCCCCGCATCGAGATGGATGTCGGGTTCTCCGCATCGCTTGGTTCGCGCTCAGCCGACATCCCGGCGCGGAACGGCATGGCCGATCTGGGCACGATGATCGAATTCGGCCCGCGGCTGAAAATAAAGCTCGGAGATGTTTCGGCCGGTAACAGCGATACGCGCTTGCAGTTCCCGCTGCGCGAGGTGATCGATGTCAGCCATGGGTTTCGTTCCCGCGGCATCGCTTTCGAGCCGCAATGGGTGACCGATACGCGGCTTTCCGACCAATGGTCGATCTCGACAACTCTGGGCGCTTTGATAGGCGACTACCGGCTTGCCGACACTTTCTACGGGATCGACCCCGGTGAAGCTACGCCCAACCGGCCCGGCTATACTGCCAAAGCCGGACTGATCGCTTTGCGCGCAGGCGTGCTCGCTTCGCATGCGTTGACACCCGATGCGCGGCTGTTCTACTTCATGCGTATCGAGTCGCTGGCCGGAGCAGCCAACCGTGACAGTCCGCTGGTTCGCCGGGATAACGGCTGGTCTGTGGGCATCGGTCTGGCATGGGGTTTGGCGCGCTCGAAGAAAAATGCGATCGACTGACAGGACAGAGATAGCCCAGCAATAAACCGCCATTCTGGTTCACTTTAGAAGTTGTACATGCGCCCAATGTTGAACACCCCGTGCGGATCGAACGTCAGCTTCAATTTCCGGTGTATCTTCAGCAGCGGCTCCGGCAAAGGATGGAACACCCCCGCAACTTTGTTTCCGCCCCGGAACAGCGTCGCCTGCCCGCCGGCCGCCATGGCAGCGTCACGCACTGTTTGCACATCAGCCTGAGTTTTGCACCAGCGCAACGCCCCGCCCCACTCGATCTGCTGCTCGCCCGGAATGCGCAAAGGCAGCGCGGCGGATGGCAGGGAAAGGCGCCACAAGGGCGTCCCGGTTTGAAAAAATTCGATACTGTGTTCGCGCAGTCCGCGCCAGAAATCCTCACCCTGTTCGACCGTCTCTCCGCCCAGTGCAAGTTGTGCGGCCTTAACCGCGCTGGCCGCACCCGACAGGCGTATCGTCAGCGTGCGATCGTGATGGCAGCTCGCAGACAACGGCAGCGGCTGCCCGGCCCAGCGGTTCATCGTCTCCAGCGCCCGAGCCTGGTCCATATCGAAACGCAAGGTAATCTCGGCAACCGGACGCGGCAATACCTTGAGCGAGATTTCCAGCAGCAGCCCCAATGTGCCCATCGCGCCGGCCTGCAGACGCGAGACGTCGTAACCGGCCACGTTCTTCATCACCTGGCCGCCAAAAGTCAGCAGGTCGCCGCGACCGTCCAGCATTTTCACACCCAGCACGAAATCCCTGGCCGCACCCTGATAGGCACGGCGCGGGCCGGACAACCCGGCGGCAATGCAACCGCCGAGCGTGGCAGCGGGACCGAAATGCGGCGGCTCGAACGGCAGCATCTGTCCGTTTTCCGACAGCAGCTTTTCGAGCTCCGCCAGTGTCGTCCCGGCACGGGCAGTCAACACCAGTTCCTTGGGCTCATACGAGACGATGCCGCGATAGGGCCGTGCATCCAGCACTGTGCCGGATACCGGCCCGCCATAAAAATCCTTGCTGCCCGACCCGCGTATGCACAGCAGCTGATGCTGCGCTGCGGCATTGCGAATGGCGTCTGAAAATTGTTCGATGATGGCTTGCATATTGAAGTGCGATCTGCACCAGGTAAATATCAACCTTGAAAAAAATCATCGGTCCACGAAAAACACGAAAAGCACGAAATAGTCAAAGAAATACCAGGCTGTGGATTGTTGACCAAAGGTGAATGACTTAAATACAGCGCCATATCGATTTTTTCGTGTCTTTCGTGTTTTTCGTGGATCAATCGCCGTTTTTAGGAATTAGAATTCTTATGCGCCTGCATCTCTTTTTTGCGCAGCTCGCCATACTTTGCATGAAATTCACGGGCATAATTTTTCATTTGCTCGATGAATTCCTTGTGGCCGGTGGCGCGGCTAAAGGTGTCCGCCATCGTGACCAACATCTGGTAATAAAATTCAGCCATTTCATCCACCATCATCTCCCTGGTCCACAGATCGATATGCAAAGCGGAATTCTTGCTGCCGTCCCAAAAGGCCAGCATCATGGCTTTTGCCTGTTGTGCTTCCTTGACACTCGAGTCAGATGCTTTCCAGACAATGGATTCGGGGTGACTTTTGTCATCAAGTTGAACATCGATCGTTATCGTTGAATGTCTCATATGTTTGGTCCAAATTATCAGTCAGTAATACTGCTATCACTCCATCTTCCTAAAATCTCGGCAATTCCGGAAACCTGCTCTCGCCGTGATGCACATGCATCGCGCCGAATTCGGCGCAGCGCTGCAAGGTGGGCACCGCCTTTCCGGGATTGAGCAAGCCCGCTTCATCCCACGATTTCTTGATGCCGTGGAACACGGTCAATTCCTTGTCCCTGAACTGGATGCACATCTGGTTGATCTTCTCTATCCCCACGCCATGCTCTCCGGTGATCGTGCCGCCCACTTCCACGCACAACTCCAGTATCTTGCCGCCCAATTCTTCGGTGCGTTCCAACTCGCCGGGCCGGTTGGCGTCATACAAAATCAGCGGATGCAGATTGCCGTCTCCGGCATGAAATACGTTGGCGATGCGCAGTCCGTATTCGACGGACAACTCCCTGATGCGCGAGAGCACCAGCGGAAGCTGCTTGCGCGGTATGGTTCCATCCATGCAGTAATAGTCGGGCGAGATGCGCCCCACTGCCGGAAAGGCCGCCTTGCGCCCGGCCCACAGCCTGAGCCGCTCGATATCATCCTTGGCGGTTCGCAGCGAAGTTGCACCGCTCTTCAATAGGATGCCGTGCACGCGCATGATCTCTTCGGACACCTCTGCGTTGGTGCCATCCAGTTCGCACAGCAATATCGCTTCCGCAGCTAGCGGATAACCGGCATGCACGAAATCCTCGGCAGCGCGGATCGCTAGCTGGTCCATCAGCTCAAGCCCGGCGGGGATGATGCCGGCGGCGATGATGTCGCCCACCGCCGCGCCGGCCTTTTTGACGTCATCGTATGCGGCCATCACCACTTGCGCGCGCTCCGGCCTGGGCAGAAGCTTCACCGTGATCTCGGTGATGATGCCCAGCATGCCTTCGCTGCCGGTCATCAACGCCAGCAGGTCGTAACCGGCGCTGTCCAGTCCTTCAGACCCGATCTCCAGTATCTCGCCTTCGACGGTAAGCACTCTGAGACGCAGAATGTTGTGTACGGTCAGCCCGTATTTCAGGCAATGCACGCCGCCGGAATTTTCTGCCACGTTGCCGCCGATGGTGCAGGCGATTTGGCTGGAAGGATCGGGCGCGTAATAAAGCCCGTATTGCGCGGCTGCCTCGGAAATGGCCAGGTTGCGCACCCCGCTCTGCACCCGCGCGATGCGGGCGAGCGGGTCGATGTGCAGGATATTCTTGAAGCGCGCCATCGACAGCAACACGCCGTCTGCCAATGGCAGCGCACCGCCGGACAGTCCGGTGCCGGCCCCGCGCGCCACCACTGGCACCCCGGCGGCATGACAGGCTTGCAGGATTTCGCTTGCCTGCTGTTCGGTTTCCGGGATCGCGACGATCATCGGCATCTGCCGGTAGGCGCTCAAGCCGTCCAGTTCGTAGGGCTTGAGATCTTCCGTGTCGAACAGCACCGCGCTCGAAGGAAGAAATTCCCGCAGCTGATCCACCAGCCGCAGCTTCATCGAATTGTGTTTTTGCATGTTTGCCGTCGCACCGTTTCCCGTATCTTGAGCGCCATCAAACCCAGCGCAGCATGAACCACCACATACTCAGGGTAACGAAAGAAATTATCAAGCCGACCGCCACCATCAGATTCGCCAGCGGCGGGTTGAGGTCATGCTCGGTCGCAACGATTGCGGCAGTAATCATCGGCGGCATCGCTGCTTCGAAGATCGTCACTTGTATCGCCTGGCCGTGCGCACCGTATAGCGGCACATACAGCAGCAGGATCAGCAGCGGCGCGACCAGCAGTTTGAACAGCAAACCGATGGCGAGATCGCGCCTGTGCTCCGCAACATGCCCCAATTGCAACTGCAATCCCACCGACAACAGTGCCAGGGGCGCGAGGGTGTCGCCGAGCCGTTTCAACAGCGCAGTAAACCAGTCGGCATATTCGACCGGGATCAGAACCAGCGTAGCAATCAGCGCAATGATCGGCGGAAACAACGCGATACGCTTGACGATCTCGGCCAGGGTAGGGCGCCCGGAAGAATAGATCCCGGCGACCGTGATTCCCAGCGTGGAAACCACCATAAACGAGCCCAGCTGGTCTATCACGATCGCGATGGGGATGGCCGAATGGCCGTAATACGCTTCAACCATAGGCAAGCCGAAGAAGGCTGTGTTGCTCATCCCGCCCGTCAACATCAGCGCTCCGGTAGTACTACGCGGAAGTCCGAGCCAACGCCCGACCAGCCAGAAAAATCCAGCCGAAAAAGCAAACATCAGCCACGGCATGATGCTTATCAACAGGATGTCGGCACCGAACTTGAAGTCATGCAGATACAACAGCGTCAGCGCAGGGACGGAGATGTAGATGATGAAGACGTTGATCGTCGCCGGGGCATTCTCCGGCATGCGCCCTGAACGCCGCAGCAGTATGCCGGCGCTGAAACAGACGATGAGCAGGATGAGGTTATTCATTTTTGGAGTGCGCAGACTCGTCTGCGCATTTCTAAAAAAGCGGCGTTTTGTCGCTGCACTCCAAACTTAAAAATCATCCGCCACCTCAAGCTTGTCCGTGTTGCAACTCTTCACTGTCGCCGCCAATTCCGATGGCGCATTCTCGAAGAACCACCGCGCCGAGCACCAGCGATATTCCAAGGCATTATCCGTTACTCGATGATGCACCGGATTGTGATGGACATAATTCAGCCTGGCCAGATATGAGCGCTCAAAAGTAATATGGCTGTCCCAGTACTGGTACCAGACTTTTCTTCCAAGCATATCATCCCATTCATTCAACTGTTTCGCCGAGGTCATATGCAGCTTGGCCAG
Source organism: Pseudomonadota bacterium (assembly GCA_049320585.1). Taxonomy (GTDB): domain Bacteria; phylum Pseudomonadota; class Gammaproteobacteria; order Burkholderiales; family Gallionellaceae; genus Gallionella. The sequence goes on along the minus strand of JBMOQB010000024.1, from coordinate 91,071 downwards.
AAATCTTCGCAGAGTACCGGGATCTTCCGGCGACGTGGCAACAAAATGGTAATGGTTGGGCAGCACAGCCCATGCCTGCATCTGCCAACCAAATTCAGCAGCCCGCGCGAACAATGTTTCAAGGAAGAAATCGCGCCGCTCCGGCGTATTCCAATGCGGTAATTTTTGGTAAGTTCCCGCAGTAACCATGTAGATGCCCTGCCCGAACAACCAATGTGGTGGCGCGTGAACTTTGGAGTGCAGCGGCATGACGCTGCTACGCGCAGACGAGTCTGCGCACTCCAAATAGAAGCAGCGACGTGTCGCCGCAATGCGCAGACGAGTCTGCGCACTCCATATCAGGCCGGCACGTTTTCAACGATGAACGCCTTGAGCTGTGCCACGTCCGCATCCATCACTACACAGCGCTGCGGCAATTTCTCGATGCCCTCCATGGAAGCGGGACGTTCCGGTTCGCGTCCCAGCGCTTGCTGTATGGTCTCGGCGAATTTGGCTGGCAGTGCAGTTTCCAGACAGACCAGCGGCAGGTTGGGACGGCGCTGCTCCAGACCGACCTTGATTCCATCGGCGGTGTGGGTGTCGACCATCACGCCGTATTCCTCCCACACCTCGCGGATGGTCTTGAGTCTGTCCTGATGCGTGCTCTTGCCTGAAGCGAAATCGAATTTCGGCAGCGCGTCCCAGTATTCGGTATCTTTGATATCGAACGATCCGCCCTTGTCCACCCTGCCCCAGAGCTCGCGCACCTTGGCGCCATCGCGCCCGACCAGATCGAACATGAAGCGCTCGAAATTGCTGGCCTTGGAAATGTCCATCGACGGGCTGCTGGTCTCGTAAGTGTGTCTGGTGTCGCGCGGCCGATACGCGCCGGTGCGGAAAAATTCGTCCAGCACGTCATTCTCGTTAGTGGCCGCAATGAGTTGGCCGATGGGCAGACCCATCATGCGCGCGATATGCCCGGCGCAGATGTTGCCGAAGTTGCCGGACGGCACCGAGAACGCCACCTGCTCGTCATTGGATTTCGTCGCGGCAAAATAGCCCTTGAAATAGTAGACGATCTGCGCCGACACGCGCGCCCAGTTGATCGAGTTGACCGTGCCGATCTTGTACCTGGCCTTGAAGGTGTGGTCGTTGGACACCGCCTTCACCATGTCCTGCGCATCGTCGAACATGCCGTTGATCGCGATGTTGAAGATGTTCGGGTCTTGCAGGGAAAACATCTGAGCGCGCTGGAATGCCGACATCTTGCCATTCGGCGACAGCATGAACACGCGGATGCCGCGCTTGCCGCGCATCGCATACTCTGCCGCGGAGCCGGTGTCGCCGGAAGTCGCGCCGAGAATGTTCAATTCGGCATGCTGCTTGTCCAGCGCATACTCGAATAAATTACCGAGCAACTGCATCGCCATGTCCTTGAAGGCGAGTGTCGGTCCGTTGGAAAGCTCGAGGATATGCAAACCCGGCTCCAGCGTGCGCAGCGGGGTGATCTGCCTGGAATCTGAATCGGCGCGGCCATTGCTGTAAACAGCGGTCGTGTAGGTCTTGCCGACGATGGCCTTCAGGTCTGCCGCCGGAATGTCGGTGATGAACTTAGCCAGCACCGCGTATGCGAGATCGGCATACGACAGCTTGCGCCATGCATCCAGCTCGGCGCGCGTCACCTGGGGATATTGCTCCGGCAGGTACAGGCCGCCATCGGGGGCCAGGCCACCAAGAAGTATTTCGGTGAAGGTCTTCGCGGGAGTGTTGCCGCGGGTGGAAATGTATTTCATTTCAAGTGTCCTCGAACTCTACACTTCCTTCCCCCTTGCAGGGGGAAGGTTAGGATAGGGGTAGAAATTTGGCCAATACCTCGAATGCTTCTACCCCCACCCCAGCCCTCCCCCTGCAAGGGGGATGGAGCAGTGATTTATTTCCCCAGCTCTTCCAGCCGCAGCCTGGTCACTTTGCCGGCCACCACGCCCAACGCTTCGATCTTTTTGATCGCCGCGTTGATGCGTTTCTCGCGGGTCTGATGGGTCAGCATGATCAGGTCGGTCTGGTCTTCTCCTTCTCCCGGTTCCTTCTGGATCACCGCGTCGATGGATATCTGTTCGTCGGCGAGGATGCGCGTTATGTCGGCCAGCACGCCGGGCTTGTCCTGCACGCGCATGCGCAGATAGTAACTGGTGGTCACCTCGTCCATCGGCAAAATCTTCAGGTCGGCCATCTGATCGGGCTGGAACGCCAGGTGCGGCACGCGATGTTCCGGGTCGGCGGTGTGCATGCGCGTGACGTCCACCAGATCGGCGATCACCGCGCTGGCAGTCGGCTCCGCGCCCGCGCCCTTGCCGTAATACAGCGTCGCGCCGACCGCGTCGCCCTGCACGACGACCGCGTTCATCGCGCCTTCCACATTGGCGATCAGCCGCTTGGCCGGGATCAAGGTTGGATGCACGCGCAGCTCCACGCCTTCCGGCGTGCGCTTGGTGATGCCCAGCAGCTTGATGCGGTAACCGAGCTGCTCGGCATATTTGATGTCGATCGCATCCAGCTTCGAGATGCCTTCGATGTAGGCCTTGTCGAACTGCATCGGGATGCCGAACGCCAGCGCAGACAGGATCGTGATCTTGTGCGCCGCGTCCACGCCCTCGATATCGAAGGTCGGGTCCGCCTCGGCGTAACCCAGACGCTGTGCCTCTTTCAGCACGGTATCGAAACTCAGTCCCTTGTCGCGCATCTCGGACAGGATGAAGTTGGTGGTGCCGTTGATGATGCCGGCGATCCACTCGATGCGGTTCGCGGTCAGGCCCTCGCGGACTGCCTTGATGATCGGAATGCCGCCCGCCACCGCAGCCTCGAACGCGACCATCACGCCCTTGTCCTGCGCGGCCTTGAAAATCTCGTTGCCATGCGTCGCCAGCAGTGCCTTGTTCGCGGTGACCACATGCTTGCCGTTCGCGATCGCTTTCAGCACCAGATCTTTCGCGACGCCGTAGCCGCCGATCAGCTCGATGACGATATCGACTTCAGGGTCGCTCACCACCGAGAACGCATCATCGGTGATACGGCATGCGCCGCCGGTGACTTTCTTCGCCAGCGCCACATTCTTGTCCGCCACCACGGTGATGCGGATCGGCCGTCCGGCACGGCGGGTGATCTCCTCAGCATTGCGTTGCAGCACGGTGAATGTGCCGCCGCCTACCGTGCCGATGCCGAGGAGTCCTGCGTTGATTGGTTTCATAAAATCAGTTCCTAGTCGTTAGTCGCTAGTCACTAGTTGGAAGCGCGCCGTTTTTAACCAACGACTAGCGGCTAACGACTAACGACTGCATTATGTTCCATGTTGCTTTCGATAGTGTTCCAGAAAGCGCGCGATGCGGCCGATTGCCTCGGTCAGGTCATCGGCATTCGGCAGGAACACCACGCGGATGTGGTCGGGGTGTATCCAGTTGAACCCCGTGCCCTGCACCACCAGCACTTTCTCGGTTTCCAACAATTCCAGTATGAATTTCTGGTCGTCCTTGATCGGATAGATCTTCGGGTCGAGACGCGGGAACAGATACAGCGCGGCCTTGGGCTTGACACAGGTCACGCCGGGAATCGCGGTAAGCAGTTGGTAGGCCAGATCGCGTTGCTTGCACAGACGCCCGGTCGGCGCGACCAGATCATTGATGCTCTGATAGCCGCCCAGCGCGGTCTGTATCGCGTACTGGCCGGGCACGTTGGAACACAACCGCATCGAAGCCAGTATGGTCAGGCCGTCGATGTAATCCTGCGCATGCTTCTTCTCTCCCGACACCACCATCCAGCCGGCGCGATAACCGCAGGCGCGGTAATTCTTCGATAACCCGTTCAGCGTCACGAACAGCACGTCATCGGCCAGCGAGGCGATCGCAGTATGCGTCGCGCCGTCATACAGCATCTTGTCGTAGATCTCGTCGGCAAAAATGATCAGATTATGCTCGCGCGCGATCTGCACCACTGCGCGCAGCAACTCGTCGGAGTACAGCGCGCCGGTCGGGTTGTTCGGATTGATGATGACGATTGCGCGTGTTTTTGGCGTGATCTTGCTGCGCATGTCGGCAAGATCGGGCATCCACCCGTTCTGCTCGTCGCAGATGTAGTGGCGCGGCGTCCCGCCGGCCAGCGTGACCGCCGCAGTCCACAGCGGATAATCGGGGGTAGGGATCAGCACTTCATCGCCGGTGTTGAGCAGGCCCTGCATCGACATCACGATCAGTTCCGACGCGCCGTTGCCGATGTAGATGTCCTCCAGTCCCACGCCAGGAATCTTCTTGGCCTGGCAGTAGTGCATGATGGCCTTGCGCGCCGCGAACAAGCCCTTGGAATCGGAATAACCGGACGAATTCGGCAGGTTCAGGATCACGTCCTGCTGGATCTCTTCGGGCGCCTCGAAGCCGAACGGCGCCAAGTTGCCGATGTTCAGCTTGATGATGCGCTGCCCTTCCTCCTCCATCTGCCTGGCGCGTTCCATCACAGGGCCGCGAATGTCGTAGCAGACGTTGGAAAGCTTGGTCGATTTCAAAATTGGTTTCACGGTCATACACCCGATCGGCGGTTCAATATATCGCACCGGTTTGAAACAGCACGAAAGGGCGGGATTTTACCTGTCCGGGCCGATAGCAGCAAATCCAAGGAACCTGCTTGCCCACTTTGCCGTTTCACTTTTCATTTCCAGAAAAATAGCTTACTTATCCCTTTCCCGCTGGTTTAATATTCGTGCTGCGGAATAATTATAAGGAATCGGTACATGTGCGCCATACGAAGCCGACACGGAAAATTCGCAATCTTGATCTTTTTTGCCTTCGTTACCCAGCATGCCCTGGCCGCGCAAGTCGACCTGACCGAATTACCTTTGGAACAACTGCTGCTGGTCGAAGTAACTTCGGCATCCAAACACCTGCAGCACGCCGGCGAAGCTCCGTCCGCTGTACAGATCATCACCCGCGAGGACATCCAACTGCATGGTTGGCGAACGCTGACCGAAGCGCTGATCAATCTACCCGGCTTGTATGCCAGCAATGACCGGGCTTATGACTTCCTCGGTGCGAGGGGGTTTTTGATCCCCGGCGACTACAACACGCGTTTTTTATTGCTTATCGATGGACAACGCAATAACGACAACATCTATCAGCAAGCGGTAATCGGTACCGAGGGCTGGCTGGATATGTCCATGGTGGAACGCATCGAGTACATCCCCGGCCCCGGTTCCGTGATCTATGGTTCCAATGCGATGTTCGGAGTGATCAACGTTATAACACGCGACACCGGGAACATTGCACAGAATCAGGTGGGAGCGCATGTTTCGCAATTGGGCGAAACCGGTGTAAATGTGTTAGCCAGACAGACCATCGACGAAACCGGTCTGGTGCTGCAATATTCAGCCGAACACCAAGCCGGCCGTGACCGGACTTACCCCGATCCGCTTGGACAATTTATACGTGCCGACGGCACGGTTTCTCCGGATGGTGTTGCGCATGGCCTGGATAGCGGCAACAACCGTCACGTGATGATGCGCGTGGATCATAACGAATGGAGCTTCAAGCTGATCAACCACCAGCGCACTATAAATCCCTCTTCAGCTCCATACCTGACGGTGTTCGATGACCCGTCGATCAAACTCGACGATGGCGGTACCCAGTTCATCGCATCGGTGAACCATGAACTGTCTTCCGGCAGCAGTGTGTTTGCCCGTCTCGGGTATACCGACTGGCACTACCTGGCCACCTATCCCTATTTTGATCTGCCTCCGCCAGATGGCTCCGGTGTGGGTTACTACCAGAATTACGATGATGTCAGAGGCCAGACGCTGGATGGAGAATTTCGCTACCAATTCGAAATCGGCATCCATCACTTGCTCAGCGGCCTGGAATTCTCGCGCGACCTGCTGGCCAAGCAGTCAAATTATTACTCCATAGATCCAGCTTCAATTGGCGTAGTTGATGTGAATATCAACCCGCTCGTGCAACGAAACAGCCTGTTCATACAGGACGAGTTGCGCATCAGCCAAGCTTGGTTGGTCAACCTGGGCTTGCGTGTGGATACCGCCACAAGCAGCGATTCCTCCAGGAGTCCGCGCATTGCACTGATCTGGCAACCTAACACTGCCGTGTCTTTGAAACTGATTTCCGGGCGCGCCTTTCGCTCGGCCAATGCCTATGAAAGCCAATTCGGCGACGGGTTGAACTATCTGAGCAATCCCGGCCTGCAAAGAGAAACTATCACCACCACTGAAGGTGTGATGGAATGGCTCGGCAGCAACAAGACGCGCTGGCAATTCTCACTATACGAAAACCGGATCAACAACCTGATCCAACAGGTGTACGACCCAATTGGCGGTGTTTATCAATTCCAGAACAGAGGATGGGTGCAGGCTCAAGGTCTGGAATTGGGTTTTGAAAAAATCACGTCTGCCGACCTCAAGCTGCGCGCCAGTGTTTCTACCAGCCATGTCCAGAACGCGCTGGGCACCACCCAAAGCAACAGCCCGAACTGGATGGGGAAAGCCAGCGTCATCGCACCGGTGTTCAAGTACTCGGCTTACCTTGCTGCGGAAGCTCAGGCTACCGGCAGCCACAGCTACAGCTGGAACGACATGCCCTACAGAGTGGCGACTGAAGTGGTGGTGAACGCCACTGCCACCTTTTCGAATGTCATAGCCAGGGGTATCCAAGCTCAGTTGCGCGTCACCAATCTGTTCAACCGCGATGTGCAGCATCCGGCGTCAAACGAGATGTTAAGTCCTACGATACCTCAGAACAGTCGGAATCTGGCGGCAAAACTGGAATATGCGTTTTAATGCTCGCATCGCCATTTTTATGCTCGCCTGTTGTTCGCTGCGACCTGCAATCGCTGCGGATACTATCATCGCCGACGCAAGCGTGATCGAAGCGGCGTTTCTTTACAATTTCGCACTGTTCACGGAATGGCCCGTTATTCCTGCCGATGAATTCAGGATTTGCATACTGGGTAGCAGCGAGATGCTCGCAGCACTGGAACCGGTCAAAAAGAAACAACTGAAAGGGCATCCGATAAGCGTCACAGATATATCATCCTTCTCTCAAGTGCGGTCCTGCCAAGTGCTGTTCATCGGCAAATCCGAACATGCGTCCATCGACAGCCTGGCCAGGCTAATCGGCAATGCCCCGGTACTGTCAGTCTCGGAAGAAAATGGCTACGACCCTAAAAATGTCATCATCTCGCTAGTTGAACAACAAGGCCGGATCGCCTTCAAGATCAATCACACCGCGGCACAGGCAAATTCGCTGGTAGTCAGTTCCAAACTACTCAAACTCGCTCTTCAGGTATACTGAATCTGTCATGCTGGAATTCTTTCAAAACCTTACTCTCGGAAAAAAACTGCAGGCAATCAACTTGTTGATTGTCGGATTGTTCACTCTGATGATCACGATAAATCTCGGCTTTTACATGTTAGGTTCGCTGCTGGATGACTATGAAAAGAAAGCCTCCACACTTTCCAGAGTACTGACCGAAAACCTGAATTCGGCCTTGTTGTTCAATGATGTCAAAGCTACGCAGGATGTACTCAATAGTTTAGGTTCGGTCCCGGATGTCGTGCACGCGACGATATACGACAAATCTGGCCATATGTTTGCCAGTTATGCCAGCGCGAACAACCCGGTCGAACTTCCGCCGGAATTCGACCAGTCTCTGTTCGAACAAAGAGCGCGGCTCGGCCAGCCCCTGCAGGGTTTCGCCATGCCGATCATGAGCGCAGCCCTCGATGGCGAACAAATCGGCACCATCACGATGCATCTGGATTTATCCGAAGCCTACCGTGTTCTCTATAGGCAGATCGGGGTTATGCTGCTGGGCGGCCTGGTCATCCTGATAGCGGTTTCCACCCTGCTCACCAAACTTCAGGAAGTCATTACCCAGCCCTTGCTCAATTTGACCGATGTCATGCGCAAAGTCGGCAAGGAAGGGGATCTTTCTGCACGTGCCGACATTTCCAGCCGTGACGAGATCGGGGAAATGGCCGGCGTGTTCAATGAAATGGTCGAAAAATTATCTCACCGCGAAAATTCACTGCAGATCGAGCTTAATGAACGCCGCCATATCGAGGAAAAGCTATCCGAAATCGCTCACTTCGACCCTATCACCAATCTGCCGAACCGCCACTCGTTCGACAATCAGATCGCGAGGGTTCTGCTCAATTACAAGTATGACCTCCAGGAATTTGCGCTGATGTACATCGATCTGGACAACTTCAAATATGTGAACGACACATTCGGACATCATCTCGGCGATCTGCTGTTGTCCAGGATTGCAGAGCGCATGCGCAAATCATTGCGCCAGGGAGATTTTGTCGCACGCCTGGGAGGCGATGAGTTCGCTATCATCATGAGCGATTTTTCCGACAATTCGCAAATCAGGGAGGTGGCAGAAAAGCTTCTTGCCGCCATGAAAACTCCTTTTACCCTGGAGGGCCGCGAAGTGTTCATCGGCGCATCGATCGGCATATCGATTTGCCCTGCCAACGGAAACGACAGTGAAAGCCTGAAGCGCCAGGCAGACAGCGCGATGTACCTCGCCAAGAATCGCGGCAAAAACAATTATCAGTTCTACCAGGACGAGCTGTCTCGCACACAGCAAAACCGCATCAACATAGAGACGTCATTGCGGCGCTCCCTGGAACGCAACGAAATCGTTGTCTATTACCAGCCTATCGTGGAGATTGCCGGAGAACAGATCATCGGCTTCGAGGCACTGGCACGCTGGATCAGGGAAGATGGGGTCGTAGTCCGGCCGGACGAGTTTATTCCTTTGGCGGAGGAAATCGGACTGATCATCGATATCGGAAAATTCATTCTCGACACGGCTGCAGCTCAGACAGCGGAGTGGGTCGAACGCTACGGATTGTCTTTCACTTCTGTCAATTTCTCTTCGAGGCAATTCAAGCAAACCGACCTTGCATCCGAAATATTCGACATATTGAAGAACGCGCATCTCCATCCGAAAAATTTTGAAATGGAAATCACCGAGTCGATTTTGATGGACAGCTCGTTGGACAGCCTGAATTTGCTGGAATTACTGATACAACAGGGCATGGGCATCTCCATCGACGATTTCGGGACCGGCTATTCCTCACTGAGTTATATAACCAGCTTCCCGATCAGCAAAATAAAAATCGACCAGAGCTTTGTCGCCAAGCTGCCCAGCGACAAAAATGCTCTGGCCGTTGTGACTGCGATCATCGGCCTGGCCAAGTCGCTGAATTTGAAAGTTGTGGCTGAAGGTATCGAGACAAGCGAGCAACTTGCCTGTCTGGCAAGGCTGGGCTGCCAATACGGGCAGGGGTTCCTGTTCAGCAAGCCTCTGCCCGCCATCGAAGCGGCCAGGCTACTGGTATCATCCGGCGTCCGTTCCGCATAGTCCGGCGCCAGCTTCCGGATTGACGCGGCTTGACCACAGGCTCTAAACTTATCTCATTCCGACGGTCTGAATTGCGGAGCCATATTGAAATTGCATCTTGCCAATCCCGGCGAAACTAAACTTTTTACGGCCCACGGCAAAGATCATGTCATGGTCAACGGCGAACGCTATGACCGCAGCATCGCAGTGATGCCCGGGGAGGTCCGCAGCGACTGGGTTGTCGCGGATTTTGATGCTCTGAACGCGGCACACTTCGAGTATTTCCTCCCGCTCAAACCCGATGTGTTGCTGCTTGGCACAGGTTCCAGGCAACGCTTTGCGCATCCCGGTTTGTACCGTTCGTTGACCGATGCGGGTGTCGGCGTAGAATGCATGGACACCCCGGCCGCGTGCCGCACCTATAACATTCTGGTTGCGGAGGACAGAAAGGTAGTCGCGGCAATATTGTTTTAAGCTGAGTGCAACGGAATACGCAAACCCCTCCTAACCTCCCCTTATCAGGGGAGGAACCATTGCACCGTTCTCCCCCTGACAAGGGGGAGCTAGAGGGGGTTCCCAACCTTAATCAAGTGATGGAATCCCAATGAGTCAAAGCTTGCACAACGTCATCACCCAGGCAGAACAGATCATTCTCGGCAAGCCGCAGCAGATCCGCCTCGCAATCACCTGCCTGCTGGCGCGCGGCCATTTGCTCATCGAAGACCTGCCCGGGGTCGGCAAGACCACGCTCGCCCATGTGCTGGCGCGCACACTGGGCCTGCAATTCCAGCGCATCCAGTTCACCAGTGACCTGCTGCCTGCCGATATCCTCGGCGTGTCGGTTTACCAGCGCGCCAGCGGCGAACAGAGCAGCGGCGTATTCAAGTTTCATCCCGGCCCGATATTCGCGCAGATGATACTTGCCGACGAAATAAATCGCGCCACCCCGAAAGCGCAAAGCGCGCTGCTGGAAGCGATGGAGGAACAGCAGGTGACCATCGAAGGCACCACGCGCGAGCTGCCCACACCGTTTTTTGTCATCGCCACGCAAAACCCTGCCTATCAGATCGGCACGTTTCCGCTGCCGGAATCGCAACTCGACCGGTTTCTGATGCGCATCCAGATGGGCTATCCGGACGCACAGGCGGAGCGCGGCTTGCTGTCCGGCGTGGACCGGCGCGAAATCGTCGCCCAGCTCAGCCCGCAGATGGAGAGCAGCGAGCTGCTCGCGATACAGAAGCGCGCCAGAGCTGCGTTCGTCTCGCCGGCGCTGCTCGATTACGTGCAAGCCATCCTGCTCAACACCCGCGAATCGGCCCGCTATACCCACGGCCTGTCACCGCGCGCCGGTCTCGCGCTGGTCTCGGCCGCACGTGCCTGGGCAGTGCTGGATGAACGCGATGCGGTGATCCCCGAGGATGTTCAGGCAGTATTGCCCGGTGTGGTCAGCCACCGCCTGCAAGCGGCCGGCGAATATACCAAGCAGAACAGCGATACGCTGGTGCGCGAATTGCTCGAGGCGGTGGCGATTCCCTGACCCGCTCCCGGTCCCGGACCACCTTCTCGATCGCGGCATAACGATCATCGGTTCCATCGGCGGAGTCGGGCGAGAGGAAGATCGACAGCATGCTGGTTAAATTAAAAAACCGTTTCCGCGCCTGGGCATTGCGCCGCCAGCGTCACGACGACGGCACGGTCACGCTCACCCAGCGCCGCATATACATCATCCCGACGCGGCAGGGTTTCGCCCTGGCCTTCGTGCTGGCGCTGATGCTGCTCGGCGACATCAATTACAACCTGAGCCTGGGGTATGTGCTGACCTTTCTGCTGGCGATGATGGCGGTGATGTCGATGCTGCATGCCTTCCGCAACCTGGCACAATTGCAGGTGCGCGCAGGGCATGTCGAACCGGTGTTCGCCACGGAATCTGCGCGCTTCGTCTTTCATTTCCACAACAGCAGCAGGCTGGATCGATACCGGATCAACCTGCACGATATGCAAGGCCACAGCACGGTATTCGATGTGCCTGCACTCGGGCACAGCGAGGTGATATTGAGCATCCCGGCAACTCAACGCGGCTGGCTGAAGTCCGGGCGTGTCGCGCTATACACGCACTTCCCGCTCGGCCTGTTTCATGCCTGGTCCTATCTGCATTTCGACACACGCTGCCTGGTCTATCCCAAACCGCTAAGCCAAGCGCCGCTGCCACCGGGCAACTCGCCGGACGGGGCCGGAAAACGCTCGACTGCCGGAGACGAAGACTTTTCCGGATTGCGCAAATATACCCCGGGCGATGCGCTGCAGCGCATCGCATGGAAGGTCCTTGCCCGCGAGCAGGGTTTGCAGGTGAAGCAGTTTTCCACGCCGCTCGGCGAAGAATTATGGCTGGAATATTCCGCTGCTACCGGCTTCGACGATGAGGAAAGGCTGGCGCGCATGGCGCGCTGGGTGCTGGATGCCGAAGCACAGGAATTGCGCTATGGACTGCGTCTGCCGGACGGCGAACTGCCTGCCAATCTCGGCGCCGCACATCGCGATGAATGCCTGCGCCGGATCGCGTTGTTCAATCTGCCGCAGCAGAACGGCCCTTTCCCGCTTGCTGGCGAGGGATTGGGGAGAGGGAAATGAATAAATCCCTCATCTACGGACTTCTGCTCAGCATCCTGATGGTCATCGCTCCGCACGCCGATCATCTGACATTGTGGGTCAGCAGCTTGTGCGGCGTTTTATTGCTGTGGAGGGCCTACCTTAACCACAGCGGCAGACCGCAGCCGAAAAAATGGCTGCTGATGCTGATCACCATCGCCGGCACAAGCGGCATTGCAATCAGCTTCCATACCCTGTTCGGACGCGAAGTCGGCGTCACGCTGCTGATGCTGCTCGCCACGCTCAAGCTGATGGAACTGAACACGACGCGCGATGCAATGGCAGTAATCTATCTGGCATTGTTCATCATCATCACCAACTTTTTTTATTCCCAGAGCATTCCCACCGCGCTGTACATGCTGTCAACGCTGCTTGTCATTACTGTTGCATGGATACAGGTGCACGGCCAGAGCATCCCGCTCAAACCGCGCCTGCGCGTTGCAGCGATATTGCTATTGCAGGCGATCCCGCTCACGCTGATATTGTTCGTCCTGTTTCCGCGTGTACAAGGCCCGTTGTGGGGCTTGCCGCAGGATGCCTACTCGAGCAGCGGACTGGATGACAGGATGTCGCCCGGCAGTCTGAGCCGTTTGATCCTGTCTGAAGCAGTGGCATTCCGCGTCAGTTACAAGGACAATCCGCCGCTCCGCGAACAAATGTACTGGCGCGGGCCGGTAATGTGGAACTTCGACGGGCGCGTCTGGACACCCGGCAACACCACCGAGCAGTTCTTGGCGCCAAAATTCACCGGGCTCGGCCAGGCTATCGATTACACCGTCACTTTGGAGCCGCACAACAAAACCTGGCTGTTCGCGCTCGATGTTCCGGACAAGATCTCCATTCCGTCTACCCTCAGTTACGATTTCCGGCTGTACGGCAAAAAGCCGGTCAATGCACGAATCCGCTACGAGGCGCGCTCGAATCTCGGTTATCGCGCCAATTTGCAGGAATCCGGGTTGCAGATCAGGCGCGCCTTGCAGGTGCCCAGGCAATTCAATCTCAGGGCCCGGCAGCTTGCCGCAGAATGGAAAGCAGACAGTGCCGATGACGCCGCGATAGTGCAGGCGGCGCTGTCCTATTTCAACCGGGAGGGATTTCAATACACCATTGAACCGCCGCCGCTCGGGACCAACAGCATCGATGATTTTCTGTTCGGGAGCAAACAGGGATTCTGCGAACATTACGCCTCGGCTTTCGTGTTCCTGATGCGCGCCGCCGATGTGCCGGCACGCGTGGTGACGGGTTACCTGGGCGGCGAATTCAACGATATCGGCAACTACTACATCGTGCGGCAATCGGATGCGCACGCATGGGCGGAAGTATGGCTGAAGGGACAGGGATGGGTGCGGGTCGATCCGACCGGGGTCATCGCGCCGGCGCGCATACAAAGCGGGCTGTCTGCGGCCGTGTCCGACAACGCCGCCCTGCCCTTCATGGCGCGCAATCCGCCGCAATGGCTGCGCAATCTCAGCCTGAACTGGGATGCGCTCGCCAACCAGTGGAACCAGTGGGTACTGGGCTATGACAATGAACGTCAATTCGCCTTCCTGACCCGCCTCGGCATGGAATCCATCACCTGGCAAAAGATGGCGATGAACATGGCTGCGGGACTGGGATTGCTGGTTGCTCTATTCGCCTTGTTCATGCTGCGCCACCTGTACGTACGCATCCGGACGGACAAGGTCCAGGCGGCATGGCTCAAACTTTGTAAAAAATTGGCCAGAGCCGGATTGCCGAGGGCTGCGCACGAAGGCGCGCTGGACTACGCTGCACGCATCGCCACTGCCCGGCCCGAGCTGGCCGAACCCATGCACGACCTCGCGACGCGCTACAGTGCGCTGCGCTACGGAAAGACCCATGGAGAACAGGGGCAGCGCGAATTCCTGCAAGGTATTTCCGCGATAAAAACCTGAGCCTGTATAATCCGCGCCAATTCTATCGATCTCAGCCCAAATGCTTATCACCCGCCGCCTAGAATTCGATGCCGGACACCGCATTCCCAATCACAAAAGCCAGTGCAAGCATCTGCATGGCCATCGCTACGCCATCGAGATCACCCTGTCCGGCGACGTCATCACCGGCGAAGGCCTGTCCGAACAGGGGATGGTGATGGACTTCTCCGATGTCAAGCGCATCGCCAAGGCAAGGCTGGTGGATGCCTGGGATCACGCCTTTCTGGTATATCGCGGCGACAAACCGGTGTGCGACTTTCTGGCGAGTTTGCCGGATCACAAGACCGTCATCCTCGATGTCGTACCCACTGCGGAAAATCTCGCGCAAGTCGCGTTCGACATTCTCGACCCGGCTTACCAGGACACTTACGGCAACCACCTGCGCCTTGAGCAGGTGCGCTTATACGAAACCCCGAACAACTGGGCTGACCGCTGGCGCGATTGAATTTTTCCCGGCGTTTTTCTGGACATGCCGGGCTGCTTGGTTCAGAATGCGCGGCCACGGAGGGCTGGCCGAGCGGTTGAAGGCACCAGTCTTGACAACAAGCTGGCTTGTTGCGGCGTAGACTAACCTTCAGGTTATGTCGAAGCCAAAACTGGCAGGTTTTTCGGGATATATACAATTATGGAGGGCTGGCCGAGCGGTTGAAGGCACCAGTCTTGAAAACTGGCAAGGGTTTACGCCCTTCGTGAGTTCGAATCTCACGCCCTCCGCCAATCAACCCTATTAACTTCACGATTGAAACTTTCTTCCCACTTCGCTACTCTTAGTCACGAAGTTGTTTTAATGATTAACTCAGGAGGCTACACATGCAAATCCAAACCGTAAGCCAAGTCGGCACACTTGCAACCGAACAGAACAAGGTGCTGCGCAACACCTACATGATGCTTGCGCTGACGATGATCCCGACCGTCATCGGCGCGTTCGTCGGCATGTCGATGAGCTTCGCGTTCATGGCGCAAAGCCCGATCATGAGTTCACTGCTGATGTTCGGCGCAATGATAGGCATGATGTTCGCCGTCACCGCGCTGCGCAACAGCGTGTGGGGTGTCGTGGCGCTGCTCGGCTTCACTTTCGTCGCGGGCGTGTTCCTCGGCCCGATCCTGCAAGTGGCGCTGCACCTGAAAAACGGCGCGCAACTGGTGGGCATGGCCGCCGGCGGCACCGGGATCATCTTCTTCAGCCTGGCGACATTGGCCACCGTCACCAAGAAGGATTTCAGCTTCATGGGCAAGTTCCTGTTCATCGGGCTGATCCTGCTGATCGTCGCTTCGCTGGCGAACCTGTTCTTCCAGGTGCCCGCAATGTCGCTGACCATTTCCGCGATAGCCGTGCTGATCTTCTCGGCCTACATCCTGTATGACGTCAGCCGGATCGTGCATGGCGGCGAAACCAATTACGTGATGGCGACGCTGGGATTGTTCCTGAACATCTACAACCTGTTCATCAATCTGCTGAGCCTGCTGATGGCATTCAGCGGCGAGCGGGACTGATAACCTGCTCGCGACGGTTAATCTGTTGCGAAGGTTATCTCAGCACCAAACTAAAAAGGCGACCTGATGGTCGCCTTTTTTGTAGGTCGGGCTCCGCCCGACATGGTGGGCGAGCTTTGCATAGCCATTCGGCTAAGTCACCAAAAGACGGTGACATAAGCCGCTGGTTAAGCCCACACTACATCTAAGATGCTTTCGGCTTGTGCTGGTCAGGACGCAGTCTAGGCCCAAGCAGCGCATCTGCGGTATCGGCATCCACCGGGTGATCCGTTCCATCCACCAGCGGTTGCTCGTAGTCGTTCCAGCCGCGCACGCCGGTCTTCAGCGAGACCACATTGGTATAGCCCATGCTCAATAAAACGTCTGCGGCGAGTGCCGAGCGTTTGCCGGAACGGCATACCACCACGATCTCCAAGTCTCGCCCGTCGGCAAGCAACGGCATTGTCTCGTCGTAATCCCACTCGCATGACTGTTCCAGCACTCCGCGCGGAACATTGATCGAACCGGGGATGTGCAGCATCGAGAATTCCGCCGGTTCGCGCACGTCGAGCAACACCGGCCTGCTTCCGCCGGCAAGCAATCTGCTCAAGTCCCACGGCATGAGTTCCTTCACGCGCAACAGCGCATCGGTAACCAGGTCATCGTAACTTTTCATGTCTAACCTTTCATTCTTGTGGCTTCGGCCGTGTTGCCCAACCTCTGCATAACCGTCGTTAACCTGCGTAGCATGGCTTGCAATTGGCGGAACGCCCTGCGGGGCTTCCGCCCTACGTTTTTTCAAATAGGGCAATAGATTCGACATGCGAAGTGTGCGGGAACATATTCATCACGCCGGCCGCTTTCAGCGTATAGCCTTGAACCTGCACCAGTACCTGTGCATCGCGCGCCAGCGTCGCGGGGTTGCAGGAGACATACACGATACGGCGCGGTGCATGGTCACCGCTTAGTGATTTCACCAGTTCGATCGCACCGTCGCGCGGCGGATCGACCAGCCATTTATCGAATCTTCCCAGTTGCGCCAGTTGCACCTCGTCCATCGCGAACAGATTCATCGCCTGAAACCCGGTATTGACCGACAGGCCATTGTATTCGGCATTCTGCATGGCACGTTTTACCAGTGTGGCGCTGCCTTCAATGCCCATCACCTGCGCGCCGCTGCGCGCGATCGGCAGCGTGAAGTTGCCCAGGCCGCAGAAGAAATCCGCGATGCGCTCGCCCGCTTGCGGAGCCAGCAAGCGCATGGCACGGCTGACCATAACGCGGTTGATCGCGTTGTTCACCTGGGTGAAATCGGTGGGTGCGAACGGCATCGTGATGTCAAATTCCGGCAGGCTGTATGACAAGGCCGGCGCATCCAGGGGATGGAATGGAACGACGGTATCCGGCCCTTTGGATTGCAGCCAGAACTGAATCGCATGCTTGTCGGCAAACGCACGCAGCGCCTCTTCATCACTGACCGAGGGAGGATCCAGCACGCGCAACACCAGCGCATCGACATGTTCGCCGACCGCCACTTCGATCTGCGGCAACCGGTCGCGTATCGACAAGCCGCCGATCAATTCCGCCAGCAGCGGCAACAGCCCGGCGATCTTCGGCGCAAGAATTTCGCAGTGCTGCATGTCGGCAACGTAGCTGCTGCGCTTCTCGTGAAAGCCGACCAGTGTCTTGCCTTTTTTGATCACGTGCCTGACCGAAAGGCGCGCCCGTTCCCGATACCCCCATGCCTGCCCGTAGATCGGGGCCAGTATGGTTTCCGCCCTGACCTTGCCGATGTGCCACAGGCTGTCTTCGAGGATACGCTGTTTGACCGAGACCTGCGCGCCGGCATCGAGATGCTGCATCGAGCATCCGCCGCACACGCCGAAATGCACACACTTCGGCTGCACGCGCATCGCTGCGGCCTTGTATATCTCTGTGACCTGCGCCTGCTCGAACGAGGGCTTCTTGCGATACGAGCTATAGCTGACCGTCTCTCCGGTCAGGGCGCCCTCGATGAAGATCACCTTGCCGCCGGCATGCGCCACGCCGCGGCCTTCCTGGTCGAGGGATTCTATTTTTACTCTGTTTTCTGCGGACATGTAATTTCAATAAAAATGTGTAAGGATAAAACCAAACCCCTCCCAACCTCCCCTTGTCAGGGGAGGAGCCCGGTTCTCCCCCTGACAAGGGGGAGTTAGAGGGGGTTTTGGTTGAGATTCAGCCGGTTTATGACTTTCTTGGACTTCGGCAACACAATCGCAGGGCGAACGGTAATGTGCGGATTATTATTTTTTCTGCTCGGGCCAGGCGGCCAGGAATTCTTTCCAGTGCGGCAGATCGAGCTTGCCCAATTCGGCACGCACCAGATCGCATTCCTTTTTAAATCGCGCGCGGGTCAACATACCGCGCATCATCTGGAAACGCGCAAACACCAGATAGGTGTTTGCCACGTCGGTCTCGCAATAGTTGCGTATCTCGTCCAGCCTGCCTTGCTGGTATGCCTCCCACACTTTGCTGCCATCCATGCCCAATTTGCCGGGAAAACCAATCAGCCTGGCCAGCTCATCCAGCGGCGCATTGGCGCGTCCGGTGTACATCGCCAGCAGGTCCATCAGGTCGAGATGACGCGAATGATAGCGGCTGATGTAGTTGTTCCACTTGAAGTCCTTGTCGTCCTCGCCCTGGTCCCAGTAGCGCGCGCACTGCACGCCATGGATCAGGCCACGGTAATGCAGCACCGGCAGATCGAAGCCGCCGCCGTTCCATGACACCAGTTGCGGGGTGTATTTTTCGATGCCGTCGAAAAAGCGCTGGATGATGCTGCCTTCGCCTTCATGCAAATCGCCCAATGACCAGACCCGGAAATTATCGCCGTCGCGCAGCGCGCACGAGATCGCCACGACGCGCTGCAGATGATGCGGCAAAAAGTCGCTGCCGGTCTTCTGGCGGCGCAGCTGAAACGCCATCTCCGCCACCTCCGCGTCGCTGACGCGCGCGTCCAGCTCATGCAGGGTACGCAATCCGGCGATGTCGGGGATGGTTTCGATGTCAAAAACGAGGGTGGGGTTCATAGTCAATAATTAAAGGATTCCGGGGTATTGGCCGGCTTGAACAGGATGAAAACCGATCAAGCCGGTAAAATTTTCTGAAGTTCCGTGCAACACGATGTGGCGCCCTGATTGCTTTGGCTAGCCGAGAAGATCCTCCCGAAATCTTTTTTGTATGGCCTCCACGTCGTCGCGGCAATTGATCAGCGCGGCCACGCAGTCGATATCGAACTTGGTGCCCGCCATGGACTGCAGGAACAAAAATGCCCGGTCGTTGCTCCATGCTTCCTTGTATGGGCGGACGCTGGTCAGCGCATCGAAAACATCCGCGACTGCGACGATCTTTGCCTCTACCGGAATTTCCTCGTCCATCAGCCCGTTATATCCGCTGCCGTTGAGCGCCTCGTGGTGATAAAGCGCGATATTGCGCAAGATTTCCGCATGGGGAAACTCGTCCAAGCCAAGATTTTTCAGCATCATGTCTATGATCTCGCCGCCTTTCGCGGCGTGGGTTTTCATGGTGTCGAATTCCGATTCCGTCAGCTTGCCCGGTTTCAGCAAAATGCTGTCCGATATGCCGATCTTGCCGATGTCGTGCAGCGGGGAGAACAGGAAAATATGCTCCACGAGTTCATCGTTGAGCCGGTATTTCTTGGCCACCTCCCTGGCGATTAGGCGCGCATAATTGGACATTCGGTCAAGATGCGCCCCAGTTTCGATATCGCGGTGCAGCGTGATATTCGCGGCCGTCTTGACGATTGCATACAAGCTTCGGCTCGTCGACATGTTATGGATCACCAGCAGCGACAACAAGTGTCCAACCATATCCAGATAGTGCAAGGTGGCCTCGACAAAAACATTCTTGCGGCGGGAATTGAAGAACAAAAAACCGAAAAACTCCCCATTCAGGAACATCGGCATGGTGTAGCTGGATCGATACTGCAGCGCGGAAAGACGGCGGGCGTGTTCTGCCTGGACGTTGCTGAATATATCGAGATCATTTACCACCCGCGGACGACCTACTTTCAGTATCTCCTTCATTGATTCGGAATCTGCCAGCTTGGCGGAATATAAGACCAAAGGATTCTCATCGTCACTGCTATGCACAAAAGTCTTCAGCAAATCGGTTTTTGGGTCATAAATCGCCACCGAAATCCGTTCGATAAAATCAAAGCGTTCTCTCAGCAAACCATGAACGTATGCTATTTTTTCCGGCAATGGCAATTTGCCGTCCAATGCCGCAAGAACATCCTGATGCTCAAACATGATGTGTGAAATCCTGGCTTGAATTAATATGGGACGCAGTTTATCCAACCTGCACGGCAGGTCAACCGGTAAAACAATAGCACGGTTAGTTTACTGGCTTTCCGGCCCGGGCTAAAACAGATCTATCTGCCCATTCCGCGACGGCGGCTTGAAGCGCCCTGTATCGAGCGGCCTGTCCTCAAGATTGAAGCCCATCCGCTCGCAGGCCCTGTGGAAACGCTGCGACAGCAGATCGGCAAACAGCCCGCTGCCGCGGAAGCGTGAACCAAAATTCGGATCGTTTTCGCGCCCGCCACGCATCTCGCGCATCCGGCTCATCACATGCTCTGCCTTGAGCGGGTAATGTACCGCGAGCCAATCCTTGAACAAGTCCTTCAATTCATAAGGCAGGCGCAGCAAGGTATAGCCCGCGTTGCGCGCGCCGTACTCATGCGCGGCTTGCAGCACATGTTCCAGTTCCGCATCGGTCAGGACGGGGATCACCGGCGCGACCATCACCCCGCATGGCATGCCCGCCTCGTTGAGCGTCTTGATGGCTTGCAATCTCCTGCGTGGCGATGCGGCGCGCGGCTCCATCCTGCGCGCAAGCTCCGCATCCAGCGTGGTGACCGAGATGAACACTTGCACCAGGTCGTCGCGCGCCAGTTGTGTCAGCAGATCGAGGTCGCGCTCGACCAACGCGGACTTGGTGACGATGGAAACCGGATGTTTGTGCTCAGCCAGCACTTCCAGAATCTGCCGCGTGATCGTCCACTCGCGCTCGATCGGCTGATAGGGATCGGTGTTGGAACCGAGCGCGATCGGCGAACACTGATAGGAAGGCTTGGCCAGTTCCGCGCACAGCAGCTTGGCCGCGTCCGGCTTGGCAAACAGCCTGGTCTCGAAATCCAGCCCCGGCGAAAGATTCAGGTAGGCGTGCGAAGGGCGCGCGTAGCAATAGATGCAGCCATGCTCGCAGCCGCGATAGGCATTCAACGATAACGAGAACGGAATATCAGGCGAGTTGTTGCGCTGGATCACGCTCTTTGCCGAATCTATCGACACAGTGGTTTTGAACGGCGGCAGCTCTTCGTCCGCCTTGCCCCAGCCATCGTCGGCACGCTCGCGCGCCACGTTCTCGAAGCGTCCTTCGATCTGCAACGTCGCGCCGCGGCCTTTTGTTACTTCATGCTTCACTTGATCTCTGACCGCCGGCAGTTTTGCCAGCACCTCCTGCTCTATGCTATTCAGCGGCTCTTCACTTCCGCCATAACAGAACGTTCGTTCTTTGCGAACTATATGGCGCAGAAATGAATATGTCAAACTGAAAATATCCGTGCCTCTGGCGCTGGCGGAGCAGTCGTAGGGTGCATTCCATGCACCATGGTGCGCACAGCGCACTCTACACCTCGCTCAACACTCCATCCGCAAACACCAGCGCGCAGCGCACCTTCTTCCCCGCATACACCGCCTGCATGGCGCTACGATATTCCGCCAATTGCGCGCGGTACGGCTCGGGGTTGGCTGTCTCGCCGGTCTTGTAATCCAGCACCCACACCTCGTCGTCGAATTCCACCAGCCGGTCTATGCGCTTTAACTCGCCTGATACATTGACGTAGGGCATTTCATTATTCGCGCTGCGGTATTGCCGCGGATCGAAGAAACGCTTTAGTGGCACGCGCGCAAGCAAGGCCTGCGCTTGTTGTAAAAGGGCATCCATCTCACTAGGCGGGATGCCGCACTGCGCCTGAAGCTCAGCTTTATCAGCAATGGCATTTGGCGGGGCCAAGTGTTGCAGCAGCACATGCAGCCAGATACCGCGCTGTTGTTGCGCGGTGTTGCGGGCAGCGCGTTTGCCGGTGGGGAGGATGGCTGGGAGCTGAATCAACTCTTCCGTTCGCCCTGAGCCTGTCGAAGGGTGAACGGAAGCATCACTTCCGATCCGCCCATCCTTCGACAGGCTCAGGACGAGCGGATTTGAAGTTTGGTGCTGCGCTACCACTGCCGCGATGCGGTCGTACCACGACTGCGCTTTCTTTTTTTGCTCCTTGTCCTCGCCCTTGCTGTTGCCACTCACGATCAAAGCCTGCTGCGCGCGGGTCATCGCGACGTAGAGCAGGTTCATCTCTTCGCGAGCTTGTTGTGCCGCGTCCTGCTCGAACAGCGGCGCGCGTTTTTTGCCGCGCGAGGCCAGATCGGCATACATGGAGAAATGCTGCGGACACATTTCGTGCGTTGGCCAATCCAATAAAACGTCGTTACCTTCTTTCCGCTTCAATTCTGCATTCGCATCGAGCAACCAGACTATGGGAGCTTCCAGCCCTTTTGCTTCATGCACTGTGTAGATACGCACGGCATCGCCCGCCACTCCGAGCCTGCCTTCGTCCGGCGCATCGTCTGTGCTGTCGCGCAATTCGCGCAGTTCCTGCAGGAAACGCGGCAGGCTGGGGTAACGCCCTGCATCCACGCTCAGAGCTATCTCCATGAAGGCGTGCAGATTGGCTGCAACCTTGGCGCGCATCTCCGGCGGCAGCACGGCGGTATAACGCGCCAGCACGTCGCCATCAAAATAAATGCGGTCGAGCAGATCGTGTACCGGCAATTTATCGGCAAGCGCGAGCCAGCGCTGCAACAGTTCGGCGGCGCGTTGCAGCGAGGGTGAGGGAGTCTCCAGATTTTGCAGGCGGGACCACCAGCTTACCCCCTCCCCAGCCCTCCCTTTATCAGGGGAGGGTGTAGATTGTGCAAGGCGCATCAAGTCCGCATCGCTGCACGAGAAGATCGGCGTGCGCAGCACTTGTGCCAGCGCGAGATCGGCGAATGGCGTGATGAGGAACATCAGCAGCGCCTGAATGTCTTCCGCTTCCAGCGTTTCGAGCAGGCCGCCGCGCCGCGAACTGATGAATGGAATGTGTTTTGCGCGCAACGCTTCTTCGTACACCTGTAGATGAGTCCGGCTGCGCACCAGCACCATGATGTCGCCGTAGCGCACGCGGTGTTCTTTGCCTTTCTCCATCACAACCCAATCGCTGACGATGGTTCGCAATAGCTCGGCGAACTGCGCAGCTTCTTTCTGGCGTCCGCCTTCTTCGTCTTCATCTCTCGGTGTGGTCAGCGGATCACGCAAGACAAGCGGCGAATTCTCGTCCGCTTCATTTTTGCTCTTCTCGACAACAGCCAACGGCATTGCAATCACATACCCCGGCAAGTCGGTGTGCTCGGTAGTGTGCTGATTGAAATCCACGAAGCCTTCCGGATGATCGATGAATACGGCATTCACTGCATCCACTATTGCAGGAGCGTTGCGCCATGTATGGCTGTTGCGCAGTTCGTGTGCGGCGAAATGTTCCTGCAGATATTCGCGCGCCACGCCGAACAGCCGTGCATCGGCACGCCGGAAACGGTAGATAGATTGCTTGGGATCGCCGACGACGAAGACGGTGGGTTGCGACTCCACCGCCACTGCCGCATCGAACCATGCGCGCAATATCTGCCATTGCAGCGGGTTGGTGTCCTGGAATTCGTCCAGCAGCACATGTCGGTAGCAGCTGTCGAGCTTGTACTGCATGGTCTCGGCATGTTCGCTCTGTTGCAGCAGGCGGCACAGTTGCCATTCCAGATCAGAAAAGTCCATCTGCTGCTTTTGCTGCTTGAGTGCCTGATAGCGCTCAAGGAACGCCACGCCACAATGCAGCACTGCCACGTTCAGACGATACGCCTGTTGTTCGGCGAGCGTGTCACGCACAGCTTGCATGCCGGCTTGCAGGTTATTCAATGCACTGTCGAATGCCTCCTTGTTCTGATTTTTGGTTGATCTAAATTTGCGCGGCGGACCTTCCTGGGTAAACAACAAAGGCCACAACATTGCAAAACGTTCGGCCTCTGCACTTTCTGTCCAAGTACGCTCAATCTCGATCGAATTTTCTTTTTGTGTCGGAGTGCCGCTTTCAGCAAGCCGATGCGCGAAGGCAAGCAACACCGCACGGCTTGCGCTTTGCTTTCCCCAATCAGCAACGGGATCGAATTCCATGTCCACGGCAAGATCAGCACGCAGATTTTCCAGCGCAAACGCCAGCACATCATCCTGTCCCCGGACGTATGGCCACCACTCCGCGCGCTTGGCAAGGAAGTTGAACAGCAGCTTGTGCGTGTTATACAGGCCGCACTCGCCGAACAGCCATTGCATATACTGCGCCTCGGTGCTGTCCGGCTGCTTGCGCATCTGTTCCAGCAATTCTTCCCACGCCTCTTCCTGCGTGCTGCCAGTATGTTCGAGCAGGCTCATTCCCTGCATCACGTCGGCATTCAGCGGGGCGCGCTGCATGACTTGCATGAACCAGCCATGGAAGGTGCTGATGGTGATGCCGGGCTGTGCCAGCAACACGCTGCTGTACAGAATGCGGGCACGTTGCATTTGGGTGTCGCTCAGGGTTTCCAATCCGCGCTCGGCAAAGAACCGGCGTACTGACTCATCATCGCTCATCGCCAGATCGCGCAGCCACTCTTGCAATCGGGACCGCATTTCCTGCGCGGCCTTGCGCGTGAAGGTGATGGCGAGGATATGCGAAGGTGGCGCGCCATCCAGCAGCAAACGCACGATGCGCGACACCAGCAACCAGGTCTTGCCGCTGCCGGCACAGGCTTCGACGACGACGCTGTGTTTGGGGTCGAGTGCGATGTGGTTGCTCATGCCCACTCACCCTTGCGACAAACTCCGCGCACCTCGCAATGCGTACACGCCACATCGATGCCGTTCGCGGGCAAACCTGCACCACCGCGAATGCGGTCCATCACCTGTTCCAGCCGTTCGGCATTGAGTTGCGCCAGCAAAGGCACATCGTCCTTGGGCGCGACCCGTTTCACTTTGCCGTTCTCGATGCTCACGAAGGCGGCATCCGCCGCTTCATGCGCGTAGGCGTAACACGCGAGCTGCACGTCTTCGCCCGGTTCCTTCAATTTGTTGTGCAACAGTTGTTCGCTCTGCGTCTTGTAATCCAGCACCAGTTTCTCTTCGCCACGCACATCCAGCCGGTCGATGCGGCCGCGCAGGTGGACACCCTCAAGCGGCCAATCGAAGGCCTGCTCGGACTCGGCATAACGCCAGCCATCGGCTTCGCTTTCCGTCTGCCATTCCAGATAGGCAGGCAATGATTTGTACCAACGCGCAAGCCAGGCGCGTGCTTCGAAATCCTGTTCCAGCAGATCGGCAAATACTTCTTCGCTGATCTGTCGCAATGCGGTCTCCATTTGATTCGCAGGATGCCGGTTCACTTGTGGATAGCGTTCGTGAAAACGGCGCAGGATGTCATGCAAGCGCACGCCGTAATCGCGCTTCTCGATGCCTTCCTGCACTTCGTCCAATTCGTTCAGGCGCAGAATGTGGCGCGCATAGAATTGATAGGGGCAGGCAACCAGACTGTTATAGGCGCTGATGGAAACGCTCGCGGGAACGGTTTCCTTCGATACGTTTGGCGCTGGTTGTACAGCTTGCGGCAGTTCGACCGAGTGCGCTTCTTCAGCCGCGAGATAAGCCTGCAACTCTTTTTCGCTCAAGTCGTCGCCATAAGACAGCGTGTGCTGATCACGCAACATCTCCAGATACGGGCTGAGCAGGCTTTTTTCGCCATCACGATCCTTTTGCCAGGTGACCAGCACGCAATCATTCATGGCAAGCAAGGCCAGCAGGTCGTCGCGTTGTCGTGCAGTGTGGGTGCTGCGCGTGGGCAAGTTGAGCGCGCCGCGAACCGCATCGTTGAACCAGCGCCCGCCGTCCGCCGCGCTGGGCAGATGGTCGGCATCGCAGCCTAACAGCAACACCGCATCGAAAGCGCGCCAGCGCGTGGCCGCAAGGTGGGTAAAGCGCACCGGGCTGTCGATGCTGCTGTCGAGATAGGTCTGCGTATCCAGTTGTTGCGCGAGCCAGCGCCACCACTCGGTGAAGCGATAGTGTCCTTCATCACCAATCAATTCCTGTTTCCAGATTTCAACCGCGCGCAGCAACTTTGTGCCTGCATCGTCCTGATGCAAGCCGGCATCGATGCCCAATATATTCAAACTCTCGCGCAACGCGCGCAACCATTCTGCCAATGTGCGTCGTTTGCTTTGATCCAGCAATACGGCGGCCTGGCGCAGACGCGCCAGCGGCTGATGCAGCCCTGTTTCGTGTTCGGCAAGCTTGATGAATTTTTCCAACCCGGCCACCACGCCCTGTTTGCGCAGCAGCTGTTCCAATTGATACACCGCTGACTTGCGTTCAGTGGCAGTCATGTCGGCAAAGATGAAAGGCGATTTGAGCAGATCGAGCAGATCGTGATGATAGAAACCACTTTGCAGCGCGGTTAGCCAACGATCCAGCACCGTGCTAACGGACAGCGTGGCGAAGGTCCAACCGGTCTCGTCCGTTACCAGCACCTGTGCGCGCTCCAGCAAGGCGCGCATGCGCCGTGCCACTACACGATCCTGTGCGACGATAGCGATGTCGCGTTTGCCTTCTTGCAGCCAGCGGCGCACTTGCATGGCAGCGGCGCGAGCCTCCTGTTCCAGGCTGGTTGCCGCAAAAAAGCGTAGCCTGCCGGCAAGCGGTGGAATATTTTGCGAGCGCAGCCCTGTTGTCTGATCGCGCAGCAAGCTGCTCCACTGCTTATCCATCTCGCGCAGATCGAACAACTCCACCGCCGCGCGCTCTGCATATTCATCGAGAAAGCGCTGCTCCAGTGCATCCCAATCGGAAGTGCGTAACACGAATAATGGCTTATCTGCCTGCGCCGCCAGCTTCGCCAAGCGTTGCTGATAGGCTCGTGCGGCGTCCAGTTCTTCGCCGCTTTGCATCGCATTCCACAGTTCAAACACCAGCCGGGCTTCCAGTTGCAGCGTGCTGTTCTGCCGAGCCTGGTATGCCTGCTGAACAGCAGCAGCGAACGTCTCGGAATCGGGCGGCAATTCATCGAGCGAATGCGTGAGTTCGTCGAACAGCGCCAGCAACTCCCGCGTCATGCCCCACAAATCTGCCTGATCGAACCATTTCTGCTTTTGCAACTGTTGATACAACAATGCACTACGCTGGCTATCGGTGCTGACAGGCGCATCAAGGGGAACGGATCGCGCCCAGTCGTTGAGCGTGACCATCTGCGGCAACAATAAAGCAGGCAGTTTTGCCGCAGCGCTTAATGCCTGCGCCAGCGGCTGGGCAGCATGGTAATTGGGCAACAGCACCGTTGCCCCGCGCAGATCGGGCAAGTCCTGCGCATGGCAGGACAGAATATGGTTTGCTACTTTTTTATAAAAAGCAGAACTCAATGAGACCTCTGCGCAACGTCACGAGCGCAGCTCAGACGAGGCAAAAAATGACGAAAAGCCGCAGTTTACAAAAAGTTTGTCGCTTTGCGACCCCGGACTTTGAGTCATTTTTTAACGAAGTAACAGCAAGCGCATAACCAATGACTTGCCCAGCGTCTTTTGCTGGGTTGGTCAGATGGCTAGCAGTCATATCGGTTGTTTCATCAGTAGTTGTGAACAGGTCTATCAGCGTTCAAGGAGTTTCAGCTTATCCTTCACATCCTTCCATTCATCGGCATCGGCAGGTGCGTCCTTTTTCTCGACTATGGGTTTCCATTTTTTGGATAATTCGGCATTCAATGCGGTAAAGTGGCGCTGGTTCTGCGGCAGATCATCCTCGGCATAGATCGCCTCCACCGGGCATTCCGCCACGCACAAAGTGCAATCGATACATTCGTCCGGATCGATCACCAGAAAATTCGGGCCTTCGCGGAAACAGTCCACCGGGCATACGTCCACACAGTCGGTATATTTGCATTTGATGCATGGTTCGGAAACAACATAAGTCATGGCGGCGCTCCATATAATCAACAATGTAATATTTTAGCAGAGCCGGGAAGATTAAATTCACTTCACAGCAGGGCCGTTTTTGGTTAGGATGCCGCTTGAAATCCTACCACTCATCCTCAATTGAGCGCTTGCCGCCTTTCGAATCAACACCTTAAAGCGAGAACCAAACATGAGCGAACATATACATTACGTTTCCGATGCTACTTTTGATGCCGAGGTATTGCAGGCTCCACTGCCCGTACTGGTCGATTACTGGGCAGAATGGTGCGGCCCCTGCCGCATGATCGCGCCCATCCTGGACGAGATCGGCAAGGAATATCAAGGCCGTTTGACGATCGCCAAGCTGAACGTGGACGAGAACCAGCAGACCCCCGCCAAATTCGGCATACGCGGCATTCCGACACTGATGCTGTTCAAGAACGGCGATATCGCGGCCACCAAGGTCGGCGCCTTGTCCAAATCCCAATTGACGGCTTTTATTGACAGCCACATATAAAGCGTTTACTGTCCCACCCGCATCGCCTCACAGTATCGTCCTCCAGTAACTAAAAACACAAAACGAATACGTTACAGGCCATGCGGGTGTTCAATTTACACCCGATTCGATCCGAACCAAATCCAACCTTATTGTTTTAACCCTTAGTTTTCGTTCTTCTCAATCATCATTCTCGCATCGCTATGCATTTATCCGACCTGAAAACCAAACACGTCACCGAACTTGTTGAAATGGCCGCGGCCAGTGAAATCGAAAACGCCAACCGAATGCGCAAGCAGGATGTCATTTTCGCGCTACTGAAAAGCCAGGCGAAAAAGGGTGAAAGCATCTTTGGCGACGGCACGCTGGAGATACTGCCAGATGGCTTCGGCTTCCTGCGCTCTCCGGACACCTCATACCTGGCCGGGCCGGACGACATCTATGTCAGCCCCAGCCAGATACGCCGCTTCAACCTACACACCGGCGACTCGATCGAAGGCGAGATACGCACCCCCAAAGACGGGGAACGCTACGTAGCCCTGGTAAAAGTGGACAAGGTCAACGGCGAACCGCCCGAAAATGCCAAGAACAAGATCCTGTTTGAAAACCTCACCCCTCTATTCCCCACCGTACCTTTGATCCTTGAGCGCGACATCAAGGCTGAGGAGAACATCACCGGACGCATCATCGACATCGTCGCGCCGATCGGAAAAGGCCAGCGCGGACTGCTGGTAGCTTCGCCTAAATCCGGCAAGACCGTGATGTTGCAGCACATCGCCCACTCCATCGCCTCGAACAGTCCCGATGCCGTGCTGATCGTGCTGCTGATCGACGAACGCCCCGAAGAAGTGACCGAAATGACCCGTACCGTGCGCGGCGAAGTGGTCGCCTCCACCTTTGACGAGCCGGCCAGCCGCCATGTGCAGGTTGCCGAGATGGTGCTGGAAAAGGCCAAACGGCTGGTCGAGCACAAAAAAGACGTGGTAATCCTGCTCGATTCCATCACCCGCCTGGCGCGCGCCTACAACACCGTAGTCCCCTCTTCCGGCAAGGTGCTGACCGGCGGCGTGGATGCCAACGCGCTGCACCGTCCCAAACGCTTCTTCGGCGCGGCGCGCAACATCGAGGAAGGCGGCTCGCTGACCATCATCGCCACCGCGCTGGTGGATACCGGCTCACGTATGGATGACGTGATCTACGAGGAATTCAAGGGCACCGGCAACATGGAGATCCATCTGGACCGCCGCATGGCCGAGAAGCGCATCTATCCGGCAATCAACGTCAACCGCTCCGGCACGCGCAAGGAAGAGTTGCTGATCAAACAGGACATCCTGCAAAGGATCTGGCTGCTGCGCAAACTGCTCTATCCGATGGACGAGCTGGAAGCAATGGAATTCCTGCTCGACAAGATCAAGGCGACGAAGAACAACGCGGAGTTCTTCGACTCCATGAAACGTTAAAACTCAATATTTCATTTGCCCATCATATAGTCATGCAGGTTGGGTTAGGCGCAGCTTTTACGCCGTAACCCAACATTAAAGCCGGTTTTGATGTGTGTTACCCATCCATCGGTGCTGGAGATTGGGTCTGTTGGGTTACGTAATAAAACCGCTAACCCAACCTACACGTCTGCCGCGGCGGAACTATACCTGGCGGCTTGCAGCCATCTCCCATTCCGCAACGCCATCCCGCAAATGCGCGGACTTGAAACCCTGCTTGCGCAGCAATTCCACCGCATCTTTCGCCATCAGACAGTAAGGGCCGCGGCAGTAGGCAACGATAGGCCTGTCCTTGGGCAGTTCCGCAATACGCTGGCGCAATTCGCCGATCGGGATGGAACGGGCGAATGGAAGGTGCGCCGTCAGATACTCCTCTGCCGGGCGCACGTCCAGCACGACCACCTCCCCGCGGCGCGCCATTTTCATCAGTGTCTCACGATTATTGGGTACCAGTTCGTCCGGTTGCGTGGCGATTTTCTGCAATGCCATTTGCAGTTCGACCAGTCGCTCTTCAGCCAGGGAATGAACCGACACCCATAAATCGGCAACAGCCTTGTCGGCCAGGCGATATAAAATGTTTTTGCCGCGCCGCTCGGTTTCGACCAGTTGCGCTGTGCGTAATTCGCGCAAATGGGCACTGGCCAGTTTCATGCTGATGGATGCCTCTCGCGCAAGCGTCTCCACCGTTTTTTCACCCTGACAAAGCAACTCGATCAATTCCAGCCGCTTCGGGCTGGAGAATACCTTGCCTATCCGTGCCACCTGTTCGTAGAGCAGGTCTTTGGTTTTGCGTGCGCTTTTCATTTAATCAGTCCAATAAAAATGGGAATGTACTCATATAACTTTAAACCATATTGACATTAAATAACAACCTGTGTTTAAATCATTCTAACGGTAATTAGATTGTATATCAACCCAGGAGGTTGCCATGAAAACCCTGTTCATTCTCAACGATGCTCCCTACGGCAGCGAGCGCACTTACAACGGTCTGCGCCTTGCCGGAGCCATTGCCAAGCAGGAAGGCAACGAGGTTCGTCTGTTCATGATCGGCGATGCCGCCTCTGCCGCTCATCGCAATCAAAAGGTGCCGCAAGGTTTCTATAACGCCGAGGTCATGACCGGTAACCTGATTCGTCATGGCGGCAAGGTTGGCGTCTGCGGCACTTGCATGGATGCGCGTGGTCTTGCCGACAGCGATCTCACCGAGGGCACCCACCGCAGCACGCTTGCAGAACTTGTCGAGTGGACCGCATGGGCCGACAAGGCATTGGTGTTCTGACCGCCATGGGACGCACTGTCATTGTATTGGGTGCCGGTCTCGGCGGGCTGGTCGCCGCAGAGACGCTCAGGAAACTATTGCCGGACTCCGACCGCGTGATCGCGGTGGATCGCACCGACCGGCATTTCTTTCCGCCATCGCTGTTATGGCTGATGGTCGGCGAACGCAAACCTGAGGACTTCACCCGCTCCCTTGACCGGCTGGCGAATCGTGGCGTGGAGTTGCGCCGTGGCAACGTTACCCGTATCGATCCGGCGCGGAAGGAAGTCGAGATCGACGGCCAATCGCTTGCCGCCGATGCCCTGGTGATTGCGCTGGGCGCCGACTATGCGCCCGAGGCAATTCCCGGTCTGGCGTCGGTAGGCCTGAACATCTACACCATGGAAGGCGCCGGTGCCATCCATGATGCCCTCGCCCGTTTCAAGGGCGGGCGCATCGTCATTCTCACTGCCGCCCCCATGTACAAATGCCCGGCGGCTCCCTACGAGGCAGCACTGCTGGTGGACTCCTTTCTGCGCAAGCACGGTCTGCGCGACAAGACGACCATCGAGTTCTTCGCCGCCGAACCCCGTCCGATGTTCGTCGCCGGTCCCGAGGTGGGTGCCGCAGTGCGCGGCATGGTCGAGGCACAGGGCGTCGCCTACCATCCCGAGCATCAGGTCAAGGAGATCGATCCAGCGGCGCGCCGCATCGCCTTCGCTAACGGCACCACCGCCGAATACGACCTGCTGCTCTATGTCCCGCCGCATCGGGCGCCGGCAGTGGTGCGCGAAGCGGGACTCACCAACGAAGCAGGCTGGATACCCGTGGATCGGCACTCGCTGCAGACACAGTTCGAGGGCGTCTTCGCCATCGGCGACATCACTGCTATTCCCCTGAAGATGGGACGTCCGCTGCCCAAGGCCGGTGTCTTTGCCCACGGGCAGGCCGAGGTGGTGGCGAACAACATTGCACATGCCTGGACTGGCCGGGGTACGCCGCGAAAATTTACCGGCGATGGTATGTGCTTCATCGAAACCGGCAACGCCCGCGCTGGCATCGGTAAGGGTAATTTCTACGCCGAACCGACGCCCCAGGTGGAAATGCGCGGGCCGAACCTGTTCTGGCACGTAGCCAAGATACTGTACGAGAAGTACTGGCTGTATCGGCGTTTCTGACGATATAGAGTTTCAACAACGAAAAGGAAACAGCTATGTTTTTCAAGCAACTGGCAACGAAGGAATCTACCCTGTCTTATTTCTTCGGTTGCGGCGGCAAAGGCAAGGGTGTGGCGGTGGACGTGGTCGCGGGTGACGAGGCATGGTTCATCGATGAAGCCAAAAAAGCGGGAGTCACCATCAACTATGTTATCGACACCCACGTCCATGCCGATCACTTCTCGGGTGGCAGGAAACTCGCCCAGATGGCTGGTGCGCCATATTGCCTGCATGAGTCGGACAAGGACATCGTTAAATTCAAATTTGAATCCATGCGAGACGGGCAGTTGCTCGACATCGGCAACGTCGAAGCCAAGGTGCTGCACACGCCGGGTCATACGTATGACAGTATTTGTCTGCTGGTATCCGACAAGCGCCGCACCGAGGCTCCCTGGTTTGTGATCACCGGCGACACGCTGTTTGTTGGTGCGGCCGGGCGTCCCGACCTCGCAGGAAAGGAGCGCGAGATGGCTGCTGTACTCTATGACAGCATCCACAACAAACTTCTGTCCCTGTCCAGCGAAGTCGAAATTTTCCCCGGCCACCAGGCTGGCAGTGTCTGCGGTGCAGGATTATCGGGCAAGCCATCTTCCACCATCGGTTTTGAGAAACGCTGGAATCCGGGCCTGGCTATGAGCAAAGCAGCTTTCATCGAATCGTTGATCAAGGAAATCCCGCCCCGCCCAGCCGAGATGGACAAGATGGTCGCGGCCAACATCGCGGGCCGATGATGACGCACGGCACGCTGACCCACGGCATCCGGGTCAACCTCGACCAGTTCCTTCATCAACTGTTACAAGTCATGCTGGTGGGTTTCACCATCGGCATGATGCGCACGGTAGTGCCCGCATTGTCCGAATCCGAATTCGGCGTGCCAAAAAATTCTTTCATGTTGCTCACCGCTTTTGTGGTGGCCTTCGGTCTGGTCAAAGGCACGCTCAATTTCGTGGCCGGACGTTTATCCGAGCGCATCGGCCGCAAGAAGGTATTGCTGCTGGGCTGGATCGCCGCATTGCCTATTCCATTGCTGGTCTATTTTGCGCCGTCGTGGAGCTGGATCGTGGCTGCCACGGTGCTGCTTGGCATCAATCAAGGATTGACCTGGTCGATGACGCAGACCGCCAAGCTCGACATCACCCGTTCCGATCAGCGCGGCCTGACCATCGGCCTGAATGAATTCTCCGGCTATGTGGGTCTGGCGCTGGCAGGCATCGTCACCGCCTACTTGGCGACCATGCTCGGTGCGCGTTCCGGGCTGCTGGTGTTCGGCATGACGACGATCTTGCTGGCCATGCTGCTCACGTTGCTGTGGGTCAAGGACACGCTGCCCTGGGCGAAAAGCGAAGCGGCAAAACACAAGGCGGGAATCAGCACCGGGCCTCTGCCGCGCTATCCGGACAACATCGGCGCGCAACCGACGACGTGGGAAGTGTTCACGCTAGTATCGTGGCGCGACAAACGCCTCGCCGCTATCAGCCAGGCCGGGCTGGTGGAGAAATTCGTCGATGCGCTGGTCTGGGTGTTCTACCCGGTGTTCCTTTACCAGCGCGGCGTGAGCCTGCCCGACATCGGCTGGATCGTCGGCGTCTATGGTTTCGTCTGGGGCGGTTCGCAGTTCTTTACCGGCAAACTCTCCGACCATATCGGCCGCCATATTCCGGATGTCCTTGGCATGTGGATCTGCGGCGCGGGTGTCGCATTGATGCTGCTCGGCGAAGGCATGGCATGGTGGTCGCTGTCCGCCGCCATATCCGGCTTCGGCATGGCGCTGCTGTATCCCAATCTCTCTGCTGCCGTGGCCGACATCTCCCACCCCAACTGGCGCGGTTCGGCCATCGGAATCTACCGCTTCTGGCGCGACCTCGGCTACGGCATAGGCGCGCTGGGATTAGGCATCGCCGCGCATTTCAGCGGATCGGTAGAAGCGGCGTTCTGGTTCGTGGCGGTCTCGATGCTGCTGTCGGGTGCCGTGCTCTGGCTGTTCGGCGAGGAAACACACCCCAGATTGAACCCGGCATAAAAAGGTCTATACTGGTTTTGCGACACCCGATTTTTTCCAGACTTGCCAAGGAGAAAAAAATGTATGCAGACCATATGTGGTGGGGAGGAATGTGGATGATATTCCCGCTCCTCTTTTTCATCCTGCTGATCCTTGTCCCGCTGTTTCTCTGGCAAAGAGGATTTCCCTTCAAAACTCCCGAAGATAAATCCGAAAGCCCTTTGGAGATTTTGAAAAAGCGCTATGCCAAGGGGGAGATCACCAAGGACCAATTCGAGCAGATCAAGAAGGACATTTCCTGATCCTGTGCGGTTTGGCTCCCAAGAGCCTGAAAAAAGGGTTTTGACGTCTGCGGATAATCAGGTATAATCCGCGCCTTCGCAAAAAACCGCCCAAAAATCACAATAGTTATCGAGGTTGTTATGTACGCAGTCATTAAAACCGGTGGCAAGCAATATCGCGTCACTTCCGGCGAAACCCTGAAGATCGAAACCATTCCCGGCGACGTGGGCAGCCCCGTCGTGCTGGACGAAGTGCTGATGGTCGCCAATGGCGACAAGCTGTCGGTGGGCAAGCCTCTGCTGACCGGCGCCTCCGTGAAAGCGACCATCGTGTCGCACGGCCGCGGCGACAAGGTACGCATCTTCAAGATGCGCCGCCGCAAGCACTACCAGAAGAACCAGGGGCATCGTCAAAACTACACCGAGATCCGCATCGACGGCATCTCCGCGTAACTGAATTAAGGAGCAACCAGCATGGCATCAAAAAAAGGTGGCGGAAGTACCAGTAACGGACGCGACTCACACTCAAAACGTCTGGGCGTGAAGAGCTACGGCGGCGAGCTGATCAATGCAGGCAGCATCATCGTGCGCCAGCGCGGCACACAGATTCACGCGGGCGAAAACGTCGGCATGGGCAAGGACCACACGCTGTTTGCCAGAATTACCGGCAAGGTCGTGTTCGCCACCAAGGGCGCGCTCAAGCGTAAAATCGTTTCCATCGTAGCTGCTTAATAAACAGCTCAATCTGGAACAAATCAGCCCTATCGCAAGGTAGGGCTTTTTTATTTGTGGCGTAGGGTGGGCTATGCCCACCATGTCGGGCAGTGCGTGATTGTTGCCGCTTTAGCGGCTTTACAACCACGGCCTGCCCCTTGCGGGCGCAGCCCGACCTACATATGGTTCCGGTTCAACCGGCTTAGACTTATGAAGTTCATCGACGAATCCAGGATCGAAGTCATTGCCGGCAACGGCGGCAAAGGCGCGGCCAGCTTTCGCCGCGAGAAGTACATCGACAAGGGCGGCCCGGACGGCGGCGACGGCGGACGCGGCGGCAGCGTGTACGCACTGGCAGACCGCAACATCAATACGCTGGTAGACTACCGCTTTGCCCGGATACACCGCGCAAAGAACGGCGAACCGGGTCGCGGCGCGGATTGCTACGGCAAGGGCGCGGACGACATCGTGCTGCGCATGCCGGTCGGCACCGTGATCACCGACATCAACAGCGGCGAAGTGGTTGCCGACCTCGCTCACGACGGCGAGAAAGTCTTGTTGGCGCAGGGCGGCATCGGCGGCCTGGGCAACATCCATTTCAAATCCAGCACCAACCGTGCTCCTCGCCAATGCACGCCCGGCACCGAGGGCGAAACTCGCGAATTGCAGCTCGAGTTGAAAGTGCTCGCCGATGTCGGGCTGCTCGGCATGCCCAATGCCGGCAAATCCACATTCATCCGCGCCGTTTCTGCCGCGCGCCCCAAGGTCGCCGATTACCCGTTCACCACGCTGCATCCGAATCTCGGTGTGGTGCGCGTATCGAGCGAAAAGAGTTTCGTCATCGCCGACATTCCCGGCCTGATCGAAGGCGCGGCGGAAGGCGCCGGGCTGGGCCACCAGTTCCTGCGCCACCTGGCGCGCACCCGCGTGTTGCTGCACCTGGTGGACATCGCACCGATGTACGAGGGCACCGATCCGGTGCACGAGGCGCGCGCGATCCTCAACGAACTGAAAAAGTACGATCAGTCGCTCTATGAAAAGCCGCGCTGGTTGCTGCTGAACAAGGTCGATCTGCTCGAAGACCGCGATGAAAAAGTCGCTGCCTTCCTCAAGGAGTTCAACGATTTCGACCGCTACTTCGTCATCTCGGCGATCAACGGCGAAGGTTGCAAGGAATTGACCTACGCCATCATGGATCATCTGCTGAAGATGAACGAACTGGAACAACAGGCTGCCGCAGAAAGTGCGCAGGAAACCGACGCGGATACTCTTTAATTTCTCAAGCAGCGTGTAATACTGTAGGAGTGGGCCATGCCCGCGCCTATAATTTCCGTTTTGAATGAAAATCTGAAATAACTGAACATGAAAACCATCTTAACCAAAAGCAAGCGCATCGTCGTCAAAGTAGGCAGCAGCCTGGTGACGAACCAGGGTGCGGGACTCGACCTGGCCGCGCTCGGCAACTGGGCGCGCCAGATCGCCGCGCTCAACGCCGGCGGACATGAAGTCGTGCTGGTATCGTCCGGTGCGATCGCCGAAGGCATGCAACGCCTCGGCTGGAGCAAGCGCCCGACTTCGATACACGATCTGCAAGCCGCCGCCGCGGTAGGCCAGATGGGGCTGGTACAAGCCTATGAAAGCTGCTTCCGCAAGCATGATCTGCATGCCGCGCAAGTGCTGCTGACCCACGCCGACCTGGCCGATCGAGAACGTTACCTTAATGCGCGCACCACGCTGACCACGCTGCTGTCCCTGCGCGTTATCCCCATCATCAACGAGAACGACACCGTGGTCACCGACGAGATCAAGTTCGGCGACAACGACACGCTGGGCGCGCTGGTTGTCAACCTCATCGAAGCCGACGCGCTGATCATCCTCACCGATCAGAGTGGCCTGTATACCGCCGATCCGCGCAAGGATACCAAGGCCACACTGGTCAGTGAAGCAAAGGCCGGCGATGCCAAACTGGAAAGCATGGCAGGCGGCTCAGGCAGCCACATCGGGCGCGGCGGCATGATCACCAAGATACTCGCCGCGAAACGCGCTGCGCGCAGCGGCGCACACACCGTCATCGCCTCCGGGCACGAGCGCGATGTGCTGTTGCGCCTGCTGCAAGGAGAATCCATCGGCACCCTGCTCACCGCCCCCACCCTCACCCTCGCGGCGCGCAAACAATGGCTGGCCGATCACCTGCAAGTTGCGGGTAAATTGGTGCTGGACGCAGGAGCAGTGACCGCGTTGCGTAGCGAGGGCAAGAGCTTGCTGCCAATAGGCGTCAAAAAAGTCGTCGGGGAATTCGAACGCGGCGCGGTAGTCACCTGCGTGGACGAGGATGGCCAGGACATCGCGCGCGGCCTGACCAACTACAACGCCGAAGAAGCCCGTCGCATCGCGGGTCATGCCAGCCAGAAAATCGAAACCCTGCTCGGTTATGGCGGCGATGCCGAGATCATTCACCGGGACAACATGGTATTACTGTAAAACAGTGTAATGCCAGGTTGTGTCGTGTTGTGTGAACATCGCGTTCACCGATAGCGGGAGTTCATAGCCATCGGCGAACAACCAATAATTGCGCCAACTCGAGACCCATTCCGGGAACCAAATAATTATCAAATGTGTCCGATATGCAATCGATATACCCATGGCAAGATTGATGACGATCAAGTTGTTATACGAATATTTTCACATAAAACCCCAGA
The DNA here is from genome assembly GCA_049320585.1 of Pseudomonadota bacterium. GTDB lineage: Bacteria > Pseudomonadota > Gammaproteobacteria > Burkholderiales > Gallionellaceae > Gallionella. The sequence continues at coordinate 53,343 of JBMOQB010000024.1, read as the reverse complement.
CAATCAGACAAAGGTGATTAATGAAATTAGCGCTTGCACGATTTTTTCAAGTAGGTAACCCGCTTTCAAGATATTCCAAAGACATAACTTCACAAAATGGCGAAGATGGGATTGTCGAGCACATTATCGGGGTAATTTCCCCAGAGAATCATTACTGTGTTGAATTCGGTGCATGGGATGGAAAACATTTCTCCAATTGCTACAACCTTATTAAAAACAAATCATGGCAAGGCGTCATGATTGAAGCCAATGCTGAAAAATATAAGGAGCTCGTGCGTACTTATTCGGACAACGCAAATGTAAAGTGCGTTAACAAGTTCGTGCAATTCGAAGGGCACGATACACTTGATAATATTCTAGATGAAGCGAATGCCCCCAAAGATATCGGCGTTTTGTCTATAGACATCGATGGCAATGATTATCACGTTTGGGAGTCTTTGCAAAAATTCACTCCTGAATTGGTCATTATTGAATTTAACCCAACCATACCAAATGATGTGATATTCGTTCAGAAAAAGTCGCCAGGTGTTAATCAGGGCTGTTCATTATTGAGCCTGATCTTTCTTGGCAAAAAATTAGGGTATGAATTGGCTTGCTGCACAAAGTGGAATGCATTTTTCGTGAAGAAGGAGAAATTTGATTCCCTGGGAGTTAGTGATAATTTTATTTTTAGAATGTACCAACCTATCCAGGATGGAAGAATATTCCAAGGTTACGACAGCTACATTCATGTAATTGGAATGAATACTTTGATCTGGAAGGAAGGCGTCAATCTTTCTCCTGAAGATTTCCAGGTTTTACCGGAATCCTCAAGAGGCTGGAGTGACGCTCAGAAGAAATAAGTCTTTTCTTCTCCGAAACCTGGATGCCTCGATAGATCATGACAAGTGACTTGCGATTCGAGTAGCCCCCACAAAATTCTAAAGGCGAATTCTAAAGGGGTCGCGAATTCTAACGAATTCTAAAGGGGTCGGGTTCAAATTTCTTTGTTGAATCAAGAAACATCCCTGCCCTGACACATTTTATCTGGCCTTAAAAGAAGTCTTCTTCACGCTGATGACGTATCGCCAGCACGGTCACAGTCTGGCTATCCTCGATTTCAAACAACGCCACATAACCGTTTGCGCCAAAGCTGATAATCAATTCGCGCAACAAAGGATGTTCCGGCGAGGCCTTGCGGCAACTGAATGGAAAGGTGCGCAGGAATTCGATACCTTTGGCAATCGCGGTGCGGGCGCGCGTGGCGGCTTTCACATCCCGTTCCGCGAGAAAATCGAACAGGCGTTGCAGGTCTTTTGCGGCGGCAGGCGTGAACCGGACCGTGTAGCTCACTTGCGGGCAGCCGCCTTGCGCGCGCGCGCCAGCGTCTTGTCGAGTCCGGCCAGCACCGCTTCCGCCGTAACATATTTGCCTGACCGGCGCGCTTCATCCCGCGCAGCCAGCCCACGGACGATAAATTCCTGCTGCATCGCCCGGCGCTGGATGTTGTATTGGATCGCTTCAAGCACAAAGCCGGAAAGTGTCTCCCCTTCCACCAGCGCAGCCTCGGCTGCGGAACGCATTTCCTCGTTCACCCGCAACGGCGGAAAGGTGGAAGTTTTGGCCGTGGTTTTTGCAGAGCTTTTCATCGCGTTATCCTTTTGCATTGCAGATGCGATGCAGTATCGCCCCAACCAGATTCAAATGCAAGTACCCCTTTAATACATAATGAGGCAGCCCGGCATCGCTAGGTTTTTTCGCATGAAATTAGCAAGCATTGATTCTAGCTGTCCGGGCGATCCGCACGGTCGCCACGCCTCCACTCGCCCGGGGATACGCCAAGTTCGCGCTTGAACGCGCGGCTGAAAGCAGTCGCCGAATTGAATCCCGCATCGGCGGCGATCGTCTTGATCGCATGATCGCCGCTGGCCAGCGCATCGGCAGCCAGGCGCAGCCTCCATTCCGACAAATACTGCATCGGTGTCCGCCCTATATGCTGCACAAAATGATCTGCAAGCGTAGTGCGCGAGGTCCCGATCTGGTGCGCGAGCGTATCGAGCGTCCAGTCGCTGCCGGGCTGGTGGTGCATGAGCGCGAGTGCATGGCTTACGTAACGATCCTTGAGGCCAGCAAGCAAGCTGGCGCCCTGGTCGGTGAGACCATCGGCGTATGAACGCACCGCATCGACGAAAAGCAGTTCGGAGAGTTTGCATAACACCGCTTGCGAGCCGGGATTGGTGATGTTGTCAGGCGTGTTTCCGGATTGAGTTATCGCGTGCGGCAAAAACGCGGCGGCGCTATTGTCGTGGACGCGGAACTTGAACATGCGCGGCAGGGGCTGGACGAGAGGATCGGACAGGGATTTGTCGCAGGCAAAAAATCCGCACACCAGCCTGGTCTGGACACCTTCGTCATTACCGCCATACTTCATTCTCGTTACCGCATTGCGATGGATCATCTGAGCGATCTCATCGGCTGTCATCCGATGATGCGGCAGCCCGATCTTGCTGGAAAGCATCTGCACATCACCGTGCGGCATGACAACGACCTCGCCCGCGTTAAGCGTAATGGGCTCAAGTCCGGCGACCTGAACAATGCAACTTCCTTCGATGATCATATGATAAGGGATGACGCGGCTCCCGCCGGGCGCAACCCGCTCTGCGACATCGGCCGGAGCAGGTGTTTCAACAGCCCAGGACGGCGTCAAGTCAGCATCGATGTATGCGGTGCCACTCAGGCGGATGGCTTGCAGCAGCTCAGATAATGCATCCATGGATTCGGCCCCCTATGGTTTCAGGTGGTTTCAGGTCGCTCGTCGCGGATTCTACATCAACGCCTATCCGGTAGCTCGGTCACGTTTTCCGGTTGAAATGTCACTGTATCGTGGAGGCGAGATAGTTAATATACATACCGCAGAGGCTGCTATGGCGTGTAGCAGAATTTATTGCAATCCAATTACAGGGAGGTGTGTCATGAAGATGATATTTTGGAAAAAGGCTTTTTTCCTCGGTGTTTCTCTAATCTCTTTATTCGCGGCCCCGGCGGTCTTGGCGACCGAATACGAGGCTCTGAAAAGCATTAAATCAGCCAATGCGGTTTTTGATGTGAGGATAGGAAATCCGGCGAGCGCGGCGCTTCACTTGAAGCTCATGCACCAGACCTTAAAAGACCTGCAGGCTGAAAAGAAGTCGGCGAAGCTCGCGGTTGTTTTTATCGGGCCTTCCGTGAAACTCATCTCCAAAAACAGGGAGGGCTTCGCCCCTGATGACGCAAAGCACCTTGACGATATAGCCAAGGCGATAACCGAGATGTCCAAGGACGGAATACGGCTTGAGATCTGCCTTATAGCCGCCAAGGTATTCAATGTGGATCCTGCAACAATTCTGCCGGAGATAAAGCATGTCCCTAACGGCTGGATATCGCTGATAGGGTATCAGGCCCAAGGCTATTCTCTGGTTCCTGCCTATTAAGGTCGTTTTCGGGGATGGCGGCGCAAGGCGAATTTCAATAGCTAAGGAGTAATCATGGATCCGAACAAGGCGCTTTGGGAAAAAGGGGACTTTACGCGCATCGCGCAAAGCATGCGAAAGAGCGGCGAGTCACTCGTCAAAGGACTGGGCATCAGCAAAGGACATAAGGTTCTGGACCTGGGCTGCGGTGACGGCACGACAGCACTGCCGTCGGCAAAGCTGGGAGCGGACGTGCTCGGCGTGGATATCGCCAGCAATCTGGTCGCAGCCGGGAACAAGCGCGTAAAAGAAGAAGGCCTGACGAATTGCAGGTTTCAGGAAGGCGATGCGTCCAATTTGCACGAACTCAGGGACAAAACCTTTGATTATGTCGTGAGCATCTTTGGCGCGATGTTTGCGCCCAAACCGTTCGATGTGGCCAAGGAGATGGTGCGCGTAACTCGGCCGGGAGGCAGGATCGTCATGGGCAACTGGATCCCGAATGACCCGACACTGGTCGCGCAAATCCTGAAAATAAGCTCCGCCTACACGCCGCCGCCCCCGGAAGGCTTCATCAGCCCGATGACCTGGGGGATCGAGAGCAACGTGATCGAACGATTTGCAGGCGCGGGCATACCAAAGGAGAACGTTTCCTTCACAAGGGATACCTTCAACTTTGAATTTCCCGGCATACCGTCCAGGCTCGTAGATCAATTCAGGAGATTCTATGGGCCGACCATGAATGCCTTCGAGGCAGCAGAAAAGAACGGCCGGGCCGGCGATTTACTGAAGGAGCTGGAAGATCTGTTCTTCAGCCAGAACAAAAGCATAAGCAAGGACACAACGGCTATCCCGGCGACTTTCTTGCGCGTTGCGGTTGCGGTCAATTAACTGCCGGCCAATAAGCAACCAGGGACAGCCCACTAATCAAACAGGAGGAAAGCAAATGGACACCACAGCAGAACTTACGAGGCGCGTCGACACAACCGCGCTCGAACAGAAGGTCAAGGCGATGTATCGCGATGTAGCCCTCGCTCCAAAAGGCGAGTTTCACTTCGAAATGGGACGTGCGCTCGCGGAGCGGCTCGGCTACGCGCCCGCCGAGCTCGATGTCATCCCGAGCGAAGCCATCGACTCGTTTGCGGGCGTGGGCTATTACTTTGACCTTGCTCGCCTGAAGCCGGGCGAAACAGTGGTCGATTTCGGCAGCGGGTCAGGGATGGACAGCTTCATTGCCGCCGGCAAGGTCGGCAAGACTGGCGCCGTGATCGGCGTCGACATGACCGACGAGCAGCTCGCCAAAGCGGAGCGCCTGCGCGCCGCGGCGGGATTCGGCAACGTCACCTACCGCAAGGGCTACATCGACGCGACCGGACTTGCTAACGCGTCGTGCGATGCGGTCATCAGCAACGGCGTGATTAACCTTGCGCCGGATAAAAAGGCGGTCTTCCGCGAGGCCGCGCACCTGCTCAAACCGGGAGGGCGGCTTGCCCTCGCCGACATCGTCACCGAAACGCAGCTGCCTGAGGGAATTAGCTGCGACGCGACGCTCTGGGCCGCTTGCATCGGGGGCGCGATGCAGGTCGACGATTACACTTCGGCGATCAAGGCAGCGGGATTGCGCGTGACGCAAGTAAGGGACAACCCGCAGTACCTGTTCATTTCGAAGAACGCCCAGGGTGCGGCGCGCAAGTATGGTGTGAAGAGCATCTCGCTCGTCGCCACAAGGGATTGAAATCCTGAACGCCGGGATTGCGTCTATGCCCGCGTCATCCGCCAAAACGATCAGGGAAGAATTTAAGGATAGACCGCTAATTAAACGAGAAGATCATTACTTCTTTGCTGCCGGCTTCTTTTTGGCGGCGGCTTTTTTCTTTGCAGCCGGCCTCTTCTTTGCTGCAGGCTTCTTCGCCGCTGCTTTGTGCTTGGAAACCATTTCTTCTGCGAGAACAAGATCGGCGTTGATGATGCCCGCCGCTTTGGCTATGGCGATCTTCGTCTCCGCTGACCGCAGATCAGACGGGGCAAGCAAGAGCTCCCGGATCGCCTCGGCCAAGGCGGCCTCTGCCGTGGACTTGAGTCTGGTGACCTTGGACATCTTGTACAGCTCGACCAATGCATCGACGATTGGTTTAACGAGCGCGGCTTCAAATCCGGTTGCCATACAGTCTCCTTAGCGGTACTGAGCTGTTTTACTGCCCCTGTGAAATCATCAGCTTCTCAAATTCTTCCGGCGGAATGGCTTTTGAGAACAGATAACCTTGCGCGTAGTCACATCCGGCATTGGCCAGCAATTTGCGCTGCCCTTCCGTTTCCACCCCTTCCGCAATAACTTTAAGCCCCAGCTTGTGCGCCATCACGCTGATCGCCTCGGACAAGGCCATGTTATTTTCATCTGTCTCAAGGTTATTCACGAATGACCGGTCGATTTTCAGATAATCGATATCAAATTTCTTGAGATAGGAAAGCGATGAATAGCCGGTGCCAAAATCATCAATTGCCACTTGAATGCCTGCGTCACGCAACCTGAGCAGTTCGTCAGCCACATGTGTATCGGCGTTCAGTAGCAGCCCTTCTGTAATCTCTATGACAGTGTTACCCCCGGAAAGCCCCAATTCCTGCAAATACTCAAACCATTTCGCCGCGAAGTGATAGTCCTCGGCCCTGAACTGTACCGGGGATTTGTTGACGCTTACCTGGAAATCATCCCCGAATCGATCGCACCAGTGTTTGGCCCGGCGCGCTGATTCTTTATATACCCAATCACCGATTTCATTTATCAGCCCGGTTTCTTCAGCAAGCGGAATAAACTCCATAGGGCTCATCATGCCTCGCTCAGGATGCTGCCAGCGTAGCAGTGCCTCGGCCTTATGGATGCGTCCGGTCGACAACGCAACGATCGGCTGAAAATGCAGCCTGAACTGGTTGGCCTCCAATGCGCCGCGCAAGTCGTTGGTCAGCCGCAGTTTGGTTTGTGCTGCCACCTGCAATGAAGCGGTGAAATAACTGGAACGGTTACGGCCTTTCTTCTTGGCCACGTACATTGCCTGGTCGGCATTCTTCATCAACTCATCGATGTCGATGGTATCGTTCGGGTACAGAGTGATGCCGATGCTGGCCGACACAAAGACAACCTCGCTACCCAGCTGGAATGGCTCTGCCAGCTTGGCGATTATTTTCTGTGCGACATCATCGACATTGCTGATATCAGAAATTTCAGACAGAACGATCGTGAACTCATCTCCTCCCAAACGAGCCACTGTATCCGATTCACGCACACAGGCACTGATGCGTCGCGCCGCATCTTTCAACAGCATATCGCCCACCGAATGCCCAAGCGTGTCATTTACTTCCTTGAATTGATCGAGATCCACCAGGAGCAATGCCAGGGGCAATTCGGCGCGTATCGATTTTTTCACTTCCTGCCCCAGGCGGTCGCGGAACATGTCGCGATTGGGCAATCCGGTCAGCGTGTCGAAATTGGCCTGCCGCCAGATCAGTTCTTCGGACTTCTTCTTCTCGGTGATATCGGAGAACAGCGCCACATATCGATGAATCTTTCCATCTTTATCGCGGATGGTGTTGATGGTGAGCCATTTGGCATGGATCTCGCCATTCTTGCGTTTATCCCATATCTCGCCCTGCCATTTGCCGGTGGCGATGATTTTCGCCCACATCGCCTGATAAAAGGCCGGGTCATGGCGATCGGATTTCAGAATCCGTGGATCTTTGCCCTTCACCTCATCAAAACTGTAACCTGTTATGTTCGTAAATGCGGGATTGGTGGTAATGATCTGGTTGTCTGCATCGGTGACCAGCATTCCTTCGCTGCTGTTCTGGAGAACCATAGAGGACAGTTGCAGAGCCTCTTCGATCTGCTTGCGCTGGGAAATATCACGGGCAAAGCCGCAGTTATATTCCACATCACCAAAACGCATATAATTCGCCGAAATTTCTACCGGATATATCTCGCCGTTTTTGGTGCGATGCCTCGTTTCAAAGGTGTGAGAGCCGTGTTTCTTGAGTTCTTCCCAGTGCTCAGGCCAGACTTCAGCCGAATAATTCGGATCGAAGTCAGGTATGCTCAGCTTCAGCATCTCCTCCATCGTATAGCCCAGAGACTCACAGGCAGCGATGTTCGCGTAGACCACCTTTGCATCGGATGTCACCCATGTAACTTTATCTGCCATGTGATCCATGGAGAACTTCATCATTTCCATCTGGCGCTGTTGTGATTTGCGCACGGTGATGTCGTGGCTTGATGCGACATAATAATGCTGTCCGTTTATTTCGACGCTGGTGGTGCTGACCTCGACAGCGATCGGGGTGCCATCCTTATGCCGGTGTACTGTCTCGAACCTGGCGCTTTTGCCGATCATGTTCTTGAACCGTTCCCGCATTTGATCAGGCGAGAATTGCATATTAAAATCACACACGTTAAGACCCAGCACCTCCTGCTGGGTATAGCCCAGGGTTCGGCAGAAGGCATCATTGGCTTCCACTACATTGCCCTGCATGTCCAATATGTGGATGCCATCAAGAGTGGTTTTCATCAGTGACTGATGGCGTTGCATCAAAGCCATCGCTTCAGACTGGATCCTTTTGCGTTCGGTGATGTCTCGCACAAAGGCACAGTCAAATTCCCGGCCGTTGTAGACGATCAGGTTTGCAGTGACTTCGACATTGATGAGATGGCCGTCCTTATGCCGATGGACACTCTCGACCGAGGAAGAGCCTTGCTTCCGCAGCATCTTCCAACGAGCAGGCCATTCTTCGATGGGAAAATTCGGGTCCAGCTGCGACACCGTCATGGAGGTCAACTCTTTCCGGCTGTAGCCAACCATCTTGCAGGCAGCATTGTTCACTTCAAAAATCCGTGCCTGATCATCAATCCAGTAAATACCATCGACCACGTTGTCGATAGCGTACTGTTTGAAATCAAAATTCCCCGGTGATTGATGGGCCCTGCTCATTTGGTCGATTGAACCTTTCTGCAGTGCGGATAACATGGGGGCGGAGTCCCATTGATATTTGCAAATTATGAGCGCCTATTCATGGTTTCACAACTACCGTTCTTTCAGCCAATCCAAGATACGCTATGTATACAACCTGCAATCGTGTCTCGAGCATATTTCTTACTTGATAAGACGGATCCTTTGTCCCGGGAAGATCAGGTCGGGGTCGGCGATCCTGTTCTCTCCGGCGATGCGGGGATAGTTGTAGGGGTTGCCGGTGAAACGCTCTGAAATGCTCCATAGCGTATCGCCTTCCTGCACCACATACACATCGATATCGGTCGGCCTGTTTTTGGGGATATCAAGCTCGAGCGGCGGACGCGATATTTCCGCAGGACGCGGCGGTTCGGCGGTTGTCCTGACCGGCACGGTTTCTTCCTTGACCTGCTCGGCTTGTGCCTGCGCTATCTTCGCCGGCTTTGTTGCCTGGATGGATTTTCCAGCGACCGGTTTATCGGTAGTTCCTGCAAAATAGAATGAGGCAGCTGCCAGCAGCACAGCAACGGTGCCAAAGGCGGTGCTGCGTTTCCATGTACCTGCCGTGTGCCCTGCGTAGCCCGGCAGCGTTGCGAAATGTTCCACTTCGCGGCTCATGCGATATGGCGTACCAGCTTTAGCGTTTGCCGTAGCACGCATCGGTTCTGCTGGCCTGTTTTTAACAGCGGCTGTTGATGATAATTTTTGCGCCTGTTTGCTTCTGATTGATGCTCTCAATGCCTCGAGCGGCGACTGCTTGCTCATGGCGGCAGGTTCACGCGCCTTGCTGCCTGCTGCGGACTGCTCCCGATCTGAAACATCATGCACAGACGCGTGATGTTCCGGCGAACCTTCCGCTGCCGCCGTCTCCGGCACGATTATTTGCTTCGGTACCGCCGCGTCGACCATATCGGTCTGCCCGGATTCTGGTGAAATCGGAGCCGAAGTCTCTTGTTCCCATTCGACGAATTCTGCGTCAGCTATTTCTGCCTGCCGTTTAAACTCCGGTGTTGCTTGCGAAGTTTCTGCGGCGATGAATTCCTGGCCCGCCGGCTCCTCGTTCACGCCCGCAGCTTCGACACCCGGTTCTGCCTCCGCGCTGGCCGGGGGCGCGGTTTCTGCAGTAACGTCCGTTACCGAAGGCGGCGGTGTTTCGTTAACTTTCTCTTCCGGGCCAATTTTCCCTTCCGGTTCGGCTTTCTCTTCAGGGAACTTATACACAACTCCCGTCGGCGACATCCGCATCTGCTGCGAGAGTGCAGGCATGAATATCTGGATCAGGGATTTCTCGAAATGCACCGAGATCGCCTCGACATTCAGGATGATCCTTACCGCATTCCCATCGGGATAGCACCCGTACGTCAGGTTGTGCGGCAGGTGGACCGGCACGGCACGATGTATATCAAGCGCAAGACGGCGCTCTCCGAATACGGTCTCGGTGATGACCAATGCACGGAAATCCCCGTTGTTCACGAGCATCATGCGCCACTCGGGCGTGGCAAGCGAACGTCTGCCGAACATCATCGCAAGATCCACCACGGGGAGGATCTCTCCGTTGTGCTCGGCCACGCCGATCACGATGGGCGGCACATCGGGAAGCGCACGGCAGGGCTTGCAGGCAATGACATCCTCCACTTCCTGTTTGGGCAGTGCATAGCGCTCGCCCAGCAGCGAGAATTCCACCACCTCGGCTTCGTGCCTGAAAAAAATATCGGGGAAACCGGAATCGGGCGCGTAGCGCTGCCAGATGGGTTTTTCATCAGCCGCGCCGGAGCCCGGCGCCAATGCCATGGCGGGATCTATCAGCGGGATGAACTCACCCGCGCGCACCACTATATATTTCAGCCATGAGGTCTGTGCGATCAATGGCGCCGGTTTGGTCGAGACTTTATCGGCGGACAGCGTCCCTGCATCGCTATCGACCAGCAAACCGAACGCCGCGTCTGCAATCCCGGCTGCCAGCATCACGGAATCCGGTGCGACGCGCTGCGAATTGATGCGCTGCGGCAAATCGATGACGGGCAACAGGCGCCCGTCCCGGAAAGTCACACCCTTCACATACAGCGGCGTACCCGGTAACGGCGTGATCGGCCCCGGCTTGACCGCCCGGTCCCCGATGCCCGCTGCGGGCACGGCGAAGAGCTCTCCCCCGGCGACAAAAAACCTGACCCGCGACATTCCGGAAATATCCTGGGCTTGAGCACCGGGAATCCGCAGCGAGTCCACGGAAAGCACATCGCCGGCCTTTAGCGCCCTGGAGTAAATCTCCGCGATATTGATAACGGGAATCGGAATGCCGTCATGGACTGCGCAGGTATCGAACACCGGCGTCTTGAGATAATCGGGCAGCGGAAAAACCAGCCCGAGAGAAATGGATTGCACGCGCAACTCGCCGCTGACCACGAATCCGATGACCTTATCGCCTTCCTGTTTGAGGAGTATGCAGCCTTGCTCGGCTCCCAGAGTTGGCTCATGGCCGATGCAAGCCGGAAGATCGGCCAGGGTCACGGTGCGATCGCCGTCGATCATGATCCCCGCAATACGCGGCGGGCTGAGGGGGATCCGGTGCAGCGCACGGATGTCCCTGACGGACAGAATCTCGTCCTTCCAGATGCCGTATTGAATGCCGCTGAAGGAAGCGAGGAATAACTCTCTCATAGGATTCGAGTGTGATAGGTGCGGCACACTTCGTCAAGGCGCGGCGTAGCCGGCTTGCTGCATGACGGCGCGATGGTTCCGCTTGAAGAATGTTCGAGTACGCGGAATCGGGCTTACATTCCAGAGAGGCCAGGGTTCGGCTAGTCGCCCTGCCCATAATCCAGATAGGCAACGCTGTTCCGGCCCTGCTTCTTGGCCAGATACAGCGCGTTATCTGCAGACTTGACCAATTTTTCGCTCGGCTTGTCATCGCTCGGCACTACTGTGGAAATACCGCAACTCAGCGTGACATAACGGTGCGGCGAATCTTCATTCGCCACCTTGAGTCCGGCCACCTGCTCCCGGATGCGGTTCGCCACGGCGCGGGCGCCTTCTGCGTCCGTCTCGCCGAGTATCAGCACGAATTCCTCCCCGCCATAACGCGCCGCCAGGTCGCTGGCGCGCGGTACCGCGCCGGCGATCACTTTTGCTGCCGACTTGAGGCATTGATCGCCAGCCTGATGGCCATATCTGTCGTTGAATTTCTTGAAGTAATCCACGTCCAGCATCACAACTGAAAGGGGTTTTCGCAGCCGCGCGCAGCGGCGCCATTCGCGCGCCAGCAGTTCGTCAAACACGCGGCGATTGGGAATACCGGTCAGTCCATCGGTCATCGAGACCCGGTGCAATTCCTGGTTGGCCAGATTCAACTGTTCGTTGGCCTGGTTCAATTGCTCGGTCAACTGAACCAGTGCGCGCTGCATCCGCACTAGGCGATACATCGCAGCCACCTTGGCCTGCAGCACCACTTTCCCGACCGGTTTGGTCAGATAGTCATCGCCCCCCGCTTCTATGCCTCTTTTGAGATCATCATCCTTCGACATCACGCTTAAAAAAATGATGGCAGTCCAGTCATCCTTGCCCTGCAGTTTGCGCACCTGCTTCGCCACTTCATAGCCGGTGATATCCGGAAGGATGATGTCCAGCAATATGATGTCCGGGCGTTCTCTCCGGTAAAGATCGATTGCGGCACTGCCGGTTTCCGCGATCAGCAGTTGCACGCCGAGATCATCGAGATAGCCGGAGATCGCCTTGATGGCGACTTTGCTGTCTTCCACCAGCAGCACTTTCAGCTTGCCGAACTTATTCAACATGGAAACTCTTCCGATCCTCAACTCGCAATTCGGTATCCTGCATAATCGGCGGCGCAGGGATCATTCCGGCCCAGCCAGCGGTTTTACGGATATCCTCAATTGTTGTGCCGCCATTTCGACCGCTCCGCGCAGTTTTGCCGCTTCATCGCTGCCAGCCGGATGCTTGAGCGGATGCAGTGCCAGCACCGCCTCGGAAAACTCCCGCACCTGCTTCAGGTGGCTGTCTGAATCACGCAGCAAAGGCTGCGGATTGATCGCCTGAAAGTACAACAGTCCGCCGCGGTATGAGACGGCCAGCAGGTAAAATTTACCCTCCTTTTCCAGCACGTCCGAATCGCGGACTTCAAAATACTGGCCGGGAAGATCCTGCTGCAGATGCGATCGGGCGAATTGACCGGTGATCTGTTCGATGAAGGTTTGCGCGCATTCGAGTTGCGGTGCCAGCGTGATATGGTATCGGCCGGGACTCTGAATGATCAGTGGCTTCTCCAGCGCCGCGATTTTGCCGCCGCGGATGATCAGCACGACCAGAATGATGAGCAACACCAACACAAACAACTCAACAAACATACCAGAACCTCTATGTAACGATAGCGCCGGCTGATTCCGGGTAAAAAATAAGGGGGCGTCAGCCCCCTTATCTAGTGCCGCGGTTATCCTTGCCGCGTGCTTTGCCCGCGTGTATTTCCACTCTCTATCCACCGCTTGATGCGGTTGGCATCGCCGACACGGGTATGCTTTCCCCAGGAATCGAGCAGCACGATGATCACCGGCCGCTGGTCGATCGTCGCCTCCATCACCAGGCACAGTCCCGCTTCGCTGATATAGCCGGTCTTGCTCACGCCGATATCCCACGAGACGTTCCTGACCAGCGGGTTGGTGTTGGAGAAACGCATCTCGCGTCCGCCCAAGCCGTCCACCGAATGTGATGCGGAAGTCGTATAGCGATGGATCAGGGTATAGTTTCGTGCGGCGGAAACCATCTTGACCAGATCCTGCGCGGTGGAAACATTGCCGGTGTTCAATCCGGTTGGGTCGAGGAATCTGGTGTCCTGCATACCCAGTTCGCTCGCCTTGGCATTCATCGCCGCCACCAGCGCTTGCTTGCCGCCCGGATAGCTGCGCGCCAATGCCGACGCGGCACGGTTCTCGGATGCCATCAGTGCAAGCTTGAGCAGTTCGTTGCGGGTGAACGTCATGCCTACCTGCAGCCGTGAACGGGTTCCCTTGAGCCGGTCCAGGTCGGCGGCTTCGACAGTCACTTCCTCGTCCAGCGGCAACATCGCATCAAGCACCACCATCGCGGTCATCAGCTTGGTTATGGATGCGATCGGAGCAACCGACCGGGAATTTTTGACATATATCGGGAGCTGTGATTGCTCATCGAAAATCAGGGCGATATTGGAGCGCAACTTGAGTGATGCAACACTGCCGAATACCGAGGCCCTGATCGCCTTGTCCTGCTTGAGATGATTGCCGCCGCTTTCAGCGTGGGCAATATTGCCCGCCAATGCATAGCCGAGCAAAATGGGCATACATAGTCTTTTTTTCATTCCCTGATTTCTCCCCGTTGCACCTTGCAGATGCGAAGCATACCCTAAATCCAATATAAATCAATCGACAGGGCGCGCCTGTTCTTCTTGTTTCTGAAGGTTCCACATCTGCGCATAGATTCTGTTCATGGCCAGCAGTTCGCGATGCGAGCCTCGCTCGACAATACGCCCCTTGTCCATGACCAGTATCTGGTCGGCTTCCACAACGGTGGACAGGCGATGCGCGATAATCAGCGTGGTGCGGTTTTGCGAGATTGTACGCAACTCTGCCTGGATCGCCTTTTCCGATTTCGAATCGAGCGCGGAAGTCGCCTCATCGAATATCAGGATCGCAGGATTTTTCAGGATCGCGCGGGCTATCGCCACGCGCTGCTTCTCTCCGCCGGACAGCTTCAAGCCGCGCTCCCCGACCATGCTGTCATACCCCTGCGGCAACGAGTCGATAAAGCTATGGATATGTGCCAACTGGGCCGCGGCGATCACTTCTTCCCGCGTCGCATCCGGGCGGCCATAAGCGATATTGTAATAGATCGTGTCGTTGAACAGCACGGTATCCTGCGGAACGATGCCGATCGCTGCGCGCAGGCTGCTTTGCGTCACGCCGCGTATATCCTGCCCACTAACGAAGATGCCGCCGCGCTGGACATCGTAGAAGCGGAACAATAAGCGCGAAAGCGTGGACTTGCCCGCCCCGCTTTCCCCCACCACTGCCACTGTATGTCCGGCCGGGATGGTAAAGCTCACATCGAACAGGATCTGCCGTTCAGGCGCATAGGAAAAACCGACATTGTCGAATCGCACTTCCGCGCTGCCCGCCTGCAAGGTTGCCGCATCCGGGGAATCCGCAATCTCGCGATGCTCATTCAACAGGCCGAACATTTTCTCCATGTCGGCCAGCGAGTGGCGGATTTCCCGATACACGAATCCGAGAAAATGCAGCGGCATATACAACTGGATCATGAATACATTGACCAGCACCAGGTCGCCCAGCGTCATCCTGCCCTGCACCACTTCGCTGGCGGCCAGCAACATCAGTACGGTGATGCCGATTGCAACAGTGATGCTTTGCACGGAGTTCAGCAGCGCCAGCGAAGTCTGATTGCGCACTGCGGCAGTTTCCCAATGCAGCATGTTGTGATCGTAGCGCTGTGCCTCGTATTTTTCGTTGCCGAAATACTTCACCGTTTCATAATTCAGCAAGCTGTCTATGGCCCGCGTATTGGCCTTGGAATCCAGATCGTTCATGGTGCGCCGCACCACCATGCGCCACTCGGTGATGAGGAGGGTGAGGGCGATGTAGATCACCAGCGTGACAAACGTGATAATGGCGAACCACACGTTGTACTTGCTGAACAGGATGGCCGCGACCAGGCCGATTTCCAGCAGCGTGGGCATAATGTTGAACAGCGTGAAATTGAGCAGGAATCCGATCCCGCGCGTACCGCGCTCGATGTCCCGCGACACGCCGCCGGTCTGTCTGTCCAGGTGAAAACGCAAGCTCAGGCTGTGCAGGTGCTCGAACACCTTCAATGCCACGCGCCGGATGGCGCGCTGTGTGACCTTGGCGAACACTGCGTCGCGCAATTCGCCGAACAGCGTGCTGAGCAAGCGCAGCAGGCCGTATCCTATGATTATGAATGCCGGCACCGCCAGCACAGCATTGGTCTTGTCCAGAGCATCGATGACCTGCTTCAATGCCAGCGGAACCGCGACGTTGGCGAGCTTGGACAGCACCAGAAAACTCATCGCAATAATCACGCGCCCCTTGAATTCCAGCAGGTAAGGCACCAATGACTGGATGGTTTTCCAGTCGCGGCGCGATGCTTTATAGGAAATAGGGGATGAAGAAGGTCGCATATTCGGCGGAGGAAAATATCGGATCGCGATTATAGCCGCGAAGACAGGATTCAGGATTCAGGATTCAGGATTCAGGATTCAGGATTCAGGATTCAGGATTCGGGATTCGGGATTCGGGATTCGGGATTCGGGATTCGGGATTCGGGATTCGGGATTCGGGATTCGGGATTCGGGATTCGGGATTCGGGATTCGGGATTCGGGATTCGGGATTCGGGATTCGGGAGGCAGGGGTGCAGGTTAGGGGCGTCAGTGGATTCTGGTACTTCACTCCGGCAGCGCGGGTAAACCGTAGTAATGGCCCTGCGCATAGTCCACGCCGATCTCGGCAAGAATTTTCGCGGTCGCCTCATCCTCGACGAATTCGGCCACTGTTTGCAGACCGAACTGATGCGCCATATCGCTGATGTGCTCGACCATGATGCGATCGCGCGGGTCGGTGGCGATTTGACGTATGAAACTGCCCTCGATTTTCACGTAGTCTATAGCCAAGTACTTCAGGTACATGAATGATGAGAAACCGCTGCCGAAATCGTCCAGTGCGACGGAGATGCTGGCGGCGCGCAACTCCTCGATGACTGTCGCTACCTGCGACAGTTTGGGCAGGGCTTCGCGCTCGGTGATCTCCAGCACGATGCTTTCGCACGGGACGCCCACAGTCCTCACCAATTCCGGGATTCCCCTTACCCACTCAATATCCATAAAACTGCTCGGGAACAGGTTGAAGAAGAATTTAGCTCCAGGATGCACTTTTGCTATCGCCGCGTAATGCGCCAACCCCTTGCGGAAAACCTCGCGATCCAGTTCATGTGCCATGCCCAGTTCTTCGGCAACTTCGACGAACTCCATTGCCGGCACCGCCAGTTCGCCATCGCGGATACGGCCCAGCACCTCGTAGGCCATGACTTCACCGGTTCGCACATTTGCAATCGGTTGCAGGAACGCCTCGATGCGCTGTTCGCGCAAGGCATTGCGCAGGAAATCACCCTGCTTGAAAATGATCATCATGCTGCGGTCTCCGCCGGATTCGGAGGTCACCACCTGGTTCTTGCCCTGCGCCTTGGCCTTGTACAGCACCGCATCCATCGCCGCATAGATTTGATCTTCGCTTCTGCCATCTTTCGGGAAGCTCACCATGCTGAAACTGGCAGTGATTCTTTTCTTGCCGACCGGCAATTGGAATTCCTTTCCGGCAAGCGCCTGATGCAGCTTGTTGGCGACCTGCAATCCCATGGCCACCTCTGTTTCAGGCAGAATGACGGCAAACTCGTCGCCGCCCAAGCGCGCCAGCACATCCACACTGCGCAACTCGGCCGCCAACATCACTGCAATCTCCTTGAGCGCCATGTCGCCGGTCGGGTGGCCAAATGTGTCGTTGATATACTTGAAGTCATCCAAGTCGACCATGATCACAGAAAAACCCCGCTCATGACGCGACGCGCGGATGATTTCATTGTGCAGGAATTCGTGAAACTTGCGGCGGTTGTACAAACCTGTGAGCGGGTCGCGTATCGACAACTCTTCCAGCCTGGCGCTGTAATCCCGTATCGTGGCCAGCAAATGGTTGAAATAGTCGGTCAACTGCTTTAGTTCGAGATACCAGGCCGAGCCGCTGACCCGATGGCTGAAATTCATGTCCCGGGTCATATCGCGCATGACATTGGCCAGATTGGACAAGGGCAAAGCGACCAAATGGCGCATTAAAAAATAAAGGATGATGAAAACCGCGCCCATCGCGGCAAGTGTGTAGGCAACGACGGTATCGATTACCGTGCCGAAAGACGTCTTGAGGTATTTGACCGGATAGCTGATTTCGATCACCCCGTGCACCGCACCCAGATGCGACCGAGTGTGGCATTCCAGGCATTCCTGTTTGGCCAGCACGGGATACAGATAACGGCTGGTGTCATTTTCCTGAAGGATCAGCGTATCGTGGCCGCTGGTCATGGCATGGAGCAATGCGGGATCCTGTTCTATCGCTGCTTGTTCATCCGCCATGGCACCGAACTGGCGGGCTACAATTTCTCCCCGATAGACATTTATCTTCAGTTCCGGGAAGCTTTTGTTCAGGTCATGTATGGTCTCGGCTATCTCCCGTTTGGTCAGGCCCTTGCGCATCCCCGAATACAGGGTCTGGAATATCAGCCTGGAAGTCTGTTGCGCATCCTTGTGCGAAAGCTCAAGAACAGCGCTGTCGCGCACTAGCGAGGACATCAGCAATACGATAATGAACGCGGCCGTCAGCGATAAAGCAGCCAGTGATATCAAAAGTCTGCCCAGGGTAATCCGTGCTGCATAATCCATCAATTTCTTCATCGTGCGTTATCCATTATGATCGTCGCTTTACCGGTAGTTGTCCGGAGTTCCTGCCGTGAGCGAAGCGAACAAGCACGCCGGCTCTGCCGGAATTCCGCCCGGTGACATTGATGCGCGGAATGCGGCTAAAGCTGAAAATCAGATTGACTTGCCAAAACCCAGCAATCCGATCAACAGGCGCACCATCACATAACTGAATCGCGCAACCAGCCGATCCAGCCAGTTGCGCGCCAGGCCATACTCATCCCCTACACGAACCGCATCCCGGGCGATTGCCGCAAGCAAACTCATGCGCAGATCCCCGGCAAATCCTGCGTGTTGCACCGCGAGATTTGCTTCGCGCGCCAGCAGCAAACTGAATGGATCGATATTGGAAGAGCCCACGGTTGCCCATATTCCGTCGACCACTGCCACTTTGGCATGCAAATAGCTGGCCTGATACTCGTATATCTCCACACCGGCTCCCAGCAATTCGTCATAAAGTGCGTGCGTCGCATAATGCTGAATCCAGTATTCCACCCGGCCCTGCAACAGCAGCATCACACGAACCCCTCTCCGCGCTGCAAGAATCAAGGACTGGCGAAAACTCCTTCCGGGAAGAAAATAAGCGTTTGCGATGATGATCTCCCCCTGCGCTCCTGCTATGGCATTCAGGTATTCCCGTTCAATATCGCGACGATGGCGCACGTTGTCGCGCAGAATAAAATCGATGTCATGAGAAGTTGATGGCCTTTTGGCACCGGTGACCAGCAACTTGATTTTTCTCCCGCGCCGGCGCAGGTTTGCCCAGGACACTACGCTCCACAAATGGCGCATCGCCGCACGTATCTCGCCGGCGACCGGACCTGTTACGCGCACCGCGTAATCCATCTGAGGCGCGGACAGATTGGAATGCGCAGGAATATCGTTAATGATGTTGATGCCTCCGACAAAAGCCACTTCGCCATCCATCACCGCCATCTTGCGATGCATACGACGCAGCCTGCGATGCCGATTGCGGCGTAACGTGAAAGGGGATATCTCGCGCCGGAACCAACGCACCTGAACTTTCGCCGTGCTTAAATCATCCACCCATTGCTGAGGAAGTTCTGCCGAGCCGTAACCATCCAGCAACAGACGCACCGATACACCGCGCGCGGCAGCGCGCTGCAATGCATCTGCAACCATTCGTCCGGTTTGGTCGGCTGCAAATATGTAGGTTTCCAGGTAAATCGAATGGCGTGCCGCATCGATGTCTGCACATAGCCGGGGAAAAAACTCCGTTCCGCTTTGCAGCAAAGTAAGTTCATTTCCGGAAATCTGATGGACGGCGTTCATGCTGTTTCAACCAAGTCATGCCGCCTCAACCTGGTCGAAAGAGCGGCATGATCCGACAGGCGCTGCCATTCCCCACCGACATGCACATCGCTATGAAGGACGCTGAAGCCGCGCACATAAATACGATCCAGACGCAACATCGGCAAGCCGGCCGGGAAACTGCGCGCAGGACCGCCGTTATGAAGATGGAACACATCATGCACATCCAGCTCGCTTTCCAGAACACGGCTCAACTGATTGCGCCAATCATTGAAGTCGCCTGCAATGATGAGCGGCATATCTGCTGGGATTCTGCTCTTGACATACTCTATCAGCATGCGTTTTTGTGCGCGCCTGCCTTTGGCGAACAGGCCAAAGTGAACACACAAACAATGCACGTGCTGCTTATCTGCCAGTTCGATCTCGCAATGCAGCAGTCCGCGACTTTCAAAGCGATGCGTCGAAACATCGATGTTGACGGATTGCAGAATCGGGAAGCGGCTCAGTATCGCATTGCCGTGATGTCCTGCTTCATACACCGAGTTCTTGCCGTAGGCGCAATGCGGCCAGACTTCCTCCGCGATGAATTCGTGCTGTGCACCGCCCGGATAGTTGTGAAAACGCTGTGCATGAAGCGTATGCTCGCCCTGCGCTTCCTGCAGGAACACGATGTCGGCATCCAGCTTGCGCAAACGGTCGCGCAACTCGTGCAACACCACACGCCGGTTGAAATGGGAGAACCCTTTGTGGATGTTGTATGTTGCAATGGTCAGAGTATTCATCGGCAAACCTGATCACGCATTGCCGATGCCCCGTGTCGGCAGATTGATCTGTCTGGCGAAATCCAGCATGCGCCGTATCGGCAGCACGGCACGCTTTGCTATGGCAGGGTCAACATGTATCTCGTTATTTCCGGTCTCGAGCACCTCTGCCAGATTGAACAATCCGTTCATCGCCATCCACGGGCAATGCGCACAACTCTTGCAGTTCGCGCCGCTGCCAGCCGTCGGTGCTTCTATAAATATCTTGTGCGGCGACAGGGTGCGCATCTTGTGCAAAATGCCACTGTCGGTGGCGACGATGAATTCGTCCGCCGGCAGCTGCTGCGAAGCCTTGATGAGCTGCGTGGTGGAACCCACCACGTCGGCCAGTGCGATCACTGCGGCCGGAGACTCGGGATGCACCAGCACTTTGGCCTTGGGCTGCTGCGCCATCAGTGCTTGCAACTCCTTTGTCTTGAATTCGTCATGCACCATGCAGGAGCCTTGCCACATCAGCATCTCAGCGCCGGTTTGCTGCTTGACGTAATTTCCAAGATGGCGATCCGGAGCCCATAATATTTTCTTGCCCTGCTCCTTGAGATGCCTGACTACGGGCAGCGCGATCGAACTGGTCACCATCCAGTCGGCACGCGCCTTGACCGCAGCGCTGGTATTGGCGTACACCACCACGATGTGATCTGGATGTGCATCGCATAACGCGGCGAACTCGCCGGCAGGACAGCCCAGATCCAGCGAACAGTTCGCGTCCAGGTCCGGCATCAGCACGCGTTTTTCCGGATTGAGTATCTTCGCGGTCTCGCCCATGAAACGCACGCCTGCCACGATGATGGTCTTTGCCGGATGCTGGTGGCCAAAGTTCGCCATGTCCAGCGAATCCGAAACGATACCGCCGGTAGCTTCAGCCAGATCCTGCAAATCCGGATGCACATAATAATGCGCCGCCAGCACCGCATTCTGTTCGAGCAGCATGCGCTTGATGCGCGCGATAAGATCGGCTTTTTCCGGCACATCCGGCTCGCGCGGAACTTTTGCCCACGCTACCTGTGTCGGGCAGCCCGGGTGATCATAAGCGACCTCGATGACGCTAGAGCGGCTCATGGCCGGAGAGAATATCCAGATGATTCAGCAAGTTGTCGATACGCTGGGTGGACAACAACGCTCTTTTGACCTGCCCGCGCAATAATGCCTCGACTACATGCAGCCGCATTTGCACGGAGGAAAACTCGACATCCATGGGTTCAACCACCAGCAATTCACAGTCGGTTGCAGCCACCACCTGTGCGGAACGCAGCGGCTCGTGCTCCGACAGGTACGCGAACTCGCCAAAAAATTCCCCCCAGCCCAGCGAGGCCAGCAGCTGGGATTTTCTGATGACATTTACCGAGCCAGTCACAATTATGAAGAACGGCATACCCACTTCGCCTTCATTCAATATCGTGTCTCCTGCCCGCACTCTCCGCCATTTCGCAATGTTCAGAAAGTGAAGCAGTTCGGTATTGGCGAAACCTTTGAAGAACTCCAGTCCCCGCAGTTTTTTGTAATGCGGATGCGAGTTCGCTCCTTTTTCTTCCTTGACATCATATGCCGCTTGATGATGCTCGCCGGTCAATTGCATCTGGAAGCTGCGCAACTTGAGAGTGTTATCAAGGATCAATTGCCGGTCAAGCAGCGCCTGGTTCAATTGGTTGAGATTGTCGAGAGAATCGTGCAATTCGATTCCGGGTTCAGCTTTGTCGGGTGGTTGTTGCATATTTTCAGCCAATTCCCGAAGCTTGCCCTGCTCAAATGCGGCAACTTGCTGTTCCAGCCTGCGGCAAACCGCCTCGACCTCTTTTTGTCGCGCCCTGGTCGCCTCCAGTTGTGATCTAACCTCCGCCAGCTCCCGTTCAAGTTCGATACGCCGCCCGCTCTCTGTCTCCGCATTATTCGGCAGCGGCACCGCTTCCCCAGGCCGCGGGTTGATCTGCAAGGTTTGCTGGTACTGCTCCTGGCTGGCATGCCCGGAACCTTCCGGTGTGGCGGCGCTATCGGTTGCGGCTTTTTCTGCGATCAGATGCCCGGATAAAAGCTGTGCGAAAATTTCGTCCAGCTTGACCTGCACACTGAACGGGACTTTGTTGCTTATTGCTTCGACACTCGTGCCACCGTCAATCAACGCCAATAAGCGCCTTGCATCACCGCTGATGTTCCCGTACGGAACATTGAGCAGTGCGTTGCCCTGGTCGGTCCTGATATAGATTTTTGATTTGATCATTTATCTTTTTCCGCGCTGAAACAAAAATGTTCCGGCAACTGCAGAATTGCCGCCCGATTGCTGGAAGAAAAGACTGTCTCGGCAGCATCCTGCCATGCCAGCCACTGATAATTCAAGTGCTCACGCGCCGCAAGTTGGATGGGGACAACCCGGGGGAGTTCCAGGCCGAACACGTGCTCGGTGTTATGGGTAATATCAGGCGGATAGCGGTATCGCCAGTGTGGATAAATCTCATAGACATTTTGCGCCTGCCAGTCGGTCAACCGGTAATGTGTTGCATCAAGCCCGGTCTCTTCCCGAACCTCGCGTATCGCAGTCTCGACAAGCGTTTCTCCCTGCTCGCAGCTGCCCGTCACGGACTGCCAATAGCCGGGGTGATCTGCCCGCTCCAGCAACAGCACTTTCAAGGCAGGTTTGTCCAAAAGTTCTTGCTCTTCCTCAACCGGATTGTGGCCGGCAGTGTAGATCACCACCAGCACCGACACCGGTTGCTTGTAGTTTTTCATCTAGGTGAAGAATATCCAGAACGACTTGTTGCGTTGCCGCCAATAAACCACCGTATCTGAAAAGATGTCCTGTGCGATTTCCCTGTCGTTGGCGGACAGGCCGAGCGTGTCGCTGACATTGCGCAGCAGCAGCACATATCCGCTAGCCTGATGCCACGACAGGTCGCACAGCGCATCGGCGAGCGCATCCCAGTTCCTGCCGAACTCGGGTGGAAATTTGGCTGCCTGCGCCAGGACACCGAGCAGATTCTGCTTGCCCTTGATGCCTTTCAGGTCGGCATCGAACAGTGCGAAACCGGCCTGCTCAGCCGCCACACGCAACTCGTCTACACTGCATTGCAGCGAATAACTGCCTGACGCAGCGGTGTCGTTTAATTGTTGTGTCAGCGAATTCATGGCTATTCCCTGATACGCTTGAAAGTCCGGTAATGATCGGGGCTGTAATAACATTCGGGCAACGGGCCACATACGATGCGCCGCGCCCCCCGGTTGCGCGATCCCGGCGTTTTCACCGTGTACTCGCGGTAATAGTTGCGCGGCTGTTGCGGCAGAATGCGCTCATAATTCTTGAACACCATGCCGTCGCGGTCATAGGCGAACGGCCCTCCCTGCTTGATAACGCGTAACGTGTCGCGTGCCTCGGCGGGCAGCTCGGCCACAGCAATGACCGGCAAACCGTTGTGACCGGCCGCTTCGGCCCGTTCCGTCCGGTCGGCGGCCTGAACCTGTGGCAACCACAGCAACGCCGCCAGCAGGCAGAGGCGCAGGCGCGACATCGATCAGACCTTGGATATTTCCGCAGTAGTCTGGGCTTGCTGACGCAAACGGATATGCAGATCGCGCAACTGTCTTTCATCGACCGCGCTCGGAGCATGCGTCAACAGGCATTGCGCACGCTGGGTCTTGGGGAAGGCGATCACGTCGCGGATCGATTCGGCGCCGGTCATCATCGTGACGATGCGGTCCAGACCGAACGCCAGACCGCCGTGCGGCGGGGCACCGTATTGCAACGCGTCGAGCAGGAAGCCGAATTTGAGTTGCGCTTCTTCCGCACCGATGTTGAGCGCGCGGAACACTTGCGATTGCGCCTTTTCCTGATGAATACGCACCGAGCCGCCGCCGATCTCCGAGCCGTTCAAAACCAGGTCGTAGGCCTTGGCCAGGCAACCCCCCGGATCGCTTTCCAGCAGCGGCAGGTGTTCGTCCTTCGGCGCGGTGAAGGGATGATGACAGGCAGTCCAGCGCTGGTTTTCCTCGTCGTATTCGAACATCGGGAAGTCCACCACCCACAAAGGCTCCCATGCCTTGCCGTTGGTGTAACCTTTGTCGTGGCCGATCTTGCTGC
Organism: Pseudomonadota bacterium; assembly: GCA_049320585.1. Classification (GTDB taxonomy): domain Bacteria; phylum Pseudomonadota; class Gammaproteobacteria; order Burkholderiales; family Gallionellaceae; genus Gallionella. Next base: position 29,226 of record JBMOQB010000024.1, on the reverse strand, counting down.
GCAACGCGCCAAGCGCATCGTTGACTATCTTTTCCTTGTCCGCGCCGAAAAAGATGATGTCGCCGTTTTGCGCACCGGTGCGTTCGATGATGGTCTGCAGGGCTTTCTGATGAAGGTTCTTCACGATAGGCGATTGCAGACCGGTCTCGCTGGGCTGCGTGACATCGTTGACCTTGATGTAGGCAAGACCTTTCGCGCCGTAGATGCCGACGAACTTGGTGTATTCGTCGATCTCGCCGCGCGAGAACGCACTGCCACCCGGCACACGCAACGCCGCGACGCGGCCATTTTCTGAATTCGCCACGCCGGCGAATACCTTGAATGCCACATCCTTCACCGCGTCGGTGACTTCAGTCAATTCCAGCGTGACGCGCAAGTCGGGCTTGTCCGAACCATAGCGTGCCATCGCCTCCGCATGCGTCATACGCGGGAAAGGATTGGGCAGGTCGACACCCATCGTTTCCTTGAATACGCTGCGGATCAACTCTTCCATCAGCGCGGTGATCTGTGTTTCGTTCAGGAACGAGGTCTCGATATCCACCTGGGTGAATTCCGGCTGGCGGTCGGCGCGCAGATCTTCATCGCGGAAACATTTGGTGATCTGGTAATAACGGTCGAAGCCCGCCACCATCAGCAACTGCTTGAACAACTGCGGCGATTGCGGGAGCGCAAAGAACTCCCCCGGATGCACGCGCGACGGCACCAGGTAATCGCGCGCGCCTTCCGGCGTGGACTTGGTCAGCATCGGTGTTTCGATGTCGATGAAACCGCGGCTGTCCAGAAAGCGGCGGAATGCCATCGCCACCTTGTAGCGCAGCATCATGTTCTTCTGCATCTGCGGCCGGCGCAGATCGATCACGCGATGCGTCAGGCGCACTGTCTCCGACAGGTTCTCGTCGTCCAGTTGGAACGGCGGTGTCAGCGCGGGATTCAGCACCTCGATCTCGTGGCACAGTATCTCGATCTCGCCGCTGGTAATGTTCGCGTTGGTGGTGCCCGCCGGGCGGCGGCGCACCTTGCCGGTGACACGCAACACGAACTCGCCGCGCACCGACTCGGCGATCCTGAACATTTCCGGGCGGTCCGGATCGCAAACGATCTGGGCCAGGCCTTCACGGTCGCGCAGATCGATGAAGATCACGCCGCCGTGGTCGCGGCGGCGATGCGCCCAGCCGCACAGGCTGACGGTCTGGTCGAGTTGGTCGATGTTGAGAAGTCCGCAGTAATGAGTTCGCATGATTCAGTTTCTAGAATTAAGGCCAGGGTTGGTTTTGATCGGGAGCTAATTTTGATTGGACATGGGCACTGCCGGCGCTTCGGGCGTCGCCACCACTCCCATGGAAACGATGGTCCTAAGAGCAACATCCACCGTCATATCCAGTTCGATGGTGTCGGCTTTGCGCACGAAAAAATAAAAACCGTTCACCGGACTCGGCGTGGTGGGGATGAACACCGCAACATATTCCTCGTCGAAACGATAACTCACCTCGCCGGGAACGCTGGTCTGAAACGCCAGCGACCAGGCTTGCGGATGCGGGTAGCGAACCAGCAGCACCTTGCGGAAAGAATTCCCCTGACCGGAAAGTATGGTATCGCTGACCTGCTTCACTCCCTTGTAAATGCTGTTCACGAAGGGAATGTGCAACAGCAGGCTTTCCCAATAGCGCAACAGCTGCTGCCCCAGCACATTGCGCACCAGCATGCCGGTCATACCGACGATGAGCAGCGTCAGGATGATGCCCCACCCGGGAATATGGACCCCCAGCAGCCTGTCCGGATGCCAGGCTTCCGGCAGCAGCAGCAAGGTCTGATCCATCGTGCTTATGGTCAGATCCAGCACCCACAGGGTAATGCCAAGCGGAACCCAGACCAGCAGGCCGGTGATGAAATATTTTTTCATTGAAGTGTTTTTCATGGGTTTGCCGGATCAGCTCGCCACCGGGCATGAGCCGTTACTGGCGCAAGGCGCGCAAACCGGTTCAGCCTTGGATTGACCGCTGTTCTTGAAGTCGGTTGCATAGTAACCGCTGCCTTTCAGCTGAAAGCCGGCGGCAGTCAACTGTTTGGAAAAAGTCTCTTTGCTGCATTCAGGGCAAGTAACGAGCGGCGCATCGTTGATCTTCTGCATTACATCCTGCTGCAGGCCGCAATTGGCGCACGCATAAGCGTAAATTGGCATAGCCTCCTCCTGAGAGTAAATTTCAAAGGCGCGCATTATACCCGAGAGGGACTCGGCAACCCATCCCTGCAGTGTGATTAATCTTGCTGAAACCGGGACGATGTCATGCCATAACCGAACTGCGGGAACTGCTCAACCGATCATGCAAGGCCCGTCGTGCATGCAACGCGGGTCATGCACCCTGCCCGTCAAATGATGGATGCTACGCTTGAATCACAGGACATATCGTGTGAAAATGCTCTACTTCCGAATTTTCCATGTGTGGTCACAGCAAAATGTCATCAACTAACATCAACCATCTGATTTTGATTTTGTCTGCATTAGGCTTCAGCTATGCAGCTTCGGCAGTCGAAGAGACACCCTTGGCCAAGTACCAGCACTCCATCCAGGCGTCAGAATCCTGCGACGCGTGCCACGAAAAGAACCAGGTGAATGTTTTCAAGTCAGGCATGGCCAACGATTGCCTGGAATGTCACTCTGCCGGCGAAAATAATGCGATATCGACCGTTTCGGAATCCAAAGAGCTTTTGGACGGACACCCTAAGGAAGGCAAGAAATTTTCCGATGTGTATGCCGACAAGCTCAAAGTCGCACCCCCACCCGAAGCAACGGCAGGCATGAGTGTGCCGATGTTCTATGACGAAACCCGCATCGGCAAAGAACCCAATGAGATGATACTTATCCCTGCAGGGAAATTCATTCGCGGCTCCGATCACCGTTTGCCCGATGAGGGTCCGGAGTACGAAGCCGAAACAAAGGCGTTCCTGATAGACAAATACGAAGTCACCAACCTGCAATACAAGCAATTCATGTACGCGACCAACCGGAAGTCGCCATCTCATTTTCGCAACCGCACTTATCCTGAAGGCAAGGTCGACCACCCGGTGGTCTTCGTCTCCTGGTACGATGCCTACGACTACTGCAAGTGGGCAGGCAAGCGCTTGCCGACCGACATCGAGTGGGAAAAAGCGGCGCGCGGCACCGACGGCAGGGATTATCCCTGGGGAGACGAGTTTGACGTGAACAAGGTCAATTCTCCGGTGCGCTGGAAATCCCTCAACATGAAGGGAGACACCATGCCGGTGGGCTCTCTTGAAGCCGGCAAGAGCCCTTATGGTTTGTATGACATGTCCGGAAACGTGTGGGAATGGACCGACTCGTGGTACACGCAATACCCCGGCAATCAGTGGCCGAGCGAGAATTATGGCGAACTGTACAAAGTGTTGAAGGGAGGATCATGGTGGGACTGTTCGTTTTACCAGTGCGGCGTTTCTGCGCCATCCTTCAACCGCAGCTATTTCAAACAGAACATAAAAAACTCCAGTTTCGGTTTCCGGTGCGCTAAAGATGATAAATAAACATATGTTTGGCGGTATTGTTTGCATGGTGCTGGCGAGCGGCATGGCACTTTCCGCACAAGTCCTGGCTGCTGATCCGCCCGTTGATGAAGGCATGGTATTGATCCCTGCGGGCGAATTCAAGATGGGCAGCAACAGGGAGGAAAACGTCGCCATGTTTCGCGATGCCAATGCGCTTAATCCCTACGGATTCAATGACCGCCTGTATGTCGACGAGCGGCCGCTGCACAAAGTCACGCTGCCGGCTTTTCTGATCGACAGGTATGAAGTCACCAATGCCCAATACCGCGAGTTCGTGATTTCTACCCGGCATCGCGTGCCGTTCATGTGGGCAAGGAATGGTTACAACTACAGCATTGATTATCTGAGCTATTTGCCGTTGAAGGAATTGCGCCAGATCGCAACCGACAAATTCAGGCTGGACATGGATGTCACCACGATGACCCAGAAGGCGCTGCTTGCCGAACTGCAAAAAATCCAGGCTGCACGCGACGCAATGCCGGTAGCGGCGGTAACCTGGTTCGATGCCGGCAATTATTGTAAATGGTCCGGGAAACGCCTGCCTACCGAAGCGGAATGGGAAAAAGCCGCGCGCGGTCCGCAAAGTTTCGAATATCCATGGGGGAATACCTGGGATGCAAAAAAAATAAACAGCATGTCAGAGGATGACGAAGCCCCTTATTCACCGGTGGGATCCTTTCCCGGCGATCAATCGGCTTATGGCGTGTTCGATATGGCGGCCAACGTCGCGGAATGGGTAGAAGACTGGTATGACGCCTATCCCGGTGCAGAGCCATCCGATATCAAGTTCTTTGGCAAAACCCAGCGGGTGGTGCGCGGTGGGATGGCAAGTTCAGGTCATTATGATTCGCTCAGCGTGGTTTTCCGTGCTGCCAAACGCACCCATTTGTTGCCAAACACCGCTTTGATAGACCTTGGGTTCAGATGCGCCAAGGATGTCAAATAGTCCATCACCGAAGGCACCAGCGGATGCAGTGTAGCAAAGGTTATTACCTGCCGTTTGGCTACCGAATTTTGGAAGCCTGTTGGAATGGCATTCATCAAAGACTTGGCAATCGCTTTTTGACATCCCGGTCAGATGGCGAGTTTGTTTCATCAGCCGTTTCAGCAATGAATGCTGATAACATTATCATTATGTCACTCCTGCCCATGCGGGTATAATGCCTGCCGCCCTGCGCCAAACCAATCAGCGCAGCGGTCTACATAATCCACCCTGATCTTCTGATCACTTTTTCGTCTGCCTCGATTGGTGCGGCTCTTGCGAGCAGTGGGCCGTCGCAGGAGCCTTGCCTTGTCAAATAATGAAATCACTTTCGCCAGTCTGAATCTGGCACAACCCCTGATGCGCGCGATTGCCGATGCAGGCTATACCAAGCCCACGCCAGTGCAGGCTCAGGCGATCCCGCTGGTATTGGACGGCGGCGATCTGCTGGCCGGCGCGCAGACCGGCACCGGCAAGACTGCAGGCTTCACGCTGCCGATTCTGCACCTGCTTTCCGCAAAACCCGCCGCGAACCCCCGCCCCGGCCGGCCGCGCTGTCTGATCCTGGTCCCGACGCGCGAGCTTGCCGCGCAGGTGGAGGAATCGGTGCAGACCTATGGCAAATATCTGCCGCTGAAGTCGATGGTGATGTTTGGCGGCGTGAACATCAATCCGCAGATGAAGGCATTGCGCGGGCAAGTGGATATCCTGGTAGCCACGCCGGGGCGGCTGCTCGATCATGTCGGACAAAAAACGCTGGATCTTTCCGGTGTCGATATCCTGGTGCTGGATGAAGCCGACCGCATGCTGGACATGGGCTTCATCCGCGACATCAAAAAGATCCTCGCACTGTTGCCCAAGCAGCGCCAGAACCTGCTGTTCTCCGCAACCTTTTCCGATGAGATCAAAGCCCTCGCCGATGGCCTGCTGCACAACCCCGGCTATGTTGAAGTGGCGCGGCGCAACTCCACGGTGGAACTGATCTCGCAAAGCGTCCACCTGGTACCGCAAAAGCTGAAAAGCCATTTGCTCTCTCACCTGATCAAGCATAACGACTGGAAACAGGTGCTGGTCTTTACCCGCACCAAACACGGCGCGAACCGGCTGACCGAAAAGCTGATCGCAGACGGTATTCCCGCCGCCGCAATACACGGCAACAAGAGCCAGCCGGCACGCACCAAGGCCCTGGCGCAGTTCAAGGACGGCTCATTGCCGGTGCTGGTGGCTACCGACATCGCCGCGCGCGGGCTGGACATCGATCAACTGCCGCATGTGGTGAATTTTGAATTGCCGAACGTGCCTGAAGATTACGTGCACCGCATCGGGCGCACCGGTCGCGCGGGCAGCATGGGCGCGGCGATCTCGCTGGTGGACAAGGAAGAACTCCAATATCTCAGAGATATCGAGCGATTGATCAAACGCGAGATACCGAAAGTGGCTGCGGAAAGCTTCATGCCGCCTGACCATCTTCCCGCCGAAGCTCCGCGCCCGCCGCGCCAGCCGCACGGTCAACGGCGTGCTGTCTCTTCGACTGGGCCCAGGACAGGCAATACTTCAGCAAGAGGTGATCGAAACCAGCCGCGCGGCGGCCAAGGCCAGAGGCAGCGCAATCCGCAACAACGCGAGCAGCAACCACGTCATGGTCAGAATATTCATAATGTGAATCAACCGGGCAAACAGCGCCAACCGCAAAAAAATCCCGATCAGCAACATATGTCGGAAGCGGCGCGTCATCAGTCCATGCCGCAACCTGCCTTGTTTTCTCCGAAATCAGTCCGGCGGGGACGTTAAATCCGAATCAGCCGGGACACAGGAAAGCACAACTGCAAAGGAACATACCCGGCGAAAATCTCCGGTTTACCGTTTGCGTCTATATATTGTCGCTTGCCCTCCTTCCGTCAGGGTAAGTTTGCCGCTATAAAGCTGATAGGGAATCGTCTTCTCCCCGTGCCTACCTTTGAGCTGTATGATGCCTCCGTTGGAAACCGCATAGTAGTATCTTTTTCCCTGGTAATTAATCGTGCCATTTGCCCTGAAAGTGAGGGTATTTCCTTTCGAGTCATACCAAGTGCCGGCAATTGATTTGGAAGGCTTCCCTGCCGCTGAATGGCCGGTTGCCGACCAACCCAAGGACAAAAGCATCGCAAACAGCATCAGCCAGCGTGAAAAAGTCATGTCCATCTCCTGAGTGATATTCGCAAACACGGTAAAAGCCCCGGCATGGTTTGTCAACGCCTGGTTTACAACGAAATCAGTCGAGACTTTCCCGGTTCCAACCCCTCCAGTGCCCACTCGCCGATACGGTAGCGGATCAAGCGCAGCGTGGGTAATCCCACCGCAGCAGTCATACGCCGCACCTGGCGGTTCCTGCCTTCATGGATGGTCAACTCCAGCCAACTGGTGGGAATATGTTTGCGCTGGCGGATCGGCGGGTTGCGCGGCCACAAGTTCTCAGGTTCAGTTATCAACTTTACTTCGGCTGGCAAAGTCAGCCCGTCCTTAAGATTCACACCCAACCGCAACAGTTGCAGCGCCGCCTCGTCTGGAGCACCCTCGATTTGCACCCAATAGGTCTTGGGCTGTTTGTGTCTGGGATCGGTGATGCGATGCTGCAATTTTCCATCGTCGGTCAACAACAACAGACCTTCGCTGTCGTTGTCCAGCCTTCCGGCAGGATATACATCAGGAAGCGCGATATAATCCGCCAGCGTCGGGTGCATGCCATCGCGACTGAATTGGCAGATCACGCCATAGGGCTTGTTGAACAACAGGATGCGACTCACCTTAATTCTTTCACTGACAAAGTTTTCAATTTCCGAGAACCAGCATGACAACCCAAAAAATTATTTACACCTTGACCGATGAAGCACCGGCGCTGGCCACTTATTCCTTGCTTCCCATCGTACAAACCTTCACCAAGGCTGCCGGCGTTACCGTTGAAACACGGGATATTTCCCTTGCAGGACGTATTCTCGCAAATTTTCCTGAAAATCTGACTGCTGCCCAGAAAATCGCGGACGAATTGACCGAACTGGGTGAGCTGACACTGAAACCGGAAGCCAACATCATCAAGCTGCCCAATGTCAGCGCATCGCTCCCGCAGTTGAAGGCTGCGATCAAGGAATTGCAATCGCAGGGATACAAAGTTCCAGATTATCCTGAAGACCCGAAAACAGATGCCGAAAAGGAAATCAAGGCACGTTACAGCAAGGTTCTCGGCAGCGCTGTGAACCCGGTGCTGCGCGAGGGCAACTCCGATCGCCGTGCGGCCGCCTCGGTCAAACAATACGCACGCAAGCACCCGCACAGGATGGGCGCGTGGGCTGCCTCTTCAAAAACCCGCGTGGCGCACATGAGCGGCGGCGATTTCTACGGCAGCGAAAAATCCGTGACCGTGCCGGAAGCAGTCACCACCCGCATCGAATTCATGGCCAAGGACGGCAAGGTCACCGCGCTCAAAGACAAGCTTGCGCTCAAGGCTGGCGAGATCATCGACGCCGCCGTGATGAGCCGCCGCGCGCTGCGCCAGTTCTACGCCGAGCAGATTGCGGCGGCAAACAAGGAAGACGTGCTGCTGTCGCTGCACCTCAAGGCCACCATGATGAAGATCTCCGACCCCATCATGTTCGGCCATGCCGTTTCCGTGTTCTTCAAGAACGTGTTCGACAAGCACGGCGCGCTGCTCAAGGAATTGAAGGTCAACGCCAACAACGGCTTTGGCGACATGGAGGCCAAGGTTTTTGCGTTGCCGGAGAACAGGCGCGCCGCCATCGTGGCCGACATCGCAGACTGCTTCAGGAACCAGCCGCCGCTGGCGATGGTGAATTCCGACAAGGGCATCACCAACCTGCACGTGCCCTCCGACGTGATCATCGATGCTTCCATGCCGCCGATGATCCGCGATGGCGGCAAGATGTGGGGCGCCGACGGCAAGCCCTACGACACGCTGGCGATGATCCCCGACCGCTGCTACGCGGGCGTGTATGTCGCGGCGGTCGAGGATTGCAAAAAGAACGGCGCGCTCGATCCAGCCACCATGGGCAGCGTGCCCAACGTCGGCCTGATGGCGCAACAGGCCGAGGAATACGGCTCGCACGACAAAACCTTCGAAATCGCCGGCGACGGCGTGGTGCGCATCGTCGATGCGGCGGGCAAAGTGTTGCTGGAGCAACCCGTCGAGCAAGGCGACATCTTCCGCGCCTGTCAGACCAAGGATGCGCCGATCCAGGACTGGGTGAAGCTTGCAGTCACACGCGCGCGCTTGTCCAACACCCCAGCCATTTTCTGGCTGGACAGGAATCGTGCGCATGATGCGCAGATCATCGCCAAGGTCGAGAAGCACCTCAAGGATCACGATACCACGGGGCTGGACATCAAGATCATGGAACCGTCCGACGCCTGCCGCGCCTCACTGGCACGCATCCGCCAAGGCAAAGACACCATCTCCGTCACCGGCAACGTCCTGCGCGACTATCTCACCGACCTGTTCCCGATCCTCGAACTGGGCACCAGTGCAAAAATGCTGTCCATCGTACCGCTGATGAGTGGCGGAGGTCTGTTCGAAACCGGTGCGGGCGGCTCGGCTCCAAAACATGTCCAGCAGTTCCGGCAGGAAGGATATTTGCGCTGGGATTCACTCGGTGAGTTTCTCGCTCTGGGGGCATCACTGGAACATCTTGGCCAGAAATTCAACAATACCAAGGCTCAGGTGCTGGCCGAGACGCTGGATCAGGCCAATGCCCGTATCCTGGAAAACAACAAGTCGCCCGCCCGCAAGGTGGGCGAGATCGATAACCGGGGCAGCCATTACTACCTCGCCCTATATTGGGCGCAGGCATTGGCCGCACAGTCCAGGGATAAGGATATTCAGTTGCGTTTCACGACTCTGGCAAAGTCGCTTGCGGACAACGAGGCAAAGATCAATGCCGAATTGATTGCAACCCAGGGAAAACCGGTGGATATGGGCGGTTATTATCATCCTGACTTCGACAAGACATCGAAGGCCATGCGACCAAGCGCAACATTCAATACTGCACTGGAATCTATTACTTAAGGAACCTCTGATTAAATCCGCCTTGAGCCGCGTTGCTGACAAAAACGGGATGAACGCAAGGCGCGCGACGCCAGTCGTAGTTATTCTACGATGCCAAGGAGCGCAACACCGCGAGCGCCCGTTTTTGTTGCAACCCGCAAGGGAATTGGCTTTGCGGGCGGTCTGCTACGTCAGGCTCCTAGCGAAGGGAATAACCATTCGCGTTGTCGCCTTTCTTGCATCCCATCCCGCAAAGCCGAATTCGCGGCCATGTGGGACTTAATCAGAGGTTCCTTAAAGAGAAGTGTGCTCGACCCAGCCCGGGAAACACGAACACAGAACTTCTGCAGGAAGGCCCTTGAAATCCCGGCGCTGATTCCTCATATCGACCACACGGGGATGTCCCGGATTCCAACAGGAGGGTGAAGTGGCTAACATATTGCGTTACAACCCGGCTGATAATGCATTTGACGATTTGTTTCGTGGATTTTTCATGCGTCCGGTGCGATTCGAAGGGCAACAGGATATCCAGATCCGGCTGGATATAAGTGAAGACGACAAGGCTTATTCGGTTCATGCCGAGATTCCCGGTGTAAAGAAGGAAGATATCCATGTCAATATTGACGGCAGTCAGGTTGCTATCAGCGCGGAAGTGAAAAACGAGAAGGAAGTAAAGGACGGCGAAAAACTGTTGCGCAGCGAACGCTATTTCGGCAAGGTTTCCCGGACTTTTGTTCTCGACCAGGACGTGGATGAAGAAGCGGCGCAAGCGAAATATACCGATGGCGTGCTGGAGTTGCGCCTGCCAAAAAGAAGCGGCTCCAAGGCCAGATCCATCGCTATTCAATAGAGTCGATTCAAGCCTGATATCAGGCAATCACCGATTGATCGAGTTTTTGATCCCCGGCCATACCGGGGATCTGCCGGATTGAAATGGGACGGCTTCTGAACTGAACAAGATCGAGGAACTTTTCTCCCCACTTGAAATACAAAAGCAACGGACGCGTCCCACATCCACAATATGGGCGGCGGACGTATTTGTTTTTAACTTAAAGGGACATGAAAAATGGCGCCGCTAAATTTTCCCGAGCCTTTCAAATATGTTGTCCTTGCATTGATTATCGCAGGATCCGCAGCAAGCGGTTACATCTACCGGAGTTTCCCCACCGTCGGTGAAGCAGGAGCCACTACCAGTACGCCCATACTTAGCCAGGAGCCCCGCAATAACGCCACCGTCACACTGCCTGACTTTGCCGAGATCGCCAGACTGCAAGGTCCTGCTGTGGTCAACATCAGCGTGTCCGGTTCGGCCAAAACCGGATTTTCCGGGTTTCCAGGTTTACCCCAAATGGATCCCAACGACCCCTTCTATGAGTTTTTCCGCCGGTTTCAGCCCCCCGCTCCACAAAACAGCGTTCCCACCCATGGCCTGGGTTCCGGTTTCATCGTCGACGCAGACGGGATCATCCTGACCAACGCACATGTGGTATCGGATGCCGATGAAGTCATAGTCAAGCTCACCGACAAACGCGAGTTCAAGGCGAAGGTAATCGGCATAGACAAGCCTTCCGATGTCGCTGTGCTCAGAATCGAAGCCAAGGGTTTGCCGACCGTAAAAATCGGCGACCCCCAGCGCGTCAGGGTGGGAGAGTGGGTAATTGCCATAGGCTCGCCATTCGGTTTCGAGAATACCGTAACGGCCGGGATTATCTCTGCAAAATCCCGTTCACTGCCTGACGAAGGATATGTCCCTTTCCTGCAGACAGACGTCGCAGTAAACCCGGGTAATTCGGGAGGTCCGCTGTTCAATATGAGCGGCGAAGTGATCGGCATAAACTCCCAAATTTACAGCCGCAGTGGCGGTTATCAGGGATTGTCATTTGCAATTCCTATCAATGTCGCGATGAGTGTGGAACGGCAACTGCTCGACCACGGCAAGGTGTACCGGGGCCGCCTCGGTGTCATGATCCAGCAGGTTGATCAGCAACTGGCCGATACTTTCGGGTTAGAAAAACCGGTCGGAGCGCTGGTCAGTTCGGTAGAAAAAAACAGCCCGGCAGAAAAAGCGGGGATAGTGCCCGGCGATGTGATCCTTAAATTTAACGGCAAAGAAATCAGCCGTTCCGCAGAACTCCCGCCATTGGTGAGCGAATTGTCACCGGGAACGGCGGCAACCATCGAGCTTTGGCGCAAAGGCAAGAGCAAGACGATTACCATGAACGTAGGCGAGATGAAGGTCGCCAGCAGCGCAACGGACAAGACAAGCGAGGAAAACGATGCTGAGCTGGGACTTTCGCTTCGCCCAGTGACGCCTGAAGAGCGCAAACAGGCCGGGATTCAGGGTGGATTAGTGGTGGAGGACGTAAGTAACGGCCCTGCTGCGCGCGCCGGCATTAAGACAGGCGACGTGATCTTGGCGGTAAATGGGGAAAAAGCGGACAGCATCGAGGAACTGCGCTCACTGCTCGACAAAAGCGGCAAACGTAAAGCACTGCTGATCAAGCGAGGCGAACAGCAAATGTTTGTGCCTATCAATCTGGGTTAGCAAACCCGGACGGCACTTCCCGCCGACGGTCAAACAAAAAAAGCCCAGCGCTTGTGTGCCGGGCTTTTTTACCAACTCAAGTCCGATTAAGGAGCCTGGATGTTGGAAGCTTGCTTGCCTTTTGGGCCTTGTACCACTTCAAAGGTGACCTTTTGGCCCTCTTTGAGGGACTTGAAGCCACTCATGTTGATTGCGGAAAAGTGCGCAAACAGATCTTCGCTACCATCATCGGGAGTGATGAAACCAAATCCCTTTGCATCGTTGAACCATTTAACGGTACCAGTTGCCATGTGATTACTTCCTTACTAAAAAACGGGGAAATCCCCCGCGAAACTGTTTGAATCCAAGACCGCACACGGCAAAACCAGTACTGCAGATACTTTGAATCAAACACCAGCGCGCTTTTTACTCCAGTTTAACTGACATCGTCAAGTGGTTTATTAATTATTTTGCAATTGGGGTTGAAAAAGCGCCGTTAATCATCAAGTATATGCAACAGATAAGCATCAAAATTCACCGCACAAAGCCATGGCAACCAGACAACACAGTAGTTCGGTGCTTGCGCCGGAACGGGCAAAAACAAAGCCGCCCCGCTTGTACAAAGTGATTTTGTACAATGACGATTACACCACGATGGAATTCGTGATTGAGGTGTTGCAGCGTTGTTTCGCGATGAATCGTGAACGTGCGATGCAAATCATGCTCGAAGTACATAACAATGGATCGGCAATATGCGGTGTCTATTCTCATGATGTCGCCGAAAGCAAGGTGGTACAGGTAACAGAACTTGCAAAGCAGCATGGGCATCCGCTACGATGCGGTATGGAGGAAAATTGAAATGATTGCACAGGAATTGGAAGTCAGTTTGCATTTGGCGTTCGTCGAAGCTCGCCAGAAGCGGCACGAGTTCATCACCGTCGAACATCTGCTGCTCACGATGCTGGACAATGCTTCCGCCGCGCAGGTGCTGCGTGCCTGTGGCGCGGACATCGATGAACTGCGCAAGACCTTGACCGACTTCATCACAACCCATACCCCCATCACGCCTGGCACCGAAGAAGTCGACACCCAGCCCACGGTCGGATTTCAGCGCGTCATACAACGCGCCATCCTGCATGTGCAATCCACCAACAAGAAGGAAGTGACCGGCGCCAACATTCTGGTCGCGCTGTTCGGTGAAAAAGACTCGCATGCCGTGTATTTCCTGACCCAGCGCAACATCAATCGCCTGGACGTGGTTAACTATATCGCCCACGGCATCGATAAGACCCAGCCGGGCACTCCAACCAAACCCCAGAGCGACACGGAATCGGACCAGGAGCAGAGTCCCGGTAGCGCGTTGAAGAGTTACACCCTGGATCTGAACACACAAGCGCTGGCCGGCAAGATCGACCCGCTGATAGGGCGCGAGATCGAACTGGAGCGTGTCATACAGACGCTTTGCCGCCGCCGCAAGAACAACCCGTTGCTGGTAGGCGAAGCGGGCGTCGGAAAGACCGCCATTGCCGAAGGCCTGGCGCGCCGCATCACGGAAGGCGACGTGCCGGAAATCCTCATGAACGCCCACGTGTATTCGCTCGATATGGGCGCATTGCTGGCAGGAACAAAGTATCGCGGTGATTTCGAGCAGCGCCTGAAGGCCGTGCTGAAAGAACTGGTCGAAGCGCCCAACGCAATCCTGTTTATCGACGAAATTCACACCATGATAGGTGCGGGTGCGGCTTCCGGCGGTACGATGGACGCCTCCAACCTGCTCAAGCCAGCCTTGTCGAGTGGCCAGTTGAAGTGCATCGGTGCGACCACCTATCAGGAATATCGCGGTATCTTCGAAAAGGATCACGCGCTGTCGCGCCGCTTCCAGAAAGTGGATGTCACTGAACCATCCGTGGAGCAGACCATTGAGATCCTGCGCGGCTTGAAATCGCGCTTTGAACAGCATCACGGCATCAAATACAGCGCCGCGGCGATCAACAGCGCTGCGGAACTGTCTGCGCGCTTCATCAACGACCGCCACCTGCCCGACAAGGCCATCGACGTGCTCGACGAAGCCGGTGCGGCACAACGCATCCTGCCGAAATCCAGGCAGAAGAAGGTGGTCGGCAAGCACGAGATCGAGGAAATCATCGCCAAGATCGCCCGCATCCCGGCACGCACCGTATCTCACGATGATCGTAACATACTGAAGAATCTCGATCGCGACCTCAAGGCCACCGTGTTCGGCCAGGACAAGGCGATCGACATACTGGCTCGTGCCCTCAAGATGTCGCGCAGCGGCTTGGGCAATCCCCAAAAACCGATAGGCAGCTTTTTGTTCTCCGGCCCCACCGGCGTAGGCAAGACCGAAGTGGCGCGCCAGCTCGCCTACGCGATGGGCATGCCGCTGCACCGCTTCGACATGTCCGAATACATGGAGCGGCATGCCGTGTCACGCCTGATCGGCGCCCCGCCGGGCTATGTCGGTTTCGATCAGGGCGGCTTGCTCACCGAAGCGATCAGCAAGCAGCCTCACGCCGTGCTGCTGCTGGACGAGATCGAAAAAGCTCACCCGGACATCTTCAACATCCTGCTGCAAGTGATGGACCACGGCACGCTGACCGACAATAACGGGCGCAAGGCCGATTTCCGCAATGTGGTTATCATCATGACGACCAACGCGGGCACCGAAGCGCTGAACAAGGTCCAGATCGGCTTCACCAAGACTGCGGCTACAGGCGACGAGATGGTCGACATCAAGCGCCTGTTCACCCCGGAATTCCGCAACCGTCTCGATGCGATCGTCTCCTTTGCTCCTCTGGACAAAGAAATCATCCTGAGGGTGGTGGACAAGTTCCTGATGCAGCTTGAAGAACAACTGCACGAGAAAAAGGTGGAAGCCGTGTTCACCGATGCGCTGAAAGATTATCTGGCCAAGAGCGGCTTCGACCCGCTGATGGGCGCCCGCCCGATGGCGCGCCTGATCCAGGACACGATACGCTCTGCGCTGGCCGACGAACTGCTGTTCGGCAAGCTGGCGAACGGCGGCAAGGTGACGGTCGACGTTGATGCGGATGGCAAGGTTAAGCTGGAATTCGCGGAAGAGGCAGTTCCTGCTTGATGTGATGTAGGGCGGAACGCAAAGCGGTTCCGCCGCGAACGGTTCGAACATGGCGGAACGCCCCCGCGGGGCTTCCGCCCTACAACACCCAATGCCATCCCCCACCCAATATCGCGGGCGTTTTGCGCCCTCCCCCACCGGTCCCCTCCACTTCGGCTCATTAGTCGCCGCCGTAGGCAGCTATCTCGATGCAAAATATCATCAAGGCAAGTGGCTGGTGCGTATCGAAGACCTCGATACCCCGCGCACAGTCAAGGGCGCTGCCGACGACATCCTCAAAACTCTGGAAGCCTACGGCCTGCACTGGGATGAAGACATCATTTACCAGAGCCAACGCACTGCCGCCTACGAGGAAGCCTTTCTTCGATTGAAGGAAGCTGGCGCGGTGTACCCCTGTGCATGCAGCCGCAAGGAGATCGCCGACTCTGCTCTGCAGCGTGGCGATGAATTGGTCTATCCAGGCACGTGTCGCAATGGCATGCCGGCTGGACGCGAGGAGCGCGCTTGGAGGGTGCGCACCGATCTTGATTTATCCCGTCATTCCCGTGCAGGCGGGAATGACGGAACTCGAAATGAAAATGGAATAGTTGAATTCAACGATGCGTTGCAAGACCACATCGCTCAGAACCTCGAAAACGAGGTCGGTGATTTCGTGGTCAAGCGCGCCGATGGACTGTTCGCTTACCAGCATGCGGCGGTTGTGGACGATACCTTTCAGGGAATCACTCATGTGGTGCGCGGAGCTGATTTGCTCTATTCGACGCCGCGCCAGATCTATTTACAAAGTCTGCTGGGGCTGGATACTCCAGCCTACATGCACTTGCCAGTGGTGGTGAATGCACAGGGTGAGAAGCTAAGCAAACAAACGCTGGCCCAACCTGTCGAAAGTAACAAAGCAGCCGCAACCTTTTTCGACACACTGGTGTTCCTACGTCAGCAACCGCCCGCTGAATTAAAGCACGGTACGGTAGAACAAATACTGGCTTGGGCAATTTCGAATTGGCGCCCGGATCCGCTTTCAAACTTCCGGCAAGGTCGTTTTTGAATCATACTGTTGCCACTTTGCGCACCACTTCAGCGATGTTCTGTGCAGATCGTTCTACCAGCTTCCGGTCTTCCCCTTCAACCATCACGCGCAACAACGGTTCCGTGCCGGACGGGCGCAGCAGCACGCGGCCTTTGCCATTCAGGACCTGCTCGGCATCAACCACCGCAGCTTTGACTTTGTCGTGACCGAGGCAATCAACCCCCCGGTTTACTCTCACATTGATCAGCACCTGCGGATACATCTGCAGATCGCGCGCTGCCTCTTCCAGGGTCTGATTGTTCACCCGCAATGCGTGCAGCACTTGCAGCGCGGAGATGATGCCATCGCCGGTGCTGTGTCTGTCCAGACAGATGATATGGCCGGAGTTCTCTCCGCCGAGCTGCCAGCCTTGCTGCTGCAATAATTCCATCACGTATCGGTCGCCGACCTTGGCGCGAAGGAACGGGATGCCAAGCCGCTTCATTGCGTGTTCAAAGGCGAGATTGGTCATCAGCGTGCCGACCACGCCTCCATGCAACTTTCCCTGCGCCTGACGATGCTTGGCGATCACGTACAGCAATTGGTCGCCGTCATAGAGCTTTCCTTCTTGGTCCACCATCACCAGGCGGTCTCCATCGCCGTCCAGCGCGATGCCGATATCCGCTTTATGTTCCAGCACAGCCTGCTGCAGATTCGCGGGTGCGGTCGCACCAAAACCAGCGTTGATATTCCTGCCGTCCGGCTGCGCGCCTATGGCGATAACGTCAGCGCCAAGTTCGTGAAACACATGGCGCGCAATATGGTAAGTAGCGCCATGCGCGCAGTCCACGACGATCTTCAGGCCGCGCAGATCCAGTTCTGCCGGGAAAGTGCTTTTGCAGAATTCTATATAGCGTCCGGCTGCGTCGTCGATGCGCTTGGCTTTGCCCAGCCCATCCGAAGCGTTGGTCTTCATTTCCTGATCCAATGCCGCTTCAATGGCGCGCTCGGTCTCGTCCGGCAACTTGGTGCCATGGGCAGAGAAGAATTTGATGCCGTTGTCCTCGAACGGATTATGCGATGCGGAGATCACAATGCCGGCCTGCAAACGCAACGCGCGGGTCAGGTAAGCCACCGCCGGGGTCGGCACCGGACCGGCCAGATACACATCGATGCCGGCAGCGATCAGGCCGGCTTCCAGAGCCGATTCCAGCATGTAGCCGGAGATGCGCGTGTCCTTGCCGATCAGCACCCCGGTGCGCTCGCTTCCGGTACCCGCCAGCACCGTGCCGGCCGCATAACCCAGGTGCATGACGAACTGCGGCGTGATGGGATGCTCGCCTACCCGCCCGCGCACCCCATCGGTGCCAAAATATTTTTTACTCATTGCCTTTGCCCTGTTTACTCGTAATTCTAATTTGCGAAAAAACAACGATGGTTTTGTAGGGTGCGTTTCACGCACCGCCTTTGATACAACGATGGTGCGTGAAACGCACCCTACAATACTGCATTCCAAATCTTTAGCGCATCCACCGTCGCGCGCACATCATGCACGCGCACGATGGCTGCACCGCGCTGCACCGCAATCAACGCCGCCGCTATGCTCGCCGGCAATCTTTGCGTTACATCCTGCCCGGTCAGCGCGCCCAACATAGATTTTCGCGAAAGACCTGCCAATACCGGCACGCCAAGTTCAGTCAGTTTCCTTAATTCGCGCAGCAAGGCGAGATTATGCTCCAGTGTCTTGCCAAAGCCAAAACCAGGATCGACCACGATGCGGTTGCGCTGGATTCCGGCAGCTTCTGCGGCTGCGATGCGCTCGCGCAAGAACTCACAGACTTCGGCCACTACATTCAGATAATGGGGCTGCGTCTGCATGGTTTGCGGATCGCCCTGCTTGTGCATCAGGCATACCGCGACATTGCTGGAGGCTATCGCTTGCATCGCTGCAGCATCCCTTAGCGCATCGATGTCGTTGACCATCTGCGCACCGGCGGCTATCGCCGCGCGCATCACCTCGGGTTTGCGGCTATCTATTGAAATCGGTACAGGCGCTCCGCGCAAGCCTTCGATGACAGGCAACACCCTATCCAACTCCTGCTGCACGCTGACCGGCCGCGCGCCGGGACGCGTGGATTCGCCGCCGATGTCGAGCAGATCAGCCCCTTCCGCTATCAGTCTCTGCGCATATGCCAACGCAACATCACTATGCAAATGCTGCCTGCCATCCGAAAAAGAATCCGGCGTGACATTGATGATGCCCATGACCAGCGGCCGGGACAAATCGAATTGGAAGTTTCCGCAATGGAGCAACATCAGGATCGGGGATTGAAGACTGAGGAAAAGCCGCTGCTCTGTTCTTAACTCAATCCTCGATCCTCAATCCTGCTTCAGGTTCCCTGTGCGGGTTGAGTAGGCGTAGTAGCCGGAGCAGTCGGTGCCTGATCCTGAGACGGCGGCGCCTGTGTGCTTTGACTCGGACGGGGCGGACGGGGTGGATTGCCGGCCATGATGTCATCTATCTGCTCGGCATCCAGGGTTTCCAACTCCAGCAGAGCCTTGGCCATAGCCTCGACCTTGTCGCGATTGGCTTCGATCAGTCGACGCGCCAGCCCGTATTGCTGATCGATGATGCGGCGTATTTCGGCGTCCACTTGTTGCATGGTTGCCTCGGAAATATTCTTGTGTGTGGTGATCGAGCGTCCCAGAAACACCTCGCCCTCGTTCTCGCCATAGACCATGGTACCCAGCGAATCCGACATCCCCCATTGTGTCACCATGCGTCTCGCCATCTCGGTTGCACGTTCGAAATCGTTGGAGGCCCCGGTGGTCATCTGGTGCATGAAAATTTCTTCGGCGATACGTCCGCCGAACAGCACGGCTATCGTGTCAAGAATGCGGGTCTTGTCCATGCTGTAACGGTCTTCGGCGGGCAATTGCATGGTCAGTCCCAATGCACGGCCGCGCGGGATGATGGTCACCTTGTGCACCGGATCGGTCTTGGGCAACAGTTTGGCGACCACTGCATGACCGGACTCATGGTAAGCGGTGTTGCGGCGCTCCTCTTCAGGCATGATCATGGAGCGGCGTTCCGCACCCATCATGATCTTGTCCTTGGCCGCCTCGAAATCATCCATTTCAACGAAACGTTTGCCGCGTCGCGCTGCGAACAAGGCGGCTTCGTTGACCAGATTCGCCAGGTCGGCGCCTGACATGCCGGGAGTACCGCGTGCAAGAATATCAGCCTTCACGTCCTGGGCAACCGGCACCTTGCGCATGTGCACCATCAGGATCTGTTCGCGGCCGCGTATATCCGGCAACGGCACTACCACTTGACGGTCGAAACGGCCCGGGCGCATCAGTGCCGGATCCAGCACGTCAGGACGGTTGGTCGCGGCGATCACGATCACGCCGCTGGCGCCTTCGAAACCGTCCATTTCCACCAGCAATGCATTCAGGGTCTGTTCGCGCTCGTCGTTGCCGCCACCCAGCCCCGCACCGCGCTGCCGGCCCACTGCATCGATCTCGTCGATGAATACGATGCACGGTGCATGCTTCTTCGCCTGTTCGAACATATCCCGTACCCGTGCTGCACCCACGCCGACGAACATTTCCACGAAATCGGAACCCGAGATCGAAAAGAACGGTACCTTGGCTTCACCGGCGATCGCTTTTGCCAGCAATGTCTTGCCGGTTCCGGGACTGCCCACCAGCAGCACGCCGCGCGGGATGCGGCCGCCGAGATTCTGGAATTTGGACGGGTCGCGCAGGAAGTCGACCAGTTCCGACACTTCTTCTTTGGCCTCATCGCAACCTGCCACATCGGCGAACGTATAACGTTCCTTGTTCTCATCAAGCATTCGCGCCTTGCTCTTGCCGAATGAAAACGCACCGCCCTTGCCGCCGCCCTGCATCTGGCGCATGAAGAAAATCCACACGCCGATCAGCAGTATCATCGGAAACCACGAGACGAATATATTCATCAGGAAGGAGGGCTCTTCTTCCGGCTTGGCCTCGATACTCACCCCGTTTTTCAACAGGTCCGAGACCATCCACAAATCACTGGGTGCATAACTGGCAATGCGCTTTCCTTCGGAGGTGGTCGCTTTCAGGGTGTGTCCTTCGATGGTGACCTTGGTGATATGCCCCTGCTTCACCTCATCGAGGAATTGCGAATAATCGAGCTGCACCTGCGCAGTCTGCTGCTGGCGCGTGTTGAATTGATTGAACACGGTCATCAGAACCAGGGCGACAACCATCCAAATTGCGATGCTCTTAAAGTTGTTCAAAATGACTCCTTATACGACACAGCCATAGCCCGGCCAGGTTGGCATTAAACTATGTATTGCTTTTTTCCGCCAGCCAAAAGATACACTTCACTGCTCCGATCACGCGAAGCCTTGGGCTTGCGCGAAACGACCTTGGCAAAGCGACTGCGCATCAGCTTGTAAAAGCTTTCGAACCCCGAGCCCTGAAAGACTTTCACGAGAAAACTGCCTTCCGGCCCCAGATGTTCGAGCGCAAATTCCATCGCCAGTTCCGCAAGATCCATGGCCCGCGCCTGATCGGCGGAAGCGACACCGCTAATATTGGGGGCCATGTCGGAAATTACAAGTCCGACCGGCTTGCCTTGCAGCAAATCCTGCAAACGCTTGAGCACCGCATCGTCACGGAAATCACCCTGGATGAAATCCACCCCGGCCAGCGGGTCCATAGGCAACAGATCCAGTGCTATCACCTTCCCGCCACGCCCCACCTTCGCGGCCGCCACCTGCGACCATCCGCCGGGCGCCGCACCCAGATCCACTACCACCATGCCGGGCTTGAACAGGCGGTCCTTGGCATCGATCTCGAGCAGCTTGTAAGCAGCGCGCGAACGATAGCCCTCCTTTTGTGCCAATTGCACAAAGGGATCGTTGACATGCTCGCGCATCCATTGTTTGCTGGTCTTGTTTTTTTTGATTGGGGAAGGCTTCATCGTTTACAATCTGCAACTTGATAAAAAAGGCCATCATGTTATCCCTTACCGTACCCGAACGCCGCGACCTTAAGGCACGCGCCCACGCTCTCAGCCCTGCCGTGATGATAGGCAATGCCGGGCTGACCGAAGCTGTGCTGAAAGAGATCGCCGCCAGCCTGAAAACCCACGAACTAATCAAGATCAGGGTGATGAGCGAGGAACGCGCAATACGTAAAGCAATGCTTGAAGCCATCTGCACCCAGCTAAACGCTGCCCCGGTGCAACACATCGGCAAGATTCTGGTCGTTTACCAACCCAATCCGGACGCGCACAAAATCGAAATCAAACAAATGCCGCGCCACAAAGGGAAAAAACCGCTGACCAAGAAGCAACTTGGCAGTCGTTAGACGTTAGTCGCTAGTCGTTAGTTAAACCAAAACCCGCGTAGCGGACAAAACCAACTAGAAACTAACGACTAATGACTAACGACTGCCTTCAAATGTACTGAACCTCTACGACTTCGAATTCGCGCACACCCCCCGGCGCCTGAACCTCTGCTATGTCGCCACTGCTTTTGCCTATCAGTGCCCGTGCGATCGGTGAACTGATGGATATTTTGCGCTGCCTGATGTTCGCTTCGTCCTCGCCTACGATCTGGTAGGTGACCACATCGCCATTGTTCACGTCCTCCAGCACCACGGTAGCTCCGAACACACAACGCCCATCGGCATTGAGCTTCTTGGGATCGATGATCTGCGCGCTGCCCAGCTTGCTTTCCAGCTCCACGATACGCCCCTCGATGAAACCCTGGCGTTCCTTGGCCGCGTCATATTCGGCGTTTTCCGACAAATCTCCTTGCGCACGGGCTTCCGAAATGGCGTTTATCACTGCCGGACGCTCCACAGTTTTAAGGGTATGCAACTCCTTCCGCAGCATCTCCGCGCCAGTCAAAGTCAATGGGATTTTGCTCATATCCGATTCTTCCTTCAAGCCAAACGTTGATGTTGTGTCTGCAGGTCATAGACCTGCAAATCAGTCATGTGCAGCATACCCAGGCAGGCGGCGCGAGCGCCTGCCAGAGTGGTATAGTAAGTAATGCGGCCTTGTAAGGCGGCATGCCGGATGGAATAGGAATCACGCATCACGCTCGGCTTGCTTTCCACGGTGTTGATGATGAGATTCACCTCGCCGTTCTTGATCATGTCCAGGATGTGCGGACGGCCTTCCGCAACCTTGTTCACCACCGTAACTTCGACACCGGCCGAACCGATCACCGCCGCAGTGCCGCGCGTCGCCAGAATCGTAAACCCAAGTTGCACCAGCGAACCGGCGATCTCCACAACGCCTGATTTATCCGCTTCACGCACACTGATGAACACCTTGCCAGCCTTGGGCAATTTGACGCTGGCGGCCAGTTGCGACTTCACGAATGCTTCGGCAAAGGTCTCGCCCACCCCCATCACTTCGCCCGTGGATTTCATCTCGGGGCCCAGTATCGTATCCACGCCGGGGAATTTGATGAACGGGAAAACCGCCTCTTTCACGGAGTAATACGGCGGGATAATTTCTTTGCTGATACCCTGCTGTGCCAAAGTCTGGCCGGCCATGCAACGTGCGGCGATCTTGGCCAGCGGCACCCCGGTCGCCTTGGAAACGAAAGGCACTGTGCGCGAAGCGCGTGGATTCACTTCGAGTACGTACACAGTTTCGCCCTGAATAGCGAACTGCACATTCATCAACCCCACCACATTGAGTGCTTCGGCCATCGCAACGGTCTGGCGTCTTAACTCGTCCTGCAGCGACTTCGACAGGCTGAACGAAGGCAGCGAACACGCCGAATCTCCAGAATGAACACCCGCCTGTTCGACGTGCTCCATGATACCGCCGATGATAACCTGCCCGCCATCGGACACCGCGTCCACATCGATCTCGATCGCATCGTTCAAAAAACGGTCAAGCAGGATAGGCATGCGTTCCGGATAAGTCTTGGACATCGCCTCGGCATCACGCATGTAGCGCTCAAGATCCGCCTGTGCATGAATGATTTCCATCGCTCTCCCGCCCAGAACATTGCTTGGTCTCACCACCAATGGATAGCCGATCTCTTCTGCGCCTTCCAGCGCCACCTTCACTGTTCGCGCGGTGCGATTGGGCGGTTGCTTCAGATTCAGCTTATGCAACATCTGCTGGAAACGCGCGCGGTCTTCCGCGCAGTCGATCATGTCCGGTGTGGTGCCGATGATAGTCACACCATTCTTCTCAAGACCCTGCGCCAGCTTCAGCGGGGTCTGGCCGCCGTACTGCACGATCACGCCGATCGGTTTTTCCACAGCCACCACCTCCAGCACGTCTTCGAGCGTCAGCGGCTCGAAGTACAGGCGGTCGGAAGTATCGTAGTCGGTCGAAACCGTCTCGGGGTTGCAGTTGACCATGATGGTCTCAAAGCCATCCTCGCGCATCGCCAGCGCGGCATGCACGCAGCAATAATCAAACTCGATGCCCTGGCCGATACGGTTCGGCCCGCCGCCCAGCACCATGATCTTCTTGTTGGATGTCGGCTGCGATTCGCATTCCTCCTCGTAGGTGGAATACATATAAGCAGTGTTGGTGGCAAACTCGGCGGCACAGGTATCGACACGCTTGAACACCGGACGGATTCCCAACGCATGACGGTAGGCACGCACCGCGGCAGCATCGGTATCAAGCAACGCCGCCAATCGCGCATCGGCGAAACCGTTGCGTTTCAGGATGCGCAGGTCATCGGCGCTCAGACTCCCCAGAGCGCGGCCAACCAGGGATTGTTCCTGCCGGATCAGGTCAGCGATCTGAACCAGGAACCACGGATCGATCTTGCTGACGTTGAACACTTCCTCTACGCTCATGCCGAGACGGAAAGCGTCGCCCACCGCCCAGATACGTTCCGGTCCGGGACTGCCGAGCTCGGATACGATCGCATCGAGATCGGCGAATTTTTCGTCCAATCCGTTCACACCGACCTCCAGGCCGCGCAGGGCTTTCTGGAATGATTCCTGGAAGGTGCGTCCGATTGCCATCACCTCGCCCACCGACTTCATCTGCGTGGTCAGCCGGTCGTTGGCTTGCGGAAACTTCTCAAAGGCGAAACGCGGTATCTTGGTCACCACGTAGTCTATGGTCGGCTCGAACGAAGCCGGCGTTGCGCCGCCGGTGATGTCGTTCTTCAGTTCGTCCAGCGTGTAACCGACCGCCAGTTTGGCAGCCACTTTTGCAATAGGGAAGCCGGTGGCCTTGGATGCCAGCGCGGAAGAACGTGACACGCGCGGATTCATCTCGATCACCACCATGCGCCCGTCATTCGGGTTGACGGCAAACTGCACATTGGAGCCCCCGGTATCCACACCAATCTCACGCAGCACCGCGATCGATGCATCACGCATGATCTGGTATTCCTTGTCGGTCAGCGTCTGTGCCGGCGCGACCGTGATCGAGTCTCCGGTATGCACGCCCATCGCATCCACATTTTCAATCGAGCAGATGATGATGCAATTGTCATTGCGGTCGCGTACCACTTCCATCTCGAATTCTTTCCAGCCCAGCAGCGATTCCTCGATCAGCAACTCGCGCGTCGGCGAGGCTTCCAGACCGCGCTCGCATATCTCGACAAATTCTTCGCGGTTGTAGGCGATGCCGCCGCCACTGCCACCCATCGTGAAGGACGGACGAATGACCGTGGGAAAGCCCATCACCTGCTGCACCTGCAACGCCTCTTCCATGCTGTGCGCGATCGCCGAGCGTGCCGAGGCCAAACCGATCCTGGTCATCGCCTGCTTGAATTTTTCGCGGTCTTCGGCTTTGTCGATCGCCTCGCGCGACGCGCCTATCATCTCGACGTTGTATTTTTCCAGCACGCCATGCTTGGCCAGATCCAGCGCACAGTTAAGCGCGGTCTGTCCGCCCATGGTCGGCAGGATCGCATCGGGCTTTTCCCTGGCGATGATCTTCTCGACAATTCTCCATGTGATCGGTTCGATGTAGGTCGCATCCGCCATGTCCGGATCGGTCATGATGGTGGCAGGATTCGAATTCACCAGAATGACGCGATAGCCTTCTTCGCGCAAAGCCTTGCAGGCTTGCGCGCCGGAATAGTCGAACTCGCACGCCTGCCCGATGACGATCGGGCCTGCGCCGATGATCAGGATGCTTTTTATGTCTGTGCGTTTTGGCATTTTTTCTAGTCGTTAGTCGTTAGACGCTAGTAGTTAGTTAAACCGCTGGTCGTCAATATCAACTAACGACTAGCGACTAACGACTAGCTACTGCTTTTCCATCAATCCGATAAATTTATCGAACAAATAACCGACATCATGCGGCCCCGGACTGGCTTCGGGATGTCCCTGGAAGCAGAACGCGGGCTTATCAGTCAACTCGAAACCTTGCAGCGTGCCGTCGAACAGCGACACATGCGTCACGCGCGCATTCTTCGGCAGCGTCTGCGCATCCACCGCAAAGCCGTGGTTCTGGCTGGTGATCATCACCCGTTTGCTATCCATGTCCTGCACCGGATGGTTCGCGCCGCGATGGCCAAACTTCATCTTCATGGTATTCGCCCCCACGGCCAAGCCGAGAATCTGAAATCCCAGACAGATGCCGAACAGCGGCATACCCGCCGCCAAAAATTGTTGCGTGGCTTTGATCGCGTAATCGCACGGCTCGGGGTCGCCGGGACCGTTGGACAGCAACACGCCATCCGGCTCCATCGCCAGCACTTCCTTCGCGGTGGTCTGCGCGGGCACCACGGTGATGCGGCAGCCGCGCTCGGCGAGCATGCGCAGGATGTTGCGCTTCACGCCGAAGTCATAAGCCACCACATGGAATTTGGTATGCGCCGCCTCCGGGTAACCCACGCCCAATTCCCATTCGCGCTGTGTCCACGAGTAAGATTCAGAACAGCTCACTTCCTTGGCCAGATCCATTCCCGCCAGACCGGCAAAACCGCGCGCCGCCGCAAGTGCCGCCGCCTCGTCCGTGCCGGTCGCGATGCAGCCGTTCTGCGCGCCCCCGGAGCGCAAGATGCGCGTCAGCTTGCGCGTATCGATCCCGGCGATCGCCACGACATTGTTGGCTTTCAGGTAATCAGGCAGCGATTGCGTGCTGCGAAAGTTGCTCACGGTCAGCGACAGATCGCGTATCACCAACCCGCTGGCGAACACCCGGCGCGACTCCACGTCCTCGGTATTCACGCCCACGTTGCCGATATGCGGACAGGTCAGCGTGACGATCTGCTTGCAGTAGGAAGGGTCGGTGAGAATCTCCTGATAGCCGGTCATCGCGGTATTGAACACCACCTCGCCGACGCTGCTGCCGGAAGCCCCGATGGCTATGCCCCGAAACACCGTGCCATCGGCAAGCACAAGAATGGCAGGGTTCGGTTGCGGCACTGGATGACTCCCAAGATGGTGACGTAAAGAAGCGGGATGAACGCACGGTCCATCCCGCTTTGAATTGGCGGGCATTATAACGGATTAGACGGGGGGTATCAAACCGGGGCGCGGCCCTTGTGTCTGCTAAAGCGAATGGTTAATGCCGCATCGTATAATGCGCCGCTTCTGCGACCTTGTTAAAGCCAGATAGCTCATTAGACCAAAAATCCCCTCCCCCTTGCAGGGGGAGGGTTAGGGAGGGGGTAGGACAATTCGGCTCCAATGAACTTATGGGATAAACAGGCGCAAATTCAACCCGACAGATTGGATACACCCGGCATGTTCGAAGTAATCGTTTTGGCTGTAGCACTGAGCATGGATGCCTTTGCCGTTTCCATCGGGCTGGGTTCCAAAGGGCATGGTAGAAAAACCACCTCTGAGAATAAAACTCACCATGCCCTTTTCCCTCACCTCAATCCTCTCCCGCTTGCGGAAGAGGAAGCGAACGAATCGCTACGCGAGCTTCAGGCTAACGAAAACACCCGCGGTCTGGGGTTGAAGGCTGGCATGTTCTTCGGCGCTTTCCAGGCGTTGATGCCCTTCATCGGGTATCTCGGCGGCAAGGGAGTGTCAGGCTGGGCTGATGCCTATGCCCACTGGATCGCCTTCGGATTACTGGCGCTGGTCGGTGGAAAAATGATCTATGAAGGCCTGCACGAAGGCATAGAAGAAGACATCGCGGCCATCACCAACAAGATGATGCTGGTTCTGGCCATTGCCACCAGCATCGATGCCATGGCCGCCGGTTTCAGCCTGACCCTGCTGGACATCAATGCCTACCTGGCCTGCCTGATCATCGGCGTAACGACTTTCGCATTCAGTTGGGCCGGCGTGCAGATCGGCAAAAGCAGCGGCACCTGGCTTGAAAGCAAGGCCGAGATCTTCGGCGGCACGGTGCTGATCCTGATCGGGATCAAGATTCTTGCCTATTAACAATATCGGCGCTTACGACCATTGGTGATATTGATGAACAGCCGTTTGTGCCAAATCCGGTGCTTCAACTTGATATTCCATTGGGTGCTGTCCGTATGATTGGCCTTGTAAGTACCAAGTAAATTGTATAACCTGCATTTCATCAACAAGTTAGGAGGAAAATTCCGTGCCCGTATTATCAGAACATGTCCGGACGGATCTGTCATATGAATAACTGTTGGGTGGCAAGGTAGTTATGAAGTACAAGCACATTTATTCTGCCATCCATAATTTCGGCCACAGCTTCACGAGCCTAATGAATTATGTTGATGACGATTATGTAATGGACGAGTTATATAAATTGCACTCTGCAGGGCATGACATCGAAGTTGACTGGCTAACGGGCAAATTTAAGCCAACTGCTCTGGTCACTCCGAGAATTCAAAAATCCATTGGGTACTGGCGTGACAGTTTGAAAAAGCACATGGCGTCACAGGACGTCGAAATGAGTGCTATCTCTGCTTTGATATTTCGCTGGCCAGCACATCAGCGAAAATACATGCAGGCTATTGACGACAGAGGCAAGGAATACAAAATCTATGTTAACGAGACAAAGTAATTTGCCACCCAACCCATCATTCGAGCGGGACTCGCCCAGAAGCGGGTGAGCCCCTCAATTTAACGTTGGGCAGACTCTCCCCGCGCGCCGGAGCTCCTTGATCCATGACGTCATTCTCTGGCATTCCAGCCGATCTGTTGGACGCGGTAGCGTATGAGCTTGACGCGATGGAGTACCTGCGAACGACGCTTTATGGCCACATCGAGGCCCCTGTTGGTCGCACGATTCTGGTCCTCGGTGACCTGACACCTGACGGCGAGCAACGTCGGACCGTCGAAGCGCATGCGTACTGCGACGTTTCGGGTACCGCCGTCCACGTTGCGCTCGACCGGTTGCGTCCGCTCGCGTTCAGCGCCGCGTTCAAATTACAGGACATGATCGCGGAATGGATTCTTCGGGCCAACGGTGTGTCTGATTGGCAATTCACCAAGAAGCTCGAAGGGTATGATCGACTCCGGGCGGCAAAAAGCTTAGTGGAGCCCGAGTTCTTCGCAGCCCGCGTTGTGTTAGCGCGTGCATTCTGGGAGCTCTATCGATTCCTCAATCCCTTTCGCGGCAGTGTCGTTCACTCTGGTGGCGTAACCCTGGAACCGGACGGCACCATCTCGATCGTCCGAGACAAATGCGCACTTCGCTTCACACCAACTCAGCAGGGCTCGTATATGCGAGCTATGTGCCTGATCTCGAAGTTCATGGGCGGTCAGGTGCATGCCAACTCCTTTCTGGAGAATCTTATTGAAGCTGATCTCGTTGAGCTACAGCAGTACCACTTACAGGCAGGCCTTGCTGTTCGCAACGCTCGTATCGCAGCTCTTGTCGTCCACGTCCCAGCGACTCACGTGACTACGACTACACCCTTGACGGTAGAAATTGATTTTGCTCAACTCCGCCGGACGATGGAGAAGACCTATCCGGTCGGCCCGAACGGACATTAAACTTCCCCCAAAATAGTTGACACCTCCCCCTAACCAAACGGAGGTGTTTCATGGGCAAATCAAGTCTGCCAAAAGTGCATCGCTACAGCATGCAATTCAAGGCAACCGCAGTACGTTTGAGTGA
>JBMOQB010000023.1:71074-103780 GCA_049320585.1 Pseudomonadota bacterium | reverse complement strand
TGCTGGCAGATTATGCCGGCTACATCGCCACACAGGAACGGGTGGAAGCACTCTACCGCGATCAGCGGCAATGGACACGCCGCGCGATACTTAATGTTGCCGGCATGGGGAAATTTTCCAGCGACCGCTCGATCAGCGAATATGCACTAAAGATCTGGGAGACGAAGCCGGTTATATAGCTACATGTGCGGATCGTCGCAATTCATGAAGCAGCTATCGAAGATTTACTTTCTCTTCACCCTGCTTTTTGAATCAGGAATTGGTACATCCCGATGAATGTATCCGGGTTTTCGTTCTCGAAAATCTGCCACTTGCCCAGGTTCGTGGCAGCTCGATCATCGGGGAAGCGACGCCTATACGCTTGAAGGACATCGGCGGCGATGTCAAACCCCAGAAACGCCAGATTGTATTCCCGTAGAAATGTATCAATGCCGGCCAGCGTCATGCGATGTTCCTGAACATGGAAGAGCAAATCGCGGCATTCACTGATGCTGAAGAAATCTGCGCTTTTTAATGTATTTCCAAAATCTGCGCTCTTGTCCATATCCAACAAGTCCTGGCGACAACGTCGAATCTCATTGGCCGAGTCACCATAACTGTTTTCGGCGATGAACGTTCTTATCGGAACGATATTCCGTCGCGCTATTTCGCTATAAAAGCCGAGCCTCATTAACCCGCCGGGGCGAAGCAGAGACAGAAGTACCCGCCATCCAGCCCATGGATCCGCAAGGTGGTGCAGCACCCCGGCGGACTCGACAACATCAAAACTGCGGCCAAGTGAACCCAGTTTGAGCAGATCGGCCTGGGCAAACTCGATCGAGGTCATGCCCAACTCTAGCGCCTTTCGTCTGGCGTAACCGAGACTGCTTATGCTCAGATCGATAGCCAGAACATGCGCCCCCTGGAATTGCTGCGCCGTTCCAATTGCATGCTGGCCAGTGCCGCAACCGGCAACAAGTACGTCAATCTTGCCACTTTTGCCGTAACGCTTGAAAGAAACCAGAGGAAACTTCTGGCACAAATATCCATCGATATTTTTTGCTCTTCCGGCAGGCGCTGCCTTTATCCAGCGCGGGTAAGGATTTTCTTCGTACTGGCGCTGAACCAGCAGGGATACGCCATCTTCAATAGTAGTCAGCCGCGGAATGGTGGCGCGTAATTGCAGCTCCTCCTCTGGTTCACGAATTTGTTGCACCAGCACAGATGTAACTTCCTCGGGCCATTGCCTCTCCAGAAGCCTGGCGGCAAGCGCTAGAGTGTAGAGAGGAAAATAGGCCGCTACTGCCAGCAACCAAAGTTCTGGCACCGGAGTATTGGCTTCCAGTGCTGAAGCCAATGTATCTTTTAAGTCGCGTGCTTTTTGGATTTCGTCATCAGTATGAGAAAACACGTATTCATTGATGAAACATTGACGCGTTAACGCACTGTAGAAATTCAAGGCCGTGTCAACCCCACCGCCTGACGCGGTCATTTCGGTGGCAGCTTCGAGCATGGAACGCCGCGCCATGGTCAAAAACCGCTCCATCTCGATGTCGCTAATTGGTGCCGAATCGAGCAGTGCACACAGCAATGGATCAGAGCCAAGCGTGTCAAGGCTATTTGACCCGAACAATTCTTGCGCTGACAGTCTCAGAGGCCAGGCGCCCGCTGCCCGTGTCACACACTCCCCGATGCCCGGGTTGAACTTGACCAACTCGATACCAATCCGGGCCAGATCGCTCGGGCGTCCCCATGGTTCGGTCAAGGCGCGAACCATCGCTGCTCGAATCTCGCTGTCGTCATTGGTGAAATGCAGGCGCTTGATGCACACCAGGAAGATATTTTTAGCTTCTTCCGTTTCTTTGATCTGTAAAGATTGTTTGATGATGTTCAAGGCCATCATCGGCTCGCCTTGTTCATTGAATAACAAAGCGAGATTGTTAAGCGCATCGACGTAATCCGGCTTGATTTGCAGCGCTCGCCGGCAGCACACTTCGGCCTCGTCGATCCGGCCCAAATCGCGAAGCATGTTGCCCAGATTGCAATGCGCCTCGGCAAAACCCGGTTTGATCTGTAATGCCCATCGGTAGCTCTTTTCTGCTTCATCGAGCCGGCCCAAGTCACGAAGGGTGTTGCCCAGGTTGCCATGCGCCTCGGCAAAATCCGGCTTGATCTGAAATGCGCGCCTGTAACTCAGCTCGGCTTCGTCAAGCCGGCCTGAGTCACGAAGAATGTTTCCCATGTTGTTATGCACCTCGGCAAAACCAGGTTTGATCTGTAAGGCACGCTGGAAGCTCGCTTCGGCTTCACCCAGCCGGCCCAAGTCACGAAGGGTGTTGCCCAGGTTGTTGTGTGCCTCAGCAAAATCCGGCTTGATCTGTATCGCTCTTCGGCAGCTCTTTTCAGCTTCGTCTAGCCGGCCCAGACCCTGGAGGGTATAGCCCAGGTTGCTGTGCGCATCAGCGTCATCCGGCGACAGTGCGGCTGCTTTTTGCATGGGCGCCAGCGCGTCGGCCTTTCGACCCATCTGGCTGAACGCCACACCCAGAGTCGTCCAGCCTATCCCGTTAAGCGGGTAGCGAACCGTCAGGGTCTGGGCGAGGGCTGCCGCTTCCGAATATCGCCCCCCGGCGAACAAAGCACCTAATGTATTGATCTCTTGGGCGCTGGGATTGGTTTTCTTGTGCGGGGCAGGTTTCATAACCGATTTGTCCAGGTTAGCGTGTGATCTTTTGAATTTTTCTTGCAGTTTTGCGGGCTGCCGACGAAGCTGCTGGCGACGCCATGAAGGTAAACTGATAACTGCATTCGATTGAACCTCGACCTGCTCATCACCTTCGTAACACAACTCAACAGAGCTTGACGGGACATTCAGAATCACATAACTCGCAAAACCGCCTCGGATTCCGATTATCATGCCCGTAAATTACTCTGGATAGCAATAGGCTTCGGGTAATCCGGGAAGTATAAACGCTTGGGGTTTATGCTGTTGCTGCGCACTACGGGTTTTATCGGACTTGTCCGGCAAAGAATAATGGTGCCCGGAGCCGGAATCGAACCGGGATAGGCGGATTTGCAATCCGCTGCATAACCATTTTGCTATCTCGCCGCACTGCGAATCAACAGTCTGAAATGAATCAGGGAAAGCCAGAATGCTTTCCCTCAGATTTGGAGCGGGCATGAACCGTATGGGGCGGTGTTTCAGAATCCGATCAACTTAATTCCATTACGCTTTGCGTTCGCCGCCAGCGTCCCGTCCAGCGTTGCCATGTGGCTTGCCCCCAATTCCAGAGCAACGGCAAGATGCAAGGAATCCCCGGCACGCAGGCCGTGATCGTGCAGCCTGACCATTTCCGCAGCCTTTCTAAATGCATCGCGACTGGCCGGGACTATGCGCAAACCCCCCTCTGCCAGTAACTCAAACTCCTTGCGCACCCGCTTTGCGTTGGTCATATTGATCTGTCCGGTGCGTAGCTTGATCGACAGGGCGCTTGAAAACTCCGTCAGAAGCCAGTCCGAGCAGGTCGGCGTATCACGAAGCCCGGCATACCAAGCGGTCACATCCTGCGTTTTCGGCTCGACGGTTAGCAACGCGACGATCACGCTGGTATCGACGTAGATCATCAGTAGCGTGCCTCTTGCCGCATGGTTTCCACTACCGGCGCAGTTATCGGCATGGAAGCGTGCAGTTTGGCTATGCGCGTCAGAAATGCAGCCTTGTCGAATGGTCGTTCAGGTGCCAGGTTGATTGCCCCCGCCGGGGTGATGCTGGCCTCAACACTATCCCCTTCTTTCAGGCCGGTAGCGCGAGTGCACTCAACCGGCAATCGCACGGCCAAACTGTTGCCCCATCTCGATACTTGCAGTTTCATCACACGCCTCCGTATTGTATATCCATGTAGATACAATACAGCCCTATAAAGTTCATGTCAAGCTGCATAAGCCTTGATGGACTCACCAAGAAAACAAAACGCACTGAGCCGTTGCGTTTACTTGTTTTTTGACTTTGTTGGACTTAACTGGAACAGGTGGTGGTGCCCGGAGCCGGAATCGAACCGGCACGCTGGTTTTACCCTAGCGACGGATTTTAAGTCCGTTGTGTCTACCAATTTCACCACCCGGGCGGGTATTTGGAGGCGAGACCCGGAATCGAACCGGGATAGGCGGATTTGCAATCCGCTGCATAACCATTTTGCTATCTCGCCGCACTGCGAATCAACAGTCTGAAATGAATGAGGGAAAGCCAGAATGCTTTCCCTCAGATTTGGAGCGGGAGAAGAGTCTCGAACTCTCGACCTCAACCTTGGCAAGGTTGCGCTCTACCAACTGAGCTACTCCCGCAAAACGAGTTGCGCATTATAGGGATATTCGAAATCCTGTCAATAATTTCACTTGCAGGAATTACTGGACAATATTGCCCAGCTTGAATAGGCGCATAAAATTCTCGGTGGTACTCCGTCCCACTTCGTCCAGGCTGATGCCGCGCAACGTGGCGATCTCCTCCGCGACGTGCTTCACATAAGCCGGTTGGTTGAGCTTGCCGCGATGAGGCACCGGGGCCAGATAAGGCGCATCGGTTTCGATCAATATACGCTCCAGCGGCACGCGCCGCGCGACCTCCTTAAGCTGTTTGGCGTTCTTGAACGTGACGATCCCGGAAAACGAAATGTAAAAACCCATCTCCAGAGCGGCTTCTGCCACTTCCCATGTTTCGGTGAAGCAATGCATCACGCCGCTCGCTTCGGCAGCCTTTTCCTCGGCCATGATACGCAGCGTGTCCGCCCCCGCTTCGCGGGTGTGGATGATCAGCGGTTTGCCAGTCTCGCGGGCTGCGTTGATGTGGGTGCGAAATCGCGCGCGTTGCCAATCCAGGTCGCCCTTGAGGCGAAAGTAATCCAGCCCGGTTTCGCCAATGCCGATGATTCTGGGGTGCTGTGCCAGTTTCACCAGGTGAGCCACATCGGGCTCTTCGACGCCTGCGGAAGGGTCGCCGCGTAGCGGCGGGGTACCCACCGGCGTACCCCTTGCGGGTGCTTCGTAATCGGGATGCACGCCCACCGAAGCGTAGATGTGGGGATACTGTTCGGCAAGCGCCAAGACTTGCGGAAAATCCGCCAGGTTCACCGAAACACACAATGCACCGATCACTTCGTTGTCGCGCATGTGTGCCAGCACATCGCCGATATTCGCGGCCAGCTCGGGGAAATTGATATGGCAATGGGAATCGACGAAGGGCATTTGAAACGCTTCAGATTATTCGAGCATCAGCTGGCGATATGCCAGCAGCAAGGATTCGAAAAACAATTTTGGATTGAGCGTGTGCTGCGCCTCGCGCTTCGCTGATTGCAACAGCTTTTGCAGACGCGCCAGATTCAGCGGCGCAACTGGCTCGACCAGTTTTCTGATCGCTGCTTCCTCACCGGGGTGATAACGCAGCCTGCCGGCAAGCTTCATCGCATTCAAATCGTAACTCCATTGTTGCAGCCATTGCACCACCAGCACCTGCTCGGTTTTTTGCAGCGCCTCGGCCAAGGCGAACACGTCCAATCCGTCGGGTTGTCGCACGGCGCGCAGCAATTTGGCGCGCTCTTCGCTGCCCAGTTGCTGGTCCTGTTGAGCAGCCTGCAACGGTGCAAAACCGGAAGCAGCAAGTGCTTCGGCGGGATTTTTTACGCCCTGTTGCTTCAGCCAGCGCGTGGCACTCTCAACATCCGGGGCCGGCAGCGCGAAGGAAAAGCAACGGCTCAGTATCGTCGGCAGCAATTGCTGCGGCTTATGCGATACCAGGATAAATAACATGCCCTGTGGTGGCTCCTCGAGATTTTTCAGCAAGGCATTTGCGGCATTGGTGTTCATTGCCTCGGCGGGATGAATGACCACCACGCGCCTGCCGCCCTGGTGAGCGGACATGCCGACAAAGTCCGCCAGGTTGCGCACCTGATCGACGGATATCTGTTTGCTGGGCTTCTTGCCGGATTCGGTTTCTTCACCGTTCAGACTCAATGCTTCCGGTTGCAACAATCGGAAATCCGGATGAGTTCCCTGCTCGAACCAGTGGCAGGACGGACATATACCGCAGGCAATATCAGTCTCGCCGGGATGTTGGCACAACAGACTTTGGGCAAAATTCACCGCCAGATCGAACTTGCCGATACCTTTTGTGCCTTTGAACAGAACCCCATGTGGCGGGTGCTTGCGCAACTCTTGCAAACGCGTCAGGTCGTTTTGTTGCCATGGATATATCTGTTTCATATCAAATTGATACAATTATATCCTTAAGTTTTTGTTTAACTATGCTCAAGGTCTGTGCCGCATCGATTACAGTATAACGTTGTGGATATTCTTGGATGCGCCGGTGATAACCGGCCCGGACCCGCTCGAAGAAATCCGCATGTTCCTGTTCGAAGCGATCCAGCGAGACATTGTTCGCCAGGCGTTCCCGCGCAACTTCCACCGGAACATCAAAAAACAAAGTCAGGTCGGGTTGCAGATCGCCATGCACCCACTGCTCGAGCTGCTTCAGCTTATCCCAGTCCAAACCCCTGCCGCCGCCCTGGTAGGCGAAGCTGGCATCGCTGAAACGGTCCGAGATCACCCACTTGCCGGCCCTTAGCGAGGGTTTGATAACTTGCTCGACATGTTCCAGGCGGGCCGCAAACATCAACAGGGCTTCGGTGCCGATGCTCATGGCCTGGCTCAGCAGTATCTCGCGCAGTTGCTCGCCAAGCGGTGTTCCGCCCGGTTCGCGCGTCACCACCACATCGAGGCCGCGCTGGCGCAGCGCATCGGCAAACCAGTTCAGATGGGTGCTTTTACCGGCCCCGTCGACACCTTCAAAAGTAATGAATTTGCTCATAAATCCGTTTCCCGAGCGAATCGCGGTGTCGCGTGCTCACTCATTCCTCGTCTATCAAATCGATATGTCTCGTCATTCGTTGCGCGGCTCCTTGCGCTTCATCTCGGAAAACGAATTTCGGGAGAATTGTTATTTTTGGTACTGGTTCACCGCGCGGTTATGCGCAGTCAAGGAACTGGAAAAATGCGAGCTTCCATCTCCGCGTGCCACGAAGTATAACGCGTCGGTCTGCGCAGGATGCAAGGTAGCCTGTAAAGCCGCTAAACCCGGCAAGGCGATCGGTGTGGGGGTCACCCCCCGGCGGGTATAGGTGTTGTATGGTGTGTCGGCCAGCAAATCACGCTTGCGCAAGTTACCATCGAACCTGTCGCCCAAGCCATATATCACGGTCGGGTCGGTTTGCAGGCGCATCCCTTTGCGCAGACGGTTCACGAACACCCCGGCGATCATGCTGCGATCACTTGCAGTGCCGGTCTCCTTCTCGACGATGGACGCCAGGATCAGCGCCTGATATGGTGTCTGCAGCGGCAAATTTGCGTCTCGGGTCGCCCACGCTTCCTGCAGGTGCTGTTGCATGGTGTGATAAGCCATCCTGAGTATCGCAAGATCGCTGCTGCCGGCGACGAAATTGTAGGTATCGGGGAAAAACAAACCTTCGGGATGATGCTCCGCCGCACCGATACGCTGCAGGATTTCAATATCCGTCAGTCCGATCGTGTCGTGTGCTATATACCGGTTGGAATTGAGCGCGCTGCGAAACTGCTTGAACGTCCAGCCTTCGATGATACCGATCTTTCTCTGGCTGAATTCGCCTTTGGTGATGATCTGCAATAGCTGCAGCGGCGAGACCGGATGCTTCAACTCGTAATTGCCCGCCTTGAGTTGCATTGATTTATCCATGACTCTGGCGAGCAGCACAAACGGCCATTCCTGGCCCAGCAATCCGGCTTGCTGCATTTGCCGGGCCGTACCTTTCAGGCTGCCGCCGTGCTTCAAGTCGAATTCAAACGGTGTGGCGGGCAGTGACAGAGGATGATATGCATAATAGCTCATCCCTGCGGTCGCGAGCAGCGCCAGCAAAATCACCAGTGTGACTATCCTCCTCATAACCGTGTATCCGGCACAGGAGCTTTATTTGCTTTGTTTTGAGTCATGAGTCATTTCCTTCAAGACTTTGGCGAATTTTCGTAGCGATTGGAAATCTGGTCCAGCGGCTCTTTTCCAGTTCGCGCAACGGCCACAATCCCATAATGCTGTTCACCAGGAACAACTCATCCGCGTGCAAAACCTCATCCAGGCTGATATCGCGCACTTGCAACGGCATGTTGTGATGTCTGGCCAAGGCCAGCACACGGTCTCGTTGCACACCGGCCACCCCGCAACGCGACAGTTCTGGCGTGATCAGTTTGCCTTGCGTAACCACGAACAAATTGCTGCGGGTACCCGCTATGACATTGCCTGCCTCATCCATCAGCAACCCTTCGGCAATGCCGGCATCGTTCCATTCGCCTGCCGCCAGCACGTTCTCCAGACGGTTGAGGTGCTTGATGCCCGCCAGACGTGGTTGTTGGCTCAAGCGCAGTTGGCATAAGCGCGCCTTGATCCCGTTTATTGCCCAGTCGGACGGGTAGTCGGGCAATGGGGAAACATCCCAGAGGTGCGTCGGTTCAACGAGTGCTGGAGGAGTATAGCCGCGCGTTCCCTGTCCCCGCGTGACGACGAGCTTCAACGCTCCATCCGGGTGCCGATCGAGCAAGCCGTTCAACTCGGCGGTAAGCAGCACGAAGTCGGGGCAGGCTATGCCGAGCGCAGTGCAATCGTGTCGGAGTTTTTGATAGTGCAACGGCCAGTGCCATGCCTGGCCGGCGGATGCACGCAACGTGCGGAACACACCGTCGCCGTAGAGCAGTCCTCGATCGCGGATGCTGATCAAATTTCCAAGCTTGCCATTGACCAGCATATCAGAAGAAAGGCTATATCTTGCGGAACACCAGCGTGCCGTTGGTACCACCAAAGCCAAAGTTGTTGTTCACCGCAACATCGATTTTCATGTCGCGCGCGGTATTCGCGCAATAATCCAGATCGCATTCCGGATCCTGATCGAAGATATTGATGGTCGGCGGTGAGATTTGATGATGCACCGCCAACGCGCAAAATACCGACTCCACCCCGCCCGCGCCGCCGAGCAGATGGCCGGTCATCGATTTGGTGGAGTTAACTACCAGTTTTTTGGCGTGATCGCCAAACGCCATCTTGATCGCATCGGTCTCGTTCTTGTCACCGAGCGGTGTCGAGGTGCCATGCGCGTTGACGTACTGCACATCCTGCGGGTTCAGGCCGGCATTGCGCAACGCGTTCAGCATGCTGCGCCTGGGACCGTCGGTATTGGGAGCGGTGATATGGTAGGCGTCTCCGCTCATGCCATAACCGATCAACTCGGCGTATATCCTTGCACCACGCGCTTTGGCATGCTCGTATTCCTCCAGCACCAGCACGCCCGCACCTTCACCTATCACGAAACCATCGCGATCCTTGTCCCAGGGACGGCTGGATGTTGCCGGATCGTCGTTGCGGGTGCTGAGCGCGCGTGCGGCAGAAAAACCGCCGACAGCCAGCGCGCTCACGGTTGCCTCGGAGCCACCGGCAATCATCACGTCCGCGTCGCCATATTCGATGATGCGGGCCGATTCGCCGATGCAGTGCGTTCCGGTGGTGCAGGCAGAGACCATCGCCAAATTCGGCCCTTTCAGCCCATACATCACCGAAAGATTACCCGAGATCATATTGATGATGGTTCCCGGGATGAAGAACGGCGAAATCTTCTTTGGCCCTCCGGCCAGGTAATCGTTATGCGTATTCTCGATCATCGGCAGGCCGCCGATGCCCGAACCGATGTTCACGCCGATACGTTCGGCGTTCTGCTCGTTGACTGTCAGCCCGGAATCCTTGAACGCCTCGATACCGGCCACCAGACCAAAATGGATGAACCTGTCCATGCGGCGCGCATCCTTGGCAGACAGGTATTGCGTGACGTCGAAATCTTTCACTTCGCCGGCGATCTGTGCAGCCATCGCGCTGGCATCGAAGTGAGTGATTCTGGTAATACCGGACTTGCCGGCGACGATGTTTTGCCAGACCGCGGGAATACCTATCCCGACCGGGGAGATAATCCCCAGTCCGGTTATGACGACTCTACGTTTAGACAAACTGACTCCGCCAAACAAAAAAGATGGGCAATAAGAAGAGGAGAATTACTTTTGATGCGCCAGGACGTAGTCCAGGGCTTGCTGCACGGTGGTGATTTTTTCTGCGTCCTCGTCGGGAATATCGCATTCAAACTCTTCTTCCAGAGCCATGACCAGTTCGACGGTATCCAGAGAATCGGCACCCAGATCGTTAACGAAAGAAGATTCGTTCTTGACCTCCGACTCGTTCACACCCAGTTGCTCGGCAACGATTTTTTTAACGCGTTGTTCAATAGACATACTATCTCTCCCACCCTTGATTAAAGTTCAAAAAAGCCCGCGCATTGTATCAAAATTGCCCGAAATACCAAACACCTTGTAGGCTGCAAAATTGGCTTGCACATTCAGTCTGTTAGAAAGCCTTGGGAGTAACTGATCAACTCCTGACCGAGCTGCATTTATGACTGCAGTCGAATGGTCAACCAGCAGGCAAGCCTGGGCAAGGCCGCTATCGGCTTGATCTGGCAGCGCTTGGCAATAATTGAACCACACCGCCCACTCCGGCGAATCAACCGCCGGCATTCTCATCGGCGGGAGGCTTGGGTATATCTTCCTGCGGTTGCTCGCCCTTCTGGGAGATCTTCCTTTGGCGTTTTTCTTCCTGCTTCTGCTTTTTGGCGATCTCTTTCTGGCGCTTCTCGAAAGAATAGTTTGTTTTAGCCATGTGCAATCCCTTTTCAGTACGTTTAATTCAGAGTGATGCGAGGCACTGCACTATTCCATATACATCCCGCCGTTCACATGCAGCGTAACACCGGTAATGTAAGCCGCGCCCGGGCCGGCCAGAAAAGCCACTGCAGCGGCGATGTCTGCAGGCAGACCCAGACGTTTCAGCGGCACATGCTCGACCAGTTTGGCGCGTTGTTCTTCGCCCAGCGCGCTGGTCATGTCGGTATCGATGAAACCGGGTGCGACGCAGTTCACGGTGATGTTGCGGCTGCCGATTTCCTGGGCGAGCGATTTTGTGAAGCCGACCATGCCAGCCTTGGAAGC
The DNA here is from genome assembly GCA_049320585.1 of Pseudomonadota bacterium. Lineage (GTDB taxonomy): Bacteria > Pseudomonadota > Gammaproteobacteria > Burkholderiales > Gallionellaceae > Gallionella. Next base: position 92,707 of record JBMOQB010000023.1, on the reverse strand, counting down.
GGCATAGTTGGCTTGTCCCGGATTGCCCATGCTGCCGACCACCGAGGAGATGCTGATGATGCGCCCGCCCCTGGCCTTCATCATCGCGCGCAGCACGGCTCGGCTAAGGCGGAACACCGATTTGAGATTGGTCGCCATCACATCATCCCACTCTTCGTCGGTCATGCGCGCCAGCAGGTTATCGCGCGTGATGCCTGCGTTGTTCACCAGGATGGTGATCTCGCCGAATCGCTTGCGCAGTTCGCCCAAAGCCAGATCGGTCTGCGCCGCATCGTTGACGTTCAGCGTCATGCCAACACCCTTGATGCCCGCCGCATCCAGATAGGCGCTGATCGCTTGTGCTCCCTTGCCGCTGGTGGCGGTACCGACCACCGTAGCACCGAGCCGACCCAGTTCCAGCGCGATAGCTTGGCCGATGCCGCGCGTAGCGCCGGTGACCAATGCAATTTGTCCTTGCAGCGTCATATCCCTCTCCCTTTATGCTAGCGTGGCCAAGGCGAGCTTGAGCGCCTCGCCGTCATTGATGGCCAATGCCTGCTGGTCGGCGGCGATGCGCTTGTTCAATCCGGCCAGCACTTTGCCCGGCGCGCATTCGGCGTTGTGGGTGATGCCTCTCCTGCCGAATTCCAGCACGGTTTCGACCCAGCGCACCGGCGAATACAACTGGCGCACCAACGCATCCTTGATCGCCGCGCTATCGGGATAACTGATCACATCGGCATTGTGCAGCACCGGTATGTCAGGCGTCCGTATGGGGACATTGCCCAGATATTCGCGCAATTGCTGCGCTGCGCCTTTCAACAGACTGCAATGCGACGGCACGCTCATCGGCAGCATGATGGCGCGCTTTGCGCCCCTGGCCTTGGACAGTTCCATGCCGCGCTCCACCGCAGCGCGGTCGCCGGCGATCACCACCTGGCCGGGCGAATTGAAATTCACCGCCTCCAGCACTGCGCCCTGCGCGCCTTCGGCACACACCGCGCGTACTGCATCATCGTCCAGCCCGAGTATCGCCGCGATACCGCCCACGCCTTCCGGGACGGCCTGCTGCATGCATTGCGCCCGATAACGCACCAGTGGCAGCGCATCGGCAAACTGCAAAGCCCCGGCAGCGACCAGTGCGGTGTACTCCCCCAGACTGTGTCCGGCCATGATCGCAGGCGTTGCACCGTTTTGCGACTGCCAGGCGCGATGCACCGCCACTCCGGCGGTGAGCATGACGGGCTGCGTATTCACCGTGGCGTTCAATTCGGCATCGCTGCCTTCGGTGACCAGTTGCCACAAGTCTTGTTTCAATATGTCGGAGGCTTCTGCGAAAGTGTTACGCACTACCGGGAAGTCGGCATAGCCGTTCATCATGCCGCGCGATTGCGAGCCTTGGCCGGGAAATACGAAAGCGAATTTGGTCATATTAAAGCAGCCGTAAGTTGGTAGACGTAAGACGTAAGTTAGGAGTTGGTAGCCGTTTCTGTTTTAACCAGAAACTTACGTCTTACGTCTATCAACTGTAGTTTTTCTACCAGCGTATCAGTACCGCACCCCAAGTGAAACCACCGCCAACCGCCTCCAGCAGAATATTCTGGCCGGCTTTGAGACGGCCATCGTGCACCGCGGTATCCAGTGCCAGGGGGATGGAAGCAGCCGAAGTGTTGCCATGCGTGGCGACAGTGACGATCACGTTATCCATGCTCAATCCGAGCTTCTTGGCGGTAGCTTCCATGATGCGGATGTTGGCCTGATGCGGCACCAGCCAGCTGATATCCGAACCGGCCAGGTGGTTTTCTTCCAGCACCTCCTCGACCACTTCGCTCAATACCTTGACGGCGAACTTGAACACTGCCTGACCGTCCATTTTTATGAACGGATCGCCCTGCACTTCACCGTTGCGGATGTTGCCATCGGCCAGCAACATGCCGCGATGGCTGCCATCGGCGTGCAGTTTGCTGGAAATGATGCCTGGCGTTTCGCTTGCGCGCAGCACGACCGCGCCTGCACCGTCGCCGAACAATACACATGTGGTGCGATCGTTCCAGTCCAGGATGCGCGACAGCACTTCCGCGCCGACCACCAAAGCAGTCCTGGCCTGCCCGCCGCGGATGTACAAATCGGCGGTGTTCATCGCATAGACGAATCCTCCGCATACCGCCTGCATATCGAATGCCGCACCGTGATTTTTGATGCCGAGCTTGTCCTGCAGGATGCAGGCGGTACTGGGGAAGATCTGATCGGGTGTAGTGGTCGCGACAATCACCAGATCGATATCGTTTGCCTTGATGCCCGCTGCCGCAATCGCGCGCAGGCTGGCCTGCAGGGCAAGGTCGCTGGTCATTTCAGTATCCGCAGCGATATGCCGCTCATGTATGCCGCTGCGCGAGACGATCCAGTCATGCGATGTCTCGACAATCCTTTCCAGATCGTAATTGGTCAGCGTCTTGGCGGGCAGATAGCTGCCGGTTCCAATGATCTTCGAATACATCAGGCGACTCCTTGCTCTGTGTTTTGACGCTCGTGATGCCACTTCTCGATATGTTCGCTGATGTGCAGCAACATGCCTTCGCGCGCCTCTTCCGCGGCGCGCTCGATCGCACAACGAAAGGAAAACACGTCAGCAGAGCCGTGGCTTTTCACCACGATACCCTTCAGGCCGAGGAAGCTCGCGCCATTGTAACGCCGCGGGTCGACCCTGCGCTTGAATGCTTTCAGCACCGGCAGCGCTACCGCAGCGGCCAGCTTGGTCAAGGCATTGCGGCTGAATTCTTCCCGCAGGAAATCGCCCAGCATCTGCGCCAGCCCTTCGGTCGTTTTCAGCGCAACGTTGCCGACGAATCCATCGCATACCACCACATCGGTGGTGCCCTTGAATATATCGTTTCCTTCGGTGTTGCCGTAGAAATTCAGGTCGCTGGCGCGCAGCAGTTCGGCGGCTTGCTTGACCACTTCGTTGCCCTTGATATCTTCGCTGCCGATGTTCAGCAGGCCTATCGTCGGATTCGGTTTGTGCTCCAGCGCTGTCACCAGCGTGGAACCCATCAGCGCGAATTGCAGCAGATGCTCGGCGCTGCAATCGGTGTTGGCACCCAGATCCAGCATGCAGACCTGGCCTTTTTTGGTAGGCAGATACGAGGCGATCGCGGGGCGATCGATGCCGGGTATGGTTTTCAACACATAACGCGCGGTCGCCATCAACGCGCCGGTATTGCCGGCGCTGACACAGGCCAGCGCCTCGCCGCTTTTGACCAGGTTGATGCTGACGCGCATCGACGAATCCTTTTTACCGCGCAACGCAGATTGAGGCTGTTCGTCCATGCCTACCACCTCGGTAGCGGGATGTATGCGCAAATGCACCCCGGTTTGAACGCCCAGTGTGCGCAACTCGGTTTCGATGGCATCGGGGATACCCACCAGAACGATGGTATCGTCGGGGTAGTGCTTCAGATATTCGACTGCAGCTGGAATGGTGACCGTCGGACCATGGTCGCCCCCCATCGCATCTATAGCTAATGTGACATCCACTAGGAAATCCTGCGGTGATGAAAACCGGAATGGAAATAAAAACGCAGCCGATCTTGGCGATCGGCTGCGCAGCTATAAAGCCTATTCACCCTTGGACTTGACTACCTTTTTGCCACGGTAAAAGCCACTGGGACTGATATGGTGGCGCAAATGAGTTTCACCTGTAGTCGGCTCGATTGCTGTCGCCGGCCCGGTCAGGAAATCGTGGGCGCGGTGCATACCACGCTTGGATGATGATTTTTTGTTCTGCTGAACTGCCATGTTGACTACTCCTAAAAAACTATTTCGATTTAATTACTTTTCAATTTCGCAAGAACCGCAAAAGGATGCGTTTCCTCCTCAATCCTGCTTGCTCCACCCGCTGCCTGACAAGCTCCAGGCTCATGCCTGGGCGCGATAGGCAGGCTCAACAAGATCTCCTCTTCCAGCAGATTCTGCACATCCAGATGCGTATCAGCCAGAATGCTGTCGAACTCCACTTCCACATCTGCTTCGTCCAGCGCATCGAGACTGGGGGCAAGCAGCAAGCGAGTATCGAGCTGCACGGGATGGTCCATACCCTCCAGACAACGCTGGCAACGCAACCGGCACCGTCCGGTCACGCTGACATCCAGAAAATGGCTGCCCTGTTTATCCACACCACCGCGTACGGTGTAACTCAGGATACCCTGCGGGCTTTCCAGCATGTCCTGCAGACGCGGCAGTTCGGCAACCGGCACTTCACCGCTGATTTCCCGGCCATTTCCGGCAAAATCCAGGCTATCGATGAAAGGCCGTGCATACATGAGGCGCGCATGATATATTTTTCGCCGCTCCATGTCAAAAATCCCAAGGAATATTGTGCTTGTCCTCGCCTCAAGCTCCCCCTATCGCAGTGAACTCCTGAAACGGCTGCAACTCCCGTTCGAGATCTTGGCACCGAATATCGATGAGACACCTTTGCCTAATGAATCCGCACGCGCGACTTCGATGCGCCTTGCGCAGGAAAAAGCCCGTGTCGTGGCTAAGGATTATCCCGACGCGCTGATCATCGGTTCGGACCAAGTCGCCTTGCTGGAAGGCCGTCAACTCGGCAAGCCGCTTGATCACGACAACGCGGTTAAACAACTGCGCGCGATGCGCGGCAAAACCACCCGTTTCTATACCGCTCTGACGCTGCTGAACAGCAAGACCGGGAACATGCAGACCGAAGTCGCGGAAAACTGCGTAACGCTGCGCGATCTCAGCAACGCGGAGATCGAGGGCTATTTGCTCAAGGAGCAGCCCTATCATTGCGCCGGCAGCGCAAAGACAGAAGGGTTGGGTATCGCGCTGATCAGCCGGATGACCGGTGACGATCCGAATGCGCTGATCGGGTTGCCGTTGGTCTTGCTGGTCGACATGCTGCGCCGCGAAAAAGTGTATTTATTCTAACCATGACAAACTCCTTCGGCGTGCTGTACCTGATTCCCTGCACGCTGGGAGACACCCCCGCAGAGCTTGTATTGCCGCAGCACGCCATAGCCGTGGCGCGCAAACTGAAAAATTTCGTCGTGGAACAACCCAGAAGCGCGCGACAATTTCTGTCTGCACTCAAACCCGTGCATCCGATCCAGTCCCTGCATTTCACCAGTCTCAACGAACACACCGACCACAAAGATTTGGCCGGTATGCTTGCGCCGCTTGAGGCTGGCGAGGATCTTGGCATCATTTCCGAGGCAGGTTGCCCGGGCATCGCCGACCCGGGCGCCGATCTGGTCATGCTGGCCCATCGCAAAGGCATCCGCGTCGTGCCGCTGGTAGGCCCCTGCTCCATATTGCTGGCATTGATGGCTTCCGGCCTGAATGGACAACGCTTCGCATTTCACGGCTACCTGCCGATAGCAGAGCCGGAAAGAAACAAGGCGATAATTGCTCTCGAAGCAGAATCAGCAAAGTGCAAACAGACCCAGTTGTTCATCGAGACCCCATACCGCAATGAAAAGCTGTTCAGTGCGCTGCTAGCCCATTGCCGCCCGCAAACACTGCTGTGCGTCGCCATCGACCTGACCCTGCCCGGCGAACAGATACTGACGCGTTCCATCGCTCAGTGGAAATCGCAGCCAAACCCGCGTCTGAACAAGCGTCCGAGCATATTCCTGCTACTGGGCGAAAGTTAATTTAGTTGCCTAGAAACCCGCTTTCTGGTATTAAAGCGGACTTTGAAATTTATCCCGTTGGAGAAGTGCAATGCCGGTACAGCCAGAGAAAATCGTCGCCCCTTACAAACCCAAGAAGGGCGAGACTTATATGAACCCCAAACAACTCGAACACTTCCGCCAGATCATGAATGACATCAAGGCTGGCTTGGGCAAGGATATCGATCGTACTGTACACACCATGCAGGACGAGGCAACGGTGTTTGCCGACCCGAATGACCGCGCCACTCAGGAATCCGACATGGGCCTGGAATTGCGCAACCGCGACCGCGAACGCAAATTGATCAAAAAGATCAATGAGATGCTCGCCAAGATCGATAGCGGAGAGTATGGCTATTGCGAGAATTGCGGCGTCGAGATCGGTCTTAGCCGCCTGGAAGCCAGACCAACTGCCACGCTGTGCATAGACTGCAAGACGCTGGACGAGATACGCGAGCGGCAAGTCGCCAAATAACTGACGCCACAAGCAAAAAAAGCCCCGCCAATACAGGCGGGGCTTTTTTTTTGCGGCCGGTCGACCTATTCGGTGTGGGTAGCAGCTTCCGGCGCTGGCAACAACACCTTCATGCTCAGCTTCATCCTGCCCTTGTCGTCCACTTCCAGCACCTTCACGCGCACGATCTGACCTTCCTTGAGATGGTCTGACACGCTGCTGACGCGCTCGTGGGCGATCTGGGAGATGTGCAACAGGCCGTCCTTGCCCGGCAAGACATTGACCAACGCGCCAAAGTCGAGCAGCTTGACCACCGGGCCTTCATAAACCTTGCCGACTTCCACATCGGCGACGATGTCTTCGATGCGCTTCTTGGCCAGATTGCCGGCTTCGCCGCTGACGCAGGCGATGGTGATATTGCCGCTGTCATCGATGTCTATCGTGGTGCCGGTCTCCTCGGTCAGCGCGCGTATCACCGCGCCGCCCTTGCCGATCACGTCGCGGATCTTGTCCGGATTGATCTTCATCTTGATCATGCGCGGCGCAAAATCGGACACTTCGGTGCGCGCCTGCGGCAGGGCCTGTTTCATCAAGCCGAGGATATGTAAGCGGCCTTCGCGGGCCTGGGTCAGCGCGGCCTGCATGATCTCACGGGTGATGCCGTTGATCTTGATGTCCATTTGCAGCGCGGTGACGCCGGTTTCCGAACCGGCCACCTTGAAGTCCATGTCGCCCAGATGATCCTCGTCGCCGAGAATATCGGTCAGCACCGCAAAACGGTTGCCTTCCTTGATCAGCCCCATCGCGATGCCCGCCACATGCGCCTTGAGCGGCACGCCGGCATCCATCAGCGACAAACAGCCGCCGCATACCGAGGCCATCGAGCTGGAACCGTTGGATTCGGTGATCTCCGAAACCACGCGCATCGCGTAGCCGAAATCCTCTTCGCTGGGCAGCACCGCGACCAGCGCGCGCTTGGCCAGGCGGCCGTGCCCGATCTCGCGGCGCTTGGGCGAACCCACGCGGCCGGTCTCGCCGGTGGAATACGGAGGAAAGTTGTAATGCAGCATGAAACGGTCGCTGTATTCACCTTGCAGCGCATCGATCTTCTGCGAATCGCGCATGCTGCCCAGCGTCGCCACCACGATGGCCTGGGTTTCGCCGCGGGTGAACAGTGTTGAACCGTGAGCGCGCGGCAATACGCCGTTGCGTATCGTGATCGGGCGCACGGTGCGAGTATCGCGGCCATCGATGCGCGGCTCGCCGCTCAGGATTTGTCCGCGCACGATCTTGGCTTCCAGCGCGCTGAACAAATCATTGACGTGATTCTTCTGGCCAGGTGCCGATTCCGGTGTGATGACGGCAGCCATCACCTTGTCGCGTATCGCCGCAACTGCATCGGTACGGGCCTGCTTGGAACGGATCGCATAGGCTTTTTGCAGTTCCGTTTCGGCCAATTGTGCGATTTGCGCGATCAGCGCCTCATCCTTGGCGGGCGCGGTCCAATCCCAGGCCGGGGCACCGACTGCATCGGCCATCTCGTTGATGGCCTGGATCACTACTTGCAGTTGCTCATGTCCGAACATCACCGCACCCAGCATCACATCTTCAGGCAACTGCTGCGCTTCGGATTCCACCATCAGCACGGCGCGTTCGGTGCCGGCAACAACCAGATCCAGCTGCGAAGTCTCGAGTTCCGTTGCAGTCGGGTTGAGCAGATATTGGCCGTGGGCATAACCCACTCTCGCCGCGGCGATCGGGCCATCGAACGGAATGCCGGAAATCGCCAGCGCGGCAGATGCGCCTATCATCGCGGGAATATCCGAATCGATCTCGCTATCCGAAGACATCACCGTCGCGACGATCTGCACTTCGTTGTAAAAACTTTCCGGGAACAGCGGACGCAGCGGGCGGTCGATCAGACGCGAAGTCAGAATCTCCTTTTCGCTCGGACGGCCTTCGCGCTTGAAGAAACCGCCGGGAATCTTGCCCCCGGCGTAAGTGCGTTCCTGATAATCCACGGTCAGCGGGAAAAAATCCTGTTCGGGCTTGGCGTCTTTTCTGCCAACCACGGTGACCAGCACCACGGTGTCGTCCAGGCTGACCATCACTGCACCGCTGGCCTGGCGCGCGATCTCACCGGTTTCCAGCGTCAGTTGATGATTGCCGAACTTTAATGTTTTCTTATAGTGACTCAAGATAGACCTCTCTAGATAAAGCAACTAGCCATTCGACTAAGCTGGCAAACAACGCCAGCCAAGTCGCTGGTTATATGCAGGGCATGACGCGACACCGCGCCACGCTAAATGGAAAAGACAAAACAACGCGGGTCGCTTAAGCGACCCGCGGGATGCGAACTGTTACTTGCGAATATCCAGGCGTTGAATCAACGTGCGATAGCTTGCATCGTCCTTGCGCTTCAGGTAATCCAGCAACTTGCGGCGACGACTTACCAGACGCAGCAGACCGCGACGGGAATGGTGGTCCTTGACGTTATCCTTGAAATGCTCGGTCAGATAAGTGATGCGGGCAGTGATCAAGGCCACCTGCACTTCGGGGGAACCGGTATCGCTCTTGGCGCGCTGAAAGTCGGTCACGATTTGCGCTTTTTGCGCAGCGGTAATTGCCATTGGTATTACTCTCCTGAAAAAAGTGCGGCATTCTACCTCTTTTTGGGGCCATTGCTCAAGCCCAATCAGCCCGGCCGGTCAAAGGGCTTTAATCGTATGGGTTCCCAGCCTGACCACCTCATCCACCTTCAGCGTGCCGGGCAGCTGGTGGGTGATGAACAGTATCGTCACTTTGCCCTTCAACTGGTTGACCGTGGCCGCGAAGTGTTCCGCGGTGGCGCTGTCCAGACTGCTGATCGCTTCGTCGAACAGCAGGATTTTCGGATGTTTAAGCAAGGCGCGGGCGATCGCCACCCGCTGTTTCTGCCCGCCGGACAAGCCGACGCCGCGTTCGCCGATCCGGGTTTGATAACCTTCCGGAAGCTTTTCGATGGCATCGTGGATCTCCGCCAGCTTGCAGGCTTGCACCACTTGCTCGAAGGTGGCGTGCGGACTGGCGAGGACCAGGTTTTCATAAAGGGTGCCGGAGAACAGCATGGTTTCCTGCGGCACCACACCGAAATGATGGCGCAACTCGTTGGCGGAAAAGTGGCGGATATCACGACGTCGCCCATCTATTTCTTCTGTCGGCCTATCGCTTCCAGATAGAGCCGCGGTGCCCTGAGCTGCGGATTGATTTGCAGCGCGGTATTGAAGTGTTGTTGCGCGCCGGTGACGTCCCCGCGATACAGCAATACCCTCCCGTACTGAACAAGCGCCTGGGTGTCTTCAGGTGTAATTTCAAGGGTGCGCTCCAACACCTGTTGCAGGTAATCAAGCAAAGGCGCCTTGTCGATGACAGGCATTTTGTTCACCTCGTTCCGGACCAGCACCACTGAGAGCCTGTCCACAAAGACTAGATCCCATCTTTTATCCATCAGCAGATAAAGTGTGACCTCCGGGATGCTGTTGACCAGCGGGGTAAACAGATAAAACACCACACTGTTTACGCCGTACTTTTCGAACACGCCCCGGTAACTACCTCCGCGTGCTGTCTGGTAATCGTTGAACACTGCAAAATCCAGGCAGCGTGGATCGATAAACATCCGATACTCCGGCGCCAGCCGCCAGCCAAGATAACCGCCGTATTCGTAGGCATTGAACAGCGGTGCCGGCGGATGCTGGCTGTGTATCCACTCGACAGCACGCTCCGGCACATAGTTGGTTTGCACCGCGCCCTGTTTCCAGGCAGCGTGCTGGAAAGTGAGATAACCCACGCCGGACATCGCCACAAGCAGCAATGCGATCAGCAATGGCCGTGCCCGGCCAATATAACGCTCCGATAAGGCAGAGACATGCGGCATGCCGATCATGAGCGCAATCAATAAAAAAAAGATCGTGTAGCGGAACGCGGAAAATCCGGCTGCGGCAAAGCCGATGAACAGGAACGCCTGCGCGGGATCGGTTTGCTTCCGGCGCAGGATCAGCACGCCCAGGGACGCCAGCGCGATGGCCAGCACGCCATAGAACAGCACCGGCTGCTGATAGACGCGGGCATATTCGGCAAGCGCGAGGAATTCATCGACGCCAAGCGAATACTGTTCTTGCAGCGCGCCCATGTTCGTGATGAACGCATAGCCCAGCGGATTGGCCAGCGAGGCGAGCAATGCGATGCCGCACCAGATGAGCAAACGCCGCAAAGCGGGGCGCTCCAGTGCATGGATGCCGCGCCACCGGTCGAATGCTGCGCCTGCCAGCATCACGACGATGACGACCCAGCCCAGGATGAATCCAGGGTGCAGATTGGCCCACAACAGCATGACCAACGGCAACATGATCAACTCGCCCGGTTGCGCGACCCCGCTGCGCAGTTTGGCGAGCGCGCTGTTGATGTTCATATATACCAGCACCACGCCGATGAATGAGAAGATGTGCGGGCGCAGTTCGTCATAGCGATACAGCAGCCACGGCAACAGGAGTATCGCCAGCAGCCCCAACAGCGGCTCGACGCGGGCCTTGAGCATGGCCCGCCACACCAGCCAGTAGAGCGTGACGAACAATACCGCCTTGAGTACGACCAAGCCCCACGGGCCAAACGCGACATATACCGCAAAGAACAATAATTGCGCCAGCCAGTAGCCTTGCAATATCAAGCTCTGCCAATAATCTTGGAAATGCAATCCCGGCTGGGCATCAAGACTGCCGGCTTGCGTATAGGTGAACGGATCGCTGTCCGGCAATGCCCCATGCTCCCAGATCCAGCGCCCGGTGTTGAGATGCCAGTACACATCGCCCAAGCCGATCGGGGATAAGTAAAACAGGAACAGCACAGTGAAGACGGAGAATGCCGCCGTGTGGAGAAAAGTTTTGCTTGGGTTCGGGGCAAGGGCAAAAACATTCATAAAAACGTTCTTATTGAGCATTCCATAATTAGCGACAAACCTACCGTTCGGGCTGAGGTATCGAAGCCCAATCACCAAGCGGTCTACACCCTTCGATACCTCAGGGTGAACGGTGTAATGAATAACAGAAAGATCAATTAAGTGTGTTCTTGTTGCGCGCTGCACCTGCCGGACAGGCAGTTGGACGGGCAAGCTCAAGGATGATCAGTCACACCCAAAGATACCATACTCCATCCTGTTCCAGCAGTCAGCGCCTATTGACCGGCCCCCGTTATATTCGTCGACTCGACAACGGCAGCCTGCTTGGCCACTGCCGACAACAATCTGCCGGGCGACAGGCGACAACCCTGTAGCAGTCCTACCCCGACGAATCCCTGCGGGCCGTGCAGCCTGACCTTGCCATCCGGCAAGCCGGTGTCCAGTGCCAGACGCTGCCCTTGCGCAAGGCGTTTGATCTGTAACTCATCCAGTTGCAACATGGCCATGCCGGGCATCAGGGATTCCAGCGGCAGGATGCAGGCTTCGCGCCCGGCTTCGGTCATCGCCTGCAATTGCTCAACAGTGTAAGCGTCGCGCACATCGAAATGCGCGATCGCGGTACGGCGCAGGCCGATCAGATGCGCGCCGCAACCGAACGCCGCGCCGATGTCTTCGGCAAGCGTGCGGATATAGGTGCCCTTGCTGCAGTGCACGGTGATATCCATCTCGTTGCCGGAAAATGAATTCAGCAGCAGCTCATGAATCACCACGCTGCGCATTTCGCGTTCTATGGTTTCGCCTTTGCGTATGTATTCGTAGAGCGGCTTGCCCTGATGTTTGAGCGCGCTGTGCATCGGCGGGAGTTGCCGGATCTCGCCGCGAAATTTATCCAGCACCGTATCGGCTTCAGCCTTCCCGACTTTTACCGGTTGTTCGCTGAGTATCTCGCCTTCCGCATCACCGGTGCTGGTGGTTTGCCCCAGGCGCAGCAAGGCGCGATAGGTCTTGTCGGCATCCAGCAAAGCATTCGAAAACTTGGTCGCTTCGCCGAAACAGATCGGCAGCAGGCCGGTGGCGAGTGGATCGAGCGTGCCGGTATGGCCGGCCTTCTCGGCCCGGAACAGGCGGCGGACTTTCTGCAGGGCATCGTTGGAGCTGAGTTCCAGCGGCTTGTCGAACAACAGCACGCCGTCCAGCGGGCGAAAGTTACACGCCATAACAACCAACCCCTCCCAGCCTCCCCTTGTCAGGGGAGGAGCGGGTCACCGTCCGGTTCCCCCCCCTTACCAGATGGGGTTGAATAGTCGGAATGCAGTTTGTCGCTGGCTACTGCCTGATCGATCAACTGCGACAGATGGCTGCCGCGCTCCACCGATGCGTCATACACGAAATGCAGTTGCGGCATGACGCGCAGTTTGAGGCTATGCGCCAGTTGGCTGCGCAGGAATCCGCTGGCATGGTCCAGTCCTTGCTGCGCTTCACCGTGCTTGCCGTCCAAACGGGTGAAAAAGATCTTGGCATGCGAATAATCACCGGCCACTTCGACGCCGGTGATGGTTACCAGACGGACGCGCGGATCGTTGATCTGGAGCCGCACCAGTTCGGCGATCTCACGCTGGATCTGCTGGGCTATTCGATCGGTTCTTGCAAAATTGGACATTTAAAGTGCGCGCGCAACCTCGATGATCTCGTAGGCTTCGAGCTTGTCGCCCACCTGGAGGTCATTGAAATTCTTCACCGACAATCCGCACTCGAAATTGCTCTTCACTTCCTTCACGTCGTCCTTGAAGCGTTTCAGCGAATCCAGTTCGCCGTCGTGGATCACCACATCGTCGCGCAGCACGCGCACCTTCGCGCCGCGTTTGATCACGCCTTCCAGCACCATACAACCGGCAATCGTGCCGACCTTGGATACGGTGAACACCTGGCGCACTTCGACCATGCCCATGATGCTTTCCCGCTTTTCCGGCGCCAGCATGCCGGAAAGTGCGGCCTTGATCTCGTCGACCATCGCGTAAATGATGTTGTAGTAGCGTATGTCCACGCCGGTAGTTTCGGCCAGCTTGCGCGCTGCCGCATCGGCGCGCGTGTTGAAGCCGATCACGATCGCCTTGGAAGCCAGCGCCAGATTGATGTCGGACTCGGTGATCGCGCCCACCCCGCCGTGGATCAAGTTGACCTTGACCTCATTGGTGGAGAGTTTCTGCAACGATTGCGCGATCGCCTCGGCAGAACCCTGCACGTCCGCCTTTACGATCAGCGATAGGACGCGCACTTCGCCTTCGGCCATCTGGTCAAACATGTTTTCCAGTTTGGCGGCCTGCTGCTTGGCGAGTTTCACACCGCGATATTTGCCTTGCCGGAACAGGGCGATCTCGCGGGCGCGCTTCTCGTCCGCCAGCACCATCAGTTCTTCGCCGGCGGCAGGCACCTCGGACAAACCCTGTATTTCGACCGGAATCGACGGGCCGGCTTCGTTGACTGCCTTGCCGTTCTCGTCCAGCATCGCGCGCACCTTGCCGAATACCGAACCGACCAGCACCGCATCCCCGCGCCGCATCGTGCCGGACTGGATCAGCACGGTAGCGACCGGACCCTTGCCCTTGTCCAGGCGCGCTTCGATCACCAGTCCCTTGGCGTGCGAGACACGCGGGGCCTTCAGTTCCAGCACTTCGGCCTGCAGCAAAACGCCTTCCAGCAATTGGTCGATACCCTTCCCGGTCTTGGATGAAACCTCGACGAACATCGAGTCGCCGCCCCAATCTTCCGGCGTCACGCCTTCGGCGGCCAGTTCCTGTTTGACTTTATCGACGTTGGCTTCAGGTTTGTCGACCTTGGTCACGGCAACCACCAGCGGAACATTGCCGGCCCTGGCGTGATGGATAGCCTCTTTGGTCTGTGGCATCACGCCGTCATCGGCAGCCACCACCAGAATCACGATGTCGGTCGCCTTGGCGCCGCGAGCACGCATCGCAGTGAACGCTTCGTGGCCCGGGGTATCGAGGAAAGTGATCATGCCGCGCGGGGTATCGACGTGATATGCACCGATATGCTGCGTGATCCCGCCCGCTTCGCCGGAGGCGACGCGGGTGCGCCGGATGTAATCGAGCAGAGAGGTTTTGCCGTGATCGACGTGCCCCATCACGGTTACGACCGGCGCACGGGGTTCGAGCGCAACGTTTTGCTGCTCGGCAGCATCGAGCAGATAAGCATCCGGGTCGTCCAGCTTGGCCGCCTTGGCAATGTGTCCCATCTCTTCGACAACGATCATCGCGGTCTCCTGGTCGAGCACCTGGTTGATCGTCACCATCGAACCCATATTCATCAACACCTTGATGATCTCAGAGGCCTTGATCGACATCTTTTGCGCCAATTCAGCGACGGTGATGGTTTCCGGCACGGCTACTTCATGCACCACAGGCTCGGTCGGCAAGGAAAACGCATGTGCGGTTTCCGCTGCTGCATGTTTGTGATGCCTGTCATGGCGCGGGGCACGCACCGGGGATGACCAGACTCCGGTTTTCTCGCCGGTTTTAAGCGGGGTGCGTTTTTTGTGCCCTTTTTCGTCCCAGGGGCTGCTCTTGGCATCTGCTTTTGATTTTTTGCCGGGCTTGACGATCTTGTCGCCGGGCTTGGGTGCAGGCTTGTGCAGCGTGCCCTCGGCCAAATTGACCGGCGGGACAGTTTCTTCAACCTTTTTCACCTCTGCTGCGACCGGCTCCGGTTCCGCCTCTTTTTTGGCGGTCTTGCGTTTGCTGCGCTCCTGCTTTGCCTGCAATTCGGCTGCCTGGCGAGCCGCCAGTTCCGCCTGTAAACGTGCTTCCTCCTCGCGTGCTGCCAAGTCCTGCTCATTCAGGACCTTGGCGGCCTTGCCCTTCTTGGGCGGAGTCACTGCTTGAACAGGTGCCGCTGCTTCGGCTACAGCTGCCGGCGCCACTACCCGGCGTTTTCGCACTTCCACCTGTATCGTGCGCGCACGGCCGGAGCTGTCGGCTTTCTTGATTTCCGTGGTTTCTCGGCGTATCAGCGTGATCTTCTTGGCCGGCTTTTCAGCGCCATGCGCCTGGCGAAGATGTTCCAGCAGTTTCGCCTTGTCCTTCTCGGTCAGCGGGCTGGATTCTTCTTCTTTGGCGATCCCCGCCGCCTTCAGCTGCTCAAGCAGCAAGGCAACCGGCAATCCCAGTTCAGTCGCAAATTGCGCTACGTTTAATTTTGCCATTACTTTCCTCTATATCGCCCCGTTAAGCAAACCACGGTGCGCGGGCCGTCATGATCAAGGCATTGGCACGCTCGCCGTCCATGCCGGTCAGCTCCACCAGCTCATCCACATCCAGGTCTGCCAATTGCTCCTGTGTTGTGACGCCCTTGCCGGCCAGGGTGCGCGCAGTCTGCTCATCCATGCCTTCCAGCTTGAGCAGGTCTTCGATGCCGTGCTCCACTTTTTCTTCGCTGGCTATCGCCGCAGTTAACAGTGCATTGCGCGCGCGGCTGCGCAACTCATTGACAGTTGCTTCATCGAACGATTCGATTTCGAGCATTTCCTCCAGCGGCACATATGCCACCTCTTCCAGCGTATTGAAGCCTTCCTGTACCAGAATATCGGCAACCTCTTCATCCACATCCAGTTTATCGATGAACATCTCGCGGGTCTTGGAAAACTCTTCGTTATGTTTTTCGCTGGATTGCTCCACCGTCATGATGTTGAGCTCCCAGCCGGTCAATTCGCTGGCCAGGCGGACGTTTTGACCTCCGCGGCCGATCGCCTGTGCCAGATTCTCTTCCTCGACCACTACGTCCATACTGTGCTTTTCTTCATCTACCACGATGCTGCTCACCTCTGCGGGGGCCAGCGCATTGATGACATAAGTGGCCGGATCTTCTGCCCAAAGAATGATGTCCACGCGTTCGCCCGCGAGTTCGTTGGTGACACCCTGCACGCGGGAACCGCGCATCCCGACACAGGTCCCGATAGGATCGATACGCGGGTCATGCGACACCACTGCGATCTTCGCGCGGGAGCCGGGATCGCGAGCGGCACTGACGATCTCCAGCAGCTTCTCTTCTATCTCCGGCACTTCCAGTTCAAACAATTTGACCAGCAATTCCGGCGAAGTGCGCGACAGGATCACTTGGGGTCCGCGCGTGCTGCGATCCACGCGCAGCAGATGCGCCTTGACGCGGTCGCCGACACGCAGATTTTCCTTGGCGATCATCTGGTCGCGCGGCAACAGGGCTTCGATCTTGCCAAACTCGATGATCGCGTTGCCGCGTTCAAGCCGCTTGACCGTTCCAGAGACCAGATGCTCCTTTCGTTCCATGAAGTCCGCCAGCACCTGCTCGCGCTCGGCATCCCGAATCTTCTGAAAGATCACCTGCTTGGCGGCTTGTGCGCCGATGCGACCGAAATCTATCGATTCCAGCGGTTCTTCGATGAACTCGCCGATCTGGATATCAGGTTTGCGCTTTTGCGCCTCTTCCAGTTTGATGTGCAGATCCGGAGTCTCGAAGGTCTCGTCGTCAACCACCTCCCAGCGGCGGAAAGATTCGTATTCGCCGCTATCGCGATTGATCTCGACCCGCACGTCGGATTCTTCGTCAAAACGTTTCTTGGTCGCAGAGGCAAGCGCCGACTCCAGCGATTCGAACACGACCTCCTTGGACACGTTCTTTTCACGCGACAATGCATCAACCAGCAACATAATTTCACGACTCATACTTTTCTCCGGCTAATTACCCTATATGCATGCAGGGTGCGTAAAGCACACCCTACAAAGTCGGCACTAAACGCGCCTTATCCAAATTCGACAGTTCGATTGACACCGGACTGCCATCAACATCCAACTGCAATATTCCTTCACTGACATCTCCGATTACCCCGGCAAAGTTCTTGCGTCCGGCTATCGGCATGCGCAGCTTGAGTTGCGCTTTCTGTCCGGCAAAGCGCACAAAATCCGCCTCCTTCTTCAGCGGCCTGTCCAGCCCCGGCGAAGATACCTCGAGCCGGTCATAGTCAACGTTCTCGACCAGGAACAGCCGCGTCAATTGATTGCTTACCGTCTGACAATCATCCACCGAGATGCCTTCGGGCTTGTCGATGAATACGCGCAACAGCCCGCGTCCCGAGCGCTCGAAGTCAACCAACTCATAGCCCAGGCCGCTTACCGTCGTCTCGACCAGCTTCACCACATCCATAAGATTGCGACCCACAAATAAAAAACGGGCTCGAAGCCCATCCACAAAACGCGGCGCATTGTAGCAAAACTCGAGCCTAAAGGGAATAAACTTAAAACATGTCCTGATAGCGCACCGTGATCGGATACCGCCAGTCCTTGCCATAGCTCCGCTCCGTGATGCGTACCCCCACCGCAGACTGGCGGCGCTTGTATTCGCTGATGCGGATCAGATGCACCACCCGGCGCACATCGGATTCCGGGTAACCGCGTGCAATGATTTCCGGGATCGAGAGATTTTGCTCGACATAACACGTCATGACTGCATCCAGCACATCATAAGGCGGCAGGCTGTCCTGGTCGGTCTGGCCGGCGCGCAATTCCGCGCTGGGCTGACGCGTGATGATGCGCTCCGGGATAACCCGGCCCAACGTATTGCGATAATTCGCCAGTCGGTACACCAGTGTTTTGCTGACATCCTTCAACACTGCAAAACCGCCCGCCATGTCGCCGTAGAGCGTGGCATACCCTACGGTCATTTCGGATTTGTTGCCGGTGGTCAGAACCAGCGAACCGAACTTGTTGGATAACGCCATCAGCAAGTTGCCGCGGATACGAGCCTGCAGGTTTTCTTCGGTGGCATCCACGGCGCTTCCGGCAAAGGCGGATTGCAGCGCTATCAGGTAGCTCTGGAACATCGGCTCGATCGGAAATTCGTCATAGCGCACGCCCAGGATCCCGACCATCTCGCGCGAGTCGTCCAGGCTGATCTGCGCAGTGTAGGGCGAAGGCATCATCACCGCGCGGACCTTATCCGCACCCAGTGCATCCACAGCAATCGAAAGCGTCAGCGCAGAATCGATCCCGCCCGACAAACCCAGCAGCACTCCGGGGAAGCGGTTTTTACCTATGTAATCGCGCACGCCCAGACACAAAGCGCGATAGACACTGGCTTCTGAGCTCAATTCGGCTGCCCGGTCCCCGACCGGATGCAGCTGGCCCTGAAATTCCAGCATCAACAAGTCATCCTCAAAATACTTGCCCTGCGCCGTCAGGTTGCCTTGACTGTCCATCGCGAACGAGCCGCCATCGAAGATCAACTCGTCCTGCCCCCCGACCATGTTGGCATAAACCATCGCCATGCCGGTCTCGGCTATGCGTTCACGAATGACCCGATAGCGCGATTCCTGTTTTTCGATGGCATAGGGCGATGCATTGAGCACCAACAGCACCTGCGCACCGGCTTCACGCGCAAGCTTCGCAGATTCCGGTTTCCAGATGTCGGCACAGATATTCAGCGCAAAGCATATCCCTGCGATCTCGAACAGGAACGGTTCGGTGCCGTGTTCGAAATAACGCTCTTCATCGAACACCGAATAATTAGGCAATTCATGTTTGAGATAAGTCGCAGCAACAATACCGTCCTGAAGCAGTGTAGCGGCGTTGTAGAGCTTCCCGTCGCGTTGAAGCGGATGCCCCACCACCACTGAAATGCCGGAAATTTTGGCGGCAAGTTCATGCAATGCACGCGTGCATGCCTGGCGGAATCCGTCACGCAACAGCAAGTCTTCCGGCGGATAACCGCACAGGCCGAGTTCGGGTGTCAACAGCAGTTGCGCCCCCTGGATTCTGGCCTGTTCGGCAAACTGCAGAATCTTTTCCGCATTGCCCGTCAGATCGCCTAATACACAGTTGAATTGCGCGATTGCCAGCTTCATTGTTGCGATTTATAGATATGGAGGTTGGGCATCTTATCATCCTGATACACACTTGTTACCGGCAGCAATAAAGCAGATCGTTCTTGATTTGCAATTACTGGATTGAAAATCCACCCATATACGCAACTTACATTTCACTGCAAATCATCCGGCATAACATCGCAATATTATCGCTACCTTTCCGGACCGCCGCAGGCATCGGCTCGGGTTATAAACATCCCGGCAATTGTTTCAACATCTACTTTGCAGGAGCAGGCGCAGGTCCGAATGCCGGCGTGAACGCTGGAGCAGGCTCGGGTGCCGGTGCCGGCTTAGGCGCAGGTCCGAATGCCGGCGCGAACGCTGGAGCAGGCTCGGGTGCCGGTGCCGGCTTAGGCGCAGGTCCAAATGCCGGCGCGACCGAAGGCTCGGCAGCCGGAACCGGCTCCGTTGCCTGTTCCGGTGCAGGCTCGGTTGGTGATGCCGGTTTTTCCGGTTTGGGTACAGGTTTCTGTGTGGCGGCAGGAACACCGAAGTAAAAATTCAAGCCGATAGCAATGTTTTTGTTTCTGAGCTTGTTCTCAACACCTTGAATGATGGTATCACCGCTGGAACTCGAATACTCCGTTGCGATACTCCAGTTGTCGGCAATTTTATATTCCAGGCCCAAGGCGCGATAGACATGACTGGCGCCGATCGTTTTCGCCGCCTCACTGCCATTGGTGCGCGCCATGCCCAGCTTGCCGTAAGGTTGCCACTTGCCCGCCGGTATACCCAATTTAGCGCCCACGGCGATTACCGTACTGCCATAATTTATCGGGCCTGATGCAGTATTGTTGAATTCCAGAGCGCCATAGATCCCCATCTGGAGAACGCCCACCTGCCATGTGCTGCCCTCCTCAATTCCATAGGAAATGGCGTCCCGGACTTCCAGCCCGTTCAGATTGGAACGGTTGACCCCGAGCTTGCCGCCGATCCAGCCACCGTTAAACCTGCTCTCTTCGCTGCCTTCGATGGTGATGTGCACAGATGTGGAAGTGCCATCCCTGCTGATCGCCAGGAATCTGTCGCTGACACTCTGTCCCTCGTTGAGCTCGTCGAATGCGCTGCTCGCAACGTAGGACCATCGGCCTGAAGTATCGAGGTTGAAAGTGCCGGTCTTGCCCTTGACGTTGCTCTGGGCAACAAAGGACATCGGGCTGTCCACGTCGATAATGTTAATCCTGCCTCCGGCGCTTCTGGGAGAATTGGTTTCTCTCAGCGTCACATCGGGTGCCCCCAGGCTTGCCGGATCATTGCTGCCGCTGATGACGACCAGGACCGTAGCATCGGTGTCGTCCGCACTGGTAATCCTGAAGCTGTCGCTGATGCTTTGATCAATGCCGAGCCAGTCGAAAGCGCTGTTCGCGAGGTAAGCCCATGCGCCGCCAGAGTCGATGCTGAAGGTGCCGTTGTTGCCCTTGACGTTGCGCTGCACCCTTATTGTTGCAGGGTTGTCCACGTCAATGATGTCCACTTTGCCAGTGGCTCTCAGTGCTTCGTTGGTTTCTGTCAACGACATTCTGAGGGGGCCCATAACAGCCGGATCGTTGGTGCCGTTGATGGTGACTTGCACCGAAGTGGCGGTACCGTCTGAACTGGAGACAGTGAAAATATCGCTGACACTCTGGCCGACGTTCATTTCGTCAAACGCGCGGTTGGCAGCATAGGCCCACGCTCCCGAAGTTTCGATGCTGAAAGAGCCATTGATTCCCTTGACGCCACTCTGAGCCACGAAGGTCTCCGGGCTGTCCACGTCCCGGATACTGAGCTTGCCAGTTGGTTTCAGCGGTTCATTGGTTTCATCAAGGACTACGTTTGCCGATCCCAGGATCGCAGGGTCGTTGGTTCCGTTGACGACGACCTGGACGGTAGTCTTGGTGCCATCCGAACTCGTTACGGTAAAGATATCACCGGCGGTCTTGCCCTCGCTGATCCAGTCCAGTGCACCGTCAGATACATAATTCCAACGGCCCGAGTTATCGATACTGAATGTTCCGGTCTTGCCCTTTGCTTTGTCCTGAGCAACGAAGGTGGCGGGATTGTCCACATCGCGGATACTCAGCGTGCCGCCGGTTCTTAGCGTCTCGTTTGTTTCCGTCAAGACTGCCTTGTCAGCGCTGAGAATGGCGGGATCGTTGGTGCCGTTGATGATGACTTGAACGGTGGTTTTTGTGCCGTCCGCACTGAAAACAGCAAAGGTATCGCTGACGCTTTGTCCGACGTTGAGTTCGTCAAACGCACTGTTCGCGACATAACTCCATGCGCCGCCAGCGTCGATGCTGAAGGAACCGTTCTTGCCCTCGACATAACTTTGCGCCACAAAGGTCGCGGGGCTGTCCACGTCGCGGATGCTCAGTTTTCCTGCAGGTTTCAGCGGCATGTTGGTTTCTTCAAGGCCAACAGTCGCCGAACCCAGCACGGCCGGATCGTTGGTGCCGTTGATGGTGACTTGAACGGTAGTTTTTGTGCCGTCCGCGCTGGATACCGTGAAACTGTCGCCGACGCTCTGCCCGGCGCTGAGTTCGTCGAAGGCG
Source organism: Pseudomonadota bacterium (assembly GCA_049320585.1). Lineage (GTDB taxonomy): Bacteria > Pseudomonadota > Gammaproteobacteria > Burkholderiales > Gallionellaceae > Gallionella. The sequence continues at coordinate 71,211 of JBMOQB010000023.1, read as the reverse complement.
CTGTTCGCGGCATAGCTCCATGCGCCGGCATTGTCGATACTGAACGTGCCGGTCTTGCCTTTGACATTGCTCTGTGCCACGAAGGTTTCCGGACTGTCCACGTCGCGGATGCTCACCTTCCCGGACGCCTTGAGTGG
>JBMOQB010000023.1:0-70974 GCA_049320585.1 Pseudomonadota bacterium | reverse complement strand
CTGTTCGCAACATAGCTCCATGCGCCGGAACTGCCGATGCTGAACGTGCCGTTATCGCCCTTGACGTTGCTCTGTGCGACGAAGGTCTCCGGACTGTCCACGTCGCGGATGCTCACCTTGCCGGACGCCTTCAGCGCTTCGTCGGTTTCCTTCAGCGAGACGCTGGGCGCGCCCAGAACGGCCGGATCATTGGTGCCGTTGATGGCGACTTGCACGGCAGTCTGGGTGCCGTCCGCACTGGAAACGGTGAACCTATCGCTGACTTGCTGGCCTTCGCCAATCCTGTCAAAGGCGCCGTTCGTGACATAACTCCATGCGCCTGCAGCATCGATGTTGAAAGTGCCGTAGGCGCCCCTGACACTTTTCCTTGCCGCGAAGGTCTGGAGGTTGTCCACGTCGCGGATGCTCAGCGTGCCGCTGGTGCTCAAAGTCTCGTTGGTTTCAGTCAACTCTACGTTTGCGGTACTCAGGATCGCTGCGTCGTTGCTGCCTCTGATCGTAACTTTCACAGCAGTGGTGGTGCCATCCGCACTGATCACCGTGAAGCTGTCGCTGACGCGCTGACCGGCGTTGAGTTCGTCGAAGGCGCTGTTGGCAACATAGGTCCAGGCGCCGGAGCTGCCGATGCTGAACGTGCCGTTATTGCCCTTGACGTTGCTCTGTGCCGCGAAGGTCTCCGGACTATCCACGTCGCGGACGCTCAGGTTGCCGCCGGTACTCAAAGCTTCGTTGGTTTCTGTCAGCACCACGCTGGCCCTGCCAAGAATGGCTGCGTCATTGCTGCCGTTGATGGTGATTTGCACCAAGGAAGTGGTACCGTCGGCACTGGCCACCGTGAAACTGTCGCTGACGCTCTGACCCACATTAAGCTTGTCTAGAGGGTTGTTCGCGATATATGTCCATGCACCGGCACTGTTGATATTGAAAGCACCATAACTACCGGTGGCGTTTTTCTGCACAACGAATTTCCGGGGACTGTCCTTGTCGATGATGCTCAGCTTGCCGCCGGTTCTAAGTACCGAATTGGTTTCGGTCAGTTCCACGCTGGCTGAGCCGAGGATCGCCGGCTGGTTGATGGCATCCGGGGAAGCAGCAGTCTCAGCTACTGCCAGGTTGGCGGTGCCAAGTATGGATGCCACAGAAATGACGGACAGCGCAATTGTCAACAGCGCGCGTCTTGTGCATTTCATCATGCCTGCTTCCTTGAGGTGGCAATCAAATAAATATTGCGGCATTAATTATTTCCGGGATACTTTTGACTTCTAACACTTGGATTTTGCCTGAATATTTTAATTTGGGGACCATTTGTTGAAAAAATTACACTATTGCAGCTTGCGCCGGTGTATGCCAGCAATTGAATGTTCACGCATTTCAACGTATCTATCCGGGCGAAATAGCTGCCGAGTTGGCGACTTGAAGTCCAGGCCTACCCGTTGTTCTCATCGGCTTTGCGGATATTGCCAGTGAGTGGTTCATCCATTGCCGAGTCAATCAGGTTTTGCGGCAGGTGTTTGACGGGCTTTACCCCGAGTTCCTTCAGCATTTCTGCCTGGCGGATGACATTGCCCCTGCCGCCGGTAAACTTGTTATAGGCGCCGTCATAGGCCTTCTGCGCCTGCTGCAGCTTGGTGCCCAGATTATCAAGGTCTTCCACGAAACCGGCCAGCTTGTCATAGAGTTCGGCGCCGCGGCTGGCGATGTCCTGCGCGTTGCGGTTTTGCTGTTCCTGCCGCCACAAGTGCGCCACGGTGCGGACCACGAACAACAAAGTACTGGGGCTGACCAGCAAGACATTCTTCTTCCATGCGTCTTGCCATAACTCGCTGTCATGCGAGATGGCCAGCATGAATGCAGGCTCCACCGGGATGAACATCAATACGAAATCGAGCGATTTCAGGCCATAAAGCTGCTGGTAGTTCTTCTCCGACAACTCCTTGATATGGGTGCGCACCGAGTCCAGATGGCGTTTCATTGCGGCATCGCGCTGATGATCGGTTTCCGAATTGGCATATTCCTCATAGGCCTTCAGCGATACTTTGGCATCAACGATTAAATGCTTGTCTTCGGGCAGATGAACCACGACATCCGGCTGCGCACGTGAACCATCCGCGCGGGTATGGCTTTCCTGCACATCGTATTCAAACCCTTTGCGCAAGCCGGACGCATCCAGCACCCGCTCCAGTATCAGCTCGCCCCAATTGCCTTGTGTCTTGGCTTGGCCCTTCAGCGCACTGGTTAGGTTGTGGGCGTCTTTAGACAACTGGTTGTTGAGTGCCATCAGTTGCTTGACCTGCTCGGCCAGAGCCGAACGGTCTTTACCCTCCTGGACATACACGTCATGTACCTGCCCCTGGAATTCTTTGATTTTGACCTTGAGTGGCTCCAGCAACTGATTGAGGTTGATTTGGTTTTGCTCGGTAAAACGCTTGGATTTTTCTTCCAGAATGTCGTTGGCCAAAGTTTTGAAGTCACTTTTCAGTAACTGCATGTTTTCCAGAGCCCTGGAGCGTTCCGATTCGAGCGTAGCTGTCAGTTCAGCAACTTTGTTGCCCAGCAGTTGTTGATCCGCGGAAAATTGATCACGTAGTGCCGCAAGATGTTCTTTTTCACTGGCAAGACGATTGATATCGTCCTGTGCTGCGACCAGCCGTTCATTTAGACGAGCCATTTCGACTTGACTTTCACCTCTTGCCTTTTCCGCGGCAGATGAAATCCGCTCGCGCAAAATCAGCCAAATGGCAATCGCGCCGACAAGCAGCCCAACGAAAAGAGAAGCGAAGATGTTGATTGGCGGTTCCACAAAAATCGGTTCCTATATAACTTCGTGTCAGTATAAACCAATCCACCAGCCCAAAAGAAAAGGGATGCCTGAGCACCCCCTTCAATTTAAAGCTACACCTGCAAACGAATTATATCCCCCGGGCTGCGCGCTTGCGCTCATTCTCAGTCAGATAGCGCTTGCGGATGCGCACTGACAATGGCGTGATTTCCACCAGTTCATCATCGTCGATAAATTCGACCGCCGATTCCAGCGTCAAACGAATCGGCGGTGTCAGGCGCACCGCCTCATCGGTGCCGGAAGCGCGCACGTTGGTCAGCTGTTTGCCCTTGATCGGGTTGACCACCAGATCGTTGTCGCGGCTGTGTATGCCGATGACCATGCCTTCATACAGCTTGTCGCCGGGAGACACGAACATGCGGCCGCGGTCTTCCAGTTTCCACAATGCGTAGGCCACGGCCTCGCCGTTTTCCGCGGAGATCAGCACGCCATTGCGCCGCCCGGGCATGTCCGCCTTGACCGGTGCATAGTCATCGAACACGTGCGCCATGATGCCGGTGCCGCGCGTCAGGGTCATGAATTCGGATTGAAAGCCGATCAGCCCGCGCGCAGGAATGCGGTATTCAAGCCGCACCCGGCCATGTCCGTCCGGCTGCATGTCCTGCAGGTCGCCGCGCCTGCGGCCCAGTTCTTCCATCACTGCGCCCTGGTTGGTATCTTCCACGTCCACGGTCAGCACCTCGAAAGGCTCGCATTTCTCGCCGTTGATATCGCGATATACCACGCGCGGCTTGCCCACACCCATCTCGAAACCCTCGCGGCGCATGTTTTCCAGCAGGATAGTCAGGTGCAGTTCGCCGCGTCCGGCCAGCAGGAACACATCCGCTTCGCTGGTTTCTTCGACGCGCAACGCCACATTCACCAGCAGCTCCTTGGTCAAGCGGTCGCGGATCTGGCGGCTGGTGACGAACTTGCCCTCCTGGCCCGCCAGCGGCGAAGTGTTGACCATCAAGTTCATCGTCAGGGTTGGTTCGTCCACCTTGGGCATCGGCAGGGCTTCAGGCTTATTCATGTCAGCCAGTGTCACGCCTATGCCGATTTCCTCGATACCGTTGACCAGCACGATGTCCCCGGCTTGGGCTTCGTCCAGCTGCACGCGCTCGATGCCGCGAAAACCGAGCACCTGATTGACGCGCGCGCGCTTCGGCGGCTTGTCTCCACTCAGCACCATCACGTCCTGGCCTGGTTTGATGCAGCCGCGGCGCACGCGTCCCACGCCGATGCGGCCAACAAAGCTGGAGTAATCCAGCGCAGAAATCTGCAATTGCAACGGCTCATCCACTGCAGCAGCCGATGGCGCAGGCACGCTCTTCAATACGGTATCGAACAACGGGCGCATATCGGTGCTGGTCTTTGCCAAGTCGAGCGTGGCGTAGCCGTTCAACGCCGAGGCATATACCACCGGGAAATCCAGCTGTTCTTCGGTCGCGCCGAGCTTGTCGAACAGATCGAAGGTCTGGTTGATCACCCAGTCGCAACGTGCGCCGGGTCTATCCACCTTATTGATCACGACGATCGGGCGCAACCCAAGCGCCAGCGCCTTTTTGGTGACGAAACGGGTTTGCGGCATCGGACCTTCGACCGCGTCAACCAGCAGCAATACACCGTCCACCATGCCCAGCACACGTTCCACTTCGCCGCCGAAATCGGCGTGACCTGGAGTGTCGACAATATTGATATGCACACCCTGGTAATCTACCGCGCAATTCTTTGCCAGAATGGTTATGCCACGCTCTTTTTCCAGATCGTTGCTGTCCATCACACGCTCGGCGACGTGTTGATGCGAAGCAAAAGAGCCGGCCTGGCTGAGCAGCTTGTCCACCAAGGTGGTCTTGCCGTGGTCAACGTGGGCGATGATGGCGATATTGCGGAGTTTGCGGGACATGGACGGCCTGGCTAATGAAAAGGGCGCGCATTCTAGCACAAGGGATGGCTTGACAAACTTTCGCTGGCTTTTATTTTTTCTATCCGTATAATGCGCGCCTTGCCGCAGTTAAAGCGGCATTGGTTCATCGTTTTCTGACCTATCTCTCGCGCGCATGCAAATCGCGCCTGTCTAAATAGACCCACAAGATTTTCTCGGGTTTTCCGGTTAGCAACGATGTTTTATGCGCCGGCTGACCCCCTCCCCGACCAACGGGCTGTTTAATCACCTGCGCTCACACTAGGGAACTTTACAAGCTCGTCAGGCTGAATTCGATTCGGCATTTGGTTATCACTAACCGGGTGTCGGCTTGCGTCTTGCATAACGAGTCGGGTTCCCTGTGATTATAAAAAAGGAAACACAATGTCATTTGAAAATTTGAATCTGAACGCCGCCATTCTTAAAGCGATCGCCGACACCGGCTACACCGAGCCAACGCCGATCCAAGCGCAGGCCATTCCGGAAATCATGGCCGGCCGCGATTTGATGGCCTCGTCGCAAACCGGCAGCGGCAAGACCGCTGCTTTCACTCTGCCCGTGCTGAACCGTCTGGCCACCCCATCCACAATGCCCGGCAAAGGCCCGCGTGTGCTGGTATTGACTCCGACACGGGAGCTTGCGCAACAGGTGTGTGATGCCGCGACCAAGTACGGCAAGAACATGCGCTTCAAGATCATCAGCATCCTGGGCGGTATGCCTTACCCGGTGCAGAACCGTATGCTGTCCGGCCACGTCGATATCCTGGTCGCCACGCCGGGCCGTTTGATCGACCATCTGGAACGCGGTCGCATCGATTTCTCGCGTCTGGAAGTGTTGATCCTCGACGAAGCGGATCGCATGCTGGACATGGGTTTCGTCGATGATGTGGAACGCATCGCTGCCGCCACGCCCAAGACCCGCCAGACCCTGCTGTTCTCGGCGACTCTGGATGGTGTGGTCGGCAACCTGGCTGCGCGCCTGCTCAAGGAACCCAAGCGCATTTCCGTTTCGGCAACCAGGGACAAGCACGAAAACATCGAGCAACGCATGATGTTCGCCGATGATGTATCACACAAGAACAAGCTGCTCAGCCATCTGCTGACTGACGCCGAGATGAACCAGGCGCTGGTGTTCACCGCAACCAAGCGCGATGCCGACGGCATCGCCGATCAACTGTCTGCGCAAGGCCATTCCGTCGCTGCGTTGCATGGCGACATGAGCCAGCGTGAGCGCAACCGCACGCTGCTCAACATGCGCAACGGCAACGTGCGCATCCTGGTTGCCACCGATGTGGCTGCGCGCGGTCTCGATGTGCGCGGCATCTCGCACGTGATCAACTACGATCTGCCGAAGTTCGCCGAGGATTATGTGCACCGCATCGGCCGCACCGGCCGCGGCGGTTCGTCCGGTATCGCCATCTCGTTCGCATCCAACCGCGATGCGCTGTTGCTGAAGCGCATCGAACGTTACACCGAGCAAAGCATCAAGATGCACACCATCGAAGGATTGGAGCCGAAATACAAGCTGCGCACCGGACCCTCCTCGGACCGTCCGCGCGGCAACGGTGGTCCGCGCCGTGAAGGCGGCAGCTTTGGCGGCAACCGCAACAGCAGCTTTGGCGGCAATCGCAGCAACGCTTTCACCGGCAACGGCAACAATGGTGGCGCGGGGTTCCACCATAGTTCGCCGGACAGCCGTCACGGCCACGCCGGCCGCAAGGAAGGCCACCGCCAGAGTTTCGGCGGAGCAGACCGCCAAGGCTTTGCCGGACAGGGCCAGCCGCGCAGCCAGGAACGCAGCTTCGGCAATCGGGGCGGCAACAGCACCCCGCGCCGCAACGGCGACCGCCCAAGCTATGCACTTGGCCGCGGCAATAATGGCAGCGGCCGTTAAACGCCGGCACACTGCAAGCAAAAGGCACGCTCAAGCGTGCCTTTTTTATTGGTTCCGGGCAATATCAGCAGATGCGAAGCTACATCTGATCCTATATCCGTATCTATAATATAGTCCCGGCTGGAGCTGTCTTGATATCTATTGTTGCAGGATATGCACTTGGAACTCTTACATGGCCAATACAATCCGAGTCAATAACCACTCCCTGCCAGACAGAAATTGCCTGTCATCCCGATACCCCGGCATTCAAGCTCATTTGGAGTTCAATTCATTCTCATGCAGGAACATTTGAAGCCCTACGCCATTTATATACTGCTTTGCTTCTGTAACGGCTTGGCTCTGGCTGGAGAAACCTCTGACCCGTTCGGCACAGAGGCGATGCTGCCGCTCAAGCCTGCGTTGCGCCTGAACGGTGCGACAGGCGACCCTTGTGCGGATGCCATGCCGGATGGCGCCCTCACGCTGCTGGATGTGGTAAACCTCGCATTATGCAACAACCCCAAAACCCGTGAAGTGTGGGCGAGTTCGCGTGTGTATGCGGCGCAACTCGGGATAAGCAAGGCTGATTATCTGCCCAGTGCAACCATCAATGCTGCTGCCAGCCGCAATCAGACAGGAAATGCGCCCTGGGAGAATCAGCGCAATATCGGCCTGACACTTTCCTATCTGCTGTATGACTTTGGCTCACGCGCTGCCAATCTGGAAAATGCGCGCCAATTGCTGGTTGCAGCGAACGCCACACAGGACAGCACGGTGCAGGCGATATTCCTTTCAGCAGTGCAGTCCTATTACCAGACGCAAGCAACTCTCGCCGCGCTCGATGCGGCACTCGAATCGGAACGGGCAGCCAAGGAAAGTTTTGCCGCCGCCGAGGCGCGCCATCTCGCCGGGAGCGCCACCCCTGCCGACAAGCTGCAAGCGCAGACTGCCTATTCGCAAGCCAGGTTGAATCGCATCACCGTCGAGGGCAACCAGAAGAACGCGCAAGGCATCCTGGCCAACATACTCGGGCTGGATGCCAACCGGAAAATTTTGCTGGAGCCTGCGAATACCATGCCGATACCGGATAGCTTTGAAGGGGATATCAATGCACTGATCGAAGAGGCACGCCGGCATCGGCCGGATTTGCAGGCAGCCGCTGCGCAAGTAAAAGCTGCAGAAGCCGGCGCCGATGCGGCTCGCGCTTCGGACAAGCCGCGTATTTCCCTGTCTGCCTCGGCCGACCAGAACAATAGCGCGGGCACGGCCTGGCGGGGTTCATCGATAGGCATCAATTTGACCGTGCCGATCTTCTTGGGTTATGCGCCTGCTTACCGGGTTCGCGCTGCCGAAGCACAAGTCGAATCCAGGAACGCCCAACTCGAGCAACTGCGCCTGCAGGTGGCGCTGGATGTCTGGACGGCTTATCAGCATCTCACCACTGCGACTCAATCCTTGCGCACCACCGCCGACTTGCTGAACAGCGCGGAACAATCGGAACGCGTCGCGCTCGGTCGCTACAAGGCTGGTGTAGGCAGCATGCTAGATGTGCTGAATGCGCAAAGTGCTTTAGCCAGTGCACGTCAGCAACGTATTCAATCCACATTTGACTGGAACATCAATCGCGCTACGCTTGCCCAGGCAATGGGAAGTCTGGATGCGGGCTTGTTGCAAACTATGTCAAATTACAGCAACCCACAACCGAGTAAAATTCCGTCACAGAAAACCCCGCCATGAAAAACATATTCCGCTCTCCCCTTGCCCTGATCATACTTGGTATTGCCGCCATCGCAACCGGCTATCTCACTTATCGCCTGATGATCGATGCCTCCCCTGAGCAGAAATATCGCTTGCAGACTGTGGAAAATGGGGACATCAGCCAGACTGTCTCGGCCAACGGCACGATCAATCCGGTGACACTGGTGAGTGTCGGCACGCAGGTTTCCGGCACCGTGAAAAAACTCTATGTGGACTTCAACAGCAAGGTCGAAAAGGGCCAGATCCTGCTGGAACTGGATGATGCCTTGCTCTCGGCACAACAGAAGCAAAGCCTTGCCAATGTGCAGAATGCCCAGGCATCGCTGGAATTGGCCACTGCCAACGAAACGCGTATGCGCAGCTTGTTTGCGCAGGAATATGTCTCGCGCCAGGAGCTGGATACCGCTGTACAAGCAAAAAAATCCGCCGAAGCGCAATTGAAACTGGCACAGGCGACCGTGGAAAGAGACCGCGCCAATCTTGCCTATTCGGTGATCCGTTCGCCAGTATCAGGTGTTGTAGTCGATCGTTCTGTGGATGTTGGTCAGACCGTTGCCGCCAGCCTGCAAACCCCGACACTGTTCAAGATCGCTCAGGATCTGTCCAGGATGCAGATCGATGCAAATTTTGCCGAGGCCGACATAGGCAGCATCCGCGTAGGCCAGTCCGTACACTTTACCGTGGATGCCTTTCCTGATCGCAGCTTTAAAGGCGTGGTCAAACTGGTGCGCCTGAATCCCACCACCCAGCAAAACGTGGTCACCTACGACGTGGTAATCAACGTGGACAATCCCGAACAAATCTTGTTACCCGGTATGACCGCTTATGTGAACATCTTGGTGGCTGAACGCAGGAATGTGCTGCTGGTTCCCAATGCTGCGTTGCGTTTCAAGCCCACCAATGCCGATAAACAAAAGACTGTTGCGAATCAAAACAATGGCGGCCAGAGTGCTGCCCGGTCCGGCAGCACGACCGGCGCCGATACAGCCATGGCGAAAGCCGAAGAGCATGCGTCCGGGCGCCCGCACGACGGCTTTTCCGGCAATGCATATGTATTGGAGAAAGGTGAACTGAAGCCGGTCAGCGTATCGCTGGGCATCACCGACAACCGTAATACCGAGATCGTCGGCGGAGAACTCAAGGCCGGCAATCAGGTGGTGGTCGGCGAAACGCAGGCAACGGGCAATGTTCAATCCGGCGACTCATCTCCGATGCGTTTGAGAATGTTCTGATGACAGACCCGGTCATCCGCATCGAAGATCTGCACAAGTCTTACCAGACTTCTGCCGGCCAGTTTCCCGCGCTGAAAGCGGTGAACCTCGACATTGCACCAGGTGAATTTGTCGCGATCATGGGCCCCTCCGGTTCGGGCAAATCCACCTTCATGAACATACTCGGCTGCCTCGACAAACCCAGCGCGGGCCGCTATTTTCTGGATGGACGCAGTGTCGCGCAACTGGGCAAAGATGAACTGGCCTTGCTGCGCAATCGCACCATCGGCTTCGTGTTCCAGGGTTTCAACCTGCTGCCGCGCATGTCGATACTGGAAAATGTGGCTCTGCCGCTGATCTATTGCGGGCTGGAACGTGAACAACGCCGGCAACGCGCGCGTGAACTGCTTGCCAAGGTGGGACTGGGGAGCCACGAGGAGTCAATGCCCAACAAGATTTCCGGCGGCCAGCAGCAACGTGTTGCGATAGCGCGTGCCCTGGTGAACCGGCCGCGCCTTGTCCTTGCCGACGAACCGACCGGCAACCTCGACAGCAAAACCGGCGAAGAAATCATGGCCTTGTTCGATGAACTGAATCGCGAGGGGATCACCATCGTGCTGGTCACCCACGAAGAGGACATCGCCCGCCACGCCGGACGCAAGGTGCGCTTCCTGGACGGGCGCATCATCAGCGATGAATTTACACAGGAGGCGGCATGAACACGGTACGCGCAGCGCAGGTGCGGGCAATGCCGCCAGCCGACGAAAATGCCCAATGTGGCGTTTATTTCCTGGGTGAGGTGGCAGCATGATGCTGGCGATGCTCGGCGAAGCCTGGCGAGCGATGGGCGCCAACCGGCTGCGCACATTCCTGACGATGCTCGGCATGGTGATAGGCGTCGGCGCAGTGGTGCTGATGATGGCGATCGGACAAGGCGCGCAATTTGCAATCAAGCAAACCATCGCGGCGATGGGCAGCAATCTGTTCATCCTGCTTTCAGGCAGCACTTCGGCGGGCGGAGTGCGCTCAGGCAGCGGCGGCGGATATACGTTGAACGTCGGCGATGCCGATGCCATCGCCGGGCTGCCGGGAGTGCAAGCCGTTGCGCCGATACATTCCGGCAGGGCGCAAATCGTGTACGGGCCGAACAACTGGAACACTTCCATCATCGGCACCACCCCGGACTATCTGGTTGCACGTTCCTGGCCGGTGGTATCCGGAACTGTTTTCACCGGCTCTGATGTGCGTTCGGCCACGCGTGTCGCGCTGATCGGCAAGACGGCCGCACAAAATCTGTTCGGCGACGAGGAACCTGTCGGCAAGACATTCCGCCTCCAGCAAAGCCCGTTCATCATTCTCGGAACATTGGCAGTCAAAGGCCAGGGCATGGATGGGCGCGACCAGGATGACACCATCATCATTCCGCTTACCACCGCGCAGCGCCAGGTTTTCGGTTCCCAGTTTCCCGGTTCGGTGCGCATGGTGATGGTGCAGACCTCAACCCAGGAGATCATGCCTGCCGTTGAAAAGTCCATGACCGAACTGTTGCGGCAGCGCCACCGCATCCGTGAAGGCATGGATAGCGACTTTTTCCTGCGCAACCTTACCGCCGCGGCAGATTCAGCAGCGGAAAGCACGCGCATCATGTCGCTGCTGCTCGGAGCGATCGCCTCGGTTTCTCTGCTGGTCGGAGGAATCGGCATCATGAACATCATGCTGGTTTCGGTGACCGAGCGCACCCGGGAGATCGGCATACGCATGGCGATCGGCGCGCGGGAACGCGACATCCTGATGCAATTCCTGCTGGAAGCCATCATCATCTCGGTGGTCGGTTGTGTTATAGGACTGCTATTGGGAGTTGGCGGCGCGCTGCTGGTCAATCTGCTGACCGGCACGATGGTGATCATTTCGGGCGGTTCTGTTGTTGTGGCATTCAGCGTGGCGGCTGTTGTGGGAATATTTTTCGGCTTTTATCCGGCACGCAAAGCCGCACAACTGGATCCTATAGAAGCCCTGCGTTATCAATAAACACGATTATTCCGTTGCAGTTTTAGTGATGGCACTCATCCTCCGGCAGATTCAAATCCGAATCGGAATAAAACAATAAATTGACGTTGCAGTTGCCTTGGTAAACAATTGCGTCAAAATTGACACGCTGTATTCACTGCAGGGAGTATCGATGGCTTTAACCAAATCAAGCTTCGTTGCCGTTCTTGGCATCGTGTTATTTGCAGTTAACTGCGCACACGCCGATGACAGTCCCGAAGATGTCAGAAGGCGCATCGGCAATGGCAACCCCGTCGATGGAAAGGACAAAGCTGCTCTTTGCAAGAGCTGCCACGGTGAAGATAGCGATTCTGCCTCAAATATTCCCAAGCTGGCGGGGCAATACGCCGACTATATCCAACGGCAAATCCACAACTTCCAGGAGGGCACCCGCACGGACCCAACTATGGCCAATATCTCAGCGACCTTGACCAATCGCCGGGATCTGGCCGACATATCCGCATATTTTGCCAGCCAGAACCAGATGAAAGGCATGCCAACCAGGAATGATGAGGGAGAAAAGCTTTACCTCGACAAAGGCTGCCTTAATTGCCACGGTGAAATCGGCAAAGGCAAGCCCGCCTACAATGCGCTATTTCCGGTAATCGGCGGTCAGCACAAAGAGTACCTTATCAAGCAGATGAAGGACTTCAAGACAGGTGCGCGGGACACGGATATATCAGGAATCATGGGCCTTCTGGCAAATCAAATGACCGACTCCGAAATCGAGGCAGTGGCAGAATTCCTGTCAGGCCGGTAGATTGCCAGATGCGCCAGACTTAATGATAATAATAACGGCGCATGGCACGGGCTACGAATCAAGCGCAATTACCGGGGCCGGCAATATGCCGCTTTGACATGATTGCTGGAGATTCATACCCTTAAACCGATTTCGATATCTCACCTGTCGATGCGACCGGACAGGATAAACGCCATTGACGCGGCAACAGTTATCGGAAACAATCCCGCCAGATACACAACCAAAGACTGCACGCGAGGGGACATGCCACACACGAAAAATATCACTGCCGCTGTTTTATCCATTTCACTTTTTGCGGTGACTGCCGCCTATGCCGGCGATAGCCCTGAAGATATCCAGCAGCGTATCGGCAAAGGCGATCCCGTCGCCGGCAAGGACAAATCGGCAATGTGCCAGGGCTGTCATGGTGAAAATGGCAATAGCGACGCACCGAATTTCCCCAAGCTCGCTGGCCAGTTTGCCAATTATCTGCAAAAGCAGGTACGTGACTTTCAGAACGAAGCACGGGTTGATCCGACCATGAGCGGGATGGCGGCAACCGTGACCGAGCATCAGGATCTTCTCGATATCACTGCCTATTTCGCCAGCCAGAAGCTGATGAAAGGATCAGGCGGGAATAACGAGGCCGGAAAGCAACTGTACCTCGAAGGCAATGCCACCAGCGGTGTGTACGGCTGTGTCAACTGCCATGGCGAGAGCGGCAAGGGTAAATCGCCGAATAACGCGCTGTTCCCGGTGATCGGCGGCCAGCACAAGGATTACCTGGTGAAACAGTTGACCGACTTCAATAAAGGCGATCGCAAAAACGACCCGGCTGGCATGATGGGCAATATCGCCAAGGCTATGACCAGCGCCGAGATCGAAGCAGTGTCGGATTACCTTTCCGGACTATAGATCACCGTAGCCGGATTAATTTAGTCCCATTGACTGCATCAAACAACCCGCCGGCTTAAGGATAAAAATGGCGCCATTTGCGCCATTTTTATCCGGTCATGGCCCCTTTCAAATTAGCCGCAAGTCTCTTTCGAGATTTACGGCGCCAACTGGACTGATGTGTCCCGGTCCGTTCGAACTGAATTGGCTTCAAAATAAATCGCGTGATATTCTCAGACGTGCCCAGGAAATCTTCGAGTAAATATGCCCGTATCCATCAAATCCCAGCAAGAGATCGAAAAAATGCGCGTTGCCGGTCGCTTGACCAGCGAGGTTCTTGATTACATCGCGCCGTTCGTCAAGGCGGGAGTAACAACCAACGAGCTTGACCGGCTCTGCCATGACCTGATCGTGAATGTGCAAGAAGCCGTCCCTGCCCCCCTCAATTACGCGCCGAGCGGACACAGACCCTATCCGAAATCGATTTGCACCTCGATCAATCACCAGATATGTCACGGCGTTCCAAGCGACAAGGCGCTCAGGAATGGCGATATCGTCAATCTGGACATCACTGTCATCAAAGACGGCTATCACGGCGACAGCAGCCGCATGTTCTATGTCGGCGAGCCGTCTATCCAGGCCCGGCGCTTATGCGAGACCACTTATCAGGCGCTGTGGCGCGGCATCCGCGTGATAAGGCCGGGCGCTTATCTGGGCGACATCGGCCATGCCATTCAGAGTTTCGTCGAGCCGATGGGCTATAGCGTAGTGCGGGAATTTTGCGGCCATGGCATCGGCCGGAATTTCCATGAGGAACCGCAGGTGTTGCATTACGGCAAACCCAGGACCGGTTTGAAACTGGAGCCAGGCATGACCTTCACGATAGAGCCGATGATCAATGCCGGCAAAGCAGCCATCAAACAGCTCGGCGATGGATGGACTGTAGTTACCAAGGATCACAGCCTCTCGGCGCAATATGAACATACCATACTCGTCACCGGCACCGGCTTTGAAGTGCTGACCGTTTCAGATGGCTGCCCTGCACCACCCTGATAAAACTACTGGTGGAACTACCAGCCATCCCACTGGTACGGCATTGATATTGCCTAGACAACTGAACAATTCATCGGATGACCATGAAAAAGTCATTGGCTAACGCATCCCGAGCCATTGATCATAACGATGTTGCCGCATTGCGCTCATCATTGCGCGATGACCGATCAGCACTCAAGCAAAGCTTTCTGCAACATGGCAAGGCTGCACGCTTGCTGAGCTTACACAGCAAGTTGATAGACAAGTATCTGCTGCTCGTCTGGCAACAACTCGACATGCCGGAACAAATCGCTCTGGTAGCGGTGGGAGGGTACGGGCGCGGCGAGTTGTATCCCAGGTCGGACATTGACCTGCTGATTCTGCTTGATGGCGAACCGGATGATGATCTGCAGCAAAAGTTGCATCAATTGATTGGTATCCTGTGGGACATCGGTCTGGAAGTCGGCCACAGCATCCGGACCATTGCACAGTGCCTGACTGAATCGGCTGACATCACAGTGCAGACAAATTTGCTGGAAGCGCGTCTGATAGGCGGCGATGCCAAACTGTTTGGAGAGTTGCATTCCGCCATCCATCAAAATCTCGATCTGCACAAATTCTTCATTGCCAAACAGCAAGAACAACAACAGCGCCATGCACGTTACCTTGAAATTGATTTCAACCTCGAACCAAATCTGAAGGAAAGTCCCGGTGGTTTACGCGATCTGCAAACCATCACCTGGATCGCACGCGCGGGGGGCCTGGGCACGCGCTGGACCGAGTTTGCTCAAGCGGGCCTGATCAGCCCTGCCGAAGCCCGCCAGATCGCGCTGCACGACGCACTGCTGCAGACATTGCGTGTCCGCTTGCATTACCTCGCCGAGCGCCGTGAAGATCGCCTGATATTCGACTTCCAGACACAGCTTGCAGAACAAATGGGTATTGCCGCATCGGCCAATCGCCGCGCCAGCGAACACTTGATGCAACGCTACTACCACACCAAACGTGCGGTGCTGCAATTTAACGCCATTCTGCTGCAAAATCTGCACGACCATCTGTTCCGCGAAAAACCTCAACTGCATCCGTTGAATGAACGATTCATGGTCGTCGGAACATTGCTGGACGTCCGCGATGAGGAACTGTTCGAGCACACTCCCTCGGCGATCTTCGAACTCTTTTTATTGATGGAGCAACATCCTGAGCTGACCGATCTCAGCGCAAAGACATTGCGCGCATTGTGGCGCGCACAGCACAAGATCGATGCTGCATTCCGCAAAGACCCGCAGAACCGGGCGCGCTTCATGGAGATCCTGCGCCAGCCGAAGGGGGTGCTGCACGCGTTGCGGCGGATGAATCAATACGGCATCCTCGGCGCATACATTCCCGCGTTCGGGCGCATCGTCGGGCAGATGCAGCACGACCTGTTCCATGTCTACACCGTGGACGAACACACCCTGATGGTGGTGCGCAACCTGCGCCGTTTCGCCGTGCCGCAGTTCGCGCACGAGTATCCGCTGTGCAGCCGGTTGATGGGTGAATTCGCCCGCCCCGAAGTGCTGTATATCGCCGGACTATTTCACGACATCGCCAAGGGGCGCGGCGGCGATCATTCGCAACTCGGCAAAAAGGATGCGCGCGCATTCTGCAAACTGCACCAGCTCAGCCATGACGACATTGAGCTGATCGCGTGGCTGGTCGAACAACACCTCACGCTTTCCGCCACCGCACAAAAGCAGGACCTGTCCGACCCCGAAGTGATCGCCAATTTCGCGGCAAAGATCAGGAACGACCGCTATCTGGTCGCGCTGTATCTGTTGACGGTCGCGGACGTGCGCGGCACCAGCCCGAAAGTTTGGAATGCCTGGAAAGCCAAACTGATCGAAGACCTGTTCCGCCTGACGCGCCGCTACCTGCGCGACGGCAGAGTGGCCGACCAGCTCGGCGAGATCCGCCGCGAAGCGACCACCGCGCTCAATCTTTATGCGATGTCGCCGGACACCTACCAACTGCTGTGGGCGCAGCTCGACGACAGTTATTTCATGGATCACGAAGCGCAGGAGATCGCCTGGCATACCCGCTCGCTTGCGTTCAAGGTGAATACCGATACCGCCATCGTGAAGGCGCGCCTGAGTCGAATGGGGGAAGGATTGCAGGTGATGGTGTATTGCCCGGATCAGCGCGGATTGTTCGCGCGCATCTGCGATTTCTTTGCGCGCATGAATTACACCATCGTCGAGGCCAAGATTCATACCACCCAGCACGGCTACGCGCTGAACAGCTTCCAGATCATGGAAGCGATGCGCAGTAAAACCGTATATCGCGACATCATGACCTACATCGAATTCGAACTTGCGCAGCAGATCATGCAGGCCAAACCAATCGCACCCGCCGCGACCGGACGTGTCAGCCGCCAGCTCAAGCACTTCCCGATCAGCACCGAGGTCGAGATCAAACCGGACCACAAGGGAATGTATGTGCTCTCGCTGGTCGCCGGAGACAGGCCGGGGCTGTTGGCGCGCGTGGCGCTGATCATGGATAAGCATAACATTCGCCTGCACCGCGCCAAGATCAACACGCTCGGCAGCCGCGCCGAGGATGTGTTCTGGATCAGCGGCGCGATACTTGCTGACCCGGAGGAAACCGGAGCTTTTCTCGACGAGCTGCGGGAGAAAATCTGAAGGGTTGATATTTCAGACATGCACCGGATGGTAGGTCTATAATCTGTTCCATGTATTTATAGTCCCGTGTTACTTGATCGTGGAACAAAGGGAGATCTTCTTATCATGGAATTTTTAAAAATTTATTCTAAGGAAATTGTGGCACTGCTTGTGCCGATATTGACTTGGCTACTAAAAATAGAATGCTTCAACCGAAATCGAAACTTGCTTGGTCAATACCTCATAGTTTCACCTTTCTAATTCAAGAGCCCAGAATGGATGAAAAAGGAAATCAAATTGCGCCATCTCAGACCATAAAAACCGGATCAATACTGATTAAGAATATTGGCAAAACTACGTTAGACAACATAGAAGTAGTGTTTAATTGGAAGCCCATATTAAACATCTGGCCAGTTCGACATTTTGAAGAAAAACAGGAAGCTGATGGTCGCTATGTAATGATTTTCGATAACCTATCAATAAATGAATCCATTCAAATAGAAATAATAGAAAGAGACACTGCAAGGGATTTGCCACTACTGCTTACTGTTCGGAGCAAACAGTGTACCGCCACAAATATACAAATGGCGCCTCAACAAGTCGCAGAAGCCTGGAAAATTAATCTAGCAAAAATATTGCTTTTAATAGGAATTGGCGCATCGGTCTATCTTTTAATTATTCTTATTCAATTGTTGGTTCTCAGTACCCCAAAGGTTTTATAGAAGAGGAAGCTCGCGTAAGGTGCACACCGTAGGGAGTCAATAAGCGCAGCGCATTGCGCCGCATAAATCTTTTCCTCACACAAACCATTCGGTGCAATGCGCTGCGCTTATTGCACCCTACAAAACTGACGTGGGAGAACCGCAAATGAATCCCCGCATCACCGTCATCACCCTCGGTGTGGACGACCTGGAGAGGTCGCTGCGGTTCTACCGCGATGGCCTCGGACTGAAAACCGAAGGCATCATCGGCACAGAGTTTGAATATGGCGCGGTGGCATTCTTTAGATTTGTAGGCTGGCTTAAACCCAGATAGTTCATTAGCCCAAAATCCGTTCGCCCTGAGGTATCGAAGGGCCTGCTCAAGTGGTTCGATACCTCACCACGAACGGTTTTTTATATCCGATTTCTGGACTATCTGGGTTGAGCTTGCGATCTGGCCGCGCAAGAGCATCTCTCTCGATACCGGCCTTCCTCTGGGTAGCCCAAGCGCCACTGAACTCACGATCGGGCACAACGTCTCATCCAAGGCAGAAGTCGATGCAGTGATGGAGCAGGCGAAAAATGCCGGCGCCGTTATCGTAAAACCGGCTCAGGACACCTTCTGGGGTGGATACGCAGGCTACTTTCAAGATCCCGAAAGCATCTGTGGGAGGTGGTGTGGAATCTCCTGTGGGCAGTACAGGACTAAGGGACCTCTGATCAACTCTTGTTTGATCCTTATTTGGGTCGTTCCTGATCCTGTTTTGCGTCACGCGCACATACTTTGACTTAATAATAAACGCGAATTTCTGTATTTTCCTCATCACGTTGCATTTGAGCGGCCTGTTCATTGATCTTTCGCGCGGTTGCGGCGGCCGCTTCCGTTTCGGCGCCTGCATGCTGCCCGGATATGCTGCGAGCGCGTCGTATGCCCGCAAGCCGGTCGTTGATCAGGGCAAGTTCCTTGGTCTCGGCTCGCAGTTTCAGCTCGGCTTCATGCGCTATCTGCAGTTTTGCATAGGCGATCTGCTCGGCCAGTTCGGCCAACTCACGCTCGGTCTGGAGCTTGAATGCCGCAGCTTTGCTGGCCATGGCTTCTGAGGCCAGCCGCTCCCTTGCTTTTTGCTCGGCCTTGCGCAACAGAACATTTGCCTGCTCCTGGTGCTGCCATGCATTTCTGTCAGCCTCGGCCTGAGACTGTATCAATTCTGCCGCATCATGCTCGGCCTTGAGCTTGCGTTCGGCCTCGACCCGTGCTGTTTGGCTGGCCATGGCATGACGTTCAGCCGCCTCAAGCGCCAGCAGCTGAGCATGCTCGGCTGCAGAATTATCCAGAACAGCCTGTTCAGTGCGTTTCGCCAGGACTGCGAATTCGATTTGAAGTTGGCGCAATTTCGTTTCGGCGCGCAGCCTGGCCTGATGCTCCTGCTGAAATCTCGAATCAAAATTGATCCTTCGACGGCCCATAGCCTGCGACTCTACGCTATACTTTTTACTCTTGATATTGTTGCCGGCCAATTGGTTTAAAGCTGTTTCAGACATAACGTTGCCCTTTCATGCTTTCAATGCGAGATGCGCACCGATCCAGAGTCTATTGCGACGATGCCAAGATAACAGCTTGTAACACTGTTAAAGCGTAGAACAACGATGGTAAATCAGGCTATTTCAAGCTGATTGATTCCGGGAGATTATCGGGGAAACTTGCAGACGGCTTCGCCGCACCGTGTCGAGGTCGATCCGCTCAGATAACTAACTTGAAACTTATAGCTTTCTGTTTCGCGGATGCGCCCACTCCGGGGTCGCATCCCCGCAAGCGGGGCCCCTGCTCCGCCCTCCGAAGGCGCTACTCCCATTCTATCGTTGCGGGGGGCTTGCCGGAGATGTCGTACACGACGCGGTTGATGCCGCGCACTTCGTTGATGATGCGGTTGGAGATTTTGCCCAGCAGCGCGTGAGGCAGTTCGGCCCAGTGTGCGGTCATGAAATCCTGTGTTTGCACCGCGCGCAATGCCACCACCCATTCATAAGTTCTGCCATCGCCCATCACGCCGACACTCCTGACCGGGAGGAACACGGTGAAGGCTTGCGAAGTCTTTTCATACCAGCCGGAAGCGCGCAATTCTTCAATGAAGATCGCGTCGGCACGGCGCAGCAGGTCGGCGTATTCCCGTTTCACTTCTCCCAGGATACGCACGCCGAGACCGGGGCCTGGAAACGGATGTCGATACACCATGTCATGCGGCAGGCCGAGAGCCACACCAAGCTCGCGCACCTCATCCTTGAACAGTTCGCGCAACGGTTCGAGCAGGTTCAGGTGCAGGCTTTCAGGCAGGCCGCCGACGTTATGGTGCGATTTGATGGTGTGGGCTTTCTTGGTCTTCGCTCCGGCGGATTCGATCACGTCCGGATAGATGGTTCCCTGTGCCAGCCACTTGGCCTGCGGCAATTTTTTTGCTTCGCGCTGGAACACTTCGACGAACTCGCGCCCGATGATCTTGCGCTTCTGCTCAGGGTCTGACACGCCGGTCAGATGATGCAGGAATTCGCTGCTGGCATCGATGCGGATCACCTTTACGCCGAGGTTATCGGCGAAAGTTTTCATCACTTGTTTTGCCTCGTTCAGTCGCAGCAGACCGTTGTCCACGAACACGCAATTCAATTGATCACCGATCGCGCGATGGATCAACGCTGCAGCCACCGAGGAATCCACCCCGCCGGACAGGCCGAGGATCACTTCGTCCTTGCCCACCTGCGCGCGAATTTTTTCCACGGCTTCGCTGACGTAATCCGGCATGTTCCAGTCTTGCGCACAGCCGCAGATATCATGCACGAACCTGCTCAGCATCGCCTTGCCCTGGGGGGTATGGGTCACTTCGGGATGGAACTGCAATGCGTAAAAACGCCGCGCCTCGTCCGCCATGCCTGCTATGGGTGTAGTGATGTTGCTCGCGATCACCGCGAATCCGGGCGGTAATTTTGTCACCTTGTCGCCATGGCTCATCCAGACATCGATCAAGCCATGGCCCTGGTCGTTGGTTCTGTCCTGGATATTCCGCAACAATGCAGAATGACCCTGCGCACGAATCTCGGCATAGCCGAATTCACGCACCAGGCCGTTCTCGACTGCGCCGCCCAATTGCGCGGCCATGGTCTGCATGCCGTAGCAGATGCCCAGCACCGGCACACCCAGTTCAAACACGATCTGCGGCGCGCGCGGCGTATCGCCTTCGGTGACGGAATTCGGCCCGCCGGAAAGAATAATGCCGCTGGGATTGAAAGCTCGGATGAATTCGTCGGCCACATCATGGGGATGCAGTTCGCAATAGACATGTGTTTCGCGGACTCGGCGCGCGATCAATTGAGTGTATTGCGAGCCAAAATCAAGGATCAGGATTTTTTTGTGAGCAGTCATTAGTCGCTAGACGTTAGTCGTTAGTTGGCTGTGAGGGATTTTTGCAGGCCTTTAAGCATCTTGCCAATTTCGTCTGCGTTTTGCAGAACTGGGCTGATCGCCTCTTCGGTCAGATATTTCAAATGCTGCGCCAAGATGAGTTGAGTTTCAAGTTCTGCCAGCGAACCCAAAGCTATGCCTAAAAAATGATTAAATTCCTTGTGTGAGTTGCGCCCATGCCCCTCCGCGATGTTGGATGGCAGGGAAACCGCTGAACGCTGTAACTGACTGGCAAGGCCAAAGGTTTCACGTTTCGGAAATTGTTCAGTCAAGCGATAAACATCCTCAGCCAACCGCATGGCCGCCTGCCAAACTTTCAGATCACGATACCCGGCCATAACTAACGACTAGCAACTAACGTCTACCAACTACTCAATATGGTAATTCGGCGCTTCCTTGGTAATCTGCACGTCGTGCACATGGGACTCTCGGATACCGGAAGAAGTGATCTCGATGAACTCGGCCTTGGTGTGCATCGTGGCGATATCCGGGCAACCGAGATATCCCATGCTGGAACGCAGGCCGCCCATCAATTGATGGATCACCGCGATCACGCTGCCCTTGTAAGGTACCCGCCCTTCCACCCCTTCCGGCACCAGCTTGTCCTGATTCGCTTCGCTGTCCTGGAAATAGCGATCGCTGGATCCCTGCTGCATCGCCCCCAGGCTGCCCATGCCGCGATAGGATTTGTACGAACGTCCCTGGAACAGTTCTATTTCGCCCGGGGATTCTTCGGTGCCGGCAAACAGTCCGCCCAGCATCACCGCATGTGCGCCGGACGCGATCGCCTTGGCTATGTCTCCGGAGTAACGGATACCGCCGTCCGCGACCAGCGGCACACCAGTTCCCTGCAGGGCTTTCGCCACGTTCTGGATCGCCGCGATCTGCGGCACGCCGACCCCCGCGACGATGCGCGTGGTGCAGATCGAGCCGGGACCTATGCCGACCTTCACTCCGTCAGCGCCGTGATCCAGTAGTGCCGATGCCGCTGCGCCGGTTGCGATGTTGCCGCCGATCACCTCAACATGCGGGAAGTTGTTCTTGACCCACTTGACACGGTCCAGCACGCCTTGCGAGTGGCCGTGAGCAGTATCCACCACAATCACATCAACGCCGGCTTCTGCCAGCAATGCGATGCGCTCTTCCGTTCCCTCGCCCACTCCGACCGCCGCCCCTGCGCGCAAACGGCCATGGCTGTCCTTGCAAGCCAGGGGGTGCTCGCTGGCTTTAAGGATGTCCTTGACTGTCATCAAACCGCGCAACTCGAATGCATCGTTCACAACCAGGACCCGCTCGATGCGATGCTTGTGCATGAGCGCACGAGCCTCTTCCAGACTGGCGTTCTCCTTGACGGTGATGAGCCGATCGCTCGAGGTCATGATGTTGCGGATCGGCTGATCCAGATTGTTTTCAAAACGCAGATCGCGGTTGGTGACGATCCCGACCAGCCGCTTGCCCTGCACCACCGGCAACCCGGAGATCTTGTGCTGACGGGTCAGGCTCTGAACATTGCGCACCGTCATGTCCGGTGTGATGGTGATCGGATCCTTGACCACGCCGCTCTCAAAGCGCTTTACTTTTGCCACCTTGGCAGCCTGTGCATGGGCAGACATGTTCTTGTGCAGGATGCCGATCCCGCCTTCCTGTGCCAGTGCGATCGCAAGGCGCGACTCGGTCACGGTATCCATCGCCGCGGACAGCAGCGGGATGTTCAGGCTTATGTTGCGGGTGAGCTGGGTGCGCAGACTGACATCTCGCGGCAATACATTTGAATAAGCAGGAACGAGCAGAACGTCGTCAAAGGTCAGAGCTTTTTTGATGTTGCTCATATTGTGCAGCCCTCGGCAAAACGGGCATTATACGCATGCTGGTCAGGCCAGTAAATCAGCATCCAGCACGCCGGCCGGGAAACCGGGATTTTTCAGCCCTGCAGCAACGCAGTAAAGATATTGGCCGGCAATTAAAGCGCGGTTTCGTTGGTTTCGCCGGTGCGTATGCGTATCACCTGTTCCACCGACGAGATGAATATCTTGCCGTCGCCGATCTTGCCGGTATGCGCTGCCTTGATGATCGCCTCGACCGCCCTATCGAGCAATTCAGAAGGAATAACAACCTCCACCTTTACCTTGGGAAGAAAATCCACCACATATTCAGCGCCGCGATACAACTCGGTATGTCCTTTTTGCCTGCCGAAACCTTTCACCTCGGTAACCGTCAACCCGCTGACACCCAGTTCAGAAAGGCTCTCACGCACTTCATCCAGCTTGAATGGCTTGATAATGGCCTCGATTTTTTTCATGTTGCGCTCCCGTGTGAATTGTTTGATCGGCTAATCCCGTTTGGATGGCCCTTATTGTATCAACAGTAATGATTTGAAGGTTATGGCTTTCCGCCTGACAATAAGGCGACGATTTGTTCATGCTTGTTTTTTTTGGCAAGATCCAGTGCTGTCGTGCCATCCCTATATTTTTTCCTGAAATCCGCACCCTTGCTCAGCAGCAATTTCACCACGGGCACATGGCCATTGGCAGCGGCCTTGTGCAGAGATGTCCAGCCGTCATTGGAAGCGGCATTTACATCCGCGCCATTTTCTATCAGCAAGAAACTCACCGACAAATGGCCGCGGGTCGCTGCTTGCATCAAAGGCGTCCAGCCATGGTTGCTGCATGAATTGACAGCGGCATGTTTGCTCAACAGCAGATTTACCACCTTGGAAAATCCGTTGAAGGCCGCCCAGTGCAGCGGGGAATAGCCTGCGCCGTCCCTGTGATGGATATTTGCGCCACTTTTGATCAACAGAGTGGCCATTACCTCGTCCCCATTGAAGGAAGATATCATCAACGGTGTCCAGAGCCGGTCATCACAAGTGTCTACATTCGCGCCCGCGCTCAAGAACAATGCAATGACGTCGCGCTTGCCCGACTCGGCTGCCTTGATAAAACCTTTTGGCGAATATTCCAGGCCTTGTTTTTCTATCTCGGCCTTGATCTTTTCCGAAACATGCCCCCACGGATCATTGGTAGTTTTGCGGCCACTCTGGCGGGTATGAACCATGCTCAGGTAAATGATGTCGGATGCCACTTCCGGCGGGAAACCCTGGCGGTCGGAACGCTTGGTGACCATCAACTCTGAAAATAACGCGTCGATCTCCGGCGAATCCCACATTGACATGATCTGTGAAAATATTCTCGGAAACTGTTTCTCGAGCGCATGGGGATAGTTTTGCTTGCGGTTGTTTAGAATTTGTAACAGCTTTGCATCCATATTCGGTCGAGTATGATAATTATTTAAACGCCCATCTGAACCAACCACGAGGTTCTTTCAGGATCACAACATAGCAAACTTACAGCCAGACGCAAAGCAGCATAACGACATTATTCACTTCACCTCCCGATAAATTACAGTCAGCACCTCAAGTTCGCTCACGCCAGCCGGTGTACGCAGCATCGCCACATCACCCACGCGCAACTTGAGCAGGGTTCTGGCCAATGGCGAAACCCAGCTGATATGCCCACGCGCCACATCTGCCTCGTCGACGCCGACGATACAGTAGCTACCCTGACAACCGGCATCGTCGCAAACCGTCACGGTTGCGCCGAAAAATACCTGGTCGCAATCACCGCGTCGAGCCGGATCGACTACTTCTGCCTGCTCCAGACGCTTGCGCAAGAAGCGCACGCGCCGGTCGATCTCGCGCAGCCGCTTCTTGCCGTAGATGTAGTCGCCGTTTTCTGAACGATCCCCGTTGGAAGCTGCCCACGCAACTGTCTTCACCAGTTCGGGGCGTTCCACTTTCCATAGCGTCTCAAGCTCATCCTGCAGTTTGCGGTATCCGCCGGGGGTGATGTAATTCTTGACGCCTGCCGGCAACCGGACTGAGGGTTCTAATTCGTCTTCGGCGGTGTCATCTTCACGGGTGAATGCTTTGTTCATGTTTGGGATTTTACAGCATTGCGGGAACCCGCTCGGGTGAATAAGAGCCTCAGGCGCTTGCAGAGTTCACCGCCATGCCCGGCAACAGGATGCCGAACATGGGCCTGATGTCGCGGACACTATCTTTGCCGGCTGGCAGTATTCATTCAGCGCGAACCAGCAATACCGGGACCGACGCCCCGCGCACCACATTCTCCGCAACACTGCCCAGCAACAACCGGCTCAAGCCGGAACGCCCATGCGTGCCGATCACGATCAGGTCGGCTGGCCAACTCAGCGCTTCGCGGTCGATCACGCTGGCAACGCGCTCGCCGGTCGCTTCAAGCAGCGCAGTTTGCGCCGTCACGCCTGACTTCAGCGCTTTTTCTGCGGCCTGCGCCAGAGCGCGTTCGCCGGTCTTGCGCACTGCCTCCTGCAACACCGCATAATCGATAAAGGCAAAGCCCTCGGCATCCAGTGGATAGGCTTCTTCGATCACATAGACCAAACGTAATTTGGCCTTGCCAGCCGCCAGTTTGATCGCCTCCATCAGTGCCCGCTCGGCAGTCGCACTGCCGTCGATTGGAACCAGAATGCGTTGATACATGATCACCCCCGTTTTTCCTGCTTGGTGCACAGGCATGGTTTAATTCTATGCCTGTTTTGTGGTTGGGTGGGTCACGCAGCGTGTGGATTGATTTTCGTGTCGCCGAGTTTTTTCAGGATGAACCGGATCGTCGGTCCGCTCCCGACACATTGCAGAACTTAGACTTGATTCAAAGCAGATATTCAAAATTATCTACTAAATCGAGTGAAGTCAATCAGGTATTGTGATGTCAATTACGCCGAGCCAGAAAACGTATGAAGCGACCAGCGGTTACTACCCTTTGTTCGTCTGACAATAATGTGATTTTCAATCCTTGAATGCTGAAAAATTTCATTAAATCTTCGGCATGAAAAAAATAAGCGATGTTGTTGATGCCAGCGGTATAACCAGTTGTTTCGATATACTGCTTAACTCTGTATAACTCATTTTTATGCGTAAGTGTACTCCAGTCGTTGATGGGCAATTCATCCGTTGCGCAGAAGCCACCCAAGAAAATATTGTCGGAAAGTAAAATTAGATTTTGCAGAAACACGAAGGGTGCAACGGAGTGGTAATAAACGCCGTGTGCGAAGACAAGATCGAAACGCCCGTATTTCGCGGAGTTATGAAAGTCATCTATAACAATTTTTGCCTTATTCCCTGCAGCGACGAGAGCCGCTTGAGTTTTGATAACGTTATCTGCCCGTGCTTCGATAGCGGTAACATTTGCTCCAAGAGAGCATAAGCCCGATGTCTGATATCCATCAAACGGGCCAAATTCGATAACGTTCTTTCCCTTGAGCGGAAATATCTCATTCAATGCAATAAGCGGGGGTTTTGAAAGTGGGGGCCAATATTTATATCCGAGATAATAGTCAATGCAATCATCCATTGGTTGAAAGTAGTCTAACTTCGAGCGCAGATACTGGATAACAGTAAAAGGTCCAAGCAGTTCAGAGAGGAGAATCAATCCTTCGCCCTTAGAGATCGTTTCCCAGTGTTCGTTGGTAAATGGAATGCGGGCAATGACTCCAGGGACAACAGTATCTTCCCAATCCCATTGTTTAATGTGGGCGGTAATACCCTCGTCTACCAAGCCTTGTAGCCAGCCAGAAAGAACAATCGGGTCACCCATCAAGATAATTTCCTTGATACCACGAAGTTTGAGTGCACGTCCCAACATGTTTCCCACCCTACTAGATGTGAGCAGTTCATCCAGCATGTCATTTCTTGAGTTATTGGAGACAGCAGAGATTTTGGATTTGGAAGGAAGCAACTTTGTGCGTAGAAATTGCATATTTTCTGCGGGTGAATGATGAAAGATACGGCGAGCAATCTTACGCAGCATAATAAGCCTTTCTAAAAAAAGAAAAAATATTGAGAAGTAAAACATTTACATCGTATCATCTCTTAATATTTTTGCAGAATGATGAGTCAGATATATGACGAATGTCTCTTATTGAGAAGAAATGCGAACGACAGGTTTTGGCACATTTGTGCCGCTCGCCAATATCTCAAACCCCACTTCACTGACAAGCCTCATTCATCCGCTTGCCAAGAAAATCCTCCAGCACACTGACCCATGCTTCACGCATGAAAATGAAACCGTCGTTATGGCCGCCGGCTAGTTCGAGGAACTGTTTGGGCAGATTGGCCGCAGCGAAGAGCGCGCGCCCGTGCTCGAATGGAATGATGTCATCTTCCGGGCTGTGGGCGATCAGCACCGGCGCGGTGACACTTTGCAGGTATTTTCGCGTGTCATAACGGATGCGCGCCAGCAAACGCACCGGAAGAAATGGATAGATGTGCTGGGCGAGGTCAGGCACCGAAGTAAAGCCGGAAGCGATCACCAGTGCAGCCGGTTTCTGGCGGGCGGCCAGCCATGCGGCAACGGCGCCGCCCAGCGACTCGCCGAACAGCACGATGCGGCAAAATGGGATATGCCGCTGCTCGGTGAGATAGCGCCATGCGGCCTCGGCATCGCGATAAGTACCCTGCTCTGTCGGTGTGCCGCTGCTGTTGCCGTAACCGCGGTAATCGAAGATCAGCGTGTTGTAGCCCAGCCTGTGGAACATCTCTATCGAATCGAGCCGGTGGGAAATGTTCCCCGCGTTGCCGTGCAGGAACAACACCGTGCCGCGCGGCTGTGGTGCCGGGATATACCAGCCGTGCAAATCGATGCCGTCAGATGTCTTCAGGTGGATGTCTTCGTATGCCAGACCGGCCTGGCGGGGAGTAGCGACGACTTCGTGATCGACTTCCGGGTAGAACACCAGATGCGGCTGATAAATGTACAGCAGCAGCGCAAGCCCGCCGTAGACCGCAGCCAGTATGCCCAGCACGTGGCCCATCATGCGCATCCCGCCACCGCGTAATACCGGCTCATCAAGCGACCCTCCGCAAAGCGGCGCAGGCCACACCATAGAACAGTACCGCCAACAATATCACTGCGGCAAAGCCTAGATGAATCGCCATCAAGGTAGCCAAGACTGCGCCCACCACCGAAGCGAAACCGTTGATCGCCCACGCCCAGGGAATGGCATCCTCGGCGGTCTCTGCCAGCCGTGTCATTGCGGTGGGGTAAGGCACGCCCATGCACACCGCAAGCGGCGCGATCAGTGCCACCGAAATGGCTATTTTTGGCGCATCTGGCAAATGAATCAACTCCTGGAACAGGTCCGGCAGGATGGCGAGGTAGAGCAGAGATATGGCGCCCAACGCGATTACCGCCAGCGTGACTTTGTTCACCGCCTGCCAGCGCGCGGCTAGCCAGCTTCCCGCAGCGGCGAACAGCAGGAATGCGCACAACACGACCGCTACCGCGTACAGCGGATGGGACAGGAACAGCACGAATTTCTGGATAAAGGCGATCTCCATGAACATGAAGGCAAACCCGATCGCGAGGAAGTACAAAGCTACCGGCGTGCCAGGCAATGTACGCCGGCAACGCGACAATGCCAGCGGCATAAGGATCAGCAACACACTTGCCGCAAAAGCCTGCACCAGCGTTGCCACCAGCAGCGGGTAGCTCCAGTCGATCAGTGGCATGCCGCCCTGCTCTCGCAGCGCGAATATTTCTGCGGCGGCATCCCATTTGAAGAAACGGAAAAAATGCGGACTGTCATCGGTCGCCGGCTCGATATGGAATTTGTATTGGGCTATGAAGTCCTGCCGCTGCGGTCCCAGCAGCGCGATGGCTCCCTCGAAGAAGGAAGCTTGCGCCAGAAGGTTGTAACGGTTCGCCTCATCAGCGCGCATCCCCGGGTAATACGCCAGATCGAAAGAACGCGCGCGGCTGAACTCCTTGATCGCTGCGATATCCTGAGCGGTGAAATCACTGTTCTTCACCAGCAGCGTGACAGTCTTCCAGCCCCGTATCATCACCAGCCGCGCGGCGGGATCGGCCACTCCGCTGCGCTCCAGCGCGGATACCGCAGTGGCAAACAATTTCAAGGTATCGCGCGGTGGCAGCGTGAGCCAGCGGGTGATGGCCAGCATGCCGTCAGGCGACAGGCGACTCAGATATGTCTGGAGCGCCTGCACCGTGTACAGATAGTTTTCGCTCAGGCCGTACAGCCCGGCCGAGGCGGTGCCGAATGAATCCAGCAGCGCCACCTGGATCAGTTCATAGCGCTCATGGCTGGCGTTGACGAAGCCACGCGCCTCGCCTTCGTACACGTGCACTCCTGGCCGGCTGTACAGGTTGCCGGCATAGTCGCGAAAACGCCGGTTCACCAGATCGATGACGTTGCGGTCCAGTTCCACCGCATCGATCGCGGCGCTGCGGTGGTACAGCGCCTGGAGCACATCGCTGCCCGCCCCGGCACCCAACACCAGCACGTGAGGATGCTCAAACAGATGATAAGGAAGTGCAGAGGTAAGCTGATCGAGATAGGCCAGCGGCTCGAGATTGCCATCGAACCTGGTCAGCGCAGACGGGCCGTCCCCATCGACGAACACGCCCAACTGCGGCGGTGGTTCGCTCGTGGCATTGAGGCTCATCCCCGGCGCATCACGCAATGGCACGCGGGTATTTTCCACCACGGTGATCTGCCCCAGCGGACTGCTGCGTTCCTCGACCACCCGAGCCCCGGTGATGTTCAGGGCCTGACTAAGGTCCTTGTAGGGTGAGAGATGCGCTTGCATGCCGGGCAGCGCCACAACCGCCAGCACAGCCAGCCCGGCAAACAATTCCATCAGCCATTTTGGCCGCATCTTCAGTTCGGCGATGGCGATCGCGGCAGCCAACAAGGCCAATGCCGTGAGGGCGGTCATCGCCTGCTGGGGCGGCACGAGAAACAGCACGCCGATAACACCCAGGCTGCCGACCCCCGCACCGAGGATGTCGAAAGCATAGATGCGTCCTGCCTGTTTACCGAAGTGCAAAAAAACCAGGCCGACGCCCAGCCCTCCACAAAAGAACGGCAACATCATCAGCAGATAAACGGCGAGCAATTTGGCCGGCTGGGTCTTGTCCCACAGCAGTTCGAGCGGATTGAACGGAACCTGCTGCGCCAGCAGGAACGTCGCCGGCATCAGGACAGCCAATGCTGCGGCGGCCACCACATAAACCATGCCGAAGTGCGGTGCGAACTTTTCCTTCAGCAGGGTCAGCGCCGTGCCGCTCGCACCGTAACCCAGCATCGCCGCGCTGATGATCATGTAAGCGAAGTGATGCCACAGCACGATGCTGAACAATCGCGTCAGCAGCACCTCGTAGGCCAGCACGCAGGCGGAGAGCAGGGCAATCGCGATGAATGGCGGACGTAGCATGGCCGTTCCCTTCTCCCCATCCCTCTGGATGGGACAACTAGCCATTCGACTAGGCTGCAAGAGTCCGCAGCCAAGTCGCTGGTTATCCCACAAGCTGGCGAGGGGGACAAGGACTCGCTGCGCGAGTTTCACGTTAATGTCCGCCGGTAAGCGGAACGAAACGCACCGGCAAAATCTGTCGGGTCGTCACCGAACCGTCTTGTTGCTTCTCCACCAGCATCAGAAACTGGGTCATGAATTGCGTGCCGAGCGGGATCACCATGCGGCCACCCGGCTTCAGTTGCTTGATCAGCGGAGGAGGCACATGGCTGGCTGCAGCCGTCACCATGATCGCGTCGAACGGCGCCGCTTCCGGCCAGCCATAGTAACCGTCGCCCACTCTTGTTCGCACGTTGCGGTAACCGAGCGATTTCAGTCGCTCTCCAGCTTGTTGTCCCAGCGGCTCGATGATCTCGATGCTGTAAACGGATTGTGCCAGTTCCGCCAGCACTGCAGCCTGGTAGCCAGAACCGGTGCCAACCTCAAGAACCTTGTCACCATCCCCAACCCGCATCAATTCTGTCATCAGTGCCACGATGAATGGCTGCGAAATGGTCTGTCCATAGCCGATCGGAAGGGGGCGGTTGAGGTAGGCAGACGATGCCAGTACTGCTGGCACGAAACGATGCCGCTCCACTTTTTCCAACGCCGCGATGACATTCGGTCCGAGCGCTGACCTGCCACCGCTGTATGCGGAAGTAGCAGCTACATCTGACAACACCACCTCAACCATCCTGTGGCGCGCCGCGCCGAACTCCTCACCCTGTGCCGGGAATGCCCAGCAGAAAAACAAAAAAACACTCATGGAAAAATGGCGTTTCACGAGCAATCTACTTTCGCTCGTAACGCCCAAGCAATTCCGAGCGGGCCAGGATGTGGCCCTGCATGGCCTTTTCCAGAGCAGCCTTGGCGGGGCTTTTCAGATTCGGCAGCACAATATCCAGCGCGTAAAGTTTGAAGTAATAGCGATGCCTCCCTATCGGCGGGCACGGCCCCTGGTAGCCGTTGCGATTCCAGTCGTTCAAACCCTGCATGACTCCAGAATGCAGGCCTTCTGCTGTAAATGTTTCGGGCAAGCCATTGATATCCGGTGGCAGGTTGTACACTATCCAGTGCACCCATGTCGTTCTGGGTGCCTCCGGGTCAGGAGCATCCGGATCATCGACGATCAGGGCTAGGCTTTTAGTGCCGGCCGGCACATCGGCCCAGTTAATCATCGGAGAGATATTCAGGCCATCACAAGTATGGCGGGCAGGAATATCTCCTTCATGCTTGAATGATGGCGATGTGATGATCATGGGCATGACGATGCTCTCCTTGTTTCCAGATGGCAAACTGGTCTTGGCTGGAGCAACAGGGATGCAGATCAGGGCGATCCCCAGGACTGCAGCCACTGCACTGTATATGCACCGGGTTCCGATTTTCATATCTCAGGTCACACGAAAAGTCCTGCCGCCATCGCCATCCACCTTCGGAAGGCGTATGTTAAGCGCGCCATTCCTGTAACTCGCTTCCGCGTTATCCGCGTCGACGTTGCGCGGCAAAGGGATAGAGCGCTGGAATGACCTATATGCGCGTTCCATGACATGGAAGGTGCTGTCGCGCGTTTCGCGCTTGTAGTGTTTTTTCTGGCGTACAGTACATTTCCCTCGATCGTGATGCGGCAGTCTTGCTTGTCCATGCCGGGCACCGCCACCCGAACCAGTATCTCCTTGATTGCGCCCGATATTCCTTACTCATCGGTCGTCGATGACCCGAGTGCTCGATTCCAACTCGCTTTCTGCAGGGCGAATCATGGGTTGGTGCGTCTTGACGTCACCGCGTATCTTGCGTGAGTAATCTTCGATCTTGCGCTTGGCGGCATCGAACCCGTCGCGCAGGGCCACATAGACATCTTCGTCTTGATCGCGATTGACCACAATCTCGCTGCCAGGCACGCCGATTTCGATGCGCACATTGAATTTCTTGCCCTGCTGATGGTGTTTGTGCGGCAACTCGACAGCCACGCGGCATGAAGTGATGCGACCGAAGAACTCTTCGAGCTTGTCGACCTTGTTACGAATATGCGTTTCCAGTGCCTCTGAATGTTCTGTTCCACGAACTGTGATCTGCAGTGGGGTTTGCATGTCTTCCTCCTATAATTGATACATACTAACCGCGGTTGATCGTTTCCTTTTTGCGCTCATGTTTCACCAGCTTGGCCAAAGTGGTCATTTCTTCTGCCAGCAGCTCCAGCATGTCATCCAGCGTAAGGATGCCAACCAGCCCGCCGCTGTTATTTACCACGGGCAAGCGTCGTACCCCTATCGCACGCATATACTGGATGGACTCGTACAATCCGGCATCCTCCTTCACCACCGCCAGTTCGGGCGTCATGACGTCTCCAACGGTGATTGCGCTTGGATCGAGCTCCAGTGCCATGATTTCCACCACGAGGTCGCGGTCGGTAATGATGCCGACCGGAACCTTTACCCCTTCGTTATCGTCGACCACCACCAGATCGCCGACATGATGCTGGCGCATCAGCTTGGCTGCTTCCAGGGTTGAATTGTCGCGTTGCGCGTATACGACCTCACGGTTACATATTTCACTGACAGGCATGGCGGCCTCCGATATCGGTTGGTTAAATTTCTCGATGCCTCATGCGGTTTGGATGGCAGCCTGGTTGGCATGCAAAAACCAGCGATCCAGCAACACGTGCCGGGTGAACCATTTGCTGCCCAGCAACATGCGGGCGGAAAAATCCCGCAGCGGAGCCGGCCTTGCACCGCCTGCTGTTGATTTGCCAAAGCGCATAACCAGCCGAGCCGGGTAATCCAGCAACCGCCTGCGACTATAGTCTCCCTGCGCTTCCAGGATTACAGCGGCGGCCATCAAACCGGACTCCACTGCCGGCCGGATCCCTTCGCCGCTCTGCGGATAGGCCAGTCCGGCTGCATCGCCGACCAGCAGCATGCCGTCGTCGATCTGCTTGCGCACAGCGTGTCCATACAGCAGGTAGGCATGCCCATGAAAATCATTCGGGATGTCCTGCGGAATCCTGCCGCGTTGCTTGAGGAAGTCGCAAAAATATTCGAGTTGTTCAGATAAGCCATGGTTGTCTTCCCGGCCCAGCCCGATATTAAGATAATCACCCTTCCGAAAGCACCAACCGTACCCCTTTATGTCCCGGCAAAAATAAAGCTCTGGAGTATCTCCACGTACATGGCATTCGTCGCATTGCTGCCGATCCATCTCGAACTCAATCTCTTTGGCAGCAATGGCCGGCTCACCTGCCCCGAGCTTGGCTCCCATGAAACGCGCCACCGGGCAAAAATGTCCTCCCGCACCGATGACCAATGGCGCCGAGATGGTTTCGTTGACGATCCACTCACTCCCGGCTTTTTGCAAAGTTTCCAGCGGCCGGCCCAGCACCAAGCGCGCGCCCGAGCGCCGCAGCAGATAATCATCGAATTCACGGCGGCGTATGCCATAGCTGACAGTGTCCGGGTAGTGGATTTCAAGTTCGCCGCCATCGATCAAGCCAGTATGGAAGGATGTTATCGGCTGCAATACATGCTGGCCGGCATAATCCACGATATCCAGTTGCAGCGCCTGAACCACTGGCGGCGTGATCCATCCGGCACAGACCTTGTCGCGCGGGAAACTCGCCTTGTCCATCACGATCACATCAAGGCCATGCCGGCACAATTCCCATGCACAACTTGAGCCTGCCGGGCCGCCGCCGATGATGAGCACGTCACAATTTTCCATCGGATTCTCCCAACAGATTGGGCTGCGATTGGTACAGGTACTGCCGGGTCCATGGAATCAGGTTATGGCTCGGGCGCGCGAAGTTCACCTGGAACAACTGCATGCTTCCGGTCTTGAAGGCCGTCAGGGAACCGGCGAGGTACAGGCGCCATGCCCGCGCGAATTCCATATCGAACATTTCCGTTATGCGGTCGATATTGGCTTCA
This sequence comes from Pseudomonadota bacterium, assembly GCA_049320585.1. Taxonomy (GTDB): domain Bacteria; phylum Pseudomonadota; class Gammaproteobacteria; order Burkholderiales; family Gallionellaceae; genus Gallionella. The sequence goes on along the minus strand of JBMOQB010000023.1, from coordinate 36,602 downwards.
TAGCGCTGCAACCAGTGCTCCAGTGTTTTGGCATAATGTAGCCGGAGGTTTTCCACATCCAGCACCGAGAAATCGAAAGGCTCGAAAATCTGCATCATTTGCGCCAGGCTAGGCGGGCAAGCGCCGGGAAAGATGTGCCGCTCGGTCCATGTATCCATCGGTCTCGGATAATTCAGGCCTATGCTATGGATCAGGCCGCGCCCATTGTCCCCGAGGCTGCGGTCGATCACGGCACCGAGCTCGTGATAATGATCCGGCCCCACATGCTCTAGCATGCCGACCGAAACAAAGGCATCGAATTCTCCGCGCACGTTGCGATAGTCGTCCTCGATGAACTCGACCTTTCCATCCTGCCCTCCGGCACGCGCACGCTGTCGGGCAAAGGATATCTGTTCTTTGGAAATGTTGTAGGCGGTCACCGTCACGCCGTAGTGTCTGGCCATGTGCAAAGCCAGAGTCCCCCAGCCGCATCCCGCTTCCACCACTTTTTCACCCGGCTGCAAGCGCAGTTTGCGGCATACGTGATCCAGCTTGGCGAACTGGGCATCTTCCAGGCTAACGCCCGGATCCGAAAAATACGCGCAGGTGTAGACCATGCTGTCGTCAAGCCAGAGCTTGTAGAAATCATTGCCGATATCATAGTGATGATGGATGTTGCGGCGCGCACCCGAGAGGCTGTTGCGCCGTGCGCCATAGAATGAAGCCAGCCACTTTTTACCGTTCGCGCCTTGATGGTATAGCGGCCAGGCCCGGTACACCGCCTCGAGAAATTCCAGCAGGTTGCCCTGCACCTCGACGCGCTGTGCCGAATACAACTCGCCGAAATATAGCTCGGGATCGCTGACCAGTTTGAATAATGCGCCTGGATCGTTGATCAGCATTCGCGCTACCGGATTCCCGGAATGATTAGAAATTTGCAGCCCGTTCCACAACATGATCTGCACCGGTGGATCACCGATGGTCCTCATTAACCTCGACACCAGCAGCTTTAATGGCGCAAACATCATATGGCCCGGCATACTGCGCTGTCCCGGCGCCCGGTAATCGATCCCGCCATCCAATGATTTGCTTGATGGCCCGGTTTGTTCTTGTCTCATGCTTATTTCCTCATCGTCATGCCGCGCTGCCGATCTCAGGTTGCCGCGATGATTGCAGCACAGTCAGATCCAGCATCGCTATGACGCTGCACAAACTGGCGCCATAGCTTCAGAAAGGAATTGCTTGCTGTTTCTTGCCTCCACCATCGTGCAAAAACGAAACATGTTGACCGGATGGATATCCGTGGCCATCAGCCCGGTTTCGTCGATGAATCGCTGCAATGAAAAGTCCGGGCGAAAACCCAGTTGCCTCGACAACGGGGCAAGCAGACTTTCAAAAGCACCGAGCACCGGATTACGGCTATGGAAGTGATTGACAAATACGATCCTTCCATTTGGTTTGCACACCCTGCGCATCTCATCGACGAGCCGCCCGGGATCAGGAACCACAGAAGCGACATACATGGCGACCACCTTGTCGAAGCTGCTGTCTTCGAATTCCATATCTTCCGCATTCATTACCGACAGCTGCAAAACGTTATCCAGCTTGTCGCGCAGCTTTCTGGCCTGCGCCAGTGTCAGCATGTCATGTGAGATATCGATTCCGGTAACCTGCACATCCCTGGGATACAGCGGCAAGGACAACCCGGTGCCGATCCCCACTTCCAGCACCCTATCCCCAGGCCTGCAATCCATATGCTCGACGATCGCCTTGCGGCCGGGTTGAAAGACGGCGCCGAATAACACGTCGTAAAACCGGGCATATCGACTGTAGGCGTGTTGTATTGCATTGATATCCAACACATAGCCTCCTTATTGTTAAATCTATCCGGCTTGAAGTCGGGTCGCGAAGCACTCATTCATTCTGAAATTTTGGTGAAAATCATATTTCCCTCATGCTGCACCAGCACTGCTGCTTGACGGCTGTCAGATTGCCGTTTCAGGTGAACTCGCGCTTTGCACGTAGCGCCCCTTCAACGCGCCCAATTTACCCGGAGCAGATTTTGCTCCGGGTTATAGTGATATTCCAGCTCGCCCTGATAGGCATGATGCAGTGCTTCGCCGATGCCGCGCGCCAGATGGATATCGGTAGTGGTCACCAGTATCGTGTTTTCTTTTTCATCCACTGCCATGATGCGTTTGAGCGGGTGTTCCGCACGCTCGTGTTTTTCATGATTGCGCACAAGCCGCATGATCTCTTCATGATGTGAGCGCATAAACTCGCCCTTCAAGGTAACAAAACCGGCCGGAAAGTCGTCGTGGATGCGATGACAGGCCGGGCAAACCACCCGATGCGCGTTGGCCGGAGCTTCCAGCCATTGCCAGCGCCCCTGGTGAAATACTGCGCCGCATTGGGTGCATGCGGACGGTTCCTGCAGCTTGCCCTTGGCTTTATAGGCATCATGCACGCGTTCCTTGAATATCCCGTCGTGCCGGGAGATTTTCTGGAAGCCTTCTGAAATTGTCGCTTGGTTCATGATGATAACTCCTGTGTTTCGGTTGATCGGATAATTGGCTGGATTTTGCTGTTCTATTCTGCCGAAACGCGCTACATTTCCATCTCGTCCATCGCATTGGATTTGTCGGTTTCCTTCGGCAGTTCTGCAATCATCGCATCCGTGGTAAGAATCAGGCTGGCGATCGAAGCGGCATTCTGCAGCGCGCTGCGCGTCACTTTGGTGGGGTCGAGTACGCCCATTTCGATCAGGTCGCCATATTCCTCGGTGGCCGCGTTGTAGCCAAAACTGCCCTTGCCCTCCAGCACCTTGTTCAACACCACCGAAGGCTCGCCGCCTGCATTGACGACGATCTGGCGCAGCGGTTCTTCCAGTGCGCGCAGCACAATCTTGACGCCGGCTTCCTGCTCGTTATTGCCGGCTTGCAGCTTGCCGATCGCAGCTCTGGCGCGCAACAGCGCCACACCGCCGCCCGGCAGGATGCCCTCTTCGACCGCGGCACGGGTTGCATGCATCGCATCCTCGATGCGCGTCTTTTTTTCTTTCATCCCGGTTTCAGTGGCAGCGCCGACCTTGATCACCGCGACTCCACCGGATAGCTTGGCGGCACGTTCCAGCAGCTTTTCCTTGTCGTAATCGCTGTCAGCTTCCCCAGCCTGCTGGCGTATCTGCTTGATGCGGTTCTGGATCATCACGGCATCCCCGGCGCCGCTGATCAGTGTGGTGTTTTCCTTGCTCACTTCGATGCGCTTGGCCCGGCCGAGATTGCTCAACGTGGCCTCCTCCAGCGTAAGACCAACTTCCTCGGCGATCACCTCTCCGCCGGTAAGAATGGCAATATCATCCAGCATTGCGCGGCGCCGATCGCCGAATCCAGGCGCCTTGACCGCAACGGCCCTCAAGATGCCGCGGATGTTGTTGATCACCAGTGTCGCCAACGCTTCGCCATCTACATCCTCGGCGATGATCAGCAGCGGTCGCCCGGCCTTGGAGACCTGCTCCAGCAGCGGCAGCAAATCGCGGATGTTGCTGATCTTCTTGTCGTGCAGCAGGATGTAAGGCTCATCCAGAGCGACGATCTGCTTGTCCGGGTTGGTAATGAAGTAAGGCGACAGATAGCCGCGATCGAACTGCATCCCCTCTACCATTTCCAGTTCGTTCTGCAAACTCTTGCCATCTTCTATGGTGATCACGCCTTCCTTGCCGACTTTTTCCATGGCCTGCGCAATGATCTCGCCGACAGCCATATCGGCATTGGCGGAAATGGCCCCGACCTGGGATATCTCCTTGCTCGTAGTGCATGGCCTGGAAATTTTGTGCAACTGCTCAACGGTAGCGGCAGCCGCTTGGTCTATGCCGCGCTTCAGGTCCATCGGATTCATGCCGGCTGCGACGAATTTCATGCCTTCCCGGACGATTGCCTGAGCCAGCACGGTAGCAGTGGTCGTGCCGTCGCCCGCCACATCGGAGGTCTTGCTGGCGACTTCTTTCGCCATCTGAGCGCCCATGTTCTCGAACCTGTCCCTGAGCTCGATCTCCTTCGCCACGATGACGCCGGAATTGGCCACCAGCGGCGGCCCATAGATGCGGTTCAGAATCACGTTGCGGCCGCGCGGACCCAGAGTCACCTTGACTGCGTCGGCAAGAACATTCACACCTTCGACGATCCTGGCACGGGCAGCATCGTGAAACAAAACCAGCTTCGCCGTCATGAAATTCTCCAGAATGGATGCCGCGCTGGTAGCGCAATTTTTACAACAAGGCTATCTCGTCCCCGGCTGCCACGTACAGGCAGCCGGGTAACGGTTAAGTGATGGAGATTTCCCTGCGGGACGATCCTGGCTTCTTGGGCAAGGTGAGCTCGAGCACGCCGTCGGCATATTTGGCTTGAACCTTGCCTTGATCGACTTCGTCAGCAAGACTGAAACTGCGCGAAGCCATGCCGTAGCTGCGTTCGCTGCGGATCACCCTCTCGCCTTCTTTTTCCTCCTTTTCCTGCCTGACCTCGGCACTGATGGAAACCCGGTTGCCGTCGATACTGACATGGATGTCATCCTTCTTCACACCCGGGATCTCCGCCTTAATCTTGTAATCTCCGTTCGACTCTTTCACATCCATTTTGATTTGCGGCTCGATATCCATACCTTCCCGGGCAACCGGCCGCATCATGAACCTGTCAAACACCTCATCCATGTCCCAAAATGGATCGAAACGTGCAAGTCTGCTGAATGGGTCATACCTAGTAATGTTATTCATGATTTTCTCCTGATTGAGTATAAAATTCCGGCTATGAAAATTCATGGCAATCCACAGCTTGGGCAATCCACAGCCTGAAAGTATCTTTTTTGGCAATTATGGCCATACTGGCAAATATAAAATATCGGCGCATTACTGCATTTTCAATCAGACAATATTGGAATCTTCCATCGGTGTTTGTCCTATGCCGTCGGACTGATGCGGAATGCGGCGTTTGCGACAAATCCCCATCAAGAGCAAGGATGCTCAACATGTTGAATCGTTACGCCATCCCGGCTGGCGCCGGAAACATGGCGTTGCCGGACAAACGGATTTTCATGCTACCGTCGGGCAACACAGCATAAGCCGGCGGGTTGGTTTGAGGCGCTGGATGGAAGATGGCCGAGCAGGGAAATGAATACGCTGTCGCAGAGACAGCGCGAACCTGGTGCAGCGGGGCTTTAGTTCAGCAAGCCATTCTGGACCACGTAATAGGTCAGTTCGGCATTGTTCTTTAATTTCATCTTTGCGAGGATGTGTGCCCGGTAGGTGCTGACCGTTTTGACGCTCAGTGACAGTTTCTTGGCAATGTCTGATACCTTGTTTCCGGAACCGATCAGCTTCAGAACCTGGAATTCCCTGTCGCTCAAGGTTGCATGCAAAGGTTTGCTCGAATTGCTGCTGCATTCCTGAAGCAGCAATTCGCCAAGTCTGCGGTTGATGTGTTTGTTGCCCGCAAATACGCTGCGGATTGCGCCGACCAGTTGTTCCGGTGCAACATCCTTGGTCAGATAACCTGAAGCCCCCGCCTTCAGCAGCCGCACGGCGTATTGATCTTCTTCGTACATGCTCAATATCAGAACCTTGGCATCCTTGTCATGGGCCATGATCTGTTTCAGCGTGTCCCCCCCGCCGATTTCTGGCATCGAAATATCGAGCAGCATGACATCCCAACCCAAAGTATGGATCATATTCAGCGCCTCGGCTCCGTTGCCGGCCTCGCCCACGACTTCGATCCCCTCTGCTTCTTCCAGTATCCTTCTCAAGCCTTGGCGGACCACAGCATGGTCGTCAACAATAAATACCCGGATCACATTGTCCCCTGTCCAATAATGAGATTTGATGTAATGGCAGCAATCATGATGCGCCGATGACCGGCCGGCTGGAAGGTCTTGCAACAGGAATTCGTAGCGACACTCGCGTTCCCAACTCCGGCGCACTTTCGATTGTGGCGGTTCCGCCTATCATCAATGCGCGCTCCTTGATGCCGATCAGGCCAAATGATTTCTCCTTGCCGGCCATGTCAAATCCGATGCCATCGTCTTCGATTTCCACCTGCAACGAATCTGCATTGAGCGAAAACAGGATGCCGACATTGCTAGCACGGGCATGATGGACAACGTTACTGAGTGATTCCTGGACGATCCGGAAGATGGTGACGGACTGGTTTTCATCGAGGGCGAAGTCCTGCACCGGCAAGACAACGGCGCATTTGATTTCAGTGTCGCGCTGGAATCTGTTGACATAATCCTTGACCGCTGCGATCAGGCCGACATCGTTGAGCAGATTCGGCCGCAAATCTGAGACGACCTGGCGTACGGTTTTGATTCCTTCCGATATCAGTTCGGATATATGGCCAACCTCGTCTGCAAGATGCGGCATCCCATCAGGCAGTTTGGACGCGAGCCAGGCGATTCTCATTTTCAGCGCCGCCAGTGTCGCGCCCATCTCGTCATGCAGATTGCGCGCGATCTGTGTCCGTTCTTCCGCCCTGACATTTTCCAGGTGCAGCGCAAGCCGTTGCAGTTCCTTATAGGACTCGTCCAGTCTGATCCCTGACAATTTCAACTCGGAAATGTCCGCCGCGATACCCAGCGTGTTGATCGAACCATCTGGCTGCAGCATGGGACGTTTAATCACCAGATACCAGTGTTGCAATCCATCCGGCATTACCACAGCTTCTGTCGATGTAGATTCGCGACCGCTCTCGATCACTTCACGATCCGAGCTAAGGAATCCCGGAACCTCTTCCTGATCCGGTTTGAGTTCTCTGCTTGATTTGCCGACCAGTTCCTGTATCGTCACGGCATAAAAGTCCGCTACCGTCTGGTTCGCCAACAAGAACCGCCCGGCCGTATCCCTGACGAATATCATGCTGGGATCCATGTCGATAACCTGCCACATCAGGTTTTTCTGCCTGCGCAATTCCGTTTCCGCAATCTTGCGTCTGGCGATGTCCCTTACAACTGCGACGAACAGCCCTTCATCGCCATCCTCCTTTACGAGCTGCAATTGCACTTCGGCAGGAAAAGTCCTTCCATCCTTGCGTTTAAGTGTAGTTTCAAAGCGCAATGTTGACTTTTTTCCGTTGACTAGCGGTGCGATGAACGCGCGACTCTCTGCCTCGGATACCAGCGGTATGACATCAGCCGGCGTCATATGCAGCATTTCCTCGCGGCTGTAACCGATGGTCTTGACCCCCCCATTATTCATATACACAAAATTCAGCGTATCCGGAGAGAATATGAAAATCATGTCCAGGGTATTATCCAGGATATGGCGCAGTCTATGCTCCCTGGCCTGGGCCCGATGCCGTTCGGTAACGTCCCTGACTATCCCGAATTCCACTTCCCGACCGCTCATGGACATGACGGACATCTTGATTACCACTTGGTGTATTTCCCCGCTCTTGGCAAGGAATTGCGTTTCGATTTCAGACCCGTGCTTGTCAGATGGATGTATCAGTACAGTATTGCATAACGGATCGCCGGTTTGCGGAGGGCAAAGAGCATTCAGCGGCTTGCCGATGAGTTCCGATTTGTTCCGTCCGACCATATCGGCCAAAGCCTGATTGAGATCGATGATTCCGCCGGTTTCAACGTCGGTGATCACGATGCCATCGGTGGCTTGCTCGAAGACCCTTCGGTAGCGTTCGTCGACTTCCTTGAACCTGGTGATGTCGGTGAAAGCGAGACGTACCGAAGGTGCAACGCTTTCTTCCACCCAGTGCAGCCCATCCAGTTGCGCATGCATATATGTGCCGTCACCGCGTTTTAACAGCAGCTCGCAACTCTGACGTTCCCCATGTTGCTGCACACGCATGAAATTCTGATGCCAACGGTCGTGATCCGCGACGGATATGAAGTTTGCAAAACGATGGCGGATCAGTTTCTTGCGATCTTCTCTCAGCAATGCCGCGCCGGTAAGATTTATGTCGCGGATCAAGCCATCGCGCGTGAGGGTGATATAGCCGACCGGGGCAAATTCATACAGGTCCGTATAGCGGTCGCGGGACTGTTCCAAAGCAGTCTGTGATTGGCGCAGGGTCTCGTTCTGCATTTCCAGTTCGATCTGGTTCACGCGAAGTTCATGCAGCAGTTCTTCGACGGACTGCGTCTTGGCCTCCATCAGCGGCGTACGGTCAAACGCCTTTGCCTTCATGCGCAAAGTGGTTTCGCTTGGTTGGTGATGCTGTTCTGGTTTGATGTTCTGCGATTTTATTTCCATGTTGACTCCCGGTAACAGAGCTATTTTTTCGTGGCTTGCGATGGAGGCGTGCCGGTTTGGCCCAACCCGCATCCTGCAGAAATATTCATCCGGATTTCAGCGGCAAAGGTGAATCGAAAAATCTGATCGCATTGCGCCCGCCATCTTTCGCATGATACATCGCCATGTCGGCACGCTTTAAAATTTCATCAGCAGTAATCTCGTGATTAGTGAATATCACCACCCCGATACTCGACGTGCAACGGTGCGTCACGGTGGTTCCCGCCTTGCCCTGCAGCCGTATCGTCAGCACATAGGGTTCGGCCAAGGCTATACGTATCTTTTCGGCGACGATGCCCGCTTCCTCGACGGACTTGGCATTGTCAGCATCCAGTTCGCTGAGCAGCACCACGAACTCATCACCGCCGAAACGCGAAACCGTGTCCACCTCACGCACACAACCAGTGATGCGGCGCGCCACTTCCTCCAACAGCAAGTCGCCTGCGGCATGCCCATGCTGGTCATTGAGCGGCTTGAAGTTGTCCAGGTCGATGAACATCAATGCTGCAAAACGGCCGCTGCGTTTGCTGGCGGCCATGGTCTGGATCAGCCGGTCGTTCAGCAAACGGCGGTTGGGCAGTCCGGTGAGCACATCATGGAATGCCAGATTCTGGATCTTTTCTTCAGCCAGTTTTCGCTCGGTGATGTCACGCGACACGACCACGATACGCGACGCCAGTCCACGGCTGTTCCTGATCAGCCCGCCGCGGGATTCCATATGGCGGATACCGCCATCAGGCAGCAGGAAGCGGAAATCGGTACGCAGGCCGATGCCGGATAGCACGATTTCCCTGAACACCCGTTTGACATGTTCACGGTCATCGGGATGTATCTCGGCAAACGAGTCCGTTCCCTTCATGCTTTCAATGTCGCCAAAAAACCTGGCGTAGGTAGGGTTGTTGTAAAGCCGCCGCCCTGTCAGGTCGAGCACCGCGATGAAATCCTCGGTGTTCTCGGCGATCATGCGAAAGAACTCCTCCTTTTCGCGCAGGTTTTCATCTTTCCTCTTGCGCTCCGTAATATCGGTCAGCACGATGCGTACTTCCGGTTCCCCGCCACTTTTTGTGATCTTCAGACAATCCAGTTGAGCGTAAAAGCTCGAACCGTCGTCGCGCTTGAAAAGCATTTCACAAGCCTGTTTTTCATCATGTTTCAGCACGGCCTGGAAATGCCGGTGCAAGCGGTCATGGTCTTCTGGTGCGACAAAATGTGCAAGACGCTGCTTTACCAGCTTGCTGCGCTCCACTCCGAGCAGGGCGGCGCCGGTACGGTTGATTTCGGAGATCATGCCTTTGCCGTTGAGGGTAAGATACCCGACCGGCGCGTGATCATAAAAATCGATGTATTGGTCGCGGGATTCTTCCAGAATTGTTTGGGTACGCCGCAACTCTTCGTTCTGCCTCTCCAGTTCGGCCTGATGGACCTGCAGTTCGCGCAGAAGTTCTTCGGCAGATCGTGCCGTTTTCCTGGCAGCGGAGGCGCGCGCAGCTTCCGCCGCGGCTTTTGCCCGGGACGAGATTTGACCGCTTGGTCTCTTGCTCATTTAGCCTCCTTGCAGCTTGTTTAAGGAGTGCAGCAACGCGCCGCAGCCTGCAAAGTTCGGATTTCGGATAATACAGATGCAGCGGATTATTATTCTACTCTGGAGAAAGCTTAACCGGTGTTGAAGTATGCTTGCTGAAACATGCCGGGTGGCATGATGGAAGGAATTGGTGGCGTCCCCAACGAGATTCGAACTCGTGTTACCGCCGTGAAAGGGCGATGTCCTAGGCCTCTAGACGATGGGGACTTAGACTAAAAAAGCTCTTTTGGTGGAGATAAGCGGGATCGAACCGCTGACCTCTTGCATGCCATGCAAGCGCTCTCCCAGCTGAGCTATACCCCCCGTACCTCGAAAGAGCGCGCATTATATTGATGCACACCCAGCTTGTAAAGCGCAAAGCATTGCCCTGCCCTGATAACATCAAGAAGTATCCATGCAACAGTCCTTCCCCGTTTAGTACGAGCTTAGAAAGTGGCATTCGAGTGAAGCTCAGGAAGATTTGGCAGTTTGCGCCGCCTCAGCTTTGCTGGCAGAAATGAGGGATATTTCCAGCAAGGTATAACGACCCGCGCCCATACGGGATGAGAATTGCTTATGTTTGATCACCAATTAGGCAGTATTTCCCTGATCGCCTCCAGCGAGGCGCGTGCGCGAACGCGAGTCCCGGCATCGGACAGATCGCCGAGCTTATCCAGCCTGGCGATTTCCTCACGCAGTTTAAGCAAGTCCTGGCGCTTGGAATGACGCCAGGTCAGCGCAAGTTCCGCCACCTTGTGCGGTATGGCCATAGGTGCATCCTCTCTGAAATCCAATGCTTCAACTTTACTGATAAGTTCCCTGAACGGTTTCAATATGGAAGCGACTTGGCGTGCCCATACCCAACTCGCCACCCACAACACCAAGACATTGATGGCAGCCAAGCCAGCCACGCCAATCAAAGCTGTTTTTAACAGCAGCGGATAAATGTCCGGCTTCTCGGAAAAATGCACGCGATAGAGATTGGCGTCCACTATCTCGCTCATCTGCAGATAGAGCATCCACAGAGTTCCGGCAATCAGCAGGATTTCGAACGAGACCAGCGCGATCAGCAATCCCTTTTGCACTTTTTCGTCGACATAAATAATACGGCGTTTGACGAAGCTGGATTTGGGTATCGAGTTCATAGGTCGTGGCATTCAAAGCAAAGAGTCGTGGTGTTGCCGTCAGTGATCACTTTACCGTGGTTCTTGGTGAAAGTCTCATGGCACGAGACGCAGCTCACCATGCCGTTCGGCAACTGGATTCGCTTTGGCAGTCTGGAAGCCGGCTTGTAGCCGCCATAACGCTCCGCTGCCGCATAGCTGCTTCCGACCGGATGATTTTGTGAGCCGTGCCGCACAATCATACTGGGATCAACCGCTACATCGCCTCTGTTGGAGTGGCATTCCATGCACTGAATCGAATAGGGATCCAGGCTCTGCCAGTTTTGTGCATTGGCTGCACCCAGGTGTCCCGATAACATCAGGGATGCGCCACCGTCGCGCATATTATCGAAGAATGCCTGACCGTGGCAGGCAATGCACATATTTCTACCGGTCATTGCCCCGCGCAGCTTGCCTGGCAAGTCGCTATGCACCTCATGGCAGGTGCTGCAGGTGAGGTCGCCTTTCCAGTCGCGCGGGTAGTCAGCCGGGAAGATATAGCTGAGCGGCGGAGTGAGTCCGCTGGGGTGGCTCATTTTCAAAGCAGTGTCGTGACATCTGCCGCACAATTGTTCCTGGCTGGAGATCAGCATTGCTGCGTTGGCAGGTTTGGTGTCAGCGCCTGCCATATGGCAGCTTGCACAGGATTCATTGTGTGGATGCAGACTGGGCTTTGATACCATCGCAAACAGCAAGGTGCCGAAACTAAAAGCCGCAGCCAAGAAAAATACAATGATGCCGGGCTTATAAGTGCATTGCACGATCCAGCTCTTTCAGTTGCGCGATTGCAGCAGCAGGATCTTGTTGCGCTTCAAGCTGAGACAGCGCGGTTTCGGTGGCTGCCCACATCGCATCATAGTGATTTTGTAATTTGAGTATACTGTTCTTAATCAGCTGTTCTTCATGCTTGAGCTGATCTTTTTCTCTCGTCGGTACCGGCGCAACCGGACCTTGCTCAATGAAAATCTCCAGGTTGCGTGCAAAGCGGTATAAAGGGCCGGCGATATAAAAACCAGTGTACAGCGTTATCAGAAAGGTGATGACTCCGGATAACGACACCAGAAACAGGCCCGCCACCAGCAAGGTCGGACCCAGATGCTGCCGGCTCAGGCTGTAGGAGCGGATGATGGTGTCGTAATTTACCCCGGACTTGTCAGTGATGAATGTCAGTACGAGCACCATACTGAGGCAAGCCAGACCGCCAACGATCAAAGCGATCCTGGATACCAGGCGCAGACGCAAAAATAATTGCGATTTGTCCGCTGAAGATAGCTCTTGTTCCATGTTCTGATGTATTGCTCCATTCGATTATTCGGTGGGCATAGCACACCCCACCTGGTTGAAGCAGCTGTTCTGGATCGAGCGGACCCTGTCAATTTCGCCTATGTAATTCTGACATTGCAAGCTGACAACCGCAATTAAGCCCACCCGTTGATTTTTTTCAAGTAACCAGGTCAAGGTCTGTTGTGCAGATGTTTCTCCATTCGCGCCAACACCGTCTCGCGCGGGAATAATGCCAGCACGGCATCTACCGATGGAGTGTGCGTCTGCCCGACCAGCATCACGCGCAATGGCATCGCCAGCTTCGGCATCTTCAAATTATGCCTGGCCAGCAATTCCTTTATCAAAGCTGCCAGCGCGGGTGCTTCCCAGGAGACATCCGCAAAGCGCGCGGCAAGCTCGCGCAATGCGGGAAGCACTTCCGGCAACAGGTGGGTGTCCAGCAAATCCTGCGCCGGGTGTATTTCGATATAAAACACCTCCGCTTCGTCCGCCAACTCGAGCAAGGTCGCCACGCGTTCCTTGTACAGGGCGATCACTGCTTCCAGCTTGGGAGCGTCGCTGACCGCTACACCGCGATCAGCCAGATGCCTGCGCACCAAGCCATCCAGGCGCGTGTTGTCGGCCAGTTTGATGTAGTGCTGGTTAAGCCAGCGTAATTTTTCGGGATTGAATTGCGCCGCAGATTTGCTGATGTGCCGCAGATCGAACCACTCGATGAACTGCTGCATGGAGAATATCTCTTCATCGCCGTGCGACCATCCCAGGCGCGCCAGGTAATTGACCAATGCCTCCGGCAGAAAGCCGTCCTCGGCATATTGCATCACGCTCACCGCGCCATGCCGCTTGGATAGCCTTTCCCCGTCGCTGCCCAGTATCATCGGAACGTGGGCATATTGCGGCAAGGGCACACCCAGCGCCTTGAGGATGTTGATCTGGCGCGGCGTGTTGTTGATGTGATCGTCGCCGCGGATGACTTGCGTGATGCCCATGTCCAGATCATCCACCACCACGCAGAAATTATAGGTCGGTGTGCCGTCGGCACGCGCGATGATCAGGTCATCCAGTTCGCTGTTCTCGAACACGATCTTGCCCTTGACCATGTCGTCCCACGCCGCCACACCATGAACGGGATTCTTGAAACGCACCACCGGCTTGATCCCGTCAGGCGGAGTTGGCAGAACCTTGCCCTGCTCCGGCCGCCAGTGACCATCGTAGCGCGGCTTCTCCCCGCGCGCGCGCTGTGCCTCGCGCAGCGCATCCAGTTCTGCCGGCGAGGTGTAGCAGTAATACGCCTTGCCTTCATCCAGCAACTGTTGCAGCACATCCTTGTATCTATCCATGCGCTGCATCTGATAGAACGGCCCTTCATCGTAATCAAGTTTCAACCAGGCCATCCCGTCCAGGATAGCCTGCTCCGACTCCTGAGTCGATCGCTCCAGGTCGGTATCTTCGATGCGCAGAATGAACGTGCCGCCCAGCTTGCGCGCATATGCCCAGGAGAACAGGGCGGTGCGCGCACCGCCGATATGCAGATAACCGGTGGGGCTGGGGGCAAAACGGGTGCGTATGGTCATGACTTGAACGTAAGAGCCGATAAAGAGGCGTTCATTTTACGGGCTTTACTCATTGCACGCACCAGGTTGTGGCTTGTTGGCAATTGACTGGTGCAGTCGCGTTATGCTCTAATCCGCGCCCTGTGTTCCGGGCGGTTAGCTCAGCGGTAGAGCACTGCCTTCACACGGCAGGGGTCACTGGTTCGATCCCAGTACCGCCCACCACGGACTGATTGACTGGCGTTTCCCGAGCATCCACTTCCAATCAGTCGATTTTATCTTCCAATGCAGCCATATCTGCATTAATGATTAATAGACTTTCCTTGGGAAAATCAGGCCTGCTCCGATTAACGTTCACTGTGTTGCTCCAGCAGCTTTACCATCGCTGCATCTTTCTTTTTGCGTGCCAGATCGAGCGCCTGCACAGTTGGTTCGGCACCGTGCTCAAGCAATAGCTGCACCATCTGGATATCGCCGTTCATGATACCTGCCATCAGCGGTGTCAGACCGCTGGAACCCGGCTTGTCCACCCAGCGACCCAATTCCAGTAACTGCCTGACTCCTTCCTGATCTCCGCGTAATGCGGCAGTCAGCATATCGTTGTATTTCGGCGTGTTTATTGTTGGCTCTGCAGCAGCAGCGACAGGCTCCGGAAGAATAACGGATGCCGGCGGCGTTACTTGTTGTAAAAACTCCGGAACATCCGGTTTGCCAGTATTGACAAGTTTGACTGGCCTCGATTTATGCCTGGGTTTTTTCGGCGCGGATTTCTTCACGGCAGGAGCCTGTTTTTGCAAGACAATTTCAGGCTTCGCCGATTCGGGTTGCTGTTCCTGAACAGGCATTTGCGGCGGAGCCGAGACAAGTTGCACTGGTGCGGCAGCTACGGCCGATGCTATCGGTGGGCTTTGCTCAGGCAACGGCTTCGCAATATTCCGGGGTTTATTCGCAATCACCGGAGGTTTGGCGGGCGCCTGCACCACCTTCGCCGGCTTGCTTTCCGTCTCAGGCAAATACACATAGAAATAATAAGCGCCAGCCCCAGCCGCGATGGCCAGGCCAACTAACGCCATGATCGTTCTTGAGGATGTTCCGCTAAAGCTGATCATATAGTTCACCTTCCGTTGTGCATGAGCATTCGCCCGGAAGGCAGCCGCTTAAATGCATAATTGCAGGACGTGTATTCAACTTCGCAGGAAACAGTTCCATAATCGCACATAGATCATCCATCAAATTTTTTTGAGACACTGACACAAGCTACGCCGCAAATTTCCAGCCGTCAATATCCTGCCAGATGATCGCAGACAAGTCTATTTGTGATATCAACAATCATCCATTCAGGGTGAACCTGCATTGACTGGCTGGAGATGCTGGTAGATACTGAATACGGTAAATTTATCGAGAATAGTGAAAATGAACTCCCGAAAATTTGAAGTTGCCGTGCTTGCGCTGCTGCTCACTTTATCTTCTTCGCCAGGCCGCGCAACTCACCTCCCGGATTCCACGCCGGGTATCAAGACGGTGGTGGCAACAGTCGGTGCGAGGCAGATCACCCGCGAAGACATCATCCATATGATACTGATCGAAAAATTCTACAAGTCTCCGCCCTTGTCGGAAGCAGATGCCTTGTTCAACATCATGCAGGATGCAATCGCCCAGGAAGTAGCCCACTCGGTCGGGGTGGACGTCACCCCGTCTGAAACACCTCTGAATTCGCCCTTTGTCGACCAATACACTCCCGCGGGCAAGGAAGACATCAAGACACAGGCGCTTATCCCTCCTCATGAACAGACTTTCCATGTGGATCAGCTAGCTTATGCACAACTCTATGTCGTCCCGAAAATGATCGACCGCAAACTGCGCCGCTATTACAACACCTCATCCTTTCTTCACCGCAAGGAAAGGGAACGCATCAGCCAAGCGCTCCAGCTTGCCGTCGCTGGCAAAAGCTTTGCAGAAGCGGCAAACCAAACCGGGTTGATTACTGCGCGGCATGAACTGGAAGACAAGAAAATTGAATTGCCCGCAGCACTGGCACCGGCATTGCCGGTCGATAAGCATCTGCCCAGAAAAAGCACACTATTCGAAATTCTCAACCAACTGGCACCGGGCGAACTCCATCCCGATATCCTGCAGGATGAAGACGGCTATCGCGTGCTGCGGCTGATTGCCCGCAACGGCCCGAGATATACCATCGAGACTATTGAAGCTGCCAGACCTTCGTTTGAAAGCTGGCTCAAAGAGCGCTCCAGCAAGCTGGACATCACAATCGGCGATGACGCGCTCAAGCGCGAAGTGCAACGGGATTATTCCGGCGTCAACTGGGTTGGACGATTGTAAAGAACCGTGCCGGTGCTCACCTGGATTCCAGCAAGGCATCCAGCCAATCCTTCCAGCGCCTGTATTTCTCCGACAGGGCATTGTCATCACGCGCTGCCGATAATTTTTCGCCATCCCTGCAGCATGCCTGTGGCATTCCGGCTGCAAGTAATGCAGCGCCCTGCAGACTGGACTCACTCTGCCGCAGCAGATAGATATCGAAGGGTGCGCAACGGGCGATGCCCTCCTGCAAACATTTCAATTCGGATAATCCGCCCGAGAGGTAGACCCGCTCGATGGCCGACTCGCGGTGAAAATCCTCCAGTATCCTTGCAACGCGGAAAATGATCGCTTCCAGCAACAAAACAGCTATCCGGCGTTGCGACAAATGTTCAACCGACCGGGAAAACTGCACGCCGAGTTCGTTGTGAAGCGGGTCAGGCAGGCAGGCCACAAAGCGGTTGCCCGCAAAATAGGGTGCGCCAAGCCCGCTGGTTTCCGCAAGACAGAATATGTCATCCACAGCCAGGTCTTCTGCGCGGCATTCATCTACCGGATAGGGGGCAAGCGCGGGAGCGATGGAATTGAGCGTTCCTTCAATGGCAAAATGCGGACGGTGTCTCCGGTCCTGATAAACCAGTGCAAGCAGATATCCGTGTGTGGCGAACTGTTCCGCCGCCAGGGTTTTCCCGGAAAGGCAGCGCACCACAAAACAGCCGGTACCGAGGTTGACCAGCGCTTCCGCGCGGTCTTCCCTGACACTTGCGTACAGCGCGGCGGACTGATCTCCAACACTGGCATCAAGAAGCAAGCCGCTATCCAGCCGCAATTTCATCCCTGCAGAAGAGTTGATCTGTGGAAGGATGTGCTCCGGTATGCCGAACAGATCACAGAGCGCAGGCGACCACTGCTGCAGCCGGATATCCATCAGCAGGGTGCGCGCCGCCATCGAAACGTCGGTAACATGCAGCTTGCCGCGGGACCAGCGCCAGATCAGAAAAGTATCGAGCGTGCCAACCAGCAGTTCTCCCCTGTCCAGCCGTGCCGGCCAGCCGGGGTTGTCCAGCAACAGGCTGCGCAGTTTGGGTGCGAAATAATAAGGCGCCAGCGGCAAACCGGTAAGACTGCGGATGGATTTCTCGTGCGCACGCAAAGCATCACAACTGGGTGCACCGCGACTGTCCTGCCATGAGATCAGCGGCGTGAGGGGCCGGCCGCTGGTTTTTTCCCAGATCAAAAAAGACGAGCGCTGGCTGCAAAGACCGAAAGTATTGCAGCCATCCGCCTGAGCAAGACTCTCACCGAGCGCTTGATCGGCAGCCGCCGCATAGGCCAGCGCATCGCTTTCATAGCGTCCGCCGTTTACTGTGATCTTCGGGGCAGGCCGCACAACGAGGTGTTTAAGCACGCCGTGTTGATCCAGCAGGCTGGCCTTGATCGACGTGGTGCCTGTATCAAGCGCGATGGCGGATATTGCCGGGGATGTCATTGCCGGAGGCAGATTTCGACTTCGCGGTCTATTCTGGCCTGATCCCAGCCCATCACGGGTGCAACTGTTACGGCGATGTGATTAAGTTCCATTTCTGTGGGCCTTGACAGAATAAGCAACGGCATGCGGCGGCGCAGCAAATCGGGCAAATGCATGGCCATCTCGTTGCCAGCAGCGTATAGCAGATCCGCGTATATAAATGGTAAGTCGGGCATGATTCGTTCGGCCAACTTTGCATCATGCTCTACCATACGCAATACCTCTTCAACACGCTTGCCATGCCGATGCGCCAGCCACCTGGCACATTCCTGGTCGATGCCCGACTGCCGCGCGCGAGCGGTTATTTCAGCAGACCACTCAAGGTAATTTTGCTCGGGCGCCCAGGGAAAACGGCGATTCATGGTCTGGCAAGCCATACCGACACCAAGTTGTGCACACACCACGTCGACTATGCATGCCGCATCTTCGCGAGCTGAAGTGATCTTTCCGCCGATGGAGTAATGCACGCCGTTGGATGCGGTCTTCAGTTCCCAGTCACGGCTGACGGCGGAGGGCGAAGCAGCATCGCTGCGTTTCATCACGCGCAATCCGGCATAACTTCCGACCACATCCTGCTCCGTCCATGCTTTGTTGAAATAGCGATTGGCCTCCTCCAGCAGATAGGCGGCCTCTTCCGCTTTGAACGTAACATGATCGGGATCGCCGCGGTAATCGGAATCGGTGGTGCCGAGCAGCGTCATGCCATACCAGGGAATCATGAAGAATACCCTGCCATCGGAACGGGCAGTCAACAGCAAAGCCTCGTCTGTCGGCAGTGCAGGCATCACCAGATGGATGCCCTTGCTCAGCCTGCACCAGCCGCGCCCTGGCTCGGAAGCCGCCGTCCACTGCCCGGAGGTGTTGACAATCTGCCGGGCGGATACTTGCGCAATGTTGTGGCCCAGCATGTCCTGAAGCGTTGCGCCGCTCACCTGCCCGCCGTTCTCGATATATCCCGTCACCTGGCAATAATTCACGCACACCGCCCCTGCTTCCATAGCTCCCGCGACCAATTCCAGCACCAGCCGCGCGTCATCTGTCTGCGCGTCACCATAGGTAAAACCGCCTTTCAGTCCCTTGCCCTTGAGGAACGGGAAGCGTTCAGTAAAAGCTTTTTGGCCGAAGTGCCGATGGGACATTATGCTGCCGGCCCGGTTTGCTCCGGACAGGCCCGCCAGAAAATCATAAAGCATCAATCCGGCCTTCAAAAGCAGCATGCCAATACGGCTATCCGCATACACCGGAACGCCGAAGCGCAACGGCCACACTCGATGCGGCGCAGCTTCCAGCAGTCTCCGGCGTTCCGCCAGCGCTTTCCTGACCAGCTTGAAGTCATAGGTTTCCAGATAGCGCAGACCGCCGTGTATCAACTTGCTGGAGGCCGAAGATGTTGCGCAGGCCCAGTCGCCCTGTTCCACGATGGCGACGCGCAAGCCCCGCAAAGCGGCGTCATAAGCAACCCACGCACCGTATATTCCGCCGCCGCAGATCAGCAAATCGAATTGCCGCCCTGCCAGCGATGAAAAATCGCGCCTCACCCATCCCTCATCTGCAGCGCTTTTTGCGGTAAATCGCTGATAAGTATGTCCACTCCCAACTCCAGCGCCTTGTTAATTTCACTATCGCTATTGCAGGTGTAGGCAGCGATACTTTTGCCGTGATTGCGCAGCAGCTCGACCATGGGCGCATCTATCGTCGCTATGGGCAAACATAATCCATAAAGAAAAGGCTGTGCGGCCAGGACATTCCGCGCATCTTCAATCGTCTGGTCAACCTCAAAGTTATAAATCAGCGGGATCTTGGACTCGCACAGATGGGCATATACCAAGCTGTCCAGATCGAACGAAGAAATCATAATGGTGTCTCCGGCTGCCGGGGCAGCCATTGCCATGGTCTTCCGCACTTTTATCTCATGCCGGTAAGACGCTTCCCATTCGCGATTTTTTATTTCGATCAGCAGACGGCAGTTGTTGCGGTAAGCATCCAGAAATTCCTGCAGGGTCATTATCCGTTCATCCTTGCTTTCGGTTTCGGAGTAAATGAGAAAGTTTCCGGTGAAATCGAAAGACTTTAACTGGGCATAATCGAAATTGTCGATGTGCTTGCTGGGCATGCCGAGCTTATCGAGAAACCGGTCGTGCCAGAGCACTGGAACTTCGTCGCGGGTGAGCTGGACGTCTGTTTCAATGCCATCAATAGGATATTCCAGCGCTTTATCAAAAGCGCCGCTGGTATTTTCCGCCGCCTCCTTGCTTGCGCCGCGGTGGGCGAATATCAGGGATCTCTTGGGGTGATTCATGTTTCGAGTTTACCTATGACCAGAGCAAGTCCCTTAACACAGGGATGTTGGTGGAGTGGAGGCCGCAATCAATCCATTTGCTGAATTATGTATATTTGCTGAATTTAAATTCATTTGCCGGATAATGCAAATTTTCTGGATCGCCTCAATGGTTAAAGCGCTGCCTGTTCCTCTGGCATTCCCGGTGCGAGATCTGGTTCCCCGCACAGGCGCAGGATTTCCGTCCGGGCCTTGTTCCGCAGGCGTATGGCCGCAGCCCAGCCCTTCTCCTCCGGTGCAATTGGCTTGCCGATCGTGACGGTGATGATGCCACGGCGCGGAAACCAGTGGTCGGCGTGGAGGATGGAGCGGGTGCCGCGTATGCTCACCGGCACGACGGGCACGCCCGCTTCGGCGGCGACCACGAATGCGCCCATGCGGAAAGGCTGCAAGCCGGGTATGCGGCTGAACGTGCCCTCCGGGAAGAACACCGGGCTGCGGCCAGACTGCAAGGAGAGCGCCACTTGTTTCACATCTTCCACGCTACGCCGCGACTCGAAGCGTTCGACGAAGTCCGACCCGATGCGCCGCAGATAGGTGCGCGAAACGAAGCTGTCCAGCAGCTCCCGCTTGGCCACAAAACTGAAATGCCCGGCGCTGCTGAGTTTGCCAGGCAGCGCTGCGACGAGCACGATGCCATCCAGATAGCTGGCATGGTTGGCCACCAGCACGCAGGGCGCACCGGGTGACAGGTTTTCCAACCCGCGAACCGCAATGGGTGTCCCTGTCAGGCGCGCAAATAGCCGCGCACTCAGGTGGCTTGCCTTCCAACTCCAATCGTGGCGGTGCAGCAACTCGGCAGCCAGCCAAGTCAAAGGCGCAAGCACCCAGAACAGCATCCATGTGTATGCGGCGTAAAAAACATCGGACACCACCCTGATGCCACGGCGCAATTGGGGCAATATTCCGGCCCACGCCAAGCGGACGACCTGCCACCATACCGTGCGTATTGGCTGGGCTCCCTTTTCAAACAATTCGCGGCAGGCCGCCCGGCGTATCTTGCCGCTCGATGTCTTGAGCACGCTGTGGATCGGTGCCAGCAAGATGTTGTCCGCTGGTATCCCCAGTATGTCCAGTGTCAGGGAATTGATCTGGTCGCGCAGGATTTCCAGTTGGGCGGAAGAAGTTACACGCGTTTCGGCCAGCACCACCAGGCGCTCCGTCCCGGTGGTGGGATCAGGGCTGCCAAAGACCGCAACACATCCCTTGCGGATGCCGGGGATATCGCCTACGGCTTCCTCGAGTTCATAGGGGTAGATATTTCGCCCGGCGCGGATGATGATGTCTTTCGCGCGGCCGGTCAGGTAGATGTCGCCCTCGGCCAGATAGGCGAAATCGCCGGAATCCAGCCACTCGCCGTGGAACAGTAGTCGAGTCTGCTCCGGGTTGCGGAAGTAGCCGCTGGTAGCGGACGGCCCCTTGAATTCAAGATGCCCTTCCACGCGCTCCCCCAACTCGCGACCAGTGGCATCCACGATCCTGATCTCGTGGCCGAGAAGCGGCCGGCCGCATGCTACGAAGCGCAACGCATCCGCCGCATCATTGCCGGCCGGTTCGGCATGGCCGGAACGCATGAACCTGTCCCGCTCGATGCAATCGATCACTGGTCCGCGTCCGGGTGGCGGAAATGCCAGCCCAACCGAACATTCGGCCAGCCCATATACCGGCGCGATCGTTTCTTGACGCAATCCGTAGCGGCCGAAGTGTTGCGCGAAATTGGTGATGGTTTCCGGGCTGACCGGTTCGGCGCCGTTGAACGCCATGCGCCAGCTCGACAGGTCCAGCCCTGCGAGGGCCGCGTCTAGAATCTTGCGTACACACAGTTCATAGCCGAAATTGGGGGAAGCCGAAAGGGTGCCGCGGTGCTTGTGGATCGCCCACAGCCAGCGCTCTGGGCGCGCCAGAAAGCTGAGGGGCGACATCACCACCAGCGGGAAGGCATGGTACAAGCTGCCCAGCCAGGCGCCGATCAGGCCCATATCATGGTACAGCGGTAGCCAACTGACGAACACGTCGGTGGACGTGACGTGCGCCGCTTGTCCCATGGCGCGGATGTTAGCCAGCAGATTGGCATGGGTTAGGATCGCGCCCTTGGGGTTGCCGGTACTGCCGGAAGTATACTGGAGCAGCGCGATGTTCTCGGCCTTGAGCGGGATTCCTGGCACGCACCCGGAGTTGGACAACTCGGCCGCCGTGACAACCATGCGCAACGACTCCACCTGCGCCTGAAGCAGCCTCGCCAGGGTCTTTGCCTCGGGAACCGTAATCAAGATAACTGCGATTGCATTGGAAAGTATGCCCGCATGCCGCCGCAGATGATCCTCGATCTGGGAGGGGCGGGCAGGCGGATAAATGGGCACGGGCACTCCGCCTGCCAGCAACACCCCGAGAAAGCAGCAGAAATATTCACGGCTGGTGGGCAGCATGATCGCCACGGACTGGCCAGGCCGCAACCCGCGCTCCAGCAGTCCCGCTGTGATTTCTTCCGCGCCGTCCTGCAGTGCGGCGTAAGTTATCGCAGTTTCCTTGCCCTCTGCATCCTGCAGCGTAATGTGCGTGCGATCCGGATGGGCGCGCACATGCCAGTCCAGGACTTCTGGCAGCGTAATCACATCCGACGGATCGGCCTGCACCCAAACCGGGGCTTCGCTCCTCTGCACGTCCGTCAGCGCTGCCATGGCAGGGGCGGCGGCCAGCACAGCCTGTAGCAAATCGCGTGGTGTTTCGGCAGTGGCGAATACTTGTTCCGGCAGGCTGATCCCGAAGGTTTGCTCGATGCGTGCGAGCAGTTCCACCCGCCCGAGGCTGTCAATGCCCAGATCCCGTTCCAGTGAGCTGTCCAGTGTTACCGGAATTGCTTCCTCGGGGCGCGTGTGCAGTTCGGCTGCGAGCTGCCGGATGGTTGCCAGCAATGTTCTGGAGGTATCATTCATAGCGTTCACCATGCATTCCCTGGCTTGCTGTCCAAGGCAAGCTGATCCCTCACCAAGTATGCCGATTTACATTCACGTCAGTAATGGTCAACAATATCCCCTCATCCACCCATGGTAGTCAAGAAAAACCATGCGCCAATCACTTGCTAAAACCGTGACACCCAGCGAAGTCTGGGCTTGGGCCATGTACGACTTCGCCAACTCCGGCTACACCACGGTGGTCATCACCGCCATCTTCAATGCCTATTTCGTCTCGGTGGTGGCGGACAACCAGCCGTGGGCGACCTTTGCATGGACGGCTGCGCTGGCGCTCTCTTATGCCGCGATCATGATCACCGCACCGGTGATCGGGGCTTATGCGGATGCGTATGCCGCCAAGAAAAAACTGCTGGCACTGACCACCATCGGCTGCGTGACGTTCACCGCGCTGCTTGCGTTTGCCGGACCGGGCAGCCTGTGGCTGGCCATACCGCTGATCGTGCTGTCCAATTTCTTTTACGGCAGCGGCGAGAATCTGGTCGCGGCCTTCCTGCCGGAACTGGCGACCGGACGTTCACTCGGCAAGGTGTCGGGATGGGGATGGAGCCTGGGTTATGTCGGTGGACTGGTTAGCCTGGGTGCTTGTCTCGCCTATGTGACCTGGGCGCAGGGACATGGTAGGCAGGCTGCAGATTTCGTGCCGGTGACCATGCTGATCACCGCCGCACTGTTCACACTTTCCAGCCTGCCTACTTTCCTGTTCCTCAAGGAACGCGCTGTGCCGCAACCCCACCGACAGGGGCTGAACCTGATACAGGAATCTTTCGCGCGGCTAGGGCAGACTATCAAGCACGCGAAAAATTACCGCGACCTGCGGCGCTTTCTGATCTGTACGGTGTTCTACCAGGCGGGCATCCAGGCGGTGATCACGCTCGCTGCAATCTACGCGCAGCAGGCGATGCACTTCACCACCCAGCAAACCATCCTGCTGATTTTCGTGGTCAATATCACCGCCGCGATCGGCGCTTTTCTGTTCGGCTATTTGCAAGACCGCATCGGCCATATCCAGACCATCGCATTGACGCTGGCTGGCTGGATCGTCATGGTCGGCCTGGCATGGGGCGCGCAAAACCCGGAGATGTTCTGGGCCGCCGCAAACCTCGCGGGAATCTGCATGGGCTCCAGCCAATCCGCAGGGCGCGCGCTGATTGGGCTGTTGAGCCCGGCCATGCGGCGTGCCGAGTTTTTCGGGCTATGGGGACTGGCGGTCAAGCTTTCGTCAATATTGGGACCGCTGACTTACGGCCTTGTAAGCTGGATATCACAGGGCGATCATCGCCTGGCGATATTGATCACCGGCAGTTATTTTGGCGCGGGGTTGGCAATTCTGGCGGGAGTAAACGTCTGGCGCGGAAGGCGTGCGGCACTACGATCAACGGTTTAGGTTGCACGGCAGATGGTGTGGCTTATGATCACGGCAAATGGTCTATAAACCGCTTCATCGAAACTTTCAGCGCCGCAAAATTCGGGTTGTACATCAGGCGGCGCAGAATACCGGCCGCAAGGTTTTTCTCGTTTATCTCACCTTGCAAATCTGCCGCAGGATTCTTGATACATGCGGCATATTTCTCCATATCGTCCGGATAATAATGTACACAATTGGAATACTCTCCCGCCGCGCCATAATGCGTGTCTTCGGGCGGTATCACGATAGCTGTGTGTGCGGAGCTTAATATTTTCTGCTCGGGAACTGCGCTGTCCACCAATTCCAATTTCTCTGCCGGAATGCCGAGCGGAAACTTTTCAGGTTCAGTGGTGTAGAGCACCAGCTTGCTGGATGGGTGACGCGCACGAGCCATGAATTCCAGCGTAGCCGTTGTTTTGACGGTTATATCATCCTCACTGGCAACAGCAAATACCGGGATATCCAGCTCATGCAACTGCAATTGGGCGTTGAGTGCCTTGGTCAGCGCATGTGTCTGGGCGACGGCATTTTTGGGGAGTGACTCATATTTGTAGAGACTTATATCCGGCCTGATGCCTACCCACTTCGCTGACGGTATCAACCAGCTGTACAGCTTGTGCAAGTTGGCCCAAGCCGCACGCGGGGTGATCTTAAACGCGGGAGAAAACAAAAACATGCCTTGTACGCGGTCATCGCGCAGGCTCTGGTAAACACTCAGCGCGCCTCCAGCGGAAAACCCGGCCAGATAAACTTCGTCAACTTCTTCTGCGAGCCTGTCAGTACCATAGGCAACCGCCTTAGCCCATTCTTGCCAGTTGACATCAAGCAGATCCCCGGGCTGTGTGCCATGCCCCGGCAGCAATACCGCCATGACACGAAAACCGCTCTCCTGAAAGAACGCACCTAGATGGCGCATGAAATAGGGCGAGTCCGACAATCCGTGTGTTAGCAACACCCCGCGGCGATAGGTTTTTTCGCTCGCACACTGATGAATGGCCTCCGGTTTCAATTCAAATGGCGCATTCCCATCAACGACTTTCTCGATGTTGATAGCGCCTGCCTCGGAATGAATTCTGTGCAGCATGTCCCGGGTACGCGCAACATAATCAGCAAAGGATAATCTGTCTATGTCTATCGTCCGGCTGTATCCGGACGGATAATGGCGAGGCTCAAGCACAGGAGGGTGCAACAAACTTCTGAATAATTGCATCATCACTTCCAAGCGGAGATTCCATAAAGTGGACAGAAACCACGGCAGGATTATGCCGCAGTTTGCCATGGGATAGCATCAATCCAGGATTACGATACAATTGAAACCTGTATGAATCTGCATGTCTTGCAACTGAACGATGGCCTGACAACCATGTTCATTTCTGGCCGACAGCATTTTCGCGAAGCATCGTATGGTTTTCTGTCCGGTTCGCCCTGTCCCAGGCAGATGGCCGGCGATAATCACCACGACATGATTAAATATGTATCTATCAGGTAGTTAAGGTTATAATTACTGTTATTTTGAACAACCAATTGCAGAGGAACAGCATGGGCTTTCTGGCAAACAAACGGATTTTGATTACCGGCATGATCAGTACCCGCTCAATTGCCTACGGCATCGCCCAAGCCATGCGCCGCGAAGGCGCAGAGCTGGCCTTTACTTATCAAGGGGAAAGGGTGCGGGACCGCGTTCTGGACTTAGTCAAGGAATTTGATAGCGAGTTGATTTTCCAGTGCGATGTCGGTAGCGATAGCGATATCAACCAGTTGTTCGTTGATTTGAACAGGCATTGGGATGGTTTTGACGGCTTTGTGCACGCCATTGGATTTGCCCCCCGCGAGGCCTTGGTCGGAGAGTTTCTTGACGGTTTCAGTCGCGAGGCATTCCGCATCGCGCACGACATCAGTGCCTACAGCTTCCCGGCCATGGCCAAAGCCGCCCTGCCGATGATGGAAGGCCGCAACGCTTCACTATTGACCTTGAGCTATCTCGGTGCCGTGCGCACCATGCCGCACTACAACGTGATGGGCATGGCCAAAGCCAGTCTGGAAGCCAGCGTGCGATATCTCGCGATGCAACTGGGGCGCCAGGGAATACGCGTCAATGGAATCTCTGCCGGACCAATCAAGACACTGGCTGCATCAGGTATCGGCGATTTCGGCAAATTGCTCAGCTACAACGAAAAGCACGCCCCTCTCAAGCGCAACGTAACCATCGAAGAAGTTGGCAATGCCGCTGCTTTTCTGTGCAGCGACCTGGCCAGCGGCATCACTGGCGAGATCACCTATGTTGATGGCGGCTTCAACACCACTGCGTTGGGCACAACCGAGCCCTGATCCCCTCATTTGAACAACGATAAACACCACCTTGGTGTGGCGTTTTTTTGCCGTGTCTGGATCATGGCTCTACCGTTGCTGCATCGGACAATTTTATCTCGATGTCCGAATTATTTCTGGCGTCCGAAAGATAGGCGCGAAACATTTCTTCCCCGGTCAGTTGCCGCAACTGCTGAGCATAGCGCAGGCGTTTTTCCTCGGACATCGGATCGCCATCCTTGACTGAATCGATACGTGCCAGCAAGTAACCTTTCTGATCCGCTTCAATACCCACGTAGTAAGGCAATTTTTCAGGATTGGCCTGGAAAATGGCATTCACCAATCCCGCATCCAGTGACCCGTACTGAGCACGGGAAATAGTCTGTGCCAGTCCCCAGGTCAATTTTGGCGTACCCTTGCCGTTCCGCAATTGCGCCAGATCTGCCTTGCCTTGCTCCACAGCCATCTTCAATGCTTGCTTAAGCAGCAGTTTTTGGCGTATTACGCCACTGACATCGGCAAAAGCGCTGACTGCGACCGGCTTGTATTCGATCACTCTTGCAGCGACCAGAGTATTCGGTGCAACCTCGACAGCTGCAGTGTTGCGCTTGTTCTTCACAACCTCATCAGTAAATATCGCCTGCAACATTTTTTCAGTCCATGGCTCGCCCGCATCAACACCGTTGAGCAGCCATCCGCTACGTTCGATACTGGCGCCGGTCAGATCTGCTGCCGGTTTCAAAGTATCACTTTGCTCATATACGGTATTGCCGAATTTCTCTGCGAGCTCGGCGAACTTTCCAGCAGCTTTCTGCTGCCTTAATTTGTCCAACATGCCGTCTTTCGCCTCGGCGAACGGTATGGTTCTGGAAGGCTTGATCGCCAGCAGCTTGATGATGTGATAACCAAAATCAGACTTCACCAAACCGCTGATTTCTCCAGCCTTAAGAGAAAATACCGCATCTTCGAAAGGTTTGACCATCATGCCTCGGCCGATAAAACCAAGATCGCCGCCAGCGGCGGCGGAACCGGGATCCTGCGAATTCTGTCTGGCCAGATCGGCGAACTTGGCAGGAGTTTTGCTGAGTTGCTGAAGCAAATGTTCAGCCTTCTCCCTTGCGGCATCATGCTGAGCCTGGGATGCATTGGCGGCCAGGGAAATCAAAATATGCGCCGCCCGGCGTTCTTCGGGCGTGCCCAGTTCACCCTGATGCTCATCGTAATATTTGTGCAACTCTTCATTGCTGACTTCGATCTTGTTCATCAGCTCATCTATCGTGAATTTCACATACTCGACTTTGGCCTGCTCCCTGACCTGAAACTCCTGCAGGTTTTGGTTGTAGTATTTTTTCAGGGTATCCTCATCCACTTTCGCCTGGCCGATGAAGGACTGAAACGAAACTGGTGATACGCTAACAACGCGCTGCTGTTCGTTCAGACGGATAACTTTCTCCACCGCACTGCCTGAAGAATATCCGTTCAGCAGGTATGCATCCTCCATCTGCTGCCACAGCAGATCTTCGCGTAGCCTCTCCTCAAAGGCAATTGGAGACTTGCCCTGGCTTGCCAGCACGGTTTCATACCGCTTACGGTCGAATTTCCCGTCGTCCTGAAAAACCTCGAATCCGCTTATCACGCCCGCCACCTGCTCATCCGTTACTACCAGTCTCGCATCCCTGGCACTTTGCAGCATCAATCGCTGCGAGACCAGATTTTCCAGAACTGCCCGCTTCATTTCCGGGCTATCGAGCATGGCAGGATCAAGGTTTGTTCCCAGTTGCTGACGCAACCTGTCCTGTTGCTGGCGCAACGCATTGCCAAACTCTTGCTGGGTGATTTTTGAACCGTTCACCGTGGCAACCGCATCTGCAGTATTTCCCGAACGGGTATACGAGTCCACCCCCCATAATGCAAATGGCAATACAATGATCGCAAATACAATCTGTACAAAACGCTTGTTGTTGTGAACAAAACCGAACATATCCTACCACCCGACTAATGATTCAAAAGAAATGGATGTGAAAAAGGCGAACTTGCGTTCGCCTAGATTTGGCGGAGTGGACGGGACTCGAACCCGCGACCCCCGGCGTGACAGGCCGGTATTCTAACCAACTGAACTACCACTCCAGAAAACACTGCGTTGGTGGGTGCTGACGGGATCGAACCGCCGACATTCGCCTTGTAAGGGCGACGCTCTACCAGCTGAGCTAAGCACCCGACAAAGCTGATTAGTTTACAGCATCTTTCAGGCCTTTGCCCGCACTAAATTTTGGCACTTTGGCAGCCTTGATTTTGATTGTTGCGCCAGTGCGCGGATTGCGGCCGTTACGCGCAGCACGTTTGCCAACCTTGAAAGTGCCGAAACCTACCAAACTTACGGTATCTCCCTTTTTCAGCGCCTTCTTGATTGTGTCTACTGTCGCATCCAGTGCGCGAGCAGCAGCAGCCTTGGGCATATCAGCGGATTTTGCAATTGCATCAACCAGATCAGATTTGTTCACGTAAGTCCCCTTTGCGAGTAATTAAAAATAACGAGTGATAAAAAAAACAGGAAAGCCCTGCAACGGCTTTATATCAAGGCTGCGCAGCTTTGGTCAAGCGATTACTGATAAATTATTTTTCTTGCCTGGCGATATTCAAGCTGTTAGGAATTTGTTCCTCAATGTTTGGTCACCAATGCTGGACCGGCCTGCTTGTTGTCACCTGCCAAAGCAACAACATCAACCTTTTCAACAGGTTCCGGCAGAGGCTCGGGCATGTGCTCGAGCGCCATTTCGAAAACCTGGTCTATCCACTTGACCGGATGAATATCCAATTTGTTTTTGATGTTGTCGGGAATTTCCGCCAGATCCTTGGTATTTTCTTCGGGAATCAGCACAACTTTTATGCCGCCTCGCTGCGCTGCAAGAAGTTTCTCTTTCAAACCACCGATCGGCAACACCTCTCCGCGCAGGGTGATCTCGCCGGTCATCGCCACATCGGCACGGACAGGAATGCCTGTCAAGGCAGATACTATCGCCGTGCACATCCCTATCCCTGCGCTGGGACCGTCCTTCGGAGTGGCACCCTCTGGCAGATGGATATGCAAGTCGTTCTTCTGGTAGAAGTCCTCATCGATTCCCAGCCGCCTTGCGCGGCTTCGCACGACGCTCAACGCGGCCTGGATTGACTCCTGCATCACCTCGCCCAACTTGCCGGTAGTCGTTGTTTTACCCTTGCCCGGCAACACGGCGGTTTCGATGGTCAGCAATTCGCCGCCAACCTCGGTCCAAGCGAGGCCGGTAACTTGGCCAACCTGGTTGTTCTTTTCGGCAACCCCGTAAGAATAGCGGCGCACGCCCAGATATTTATCCAGGTTGCGTGAATTGATCACGACTTTCTTGTCGCGCTCTTTCAAAGAAAGCGACTTAACCACCTTGCGGCAGATCTTTGAAATCTCCCGCTCCAATCCGCGCACACCGGCTTCGCGAACGTAGTAACGCACGATGTCGCGCAACGCGCTTTCGGAGATCTGGATTTCTTCTGACTTCAGGCCATTGTTCTTGATCGCCTTGGGCACCAGATAACGGGTGGCGATGTTGATCTTCTCATCTTCCATGTAACTGGAAACGTGGATGATCTCCATACGGTCCAGCAAAGCGTCAGGAATGTTCAGCGTGTTGGCAGTCGCAACGAACATCACGTCGGACAGGTCGTACTCCACCTCGACGTAATGATCGACAAATGTGCTGTTCTGCTCGGGATCAAGGACTTCAAGCAACGCTGAAGAAGGATCTCCGCGCATATCCATGCCCATCTTGTCCACTTCGTCGAGCAGGAACAACGGGTTCTTCACTCCGACCTTGCTCATGTTCTGCAATATTTTGCCCGGCATGGAGCCGATATAGGTGCGGCGGTGCCCGCGAATCTCGGATTCATCGCGCACCCCGCCCAATGACATGCGCACGAACTTGCGGTTGGTGGCGCGTGCTATGGATTGGCCCAGCGAGGTCTTGCCGACACCTGGCGGTCCGACCAGGCAAAGGATCGGTGCTTTCAGCTTATCGACCCGCTGTTGCACCGCGAGATATTCAAGTATGCGCTCCTTGACCTTGTCCAGCCCATAATGGTCCTCTTCCAGCACCACTCCTGCCTGATTGAGATCGGCGCTGATCTTGGTCCTTTTCTTCCACGGCAGGCCAAGCAGCACATCGATGTAATTGCGCACCACGGTTGCTTCAGCCGACATCGGCGACATCAAGTGCAGCTTTTTCAGCTCGGATTCGGCTTTATTGCGCGCTTCTTTGGACATATGCGCGGCCTTGATCTTTTTTTCCAGCTCATCGAAGTCGGTGCCTTCCTCGCCCTCGCCCAGCTCCTTCTGGATCGCTTTGACCTGCTCGTTCAGGTAATACTCGCGCTGGCTCTTTTCCATCTGGCGTCTGACACGGCCGCGGATGCGTTTCTCGACCTGGAGAATATCGATCTCGCCCTCCAGCAGGCCGAGCAAGTGTTCCAGGCGCTTGCGCACGCCGAATATTTCCAGCACCTCCTGTTTTTGCTCCAATTTCAGCGGAAGATGAGCTGCTATGGTGTCGGCCAGACGGCCGGCATCATCGATGCTGGCCAGGGAGGTCAGGATTTCCGGGGGAATTTTCTTGTTGAGCTTCACATATTGATCGAACTGCGCGATCAGGACGCGCCGCATCGCTTCCGATTCGCTGTCTGTTCCATCTTCGGCAGGAACGATTTGAACCTCGGCATCGAAATGTGTCTTGGCATCGAAAACACGCAGCACATTGGCTCGCTGCGTTCCCTCCACCAGCACTTTGACGGTGCCATCCGGCAATTTCAGCATCTGCAGGATGTTGGCCATGCTGCCTATGGCATAAAGATCGTCCGTGCCCGGCTCATCCTTTGCCGCGGACTTCTGCGCCACCAGCGCGATGCTTTTATCCGCTTCCATCGCCGTCTCAAGGGCCTTGATGGATTTGGAGCGGCCGACAAACAGCGGGATCACCATATGCGGGAACACCACCACATCGCGCAGCGGCAGCAGCGGGTGTAAATTGCTTACAGCAGGAAAACCGGGGATATCTTGTTCTAACATGGCAATCACCTATTTGTTGATTGTGGGGTTAGATGGGGATAGTTCGAATAAATTCAACTACCCCATCCGGACAAGATATAAAGAACGGGCGGAGTCAACCAGGATCAGGCTGCTTTGTGCGCATCCGCATAAATGACGATGGGCTTGATTTCATCGCTGGAAGCGGTTATTTCCAGCACTACCTTGCTGACATTATCCATCGATGGCAAGTCAAACATCACATCCAGCAGTGCGTGTTCGAGTATCGAGCGCAAACCGCGCGCGCCGGTCTTGCGCGCCAGGGCCTTGCGCGCAATGGCCAGCAACACGCCCTCGCGGAATTCCAGAACGACGTTTTCCATCGCAAACAGTTTCTGGTATTGCTTGGTCAGCGCGTTCTTCGGTTCGGTCAGAATTTGCATCAAAGCTGCCTCGTCCAGCTCTTCCAGCGTCGCAACTACCGGCAAACGGCCGACAAATTCCGGAATCAGCCCGAACTTGATCAGATCTTCCGGCTCCACCTCGCGCAAAATCTCGCCGGTTTTTTGTTTATCCTGGCCGCTAATGGTTGCGCCAAAGCCGATGCCGGACTTGGAGGAACGGTTGCGGATAATTTTCTCCAGCCCGTCGAATGCGCCGCCACAAATGAACAGGATATTGGTGGTATCCACCTGCAGGAATTCCGTATTCGGGTGCTTGCGCCCGCCCTGAGGCGGAATGGATGCCTTGGTACCCTCGATCAGCTTGAGCAAAGCCTGCTGCACACCCTCACCGGACACGTCGCGAGTGATGGAGGGGTTATCAGATTTGCGGGAGATCTTATCGATTTCATCCACATACACGATACCGCGCTGCGCCTTCTCCACGTCATAGTCGCAGGTCTGCAGCAACTTCTGGATGATGTTTTCGACATCTTCGCCGACATAACCGGCTTCGGTCAGCGTGGTTGCGTCAGCCATCACAAACGGCACATCCAGCAAACGCGCCAGGGTTTGCGCCAGCAGAGTCTTGCCGGAACCGGTGGGGCCGACCAGCAGGATATTGCTCTTGGACAATTCCACGCCGTCCTTGTCATCGCTCTTCAGGCGCTTGTAATGGTTGTAAACCGCCACTGACAAAATCTTTTTTGCCTGCTCCTGGCCGATCACATATTCATCGAGTGTTTGCTGGATCACTTTAGGCACCGGCAGATCAGCCTTGCCGGATTTGTTTTCGTTCTGTATTTCCTCGCGCATGATGTCGTTGCACAACGTGATGCATTCATCGCAAACGAACACCGAAGGGCCCGCAATCAACTTGCGCACTTCATGCTGACTCTTGCCGCAAAACGAGCAGTAAAGCAGTTTCTCACCTGATTTGTTGTCATCAGTCATTGTCAATAGCCCTCCATCAAGATATCGGCATGCCAAACATTTTAAATGCGCTTTTCCAGCGTCTGATCCACCAGTCCGTATTTTACGGCTTCCTCAGCGCTCAAAAAATTATCGCGATCGGTATCGCGCTCGATTGTTTCAACTGTTTGGCCGGTATGCTGCGCCAGCAGTTTGTTCAGTTTCTGCTTCAAATACAGAATCTCGCGCGCATGGATCTCGACATCCGAAGCCTGGCCGCGGAAGCCGCCCATCGGCTGATGGATCATCACGCGCGAATTCGGCAAACAAAAACGCTTGCCCTTTTCGCCAGCCGCCAGCAGGAACGAGCCCATGCTGGCAGCCTGTCCGATGCACAGTGTGCTGACGCCGGGCTTTATGAACTGCATGGTGTCGTAGATCGCCATACCGGCAGTTACAGAACCTCCCGGCGAATTGATGTAGAAATGGATGTCCTTGTCCGGATTTTCCGATTCAAGAAACAACATCTGTGCAACGATCAGATTTGCGGTATGGTCGTTGACTTCGCCGACCAGAAACACCACGCGCTCCTTGAGCAGACGCGAATATATGTCGTATGCCCGCTCGCCACGCCCGCTGGTCTCGACCACCATGGGAATCAAACCGATATTTTGCGGCTCCTGATAATGAGACAGGCCGGCAAATTGAGGATTGTGAAATTGCTCCATTGTCAGCCTCTCTCCATCAGATCGTTGAACTCCGTTTGTTTGTCGGTAGTCTTGGCCTGTCCCATCACCCACTCCACCAGGTTCTCCTCCAGCACCAGGTTTTCCACTTCTATTATCCGCTTCGGATCAGCCGCATACCAGCGGATGATTTGTTCAGCCTCGTCAAAACCCTGGGCATAATCCTCAATCATCGCCTTGGTCTGTTCCGGCCTGGCCTGCAGACCATATTTCTGCACGATTTCAGAAAGTATTATTCCCAGCTTTACGCGCTTTTCGGCGCGCTCCCTGAACATTTCCGGCGGAAGCGGCATATCTTTAGTCTTTATGCCGCGCGACTCCATATCCTGCATAGTTTGCTGCACCACGGTCTGGACTTCCATATCCACCAAACCTCTGGGCACATCAAACTTGGCGATTCTAAGCAACGCCTCCATCGCGGTTTCCTTGTTGCGCAACTTTAACCGGCGCGAGACTTCGCGAGTCAAATTGCTGCGGATATCTTCTTCCATTTTGCTTACATCACCGTCAGTGACGCCGATGCCCCTGGCAAATTCGGCATCCACTTCCGGCAGCTTGGCGGCTTCCACCCGATGCAGCACAACGGTGAAGGTCACCTGTTTCCCGGCCACGTTCTTGCC
The DNA here is from genome assembly GCA_049320585.1 of Pseudomonadota bacterium. Lineage (GTDB taxonomy): Bacteria > Pseudomonadota > Gammaproteobacteria > Burkholderiales > Gallionellaceae > Gallionella. The sequence goes on along the minus strand of JBMOQB010000023.1, from coordinate 2,132 downwards.
ATGGTAATCCTCGGGGAACTTCATCTCGAAGGACCTGGTCTGGTTCGCCTTCATTCCGATGATGGCAGCTTCAAAATCCGGCAACATGCGCCCCATGCCAAGAACCACGGTTATATCCTTGCCTTCGCCACCCTCAAAAGCTTCGCCGTCAAGTTTGCCGGTAAAATCAATAAGCACCCGGTCTTCATTCTGCACTGCGCGGTCTACCTTTTCGAATGTTGCGCGCTGCTTGCGCAGTGTGGCAATGGTGTTCTTCACATCGGCCGGCTTCAGCTGGTAAACCAGCCGCTCTATCGCTACACCCGACAAGTCGCCCATAACCACTTCAGGATAGACCTCAAACGTAGCGCTGTATTCGACTTGATCCGCATTCGGATCATTGCTCTTGATTTCGAATTGGGGGTTGCCAGCCACCCTCAGATTATTGGACAAGGCTGCCTCCTGGAAAGAGCGCTGCAATGCTTCTCCCAGGGCTTCCTGATGAACTTGCGCACCATAGTGCTGCTCGATGACCTTGGCCGGGACTTTGCCGGGACGGAATCCGGCGATTTTCGCATTGCGCGCAATGTTTTTCAGCCGGGCGGAAACAACGCCGCGAATGGCCTGTTGGGGTATGGAGGCATTAAGACGTCGTTCTAACGCGCTTACAGTTTCTACGCTGGTCATGCTGTATTTCCTTGATTGAAGTTGAATTGGCCACTGGTGCGAAAGGAGAGACTCGAACTCTCACGCCTTGCGGCGCTGGAACCTAAATCCAGTGCGTCTACCAATTCCGCCACTTTCGCGCTGTTTATTTCCAGCTTTGGCGGCAATTATATCATCATCCCGCGTGTTTTATTTCGACCACCGTGCGTCCGCGCAACTTGCCTTGCAGCATCAATGGAAAGACTTGCGGGAACTCGCTGAAAGGCACGATTTGCGTTACTTGTGACAACATTTTGGGACGCAGATCGCCGGCCAGACGTCCCCATATCTGGCGGCGCAGCGGCATCTGGGTAGCGGCGGAATCGATTCCGATCAGGCGCACGCCGCGCAGGATGAAGGGCAGCACCGTGGTATGCAACTCGATCCCGCCGGCATTGCCGAAGCTGGCAATCACGCCATTTTGCTGCATGGTGCGCGTCAGCCATGCCAAGGTTTCTCCGCCCACCGCATCCAGCGCGCCCGCCCATTGCGCTTTCTCCAGCGGACGCGTGCCCATCACAACATCCTTGCGCGACTGGATTTCTTTTGCGCCGAGCGATTTCAGATAATCATGCTCGCTGTCCTTGCCGGTCAGCGCGACAACGTGATAGCCGCGCTGCGCCAGCATCTGGATCGCAAGGCTGGCTACCCCGCCGGTCGCACCGGTCACGATCACCTTGCCTTTTTCAGGGGTCAATTCGTTCTGCTCAAGACGATGGATGGACAGCGCAGCGGTAAACCCCGCCGTGCCGATCGCCATCGCATCGAACAGCGTCAGCTCTTGCGGCAGCGGCACCACCCAATCTGCGGGAACCCGCACATATCCGGCATATCCGCCGTCATGCGCCACACCCATGTCATACCCGGTGACCACCACCTCGTCGCCCGGCTTGAAGCGCGCATCGGCAGAGCTTTCCACTACGCCCGAGACATCGATGCCGCCCACACAGGGAAAACGCCGTATCACCTTGCCAGCGCCGGTGGCGGCAAGCGCGTCCTTGTAATTCACATCGGAGTAATGCGCCTGAATGACCACCTCGCCGGGATCGAGATCATCCAGCGTCAGCTCGACGAAACGACCAATGGATTTTCCGTCTTGTTCAAAGATTTGATAGGCGGAGAATTTTTTCATTTGAATATCCAAAGTCTAAATCGCCAGAGGTTACTGATCATAAGGCCGTTCGCCCTGAGCCTGTCGAAGGGTCGCCGCAAAGCGGCTGGCGCGCTGTGATGCATACGAAAAAATCAAAACCGTCGGGGGTAGACCGACAGCTAGTCACTTTTCTTGTCTTGCCAAGAAAAGTAACCAAATGTGGGGGAGGGTATGAATCATACTCATCGGTAACACATTAGTACAAGGACATGGGTAACAGGTAATTACCCTTGATAGGAACAACCGGAAGGAGGTTCCTATGCCTTGGAAAGAAGTGAGACCGATGGACGAGAAG
>JBMOQB010000022.1:0-12092 GCA_049320585.1 Pseudomonadota bacterium | reverse complement strand
GTGCGCGAATGTCATCAGGGCCAGAGCTGACAAGCTCAACAGTAGGCCGGATATATTGCTGCAATCAGATTCTCAAACCAGAAAACCATCTTTCTTGCAAAACGGGGGAGTCCATATATTACGTTAGGTTGCTTTCAGATGGAGGTATCTCAAGTCGCGAGCGTCGTATCTATGTGGGCCCGAGAAAAGCCCCTCGTGAAGCGCGCGTATCTTTTTGGTAGCCGCGTGCGTGGCGATCACCGGACCGAGAGTGACATTGACATCGCACTGGAACTTGATCCCAATCAATTTCGAGGCGTGGACGAAAGCGGTGGGCTCGCGACGTGGATGTTTGAAACAAAGGTGTGGAAAGAGGAGCTCGAGAAAATCATCCCATTGAAAGTTCAGCTTGAGCGCTATCACCCAGTCCAGACGCCCACGGTCGGAAAAGGATTGGCGCAGTCCAGCCAACTCGTCTATGAAAAAGCAACCTAACCCTGCTCAAGTTCGCTCCCTCCGGACGCTGGGACGCGCCTTCGGCGCGCCCCTTGCTCCACGTTAGTCGTCAGGATGAACAACCGAGCCTCATTTATTACCTTTATTTTATTTACTGGCCTCATCAGGGATGGATTGGCCGCAGAAACAATTCAAAAGATTGCAGCACGTGATTACGCTTACTGTTCCGCTTTTTATTCACTTCAGGCAATCTCCTCGAGTACGGAGGAACGAAAGAAGCTGAGATCTGAAAAGGCAGTCAAACTTGGTCAGTATTCAACCATTTTGAGCGACTCTGAAACATTTTCAACTGAGCACAAAAAAGCAATAGAAAAAATTTTGCGCGAACTGAAGGAGGATTCGGTACCTGAAAATACGGCTAATCGTGTAGCCGAATTTTGCGATAACATTCAGGAGAAATACAGTCCGATTGTTTTTCGTCGCATCATTGAAATTAATAAATTAAATGAACGGGGTTCGAATTAAACGCCTAACCTTGCAGTTAAGCGGGACTGTAACCTTCCCCCAATTTAGTTGACACCTCCCCCTAACCAAACGGAGGTGTTTCATGGGCAAATCAAGTCTGCCAAAAGTGCATCGTTACAGCATGCAGTTCAAGGCAACTATCGAACTGATCGCGGTCGAAGAAAAGAAGCTTGTGTTTGCCGTGGAAGCCCACAATGGCGTGGATCTGATCTCCAAAGGACGGCACGAACGGTTCATCATCAACAAGGAAAAGTTCGATGCCAAGGTTGGCGCAAAAAGTGGCAACGCGTAACATTCCGGTCAAGACAGGATACAAGCATGAAGCCACGGATCACCGTTATCACCATCGGGGTTGACGACCTGGACAGGGCGCTGCGGTTTTACCGTGACGGGCTGGGTCTTCCGACACAGGGGATTTTCGGCACCGAATTCGAACATGGCGCAGTGGCATTCTTCGATTTGCAGGGCGGCATCAAGCTCGCGATCTGGCCGCGCAACAGCCTTTCCCATGATACCGGCCTGCCTCTGAGCAGCCCCAGTCCCACCGAAATGTCGCTAGGGCACAACGTATCTTCAAAAGCAGAAGTGGATGCCGTGATGGAGCAAGCCCGCGAGGCAGGCGCGGTGATCGTTAAGCCGGCCCAGGACACTTTCTGGGGAGGTTACGCGGGCTACTTTCAGGATCCCGACCGGCATTTGTGGGAGATCGTGTGGAATCCCCAGTTCAAAGTTTCTGAGTAAGGCGGCGGCTACTCGGTCAGGTTCAAGCGCGGGTCGAACGCATCGCGCACCGCGTCGGCGAACAGGTTCGCCGCCAGCACCAGCACCAGCATGAATGCAAAGGCGGCGGCCAGCGCCCACCACACCATCGGCTCGCGCCCCATCTCCAGCCGCGCCGCGTTGATCATCGTGCCGAAACTGATCATCGAAGGATCGACCCCGACACCGACGTAGGACAACACCGCCTCTGCCAGCACCAGTGCCGAAAAATCCATCACCAGCGCGATCAGGATGATGTGCATCACATTCGGCACGATGTGGCGTGTCAGGATGCGCAATGTTGATACGCCGAACGACTGCGCTGCCTGGATATATTCCATCTCGCGCAGCTTCAGGGTCTCGCCGCGCAGCAGACGGCACAGCCCGGTCCAGCTGGTCACACCGAGGATCAGGCACAGGAATACCAAGCGCAGGTCGGCGCGCGACGCGGTGGTATCGAACCATTCCGGATGAGTGTCTATCGTGACCTGCATCATCAGCACCGCAGCCGCAATCAGCAATACGCTCGGAATGGAACTCAGTACGGTGTAGACATACTGGATGACATCGTCCACCCAGCCGCGCAGATATCCCGCAGCGATGCCGAGGAACAAGGCCAGCGGCAGCGTCACCAGGGTCGTCACGGTGCCGATGATCAGGCCGGTGCGGATGCTTTTCAACGACTGATACAGCACATCCTGCCCGACCTTGTCGGTACCCAGCACATGATAAGCGGCAGCGAGGTTGGCAATGGCACCGATCAGGGCGGCGATGCTGAGCAAGGCTATTATCAGAGCGGAGCGGGAAGCGATATTTTTTTTCAGGGGCGCTAACCCCCCTTTCTCCCCCCTTGTCAGGGGGGACTCCTTGACTCCTCCCCTGACAAGGGGAGGACGGGAGGGGTTGCCGCCATTGATCCCATGCGTCCGCGAAAACGACGCGGCCATCACAACTACCAACAGCCCGGCCAGCAGCCCAATCATCGCTCCCATCACTGCCCGCTTCGCCACGTCTGCATCGCGCTGTGCCACATCGGTCAGATGCGCGCCGCCATATTGCAGGCGCGGATAGCCGCGCACGACATTGCCCTGCGCGTCAGTGGTGCTCTCCTTGGCATAGAGCGTGACGGCGAGCGGCGCGGAATAGGTTTTCTCGATGTGCGTGCGCAGCGGCTCAGCCAGTTTGTCGAATACGCTCAGCACTTCCGGCGAATATACCGTCTCGCCATTGTTCTGTTGCGGCAAGGCAACGCGGTAATGCAGCGTGTCCAGCAGGCCGATCACAAGGAACAGCGACAGCACCAGCAGCGATACCATCGCCGTGGCGCTGCGTGCCACGCGCCGCCAGGGCAGCAGCAGATGTTCGTGCCGCCGCACATACCATGCGCTTGCGATACCCGCCGCCAGCAGCAAGAACACCAGCGCATCGCTCCACAGCATGACCGGCATGAAGTTCATGACAGTCTCACCCTCGGGTCAACCATCGTGTAGGAGATGTCGGTAAGAATCAGGCCGACGATATACAGCAGCGAGCCGAGGAACACCATCGCGCGCACCACGCTGAAATCCTGGGCGTTGATCGCGTCTATCGTGTAGCTGCCCAGGCCGGGGATGCCGAAGAACGACTCGGTGAGCAGGCTGCCCAGGAACAGCAACGGTATCACCACCACCACGCCGGTGAGTATCGGGATCATCGCGTTCTTCAACACATGGCGGAACAGCACGCGCAGTTCAGACAAGCCCTTGGCACGCGCAGTGCGCACATAGTCCTTGCCTATCTCATCGAGGAAGATGGTGCGATACCAGCGGCTGCTCGAGCCTACGCCTCCAACCACGCCGATCAGGATCGGCAGCACCACGAACCTGAAGCTGTCGGCTCCGCCCGCATAACCCGAGATCGGAACCAGATGCCACAGTTTGCTGACGAGGAACTGCCCGCCGATGATATAGAACAGGCCGGAGATCGACATCAGCAGCACGCACAGCGCCACCCCGGCGAAATCCAGCGCGGTGGCGCGGAACAATGTCATCATCAGCGCGAAGCTGACATACACCACCAGCCCGACCATAAAGGTCGGCAGCGCGATCGCCAGACTCGGGCCCATGCGCGTCGCGATCTCGCGCGATATGCTGCGCCCGTCGTCCGAATAGCCGAAATCGAGCACGAACATTCCGGCGGACTTCTGCCAGAAGATCGTATCGGTGATCTTCTCAGCACCGCTTGCGGCACGATTAATCATCAGGGGTTTGTCATAGCCGTGCTGCTGCTTCCACATCTCGATCGCGTCAGGTGTCACGCGCTTGATGCCGAGCTGCATGCGCGCCATGTCATCCGGCGTGTTCACCACGAAGAACAGCGCGAAGGTGAGCAGGTTCACACCGATCAGGATCGGCACGGCGTAGAGGATGCGGCGGATCAGGTAGGCGATCATGGTCCGGCAACTCCATCACTGATCTGCCCAACCCTGCCAACCAGATCGTCATAAACGCCTTCAAGATTGTGCATCACCTCGTGGTTGGTATAGCGAATCACAGAAACACCGAAAGTACTCAATGATGCTGTTCGAACAGCATCATAATCAACTGCATCGGCATGGCCGTCGCCGTCAATTTCTATGGCAAGCCTGAGCTTTGCGCAATAGAAATCCACAATGTAATTCCCTATTGGTTTCTGACGCGAAAGCTTGTACTCAGCAAAGTGGCGCATGCGCAGCACCTCGTTCCACATCTTGCTTTCTGCTACGGTCGGATTCTTGCGGTTCTCGCGAGCCAAGGCGGTGAGTTTTTTGTTGTAACGGATAAAACCTTTAACCCCTCCCGGCCTCCCCTTATCAGGGGAGGAGTGACGCTTCTCACCTGCTCCCTCCCTGACAAGGGAGGGCTGGGGTGGGGTGGGGGGACTGAGGGGGGTTTGCTTTTCGCTTTTCATCATCCCCTCCCCTCTTCGCGCTGCCGCAACACCCGCCACATCCACACGCCGAACAACAGCAACGCCGACACCCCCAGCCATAGCGGCCAGCGCGCCGGCTGGTTCCACTCGTAGCGCAGCGCATCGCGCTGCCCGGCGTCCACGCGCCAATACTTGAGTTTGTTGTTGGCCATGATGTTGGATTTGACGTTGTGCAGCCAGCCGTGCTGCAACACGTAGTTCTTCGGGTGATATCCCCACAGCCAGGGTGTATCGTGGCGCAATATCTCCAGCATCCGGTCGATGATGGCCTGCCGCGCCGGACTGTTTTCCATGTTCTTCATCTGCTCGAACAGCTTGTCATATTCAGGATTGCTGTAGTTCGACGCATTCTCGCCGCCCTTGCCCACTTTGGCTTGTGCGCCATGCAGCAGGAAAAAAAAGTTTTCCGGGTCGGGATAGTCGGCATTCCAGCCCCAGTAAAACATCTGTGTATCGCCCTTGCGGATCTTGTCCTGGAACCGGTTGTAGTCGGTGCTGCGCGCCACCAGTTGCACGTTGATCTTGTCGAACTGCTTGCGCAGCCAGTCGAGGCGGGCTTTGCTGCCCACGCCGGTCGCGGTGGTGTCCAGGTTGATCACCAGCGGCTGGCCGGTTCGCGTATCCAAACCGTTCGGATAGCCCGCTTCGGCCAGCAGGCGTTTGGCTTCTGCTGTGGACTTTCGTTTCGGCGCTCCGTCCACCCAGCCATACACATAACGGTTGATTCCGGCCTCGCCCTCGCGGTAGCCGAAGATGCCGGGCGGGATCGGCGATTGCGCCACGATGCCGCGGCCGTTGGCAAAGATCGAAACGAACTCCTCGAAATCCACCGCGATCGCGATCGCTTGCCGCAACTTTCTTGCCCTGTCTGAACTCCCTCCCACCACCGGATCCAGCCAGTTGAAACCGGTGTACATCGTGGAGGTGGCAACTGAAGTGGACAGCGTGATGCCCTGCGCCTGCATCGCGTCGGTCACCGCAGCCTCGCCGCCAACGCTGACCTGAACCGCCTGATCGAAGCTGTCCGAACTGATGCCGGACGCATCGTAATAGCCCTGCAGGAACTTGTTCCAGTACGGGATGGTTTCTTTCTCCAGACTGAACACCACCTTGCCGATCAGCGGCAGCGGCTTGCCCGCATCCGCCAGCAGGCCGGCCTGTGCATCGCCCGGCTCGCCTTCAACCGGATAGGTCTCGCTGTCGTAATACGGATTGCGGCTCAGCACCATGCGCCGGTTGGGATCGTTCTCGGAAAGATAATACGGCCCGCTGCCCACCGGCCACCAGTCCAGCGTCAGGTTGCGTTCACGCATCCCGGCCTGCGCATAGAAGCGTTCAGCTTCCTGAGGCATCGGGGCAAAGAACGGCATCGCCAGCCAATAGGCGAACTGAGGATATTTGCCGTGTATCGTGATGCGGTAGGTGGTATCGTCCACCACCTGCACGCCGGGCAAGGGATATGCATTCAAATCCAGAAAAGCGTCCGGATCTTTTTTCAGCGCCTGTTGCAGCATGGCTGCATAGTCTTTCAAGCCGGCGATGTATTCGCTCATCACCCCGAAGATAGGCTGGTGCAACTGCGGGTTCGCGAGGCGCTTGATCTGGTATGCATAGTCCTCCGCCATGACCACGCGTGTGCCTGTCTTGGAAAAATCACGAAGCGAATAAACCGATGAGAGGTCGACGGCAGCAAGGCGCATATTCTCCGGCACGAACGCCGGATGCGGCTGATAGCGCATGTCCGGTTTGATGTGTATCTCATATACGCTGTATGCAACCCGCTCCGCCGGGGCATCGTCCGGCAGCGGGCGATGGCGCTGGTCGAGATAACGCACTGTCGGCATTTGTACCGCCGCCAGCGGGATCAGTTGATAGGGACGCTTCAGATAATGATATTGCAGCGGAGGCGCATAGATCTGCGCGAGGAATTCATACTCGTTCTCGCTGTAGGCCTGGGCAGGATCGAGGTGCTTGGGCCGTTCGGTGAATGCGGTATAGAGGATGGACTTGCCCGCGTCCGCCGCCGGATAGGGATTGTTCCACAGCCCGCCGTCACAGGCGGCAAGCAACAGAGGCAACAGGCAACAGACATAGCGTTTCATGGCGCAAGAGTTTATCCGAAAGCTATCGCTTCGCGGTAAGATTGCGCGACGACAACGAACGGACACGGACGATGAATCAAGACTGGCGGAATTTTCTGGCAATGCAGGGCGCGCAGATACAAGACGGGGTCGTCAACCATTTCGGCGATGCCGCCGCTGAGCGCCTTGCCACACGTGACGGCACGGTGCTGTGCGACCTGGGCCAGTTCGGCACGCTGCGCGCCTCCGGCGAGGAGGCAGGGTCGTTTCTGCAGAACCTGCTGAGCAACGACATCCGCGAAGTTTCCGGCACGCGCGCGCAGCTCAGCAGCCTGAACAGTCCCAAGGGCCGGATGCTGGCGACGCTGCTGGTCTGGCGCCAAGACGAAGATTATCTGCTGCAACTGCCGCGCGTGTTGTGCGAACCGATACGCAAAAAGCTGGGCATGTATGTGCTGCGCGCCAGGGTGAAGATCAGCGACGCGGGCGATGAGATCGTTGCACTGGGATTGTCGGGTGTTGATGCGCAGGAAATTTTGCGCGCACGGTTCGTCGAGCTGCCGCAAGCGCCGCTCAGCGTTGTCAGCAATGAGTCAGGCAGCATGATAAAAGCAAGTGACACGCGCTGGCAGATCAATGCCACGCCACAAAATGCACAAATGCTGTGGACGGAATTTAAAGCCAAGGCACGGCCGGTAGGCAGCGGCTGCTGGGACTGGCTCAACATCCGTTCCGGCACCCCGGTCATTCTGCCGCAGACGCAGGAACAGTTCGTCGCGCAGATGGTAAATTTCGATCTGGTCAATGGCGTGAGTTTCAAGAAGGGTTGCTATCCCGGCCAGGAGATCGTGGCGCGCACGCAGTATCTGGGCAAGCTGAAGCGGCGCATGTATCTGGCGCATATCGACACCAGCGAAACTCCGCAACCGGGTGATGAACTGTACAGCCCCGACATGGAAGGACAGGCCAGCGGCATGCTTGCAAACGTCGCCGCTGCGCCGTCAGGCGGTTACGACGTGCTGGCGGTGTTGCAGACTTCCAGCCGCGAGACGCAGACGGTGCACTGGAAGTCGCCACAGGGGGCTGCGTTACAGTTTTTACCACTCCCCTACACGCTGCCGGCCAACTGACCTGCAGTCCATCGGCAATAAAAATATCATCCGCCAGTTTCGTCATTTCCTCCCTCAACCCGCCACCATAGCGGGACACTATCGGCAAGGGGACGCGGATATAGTGCTTATGCGCATGAATTGGTGGGATAACGCAAACGCATCACGAATAAGGTTGACACCGCCAGTCCTTTGAACAACACTTCAAAACACGTTTTCCGGCGTATCAAGACAAGCAAGCTATCCGATAAGCAAAGATTGCAATGAACCTGCCCGAGTCTCTTTTCGACAGCGATTGGCTATGGCTGTGCAACCTGATGTTTTTCGTCGTGTTGATACGCGCCCTGCAACTCGCGCAGTGGCGTGAAATGTTTGCCAACGCCATACGCACCAACGCGCTGATCGGTCTGCTGTTCTGCACTCCCGTTTTCTGGCAGCTGAACGCGGGCATCCATCCCGGATTCAACTTCCATCTGATCGGTGCAACCCTGTTCTTGCTGATGTTCGGCTGGCCGATCGGGCTGATTGCCCTCACCGGGGTCATGCTCGGCACCTGGATTTACTCGGACATCGGTCTTGTGACACTGGGCATCAATGGATTGCTGATGCTGGCGATCCCGATGTTGTTCAGCGAATGGCTGCTGCGCTTCAGCCAACGCAACCTGCCGAAAAATCTATTTCTGTTCGTGTTGTTGAATGGCTTTGCCTGCGCGGCACTCGCCACCGCGGTTATGATGCTGGTCACTACGCTGATGATGCTGGCGCTCAGCCACTACACCTGGCCCGAGATTCAATACCATTACTTCATCCCCGCGCCTATCCTGATATTCGCCGAAGCATTCGCCACCGGCATGGTAATCACCGGGTTCACCGTAGCCCAACCGGAAGCGGTGAAAAATTTCAGCGTGGAAGATTATCTAACCGGAAAATAGCTTCAGCCGCATTTTGATATGCGGCAAGCCCGCATCCATGAACACCTTTCCCTCCTCGACAAAATCGAACTTGCGGTAGAACGGAACGGCGTTAGTCTGTGCATCCACGTCCACCTGCCGGTAGTCGTGTGCGCGTGCGTAGTTGAGCAATGCTTCCATGATAGCGGTTCCGACCTTTTGCTTGCGCCATTGCGGCAATACCGAGATGCGTCCGATATGCCCATCAGCCAGCATCCGACCGCAACCGATGGCGTCCCCTTGATGGCTGATTGCCAGAGCATGACGACAGCCCCCATCCAGCCCATCCCACTCCAATTCTGCCGGGACACCCTGCTCTTTTACGAATACTGCCTCGCGGATCGATTTCAGCAAAGGCTCGCCATCTTGCCAACGAACCATGCTGACAGTGAAAGAGTTAGGCATATCGCCCTCCGTGAAGAATCATTCTGTGATATCGACTTCGGTACCTGCAGGCACCAGATCGAACAACTCGACCAGATCGGCGTTGCGCATGCGGATACAGCCATGCGAACCGGGTATGCCCAGCCGCACCAAATCCGGCGTGCCGTGTATGTAGATATAGCGCCGCATGGTATCCGTTTCTCCCAGCCGGTTAAACCCCTTTTCGCAACCGGACAACCACAGGATACGCGTCAGTATCCAGTCGCGTCCCGGAAATTTCGCGCCCAGTTCAGGCGTGTAAATTTCACCGGTCGGGCGACGCCGCACCAGCACGGTATTTTCCGGCAGCCCGGCGCCGATCTTGGCGCGGACGATATGCCTGCCGCGCGGCGTGCAATAGCTTCCGGCTATCTCGCCCACCCCTTTCGCGGAGGTGGACACCGCGTAGCTGCGCAGCAACTTTCCCGTGTCGTCGAACAGTTCAAGCTGCTGGTCGGCAATGTTGATGTCGATTTTCATCTGGCCTCGTCGGGCAATTCGTGGCTTGCCCCTGCACTCCGTTGCTGCGCGCGCCGCAACGCGAAAAAATCGCTGAGCATTACGCCACACTCCTCCGCCAGTACCCCGCTGCTGACCTCGGTGTGATGATTCAATCGCCGGTCTCCAAACGCATCCACCACGCTGCCGCACGCGCCCGTCTTGGGGTCGCTCGCCCCATACACGAGCCGCGCGATGCGCGCATGCATAATCGCCCCGGCACACATCAGACACGGCTCCAGCGTGACGAACACCTCGCACCTTGGCAAGCGGTAATTACCCAGATGCTGCGCCGCTTCGCGCAGCGCCATCATCTCGGCATGCGCGGAAGGATCATGGCGCGAGATCGGCGCATTGAAACCGCGGCCGACGATCTCGCCATCCAGCACCACTACCGCCCCCACCGGCACTTCACCGGCAGCGAGCGCCTTGCTTGCCATATCGAGCGCGGCGCGCATGTAATCAGTATCGGTCATCAAATATCTCTCGGCAAACGGCGGCAACCGTAGCATACCCGGGCCAATTTGACGAGGTCGCGATGATGCTTGCCTTTAGCGCGTTTTTTGACAAGAATGTCGCCCTATCTATTGGGTTTATTCATGTCAGACAACACAGTTACAGATTTTTCCCTGCCCGCAACGGGCAATCAGACCTTCACACTATCCGGCGCGCGCGGCAAGCATCTGGTCATCTATTTTTATCCCAAGGACAATACGCCGGGTTGCACCTCCGAGGCGCAGCAGTTTCGCGATCTGTATGACAGATTCAACAAGGCAAACTGCGTAGTGGCCGGTATCTCGCGCGACAGCATCAAGTCACATGAGAATTTCAAGGCCAAATTCACCTTGCCGTTCGCGCTGCTTTCGGATGCCGATGAGGCAGTCTGCGATCTGTTCGGGGTGATCAAGCTGAAGAACATGTATGGCAAGCAGGTGCGCGGTATCGAGCGCAGTACCTTCGTGTTCGACAAGAATGGCGTTCTGCGCCGCGAATGGCGCGGCGTCAAGGCAGACGGCCACGCGCAGGAAGTCCTGGATTTCGTCACCACCCTCAATTAAAGGAATTTAATGTCCCCAGCAACAAGCAAAAAACCCGTCGAAGACGAAACCAATCACGAAACCAAGCTGTTTGTGCTGGACACCAACGTGCTGTTGCATGACCCGACCAGTTTGTTCCGCTTCGAGGAGCACGATATCTGCCTGCCGATGTTCGTGCTGGAGGAGCTGGACAACAAGAAAAAGGGCATGACCGAGGTCGCCCGCAATGCACGGCAGGCCAGCCGCTTCCTGGATGAGGTCGTCAGCGATGCGCCGCACAAGATAGAGGAAGGCATAGCGCTGGAGTCCCCTGCGCACAAGAACTGCACCGGCCGCCTGTTCCTGCAGACCAGCTTCGTCAAATATGAATTACCTCAGCATCTGGAGCTGGGCAAAGCCGACAACGCGATCCTCGGAGTGGTCATCGGCCTGCAGCACCAGCAGCCGGAGCGCGCGGTGATCCTGGTCAGCAAGGACATCAACATGCGCATCAAGGCGCGTGCGCTGGGCCTGGAGGCGCAGGACTATTTCAACGACAAGGTGCTGGAAGACACCGACCTGCTCTATACCGGCGTGCTGCCGTTGCCGGATGACTTCTGGGACAGGCACAGCAAGGACATGAAGTCCTGGCAAAAAGAAGGCCACACCTATTATCAGATCCAGGGCCCGTTGTGCGGAGCATTCTTCGTCAATCAATTCGTCTATCAGGAAAATGACACCACGCCATTCTACGCCGTGGTGATGGAGCAAGACGACCAGACCGCGCTGTTGCGCACACTGACCGATTACACCCACAGCAAGAACAATGTCTGGGGCATCACCGCGCGCAATCGCGAACAGAATTTCGTGCTCAATCTGCTGATGAACCCGGAGATTGATTTCGTCTCGCTGTTGGGGCAGGCGGGCACCGGAAAGACCCTGCTGACGCTGGCTGCAGGCTTGCTGCAGACACTGGAGAACAAATTGTATTCGGAAATCATCATCACCCGCGTGACCGTTCCGGTCGGCGAGGATATCGGCTTTTTGCCGGGTACCGAGGAAGAAAAGATGACTCCGTGGATGGGCGCGCTCGAGGACAACCTCGATGTGCTGAACAAGACCGACGATGAAGGCGGGGACTGGGGACGCGCAGCAACCCGCGATCTGATCCGCTCGCGGATCAAGGTGAAATCACTCAATTTCATGCGCGGCCGCACCTTCCTGAACAAGTACGTGATCATCGACGAAGCGCAGAATCTCACCCCCAAGCAGATGAAGACGCTGGTGACACGCGCCGGTCCCGGCACCAAAGTGGTGTGCATGGGCAACATCGCGCAGATCGATACG
>JBMOQB010000021.1:0-12903 GCA_049320585.1 Pseudomonadota bacterium | reverse complement strand
CCTCTGATTAAGTCCTCCATGAGCCGCGTTGCCGACAAAATCGCGATGATCGCAAGGAGTGCGACGAAGGTCGTAGCCGAGACTACGATGCCGAGGAGCGCGACACCGCGAGCGCGCGATTTTGTCGAAACCCGCATGGGCTCGGGTTTTCCGGGCGGTCTGCGGCGTTGTGCTCGTTGCGAAGGGGATCGACCATTCGCTGCCTCGCACGTCTTGCATCCCATCCCGGAAAAACCCGAGCGCGGCCATGTGGGACTTAATCAGAGGTTCCTTAACCTTTGAACGGCAGCTTTGCACCAACAAGAATTGTCCCGTACTCGTGAAAGAAAGATTGTTTGATGAAATATAAACGAACCAACCTGCGACAACGAGAAGCCTTCGACGTATGGCTGCCTATTGCAATGGCAATCTGTGGTGATAATTTGACCGATCGGGAACGCTTCCTTATTCGGATAAGTTTCAAGCTGGGATGGGATGCTCGCGCCATAGATGAAAAAGCACCAAAAGATTACAAATATAAAAAAATAAAATGAAAATTCGTGAAGTATTAATGAGTGGGGACGGTTACGATCACGTTCCATTCAGCCTTGCTTATCCATTCTGCCTGACCCGGTGATTAACTCGGAAGGACTTGGCGCTATCTTATCGCGTAAGATAGTGCGTCTCCATCAGGAACCAACATGAGCCAGCCCGCCAACCCGCTTTCCGCCAGCGAACCCTGGAACCTCGTCGCCGACGGCTATGCCGAGACCACGATGATCGTGTTCGAGCAATATGCCGGGGAAGCCATCGCCGCCAGTAAACTCAACCCCAACTCGACCGTGCTGGATGTCGCCTGCGGGCCGGGCACGCTGGGGCTGATGGTAGCGCGCGCAGCGGGCAGTGTGAACGGCATCGACTTCTCCGAAGCCATGCTCGCCGTGTTCCGGAAGAAGATCGCCGCAGCCGGGCTCCGCAACATTGAGCTGCACTGCGGCGACGCGCAGACCCTGCCTTATGCCGACAAGATGTTCGACGCCGCATACTCGCTGTTCGGCCTGATGTTTTTCCCCGACCGCAAGAAAGGTTTTGCCGAAATCCACCGCACGCTCAAACCGGGCGGCAGCATCGCCGTCACCAGTTGGGCGCCGGTGGACCAGTCGCCCGCGATGCAGACCATGTTCGGCGCATTGCGCGCCATCAAGCCCGACCTGCCGCAACCGCAACGCTCGATCGGCACGCTGGAGAATCCCGAAGTCTTCAAACAGGAGATGCAGGAAGCAGGATTCCGCAACGTCGAGATACGCCGCGTCACCAAGCCCTTCCCCGTCACCACCCTCCCCGAATTCTGGGAAAGCATGGTCAAGGGCAGCGCCCCGATCCAGATGATGAAGAAGGGCATGGGAGAGGAAATGTGGCGCGAGAAGGAAAAGCTCGCGCTCGATTACCTGAAAGAAAGATTGCCCTCGATACCGGCCGAGCTGACTTCGGATGCGTGGCTGGGGGTGGGGGTGAAGTGATGGAATATGTGCGCAGCTAAAAAACTTCCACTTGTCATTTAATATAAATACTTATATATTGTCCGCATGAAACTGCTAAAGTTCATCGGTTCCAGCAAAGACGATCTGGCCGAATTTCCTAGGGAAGCCAAAGGACTGGCGGGGGGCGAACTTTGGCAAGTCCAGCTTAGCCTGATGCCTTCGGATTGGAAGCCGATGCTGAATGTAGGCGCAGGCGCGTATGAGATTCGCGTCCATGTACTGGGCGAATGGCGCGTGATCTACGTGGCGAAATTCGCCGATGCGGTTTATGTGCTGCACGCCTTCCAGAAAAAGACACAGCAGACGCGCAAGGAAGACATAGAACTGGCCGCCGCCCGCTATAAGCAACTCAAGGAGCATGCGAAATGAAAAAAGAAAAACTCAAAATCACCAAATCCAGCGGCAATGTATTCCTCGATCTCGGCTTCTCGCCAGAAGAAGCTACCATCCTCGCCATGCGCGCCCAACTGATGGGAGAGCTGCGCATCAAAATACGCGACGAAAAATGGACACAAGCCGAAGCCGCCCAAGTGCTCGGCGTTTCCCAATCGCGCGTGTCCGACCTGATACGCGGCAAGTTCGAGAAATTTAGCCTGGACATGCTGATCACGTTGGCGACGCGGGCGGGAAAAAAAGTAGAACTCAAACTGGCGGCGTAATTCTGAAAAATATCTCGAACCCGACCCCTTTAATCCGGGAATTTCTGTATCTCGTTGAGAAACATGTACACCGCACCACCTTTCGCTCGCTTGGCGAATTCAGCCACCAAGTCCTCGAAGAAGCGATCCATATCGACATGCGGCAACAGCAGCGCCGGATCGTCCATGGTGAAATAGACAATTCGTTTCGCCTGTTCCGCGCCGTGTTCTTGAATCAGTTTACGGATGCACTGCTTCAGTAAAGTGCTCTTGCCGACGCGGCGCGGTCCGGTAACCGAAACCATCTGCGGCAGGCGCTGGATATCGGCGTAGAGATCATCGAATACATCGCGGTGGAACTCTCCGGCAGGCCTGCAAAAGCGGCCCCACCGTCGCTCCACCACGGGTTATAGGTATCCAAAAAAGGGTATTGGGTCAGTGACATGGCTGCTTTTTACATTATTTGATTGCATGATGTTAAATAATGTAAAAAACTGTTAATGCTCTGTCTCAAAACGACAAAGGCTGCGTTGGAGCTTTTGTTGTTTTCTTGCTGAAAAACTTAGCCTTTTTCGAACCACATCACCCCGACCTTGCAATTCACCTTGAACGTACGTGCGCCCGCCATATCATAGGCCAAAGCTTGGGTTAGAATCTGCCCAGATTCCCCACAATTATTTTCAAACCCACTTTAGATTCTCGCCTCTCACTCCCCGATGCGTATCGTCCATCTTCGCCAACGTCTGCGTGATCTTGGTGCCAAGCCATGCCACGAAGATAGGCTACTGCGCGGCTGGAGCCAGGTCGGCTCGTACGACAGGAAGCACAGCCCCGCCGAAACTTTCTTTCCGCTTGCACTGCGCAATGAGTTGCCCGCCATTGAAGCGGAGTTGATTGGTCTGGCACGGCTGCGCAGTGAATATCCCGCCAACGGTCATGGGATGGATACCACCAATAAACATGAAAGCCATGACCGTTCCCCCACCCCAACCCTCCCCCGCATTGCGGGAGAGGGGGCAAACGTAGCATTACGCGGATTTTCCGATAACGAAGGCGTAGCGCGGCTGTTGGTCGAACTGGCCGATGGCCAGATGGTGGAGAGCGTGCTGCTGCCGCGTGGCGGCCTGTGCGTATCGACGCAGGTGGGTTGCGCCGTGGGATGTATCTTCTGCATGAGTGGCCGCGCCGGCTTGCTGCGCCAGCTCGGCAGCGCCGAGATCGTCGCCCAGGTGGTGCTCGCGCGCCGGCGCCGCGCAGTGAGCAAGGTGGTGTTCATGGGCATGGGCGAACCGGCGCACAATCTCGACAACGTGCTCGAAGCGATACAGTTGCTGGGCACACAGGGCAACATCGGCCACAAGAATCTGGTGCTTTCGACGGTGGGTGATTTGCGGGTGTTTGAGAGGTTGATGGATCCGGATTGTTCATCAGGTTCAAACCCCCTCCAGTTCCCCCTTGTCAGGGGGAGAGCAGAGTCGGCTCCCCCCCTCGCTCCCTCCCTGACAAGGGAGGGCTGGGGTGGGTTGGGAGGCCGGGAGGGGTTTGGGCGAGAGGGCGAACGAGAGAAGCAATCTTCAATCCCTGCGGTCAAACCGGCGCTCGCCCTTTCGCTGCACACCACCGATGCGGCACTGCGCGCGAAGTTGCTACCGCGTGCGCCGCATATCGCTGTCGAAGAGTTGGTGGAACGCGCCGAAGTATATGCGCGCGCCACCGGCTATCCGGTGCAATATCAATGGACGTTGCTGGAGGGCATCAACGACAGCGACGCCGAGTTGGAGAGGATAGCCCAGCTCCTCACCGGGAAATACGCCGTGATGAACTTCATCCCCTTCAACGCAGTGGGCGAACTCGCCTATCGCCGCCCCTCATCCGAACGGATCGTGGCTATGGTGCACACCCTTAAGCGGCATGGCATCCTCGCCAAGATACGCGACTCGGCAGGACAGGAGATTGAAGGCGCGTGCGGGCAGTTAAGGGCGCGGGCGATGAAGACAAAGATCTGAGCCAGTTCCTTCCCCCTTGCAGAGGGGGAGAGTGAAGCGAGGGGGCATGTAGGATGGGGGTAGAAGCAGAGAAGCTCGACATTTCTACTCCCTCCCTAGCCCTCCACCTGCAAGGGGAGGGGATATTTGGCGTAAACAAAAAGCCCGTCATCGCCGGGCTTTTCCCTCTCCCCTCTCCCGCAAGCGGGAGAGGGGATGAAGGCAATAACTTCTTACTTCTCGAACTTCATCACCCCGCCCTTGCAATCCACCTTGATCGTGTCTTTCGCGGCGAACCTGCCTTCCAGGATCAGTTTGGCGAGCGGGTTCTCCAATTGCGACTGGATCGCGCGTTTCAGCGGACGTGCGCCGTACACCGGATCGAAGCCTGCGTTGGCGATCTCGGCCAGTGCGGCATCGCTGATGTCCAGCTTCATCTCCATCGCGGCAAGGCGCTTTTCCAGGTACTGCAACTGGATGCGCGCGATGGACTTGATGTTCTTTTCGTCCAGCGCGTGGAACACCACCACCTCGTCGATGCGGTTGATGAACTCGGGACGGAAATAGGTTTTCACTTCAGCCATCACCGCCAGCTTGATGACCTGGTAATCGTCTCCGGACATCTGCTGGATCATCTGCGAGCCGAGGTTGGAGGTCATCACGATCACGGTGTTCTTGAAGTCCACGGTGCGCCCCTGGCCGTCGGTCATGCGCCCGTCGTCCAGCGCCTGCAGCAGCACGTTGAACACGTCCGGGTGCGCCTTCTCCACTTCATCCAGCAGGATCACCGAATAGGGTTTGCGCCGCACCGCCTCGGTCAGGCCGCCGCCTTCTTCATAACCGACATAGCCGGGCGGCGCGCCGATCAGGCGCGCGACGGAATGTTTCTCCATGTACTCGCTCATGTCGATGCGGATTAGGTGATCTTCGGAGTCGAACATGAAACCGGCCAGCGCCTTGCACAGCTCGGTCTTGCCCACACCGGTGGGGCCGAGGAACAGGAACGAACCATACGGGCGATTCGGGTCGGACAAGCCTGAGCGCGAACGGCGGATCGCATCCGACACCAGACGCACGGCCTCGTCCTGGCCGACCACGCGCTCGTGCAATTTGTCTTCCATGTGCAGCAGCTTGTCGCGCTCGCCCTGCATCATTTTGGACACCGGAATGCCGGTGGCGCGGCTCACCACTTCGGCGATCTCTTCCGCGCCGACCTGGGTGCGCAGCAAACGATTCTTGGGTTTGTTCTCTTCGGCGTGCACCGCCTCTTTCAACTTGGCTTCGAGCTGCGGCAGCTTGCCATATTGCAACTCCGCCACCTGCTCCAGCTTGCCTTCGCGTTGCAACCGCACGATCTCGGCGCGCACCTTGTCCATCTCTTCCTTGAGATGCGCCGTGCCCTGCGCCGCGCCTTTTTCCGCCTTCCAGACTTCCTCCAGATCGGCGTACTCGCGCTGCAGTTTCTTGATCTCGTCTTCAATCAGCGCGAAGCGCTTCTGCGAGGCCTCGTCCTTTTCCTTCTTCACCGCTTCGCGCTCTATCTTGAGCTGTATCAGTCGGCGCTCAAGCTTGTCCATCACCTCGGGCTTGGAATCGATCTCCATCTTGACGCGCGCGGCGGCCTCGTCGATCAGGTCGATCGCCTTGTCCGGCAGGAAGCGGTCGGTGATGTAGCGGTTGGAAAGCTCCGCCGCAGCGACGATGGCCGGGTCGGTGATGTCCACGCCGTGATGCAGTTCATATCTTTCCTGCAGGCCGCGCAGGATCGCGATCGTGGATTCCACGCTGGGCTCATCCACCAGCACCTTCTGGAAGCGTCGCTCCAGCGCGGCATCCTTCTCGACGTACTTGCGGTATTCATCCAGCGTGGTCGCGCCGACGCAATGCAGTTCGCCGCGCGCCAGCGCCGGCTTGAGCATGTTGCCCGCATCCATCGCACCTTCTGCCTTGCCCGCACCAACCATGGTGTGCAACTCGTCGATGAACACGATGGTCTGGCCTTCATCCTGCGCCAACTCTTTAAGAACGTTCTTCAGGCGTTCCTCGAACTCGCCGCGATATTTCGCGCCGGCCAGCAGCGCCGCCATGTCCAGGCTCAGCACCTTCTTGCCCTTCAGCGATTCCGGCACTTCGCCGTTGACGATGCGCTGCGCCAGACCTTCGACGATCGCGGTCTTGCCCACGCCGGGCTCGCCTATCAGCACCGGATTGTTCTTGGTGCGGCGCTGCAGCACCTGGATCGCGCGGCGGATCTCGTCGTCGCGACCGATCACCGGGTCGAGCTTGCCCTGGCGGGCGCGCTCGGTCAGGTCGATGGTGTATTTCTTCAGGGCTTCGCGCTGGCCTTCGGACTCGGCGCTGCCTACCGTTTCGCCGCCGCGCACGGCATTGATCGCCTGTTCCAGCGGCGCGCGTGCCACGCCATGCTGTTTGAGCAAGCGTCCGGTTTCGCCCTTGTCATCGCAGGCCGCAAGCAAAAACATCTCCGAGGCGATGAACTGGTCGCCGCGTTTCTGTGCCGCCTTGTCGGTGAGATTGAGCAGATTGGACAAGTCGCGCCCGACCTGTACCTCCCCGCCGTGGCCTTCCACCTTGGGCAGGCGCTCCGCGGCTTGTTGCAGGGCGGGCTTCAACGCGCCGACATTGGCCCCGGCGCGCGACAGCAGCGAAGCGGCGCCGCTGTCGGCATCGTTGAGCAAGGCCAGCATCAGGTGCTGCGGCTCGATGAACGGGTTGTCGGCCCCGACTGCCAGACTCTGGGCATCGGACAGGGCCTGCTGCAATTTGGTGGTTAACTTGTCGAATCGCATGGTGACTCCTGCATGGAATATAGTGAACTGTCCGGTAAATGGGGCAATAAACTGGAAACTCAAGGGGCTATAGGGCAAGATACTGACCTCAAGTGATATCGCGGGTTACGGTTCGTGCATTCCACCAGGGCATACGGGTATTGATCATGAAAACTATTCTGGACGCCATCGGCTCAACGCCGCTGATCCAAATCGACGGCATATGGGTCAAGCTGGAATTCCTCAATCCGTCCGGTTCGATCAAGGCGCGCATCGCAAAATACATGATTGAGCGCGCCGAGAGCGAAGGACTGCTGAAGCCGGGCGACACCATCGTCGAAGCGAGCAGCGGCAATACCGGCAACGCGATGAGCATGGTCGCCGCAGTCAAGGGTTACAAGATGTTGGTGCTGATGCCGAATGGCATGAGCCGCGAGCGCACCGCGATCTCGCGCGCCTACGGCGCCGAAGTGCGCATCATCGGCGATTTTCATGTCACCGATGCGCTGGCCGAAGTGCGCCGCATGGGCGCCCTGCCCGGCTATTTTGCACCACAGCAATTCGATAACGAATGGAACGTCGACGAGAACCGTGAATGGCTGGCGCAGGAGATACTGGCGCAATTGCCCGGCGGGGTGATGCCCGATGCGGTCATCGGCGGCGTCGGGACCGGCGGCACCATCATCGGCACCGGCCAGGCTTTCAAGGCTGTCAATCCGGCGTGCCGGGTGGTCGCGCTCGAACCCAGCGAGTCCTGCACGATACTCTGCGGAGAGATCGCCAAGCACCTGATTGAGGGAATCGCCGACGGCTTCGTGCCGGGCATCATCCAGCACCATCGCGAGCTGCTCGACGAAGTCGTTTCGGTCGAATCGAATGAAGCGGTCGCGGAAATGCGCCGGCTGGCGCGCGAACACGGCATCTTCGTCGGGCCATCGTCCGGCGCGCACCTGATCGCCGCACGAAGGTTGCGCGATCGGCACAAGCTGGAAAATGTCGTCACGTTCTTCTGCGACAAGGGCGAAAAATACATCACCGACTACTGGCTGTGAAGAATCAATTATGCAATACGAAAGCGGAATAACATGACCCTCCGGCATGATCTCGCCCCGCACATCCGCGACCAGGTCCGTGCAGCGCTCGAAGAGGATATCGGCAGCGGCGACCTTACCGCGCAACTGATCCCGGCAGATGCGCAGCGACATGCCACCGTCATCACGCGCCAGCATGTGGTGCTGTGCGGCACGCCGTGGTTCGATGAATGCTATCTGGCGCTCGATCCGGACTGCAAGATACGGTGGAAGGTGAAGGAAGGCGAAGCCGCCGGGCCAAACCAAACCCTGTGCGAAATTAACGGCAATGCGCGGGCGATGCTCAGCGCGGAACGATGCTCGCTGAATTTTCTGCAGACCCTTTCCGCCACCGCCACGCTGACGCGGCGCTACGTGGATGCGGTGGCAGACACCGGAGCCAGAATCATGGATACGCGCAAGACACTGCCCGGCCTGCGTGTCGCGCAGAAATACGCGGTGAAGGTCGGCGGCGGCCACAACCAGCGCATCGGGCTGTTCGACGGCGTGCTGATCAAGGAGAATCATATCTCGGCGGCAGGCGGTATCGGCAAGGTCATGGAACAGGCGTTGAACATCACCCCGCCCGGCGTGTCCATACAGATCGAGGTGGAATCGCTGGCGCAACTGGACCAGGCGCTGGACGCAGGAGCAAAATTGATCCTGCTCGACAATTTCTCGCTGGCGGACATGCGCCTCGCCGTGAGCCATGCCGCGCAGCGCGCCGAACTGGAGGCCTCCGGCGGCATCACGCTGGAGAATGTGCGCAGCGTCGCCGAGACCGGCGTCGACCGCATCTCCATCGGCGCGCTGACCAAGGATGTGCTGGCGGCGGACCTGTCTATGCGTTTTGCGTAACCCCTCCCGGCCTCCCCAACCCACCCCAGCCCTCCCTTGTCAGGGAGGGAGCGTGTAAGGAATGGATGGCTCCTCCCCTGATAAGGGGAGGTTGGGAGGGGTTAATCTGGAACCAACCGGAGAACATCATGTGCCAATTGCTCGGAATGAACTGCAACGTCCCCACCGATATCTGCTTTTCCTTCACCGGTTTCCAGCAGCGCGGCGGTGCAACCGATGTGCATGCCGACGGCTGGGGCATCGCGTTCTTCGAAGGCAAGGGGGTGCGGCTGTTCCTCGACCCGCTGCCTTCCGCGCAGTCGCCCATCGCCGAACTGGTGCGCAATTATCCGATCCGCTCGCTGAACGTGATCGCGCATATCCGCAAGGCGACGCAGGGCGTGGTGACGCTGGAGAACACGCATCCGTTCATGCGCGAGCTGTGGGGGCGCTATTGGGTGTTCGCGCACAACGGCAACCTGCCGCAGTTCCAGCCGGAACTGGACGGCAGCTTCCTGCCGGTCGGCAACACCGACAGCGAACGCATCTTCTGCTGGCTGCTGCAAAGTCTGCAACATAGGTTCGGCTACACACCTCCAGCGCAGAATGACCTCTTCGCCGCATTGCACGAACTGATCTATCCGCTCTCAGGCATGGGCATCTTCAATTTCATGCTGTCCAACGGCGACTGCCTGTTCGCGCATTGCTCCACCGAACTGAGCTACCTGCTCCGGCGCGCGCCGTTCAAAGTCGCGCACCTGAAGGACGAGGATGTGATGGTGGACTTCAGCGAGATGACCAAGCCGGACGACCGCGCTGCGATCATCGCCACCCAACCGCTGACCGACAACGAGCCGTGGGTCACGATGCAGCCCGGTTCGTTGTGGATGTTCCATGAGGGATTGGCGGTCAGCCATCTCGCGACGCTGCCCAGCCCGGTCAAATCGCTTTCCGGAATCTCCGCAAGTTGAATTCCGCTGCCACGCCCTCATCTGGGCAATTCCGCAACCCTTTAGGAATCCCATGAACGATGCCCTGCATATCGTCTGCCCGCATTGTAATGCGGTCAACCGCGTCCCGTCCGGCAAGCTCGGTGAACATCCGACTTGCGGCAAGTGCAAACAAAACCTGTTCATCGCCCATCCCACGGAACTGAACGCCGATAATTTCGCTCAGCACATCTCACGCAATGACATTCCTGTGCTGGTGGACTTCTGGGCGCCCTGGTGCGGACCGTGCCGCATGATGGCGCCCGCTTTCGTGCAAGCGGCGGCACAGCTCGAACCGCATATCCGCCTGGCAAAGCTGAACACCGAGGAGGCACAGGAACTGGGAGCTCGCCACAACATCCGCAGCATCCCGACCTTGGCATTGTTCAAGGGCGGGCGCGAAGTGGCGCGTCAGGCTGGCGCGATGGACACCGGTGGGATCGTGCGCTGGGCGCGCAGCAAAACCTGAGCGGCAGTTTCGTGACGATAAAGTCTTTAATCTCGAACCTTGAACTTAGTGATTAGTTTGCTTCCTGAAAGGAGACGTTCGCTGAGTACTGCGAACGACACATTTGAGTCGTTCGTAATTCCAGCAAGCGGCCTCTCAGAGTCTGAATTTACTGGCTTGCTACGAAAGGTTCGGTGTCTTGACGGGTTCTCTTCAAATCTACTTTGAATTCTAAGTGCAGACCGCTGAGATACTAAGGAGGCTGGCGCGATGTAGTGCCGCATATGCTAATCTGCTCCATACTGTTGCTAACCGTCCCAGTCAAGAAGTCCGAGATTGCATTGATTACATAGTCGTTGTCGTAATACATACTGTGCCTAAAACCGCTAACTCCAAAGTATTCCTTCATCCGTTCCTCAAGAGCCAAGAGTTGCCGAGACTGGTCCATGCTCAGGGGTGACTTAACAAACTGTCGCATAGTCGAGTCCTTTAATCTTTTTTCCAGAATTTGGTCATCCCATAGGAACTCGAATCGGTCTTTGTCGATTGGGAATTGTCTGTGCTCTGCAGCAAGAATTCTTCCTACCATTAGTCGGTAGGAATCGAAATATGGCTTTTCCAGCGCTTCCCTAACTGTGATTTCACCACCAGCATACTCATCCTGTGGAATACCAAAGGCGAAGGCCTGTAGTTCTGTAGCTGTACGACAAGCGATAAACCAACGGCTAATTCGATAAAAGGTGTATCGCATAGGAAAAATTAAGGTAGCCCCAAGAGAGGCAATGACGCGCCAAATTCTGAGATTAACGCGTCTGAACTGATCGGGAGCCGACGACGGGGACGCGCCAACTTGGCGAAAGACGCTCTTGTATGTCCAAACTCCAGGCCTGATGATCCTCGAAAATCTGTCTAGCAACAATTCTGAGAGCGTTGGGTATGCTGCTAGGACGCAATAGGCCTCATCCAAATAGCTCGCATTTACATTCAATACTCGACAAATCGGCCCACCTCGAAGTGCTTTGAGATATCCTGCTACTGAAGCCTCATCGAAGTATAGATTTGTATTCTGCGGTAACTCCGGAGCATCCAACTGCCGGGCCAACGCAATTCCGGAACCAAGCGCAACAGTTCCGCCAATTGCCAACAGTGACCAGTGCCAAGCAATAGGATTAAACCCGATCCACTGTACGCTTGGTAGTATTGCCGCAAGCGCAGCAAAAATGATCATGTAGATATAGATGGCTACGAAAGCAGCAGTTATAAACATATAGTAATGAAACAAGTTATTTTGAACAGTGATGTGTGGAGCTAGCATCCAGGTTTTTTCGTAGAAGGACGTTCCCAAAGTGATAAGACTTCGAATTCGATGAATTTCAGCGTGAGAGTATAGTATTACGTAGATTTTCCCGAGTAAGTACCTTAGATGGCCTTCCTCAGAATCCCAAAAGGTACCGTCCATTCCTCTGAACCGAAACTTACGGACGGAGCGGTGCGCGATGGTATCAAGTTGGTTTGATAACCTATCTATCAGAGGTTTGTTTGCTTCGTCATCAGAGAGTAGCGGAAATTCTCCGCGTCTGTACCTTCGGAGGAACTCGTGAGCAGTATCTACAATATTTCTTTCGTCGAAAAAACTCGGTACTTCAGCTGCGACCGAGTCTCGTATATACAACTCGATTCCCTTCAATGCCACGTTCCCTCCGTGACTATGCGCCACGATATGAATATCAGAATCTGGAAATCGGGTTCGTGCTTCGATTAGGGTTGCTGAAAGTGCCACGGCTGCATCCAAGCGATCAGCGTGTTTGTTTTCGCCGCTCCACTCATGAGGTATGAAGTGAATAGATTCGAACGCTACTCCACGGTCACCGAGCGCCGCTACCAATCTAGATCGAAAGCAAGAGTCGTCGGTTGTTCGCTTGTACCAAGCATCATCTGCTTTTCCCCATGTGCCATGAATAAGAATTACGACGATTGGCATGTGGCTATTTCTTCTATAGTTCTTTAAAATTAATTGGATGAGACTGCGATAACGCAGCCACTCTTACAAAGTGAAAACTTCAATTGCCAAGTCATTTTGAGTCTGACTAGCATATTAATTTCGCGAACACGGCTGACCAATTCTAGGCCTCCGCATTTTTAAGTTAGAACGCATCTACGAACTTCCGGTATTGGCACATTGTAATCAGTCAACTTCTCGAATTGGCTGCCCCGAAGCGGTCGCTCAAAGTTAATTGAGTCTAGACGGGAGTAACCGTCAGCAATGGCCGACAACCGGAACCCATCAGCGATCCCACTGACAGTCCGCAGCACGAAGCAGCTATTCATCCTTTCCAATTGTTTGCCCGAGAGCTGACGTTCGAAATATTCTAAACCAAGGCAAAGAGTTGCTGCCATTCAAGGCAATATTGCTCTGTACATAAGGTGAATCTTCCCCCAATAAAATTGACACCTGATTAAGCCAACTGATTTTCATACGTTGCTGGCGATACGTAGTTTAAGGATGAGTGCATTCTACTGTGGTTATAGAAAGGAAAATAGCTGCGTAGCACTGATAACAGTTGATTGTCTTCGTTAAAAGTATTGCCGTGAATCACATCCGCTTTCATTGAATGGAAGAACGACTC
>JBMOQB010000020.1:0-12919 GCA_049320585.1 Pseudomonadota bacterium | reverse complement strand
GAGTCGTTCTTCCATTCAATGAAAGCGGATGTGATTCACGGCAATACTTTTAACGAAGACAATCAACTGTTATCAGTGCTACGCAGCTATTTTCCTTTCTATAACCACAGTAGAATGCACTCATCCTCAAACTACGTATCGCCAGCAACGTATGAAAATCAGTTGGCTTAATCAGGTGTCAATTTTATTGGGGGAAGATTCTTGACCAACATTCCGGCAAAGTGGAACCAGCGGTTAGTCCCGTGTCGACCTCTTTCTGATCCCTGCGAAATCAACTAGCCAGTCGTTGCTTCACCACCCGGCCTCGAGCTGCAGTGTGTACAGGCTGGTTTGATCTCCTGCTGCATTGCGCGATGTACCTTTGTATTTGCTGTAGTTGGCATGCAGCGCCACGTTCATGGCCAAGTCATACACGGCGGTAAACGTCAGCGCATCGTCGCCATTGGCAGTCGCGACAGCACCGTTGCTTGCCTTACGGTAAGCTGCGCCGAAGCTTAACACATTGGGGATCACGCTATAGTCTGCCCCCAGCGTGAACGCCTTGCGATCCGTCGTACCGGCACCATAGATGCTGCCGACTGCAGCAGTAGTTACAACCGGGGCTTTCGCATATTGCGCATAAACACCCAAGTCATTATTCCCCACTGAACCATGTGCCTGGAAATCGGCAAAGGTCTGTCTGGTTTCCCACAGCGAAGCTACTACTGGAGGAACAAGGCTAGTATCGGTAACTTGCGATTCACCGCCCATCACGCCAAACCCGACCACCATATCCCAGTCCCTGACGCTGGGCGTAGCGGCGACACGGAAGTATCTGGAGCTCATGTCAAAGGAATTGATGGATGAGCCGTTGCCGCCCATCGCGTAGTTGGGCGACCACTTGGTGAAATTGATATAGCCGATGTCGTTCTGCGCAACCAAGGCAAAACCTGTCGCAGCACCGGTATTCGCATTGCTTAATGGGACATTGTTCTGGTCGGCGTTGTACTGGACCGCAGAGGTTTCACGGCGGTGCTCTGCCCAGCGGTTGGCGCGCATCACGCCGCCGCTGGAAAGTTCATATCCGTATTGCACGCCAAGCGTATCGGTGGTGAACGGGATTACCGACAGTCTGGTTTCACCCGCGTCGAACATGATGGGTATCTTGAGCCCGGCCATCAGCGACCCCGCTACGGCGACGGTATTGCCCTCAAACATGAAGCCGATGTTGTCGCCCACGCGGCCGCCGAAAAACAGGCTGAGTTCGTCGCCGAATTGCAGCTGGCCGTCGCCCAGGGTATTGGCTGTCCCTGTTGCCACGTTATCGGTAGCTGCGGTGTTGTCTTTCTGGTATTTGACTTTTACCAGGATCGCACCGTTCAGGGTGTCAGGAATGGACAGGTGATCGCCCTCCACCTTGCCTTGTGCCCCCATCATCGTGTAGCCGCTTGCCTTGAATTCTCTGCCGAATTTATTCAATATCGGAAAGTGTTGCTGATGGCATGCGGAGCAGGCCATGCCGGTCTGGCGGGCGAATGATGGCAGAGCAGCCGCTTCCGGAACAAACGCAGCGGCGGCTAACACGGCAGCCGCCATCATGATAATTTTATTCATAATATTTCCTCTTTTAAAACAATATGATATTGCTTGCCAGTTTGCGTGAACATTGAGCGCCCCCTGCTGCAAAAAACCTCTCTGCCGGCACTTTCGTTGAACTGTAGCATGGCTTTATGGCCTTTGGAACAATAAAATGCCGTGATATCCCGCATAGAGGTGCATCGATTACTCCCACTATATGCCATACCCAAGTTGCGCAATCTAGACATTAACTGTGCAAACTACACCTAAGGAAACGCTGCATAAGTCGGCGAGCGGAATGAAGCGCAAGGTGCACGGATCGCAACAGCCGAGACATATCAATGAGATAGACGAGGATGCAAGCGTCGCGCAACGCAGCGATTCGCCCGCGCAGACACTTATTCAGCGCTTTCCTAAATCCGTCAAGCAGCGAACCATTTTCTGCTCTGGCACTCTCACTTTGCGAGTGCTAGAATTGAAACAATTAGGAGGAAACAAGATGAATGCGACAATGAGTTTACCCATACCGTCTGCGGTTGGCAGTCTGGAGGCTTATATCCAGTCGGTAAACCGCTTCCCGCTACTGTCGAAGGAGCAGGAGTTCGAATTGGCGACGCGTTACAGGACTGAGAACGACTTGGATGCCGCACGCCAGTTGGTGCTTTCGCACCTGCGCGTGGTGGTCAGCGTTGCGCGCGGCTATGCAGGTTACGGCCTGCCTCAGGCCGACTTGATCCAGGAAGGAAATATCGGCCTGATGAAAGCGGTGAAACGCTATGATCCAAAACGCGGTGTGCGCCTGGTGTCATTGGCGCTGCACTGGATACGCGCCGAAATCCACGAGTTCGTTGTGCGCAACTGGCGGCTGGTAAAGATCGCCACCACCAAGTCGCAGCGCAAACTGTTCTTCAATCTGCGCAGCCTGAAGCAGGGCCTGCAGCCGCTGCTGCCCCAGCAAGTCAGCGAGATCGCCCAGCAGCTCAATGTCAGCGAACATGATGTGGTGGAAATGGAAGCAAGATTCGCAGGCCATGAGATTGCTCTGGAACCCGGCGGCAGCGATGAGGAAGAGAGCTACGCGCCGATTCATTATCTGGCCGACGACGCGGAACATGAACCGTCGCGGATACTTGAAATCGCTGAATGCGAGCACCTGCAAACATCCGGGCTGGAACATGCCCTGGCGGGTCTGGACGAGCGCAGCCGCCGCATCGTCGAGGCGCGCTGGCTGCACGAAAAAGGTGAAGCAGCGACCTTGCATGAGTTGGCTGCCGAGTTCAATGTCTCCGCCGAACGCATCCGCCAGATAGAGCAGAAGGCATTGGGCAAAATGCAGGCGGCACTGGCTTTAGGTATCCGATAGTTCACCGGCAAATCCGCAAAACCGAAAAGCCGCAGTTATTGCGGCTTTTTTATTTGACCACCTTCAAGTGGGGTTTGTGGGAGGGCGGTTTGGCCGTTTCGCCCCCGCGCGTTGCAGGCGGCGGTTGTTGCGGATCACTGCCCTGGAACATAAGACCCTGCCCGTTCTCCTTGGCGAATATGCCGATGACCGATTCGACCGGAACCAGCAAATCGAACGGTGCGCCGCCGAAACGGCCGGAACATGTGATCATCTCGTTGCCCATTTCCAGGTTGCGCACTGCATCTGAACTGAGGTTCAGCACGATCTGGCCATCCTTCACATGCGCGGGCGGCACCACGGTTTGCGCATCGACACGGACCGCCAGATAGGGAGTCAGGCCGCTATCCACACACCATTCGTAGATCGCACGGATCAGATACGGGCGCGTGGATAAATCGCTCATTCGGGCGACCGGCCATAACCGGCGACTTGGCTATCGTATTTTGGTAGCCTGGTCGAATGGCTAGTTGTTCCATCAGGAATGAGAGAGGAGGCCAACGCAGCTTCAGCAAAGAAATGTGGTTGGAATCACTTGCGCATCGCTCTTTCGGATGCAGTCAGCGCATCGATGAAACCTTGACGCGAGAACAGGCGCTCTGCGTATTTCATCAGCGGCGCAGCATCCTTGCTCATCTGAATGCCGTAATAATCGAGCCGCCACAGCAAGGGGGCGATCGCCACGTCCAGCATGGAGAACTCATCGCCCAGCAAAAACTTTTGCTTGGTCAAAATTTGCGCGAACTGGGTCAGGTTGTCCCGGATCACTGCACGGGCTTTGTCGGTGGATTTCGCCACACCGTGCTCGATCAAATCGACCTGGCTGTAGAGTTCCTGTTCGAAGCGATGCAGGAAAAGTCGTGCACGGCCGCGCATCACAGGGTCGGGCGGCATCAGTTGAGGATGCGGGAAACGCTCATCGATGTACTCGTTGATGATGTTCGCTTCATATAAAACCAGATCGCGCTCCACCAGCACCGGCACCTTGTTGTACGGATTGATCGTCGCGACATCCTCGGATTTGTTCATCAGATCCACGTCGATCACTTCGAAATCCATTCCTTTTTCGAACAGCACGATGCGGCAACGGTGGCTATAGGGACAAGTCGTCCCCGAATACAATCTCATCATTACTGCTTACCCCTTGATTAACTGTGTGCGCTGCATCTGCATGCGCACCAGGAAATAACCGATGCTCGCCACCACTGCGCCCACCAGTATCGCTGCCATTATCGGGTATGGGCCCGTTCCATGAATGCCGCCGATCCAGACGTAGCGCTCGAAAAGCGTGCCAACGATGATGCAAGCGGCTACAGCCGCAATCATGCGGATATTGTGCCGCGGCACCGGAAAGGCGAGCGTCGCAAACGGAATCACGAACTTCAGGGCTATCATCGCCCACCAGATAAACGTGTAATCACCGTCCTGCATGCCCGCCACGCGATCTCTCTCATCGGGCAAGTTACCATACCAGATCGTCAGATATTGGGCAAAGAAGGTATATATCCACAACAAGGTGAACGCGAACAGCATTTGAGCGATGTAATTGTAGACAAAAGGCGCCACCGGGCGATGCAGTTTATTGCTGCTGTTCAAGGCAAATATCCAGATCACCAGGAACGCCAGGAACATGCCGAAGTTGCTGACGAACTGCTGCATCGCGTAAATCGCGCTGTGCCAGGCCGGAACCAGTGTCATTTCAAAGTCCCATGCGACCATGGTACTGTACAGAACGAAGAAAAACGGGATCCATGTGGCCACATTATGATAACGTGCGGCGTCTTCGCTGCTGCGATCGGACACCGACTGCCGCTTGATGAACACCCAGTACAACGCCATCATGAACAGCATGCCGACAACTTCGCGGGTGATCAGCCAATGCGGACGATACCAGCCGGGCATGTGAGCCGTGTGTGTATCTACGTGATTCCACCACGGAAAGGTATATGAGCCCCCCAAAAGCAATATTACCAGCAACACGAACGCCAACGGGAACAGCGCGTACAGCGAAGCTGACAGATGGCATACCTGGATGCGCCACTTGGCACCCACCAGATGCAATACCGAGCACAAGGCCACACCGCTCAACGCGAGCGACAGCACCACAACGAAACTAGCGGTCAATACCGACCAATTACTATATGCAAACATGTCCACGGTCTCCTATTTCGCCTGTCCTGAGCTTGTCGAAGCGGCCAGGGCCGCAGCCTGGCCTTTTTGCAATACCTTGCGCACGTAATTCACGATGTGCCAACGCTCGGTCGGCGTCAGATCATTGGCATAACTGGGCATCACCGCACCGCCAAGGGTAATGTAGCCGAATATATGGCCATCCGGAAATTCCTTCGGGTTCCAGCTGTGCATATCGTTGCTCAACGTCAAATTCCAGGGTTTCATGATCAGTTTTGCTCCGACCAGTCCGTCACCTGTTCCGGATTGCCCATGGCAGGCGGTGCAGTAGATTGCGAATAAAAGGCCACCGGTAGCGACAGATTTGCTGTCTGCAGGAACGGGGTTGACCATGTTTCGCGCGGCTTCCTGATCTCTTACCCTGACAGTCGTGCCGGCAACCGGCACAGACCGGCGCGGAAACGGCTTCATGCCCGGGTTGGCCGGATCCACGCTTTCCTGCGGCTTGATGCCGACCTGGTTGGCCATATCGTCTGACCAGGGCCATGCATGCGCCAGCGAGGGCGCCAGCAACAAAGTAAATATAACGAGTAATTTCTTCATTTCCCCGCCTCTTCCTGAATTTCCAATGCCTGATGTCTGGCAAAGATTGCCCTTAGCGTATTCGCGGCACTCTCGTCAGACTTCACCAGAATCCCGATCTGATCCTCCGACACCTTTGCGCTATACAGCGGAGAGCGCCTGGCTGGCAGACCGGCGCAAATCAGGAAACCCAGCACGCTGATGAACACGCCGCCGAGTATGAACATCTCGTAAGTCAGCACAAAATTTGGCGGGAACGGCACGATAGGTTTGCCGCCCTTGATCTGCGCATAAAAGTTGGCTTGCGCACCGGAGATCAGAAAGAAGCCCAGCAGACCACCCATCAGTGCGCCCCCCAGCGTGAACCATTGCACGTGAACGGGTTTGTATCCAAGAAATTCTTCGACCTCGGGGTGCTCGATGGGCGATTTCACTATCAGATCCCGATTGACATCGAAGCCCTTGATTTGCGTTCTGCGCAACTCTTTGACCACCGCTTCGGCTTCATCGAAATTGCTGTACAGCGCGAGTAAATGACGTTGGCCCATGTTTAGTGCGCTCCCTTCCCGGCTGCGGCGAATTTTCCGGTTGCTTCCAGCTTCTTGGTTTCCTGACTGCGGTGATAAACCATTTCCTTGACCTCATACATGGATACCGAAGGGAATACCTTGCAGAACACCATGAACAGCAGGGTAAACCAGCCAAAGCTGCCAAATACCATGCCCCACTGCACAAAGGAAGGCCACTGGTCATGATCCCATGTCCATGGATAGATGCCATGCGAGAAAGTAGGCGCAACGATCATCCAGCGTTCCAGCCACATGCCCAGGTTCAGCAACAGCGATACCGCGAACAGCACCGGAATGTTGGTCTGGAATCGCTTGAACGCAAGGGTCAGCGGCAAGATAGAGCCGCAGAATATCATTGCCCACCAGAACGGAGCATAAGTCCCGCTGGCTTTCTGGATTAACACATCCTTGGAAGCCTGGTCGTGGCTATACCAGACGGATGCGAACTCCACTGCGTTCAGATAAGTCCACACCATCGAGATCGCGAAGGTCAGTCTCACGATCTTCTTCAGGATAGGCAATGTCATGTATTCTTCAAACCTGAACACATAGCGCAGGATGATGAACAGCGTGATGATCGCGGCACATCCGGAGTACAGCGCGCCCGCAACAAAATAAGGCGGGAATGAAGTGATATGCCATCCCGGTTGCTGCGACATCGCGAAGTCGGATGCCACGATGGAGTGTACCGACACCGCCAGCGGAATCAGGAAGCAGGCTACCGTCAGATAAGTGACGCGGAAGTTGCGCCACTGGCGATCGGTACCTTCCCAGCCCAGCGACAGCAGGGTATACAACTTCTTGCGCCATCCCTCATGCATACGGTCACGGCAGATCGCCAGATCGGGAATCATGCCGACATACAGGAATATGATCGATGAGCTCAGATAGGTAAAGATTGCCATCGCATCCCACAATAGCGGGGACTGAAAGTTCGGCCACAAGCCGCGCTCGTTAGGATAAGGCAGCGCATAGTAGATCTGCCACACGCGACCCAGGTGTACCGCCACAAACAAGCCGGCGGTCATCAGCGAAAAGGTCGTCATCGCCTCGGCAAATCGATAAATCGGTTTGCGCCAATCAGCGTGCATCAAATGCAGGATCGCCGACAGCAATGTACCGGAGTGGCTCATGCCGATCCAGAAAATGAAGGTGGCGATATACAAGCCCCACACATGCGAGTTATTTTTGTTTGAAACACCCATGCCGGTGCTGTATTGGTATATCTCACAACCCACGGCAACACCGACCATAGCGATCGCGACAAATAAAATCGCCCAGTACAGCTTTCTGGGATTTTCCAAACTCTTGAGCACGTCCTGGTTTATCTTCGCCCAAGCGATGTCTTCGCGGATGTCTTTCATCGTTATTTCCTAAAGAAATTACAGTAATATTGACAGCTTAAATGGCGCTTTCCCTGACACGCTCCAGATACATCACCGAAGGGTAGGGGCGCATATTCTCCAGGATGCGATAGCCACGCAATTCGGTGCCTCCCTCTTTTTCATCCTTGGCCTGTTTATCCTTGTCCAGCTCTACCTGCTGCGCGCGCCATTGCTTGTGCACCCGCGATTCCGGGTCGACCAGATTCCCGAAGGAAATCGCACTGGTCGGGCAAGCTTGCTGACAGGCCGTTTGCACCTCGCCATCATGCACGATACGGCCTTCGCTCTTGGCCTTTACCTTGGCCTCTGCCAGGCGTTGCACGCAGAAAGTGCATTTTTCCATCACGCCCTTGCCGCGCACCGTCACATCCGGATTCAGTTGTTGCGTCATCTCGGCCGGCCAGACATTGTCGGTGGTCGGATAATCGTACCAGTTGAAGTAGCGCACCTTGTACGGGCAGTTCGCCTGGCAGTAACGCGAACCTACGCAGCGATTGTAAATCTGCGAATTCAGTCCGTCCGCCGTATGGTTGGTCGCACCCACCGGGCATACCGTTTCACACGGGGCGGCTTCGCACTGCTGGCACATCATCGGCAGGAATTGCGCGCCCTGATCGGGAAACTCCCTGCCGCCTTCCTCGCCAACATCTTCATCCCAGTAATGCTCGATACGCATCCAGTGCATGGCCATGCCATGCGCGTATTTCTCCTTGCCCACCACCGGCAGGTTGTTCTCCGCATAACAGGCCACACTGCACGCATTGCAACCGGAACATGCATCCAGGTCGATGCTCATCGCCCATTTGTATGGGTCATGCGGCTTGTCTTCCACCGGGTGGGTATGGCGGAATTGAGACCAATTCTCCAATAAATTGCTGACCGACATACCTTATACCTCCTTCGAAAGATCGACATTATCAGTGGATACGCGCCCGGCAATCTTCTCGCGAATCTGCTTGGCACCTGCGGCGCTTTCATCCTTGACTATGATGACGCGCTGCCCGGTCTTGCTGACCTTGACGCGGGTTTCATGCATCGCCAGTTCACCGGTTTCCCTGTCGAAAACCGCATCCAGTATCTGGAACGGATTCACGCCGTAACCCTTGGCATAACGACCCATCGCCTCGTGGCCCTGCCCGATCGGAATGGAGATCGCATCCGGGTGAATCCCGGGAAACAGGTAGGCTTGCGTCTTGATCGAACCGGTCCTGGAGGTGATTTCGACGATATCGCCTTCCACTATCCCCAGTTCTGCGGCCTTCCTGGGATGGATCTCCATCCACGAATCCCACACGATGGTGGTCAATGGATCGGGCGATTCCTGCAACCAGGGTTGATTGGTATGGCGGCCATCGCGCAGGCTGATGTTGACGCTGGGGATCATTTGCAACGGATATTGCTCATCCATCTCCGCCGGAGCTGGCAGCCTCAAACCCGCCACAGCGGCCCTGCCCGTCAGCGCAGTGGTTGTGCCCGCCAGCTTGATGATGCCCTTGGTCAGCGCTTCGTTCCAGAAGGCATCGTCATCCATAGCGCGACCGCCCAGCATAACCTTGTTCTGCAGCATTGCAGTTCGCAGGTAGGCATAATAATCTTCGTAATTCTTGTATTCTTCGGGGCGGCGCTGCCTGAGCAAAGCCAGCAGGATGTCGCCCATACCACGGGTGTTCGGGTGCAATTTTTCCATCAGTGGTTGCAGGATATTGATCTGCGCGCCTTCCGCCATGTACTCAGGAATCTGTGTACCCCAGTCTTCCAAGGCTGAATCCAGCGGCAGCACCAAATCAGCCTGCAATGCGGTTTCATCCAGATAATGCGCAAATGCCACCTTGAAGCCCGCCTTGGCCAGGTTGTCCTTGAACTTCAGCGCGCCCGGCGCGGTGAATACAGGATTGGCCGCGTAGTTGAACAGCACCTTGTATTTGCCGGCGGCCAATCCGTCATTCAATGGCTTGAGCGCAGCGGTATTGCCTTTTGCAGGCGTCATTTGCGGGAAAGGAACGGCAGCCGCTGCCTCAACCGTCTTGCCGACATTGCCCAATACCTGGTTGAGCAGATTGATCGCGGCCGCGTTCTGCGAACCATGCGCATAACCTTCTGCCGCGCCGCCTGCCAGCACGAGGCTGGGCGAGCGTAATTTCAGAATGGCAGCGATCTTGTCGATTTGCCCTGGCGGGACGCCGGTTTCTTTGCTGACACGCGCCTTGTCATAACTTTTCACCATAGCAGCGATATCGCCTGTGGCGGTGCCCAGCGCGTTGATGATACCCAGCGCCAGTATGCCTTCCGTTCCCGGGCGGATGGGCACCCAGCGATCGGCGTTGGCGCCGGTCAATGTCATCTTCGGTTCCACCTGGATCAACACGCCACGCTGTCCATCCACACCCTTACGGAACTGGGCATATTGTTGCGAGAAATGCACCGGTGACACCCATGCACCGAGAAAATCGGCGCCAAAAGACAGCACCACCTTGGCTTTGTTGATGTTGTAGCGCGGCATTTCCACGCCATAGGCTTTTTTGTTCGCAGCGCGCACCACACCCGGTGCAAGCGCTTCATACACGAAATGATTCTTGCATCCGATGCTGGCCAGATAATTGCCAAGCAAAACCTTGAGATGGCCGCTCACTCCGCCGCTCAGGAAAGCGATCTCTTCCCCGCTCACACCTTTCAGCTTTTCGGCAATCAGCGCATAGGCTTTTTCCCAGCTGATGGCTTCGCCCTTGTCACCATTGCGCAGCAGCGGTTCGCGCACGCGATCCGGATTGTAGTGATGCTGCACGCCCGCCTGACCCAAACCGCACATCTTGCCGCGATTGATGGCTGAAGCGGGATTGCCTTCCAGCTTCAGCACCCGGCCTTCGCGTACCCGGCCATTGATGCTGCAGCCGGCATCGCATTGAGCGCATGAGGAGTTGTAATACACGCCGATGCCCGGAATCACATAGTCGGCAGCCTCCACGTAGGACACTACCGTTTCCTTGCCGTTTTCGACGGAGGTGTTGCCGCAACCGCTTAGCGCAACTGCGGCACCGCTCCAGCCCATCACCTTCAGAAAATCGCGCCGATCAAAACCACTGTCCATCATCAAAACCTCTCTGGAAAATTCTTGTAAAGCTGCGCCAGCTTACTTGTGGCATTGCCAGCAATCGTTGGGGCCTTTCGCCTTGAGCGCACCGGCTGAAGCATCCGCCACCGCCGGCTTCTGGAAACTATACCAATAAACCTGGCCGCCGATCGGCGTGCCACCCTCCGCCATTACCGCGTGATCCTTCTGATGGCAACCTGCACACCAACCCATGGACAGCGCTTTGCTGCGGCGCGCGACTGTCATCTCTTTCACGTTGCCGTGGCAATATCCGCATGCCTCTTGAACCGGACGGTTTTGCTGCTCTATGAAACGCTTGATGTGACGTTCGTGGTTGAAACGCACGAAGTCAGGCAGGTCATGCACCTTCTTCCACGGCACGGGCTTTTTGGCATCCCAGTATTCGAACAGCTTTTTGATGCGCGGCGTCTCGCGCACCGATTCGATGCTCTGGTGGCAGCCGATGCATTTCTGCAGCGGCGGAATCCCGGCTACCGCACTGCGTCTGGCGTAGGTATGGCAATACATGCAGTTGATCTGCATACCGCCCTTGTCGGTATCTCCTGCATGGCGATTATGGGGAAATTCGATGGGTTGCTCTACGAGAGGGCCTAAACTATCCTCAGTCATTGGCACGGCCTGCGGAGACTCGGCTGCATGAATACTGACAGCAGCAAACAATCCCGTCAGTAAGACGGATATTCGTAACAAACGGTGCATCGTAAGGACTCCCCCCCGGCAAACATACGATCCCATGCCGGATTTTCACAGGCATGATTGAACAAATAAATCGGATTATTTTAATGCGGTGTGCCGCGATATTAATTATTATCAAGCAACTGCTTTTATCTCCGCCTGGATGAGCGCGGCGCGGCTACACGGGCGAATAATGTCTAGTCTGAAAAATAAAGTCAACACTGTTTATCGAGATTGCGCCCAATATCGCGAGAAAAAGTTATATGCCGTATAGAATTACAGCAATTGCTTATATGCATTTTTAAACAGGGCCATCGGTAGCAAACATCATGAATGAAGAACGGGCTGTACTGGATTTTTTTGCCAAGGAAGAAAATCTGCCGCTGGGTTTATCCGTTGCCGAGCAGATGGACACCATGCGCAAACAAATGAACAACCGCTTCTGGCAGCAATTGCAGCAGCGCCTCGCCGCGTCGATCGAAGCGCAGGGACTGGCCTGGCAAGTTGAACCGACCGAAGACCGGAACGCGCCGGATTGTCTGGTCGGCGTGCATTGCAGCCCGTCTGCTGATCAGGAAATCTATCTGCGCGTGATGGCGGAACAGCAATATCTTGGCCGGGAATGGCATATCTACTTCGGCCTGATGTGGAGTTCCACACCTTCTCCGGAACATCTGGGATTGTCCGCGGTGTCCAGCCTTAAACAGACTTTGCTAAATGCCGGCTTCAGCAATAACGCAAATTTCCTTGCTTGGCAGTGGACCGCGTTTCACCCGTGCCGCAGGGACTTTCTGCTGCGCTATGCCAGGGAACCTGAAATACTTTTAGACGAGATGGGAGCACTTTTGAAAAAATTGCTGATAGACCACGGTGACTCAATCTTGCAAGCTAATACAGCACTGCGATCCGCACCGCGCAGCATGACGATTTCGCTGGAACGTCTGCACAGCAAACGCAGCGATTATTGAGGGCCACATCTCACGGTGCGATTTTAGGTGTTCAATCCTCGCCCCCTCTCGCGAGAGGGCGCTACATTCAAGGTGGACCTGCCGGCGTTCCCTACGACGGTGTTTCAATCCTCGCCCCCTCTCGCGAGAGGGCGCTACCGGGTGCCAGCCGTGTTGCCCGTGCGTGATCTCAAGTTTCAATCCTCGCCCCCTCTCGCGAGAGGGCGCTACCTGTGACGTGCCAAATCACGTGCGGGTCGGTATCTGTTTCAATCCTCGCCCCCTCTCGCGAGAGGGCGCTACAATCAATCGGCACACTCGCGGCGCGTTGCGAGGTGTTTCAATCCTCGCCCTCTCTCGCGAGAGGGCGCTACTGGTTGGCTCTTACTATGCTTTCAATTTCGCTGTTGTTTCAATCCTCGCCCCCTCTCGCGAGAGGGCGCTACTACCATTTTTCGTTGTGTTATCACAGCAGAGAAGTTTCAATCCTCGCCCCCTCTCGCGAGAGGGCGCTACCTGAAAGACGCACGGAAGAAACTACACGCGCTGATTGTTTCAATCCT
>JBMOQB010000019.1:0-1583 GCA_049320585.1 Pseudomonadota bacterium | reverse complement strand
AATACATCGGCCGCCTGCTGCGTGAGGGCAACGGCGAGGAAGTGCGCGATGCCTACGAAGCGTTGACCGACCCGAGCCGGCTGGCACGCATGGAGCGCCTGCGCGATACGCTGGTTGCCGACGACGACGCCGTGCAGACATTCATCGCCCAACACCCCGACATCGACGTTACCCATCTGCGGCAATTGATCCGCAACGCGCGCAAGGAGCGCGAGGAAATGGCGAAGGCGATCGAAGCCGGCGTACCGCCGGGCAACATGCCGAAGAGCCAGAATTACCAGAAGTTGTTCCAGTTGTTGCGGGCACTCACTGGCGTTTAGCGTCTCCCAAGAACGCTGACCGATCCCGGATTGTTTGTCGCGGTTGTACGCGTGTAGAAGAGTTGCAGGCAGTGAACCCGCAGCATTGTCGGCAAGGGGTACGGCGAGCGACAACTATTGCCCTTCGCGTAGTAACGCGACTACCGAATCACTGATCAAGTGCTGCGCTTGCGATGGCATAACGATACAGCACTTTAATGACCGAGGTAGACATTTATAGCGGCTGCGACGACGGCGATATCCCTGTCTTTGCAGGTCCAACTAACCCTCATGATGTTATTTCCCGATCTGCGGCCGTAGAAAAGGCCGTTTTCCGATCAATTTGATGTCGTAATCCCGCTCCCTCTTTACAACGCCAATCTGGCAAAATGGATTCTCGGCAAGAAGGCTCAAACGCGTTCCCGCGGCCGGTTGATTATTTTTTGTTCATTTCATTCCATGCAGCGTTTTTTTCCTGACTTCGAGTCCATTGAGCGGTTTACGCTTTCCCTCGGTTGCTTTGCGGGGCGCTTCCGGCTTCTCAGTGGGTCGCCGGGTAGAGATTCAGGCCGCCGCAATGGAACAGGATTGCTGTTCTGAAGTTGTTTTCATTTCTGAACCCTCTCGCCTGCGTGATGATTTTCTGCACCTTGGAATTGACTCCTTCTGCCGTGGCGTTGGTGATGCCATGACGACAGTAGTTCAAGATCCCGTCGAGGTGGCGGCGTAATATTTGCGCGGCCTCGATCATCGGTGGCAGGCGGCTGTGCGTTGCCCAGAAGTACCATTTGGCAAAAAACTTCTTCGCCCAGCCGATGCTCCGATATGACCAGAGCGAACGGATCTGTTCTTTCATGGCCCAGGCTCTGGCTGTTTTCAGATTCATGTTCTGCAAGACAGCAAAACTGTCGCGATGCCTCTCCGGCACATTCTCCTGCGCATAAAGCCAGTGGTATTTCGTGCCGGTGAGCGTGTTCTTGCCATCGCGCAGCAAGGCGAAGTGTTCGCGCCGGCGAACCTTGTCCACCGCATCACCCACCTTGCCCATGATGTGGAAGCGGTCGAACACGATCTTTTCATCGGCATTCGGTATCGCTTCGCGCGTCGCCCGAACGAAGGCCGGCCACATGTCCATCGCCACGGCTTCGACCGATTCACGGTATGCGCTCCACCAACCCCGTCTTGACCTCCGCATTCTGCGCAGGCGGGGGTTCAGCGTAGTGACGTCGTCATCAAGCTGCCCGGATCGAGTTTCCACGGCAGCAGCGCTTCGAAGTCCTCGAC